>NZ_JBITXL010000003.1:825496-851135 GCF_044544685.1 Streptomyces sp. NPDC053542
CGCCCCCGCCCCCCCCCGCCCCCCCCCCCACCCCCCCCCCCCCCCCCGCCCGCGGGGGCCCCCCCCCCCCCCCCCCCGCCCCCCCCCCCGGGCGGCCCCGCCCCCCCCCCCCCCCCCCCCCCCCCCCCCGCGCCGAGAGGCGCACGATCGGAAGCATGCTGTGGTCCGATCCGTCCGACGATCCCTCCGAGGAGCTGCGCAAGGCCGAGGCCATGCTCCGTCGGGCCGGCATCGTGCTGGCGGTCGCCGCGGTGCTTTTACTGCTGCTGCTCGGCCTGTCCGGCTGAGCCGGCCGCGTCGCGCGCCGGCTCGACCGTGCCGCTGACCTCCCCGAACCCGATCCGGACACCGTCCCGGCCCGGCGCTGTGGCGCGGAGGGTGACGGTGTCGCCGTCGGCCAAGTAGGCGCGGGTGGAGCCGTCGGCGAGCTTGACCGGTTCGGTGCCGTTCCAGCCCAGTTCGAGGAACGAGCCGCGCTGGTCCGGCTCCGGGCCCGAGACCGTGCCGGAGGCGTAGAAATCGCCGGTGCGCAGGCTCGCGCCGTTGACCGTCATATGGGCGAGCATCTGGGCGGCCGTCCAGTACATGGTGCGGAACGGCGGCCGGGAGACCACCTCGCCGTTGCACGCCACCTCGATCGCCAGGTCCAGGCCCCACGGCTCGTCCGTCCGCAGGTACGGCAGCGGCTCCGGGTCCTGTGCCGGCGGCGCCACCCGCGCCGCCTCCAGCGCCTCCAGCGGCACCACCCACGGGGACACCGAGGTCGCGAAGGACTTGCCGAGGAACGGCCCGAGCGGCACGTACTCCCATGCCTGGATGTCCCGCGCGCTCCAGTCGTTGACCAGGACGACGCCGAAGACATGGTCGGCGAAGTCCGCGGCGGACACCGGACGGCCCAGCTCGGACGGCGTGCCGACGACGAAGCCGACCTCCGCCTCGATGTCCAGCCGCACCGACGGGCCGAAGCTTGGCGCCTCGGCGTCCGGGGCCTTGCGCTGGCCGCAGGGCCGCACGACCGGGGTGCCGGAGACGACGACGGTGCCGGAGCGGCCGTGGTAACCGATGGGCAGGTGCTTCCAGTTCGGGGTGAGCGGCGGCTGCGTGGGGCGGAAGACCCGGCCGACGTTGGACGCGTGGTGCTCGGAGGCGTAGAAGTCGACGTAATCGGCGACCTCGAACGGCAGGTGCAGGGACACCTCGGCGCGCGGGACCAGATGCGGCTCGACGGCCGCGCGGTGCGCCTCGTCCGTCAGCAGCTCGGTCAGCCGGGCCCGCACCGCCCGCCACGCCTCCCGGCCGCGCGCCATGAACGGGTTCAGGCTCGGTGCCGCGAAGTCCTCCGCGTGCGGCAGCCCGGCGTCCGCGCCGAGCCGCGACAGGTCCAGGACGTGCTCGCCGATCGCCACACCGGCCCGCGGCGGCTCCCCCGCACGGGAGAAGATCCCGTACGGCAGGTTCTGCACGGGGAAGTCGGAGTGCTCCGGTACGGGCACCCAGGATCGGGTCGTCATGCGTCCAGCTCCCTGTCGGTGGGGGTGTTCGGGTAGGGGTCCGGGCCGGTCAGGCCCATGGCCCGCAGGTCTTCCAGCGGTTCGCTCGTACTGCACGAGCCGTACCCCGTGAACACCGCGCGGGTACGCGCGGCGAGGGCCGGGGTCACCGCGCGGGCCTCGGCGGCCAGCGCGACGGGATCGGTGGACCGCAGCACGGCCTCGACGCCGTCGGGCGCGGCGCCGTCCGCCGCCCGGCAGACCGCCAGCAGCAGATTGAGGAACCCGTGGTGGGTGAAGCCGGTGCGCGCGTCGCGGTACCGCACGGCGTGGTGCAGCCCGGCGGTGGCCTTGAAGGGCAGCCCGCGCCGCACGCACGCGGACACGAACACCGCCAGGTGCTCGGTCGCGGGGAACAGCTCGGCGCGCACGCCGCCGCAGCGGACCTTGGCGGCGAGCCCGGCGGTCCCCAGCTCGTCGAGGGCTGCCTCCCAGCCTTCCGTGAGCGGGATCTCGACGTACTGGGGGAAGCCGGGCGGCGGCCCGTACGGCAGGTTCTTCAGCGCGTCGGCGGCCTTCCGGACGGCCGTCACCAGGTCGGGCGCCTCCGGGAGCGGCCCCTCCAGGGAAACCAGCCGCAGCCGGCCGTCGGCGGCGATCAGGCGGTGCGCCTCGACCAGCGCGCCCCACTCCAGCGGGCTGATCAGCCCCAACCGGAACCGGTCGGCGTCGTCCAGCGCCGCCGACAGCTCCGCCAGCCGCCCCGCCGGGCACAGGAACCGGTGGCTGAGCCGGGGATCGCCGGCCGCCGCGTCGGCGCGGTGCCGGGCGACCGCGGCGGCCATCTCCAGTTGCTCGGGCGGGAACAGCCCGGCATCGTCCACGAGCCGTTCGTACAACGCGGATACGGTCATCGCTCACGCCTCCAGAGGTCCGTGGCCACCGGCCCACGTCCAGGCATACCCCTGATCCTCGCAGGCGGTACCGCCCTCACCGAGGCCGAGCGGGCGGAAGGTGTCGACCATGACGGCCAGTTCGTCGAAGAACTCGACGCCGATGCTGCGCTCGTAGGCGCCGGGCTGCGGGCCGTGCGCATGCCCGCCCGGGTGCAGCGACACCGAGCCCTGCCCGATGCCGGAGCCCTTGCGCGCCTCGTAGTCGCCGCCGCAGTAGAACATGACCTCGTCGGAGTCGACGTTGGAGTGGTAGTACGGCACGGGGATCGACAGCGGGTGGTAGTCGACCTTCCGCGGCACGAAGTTGCAGATCACGAAGTTGTGCCCCTCGAAGACCTGGTGAACGGGCGGCGGCTGGTGCACCCGCCCCGTCAGCGGCTCGAAGTCGTGGATGCTGAAGGCGTACGGGTACAGACAGCCGTCCCAGCCCACCACATCGAAGGGGTGGGTGGGGTACGTCAGCACGGTTCCGGCCAGGCCGCCGGGCCCCGGCCCACGGTGCTTGACGAGGACCTCCACCGCCCCCTCCGCCTCGCTGAGCAGCGGCCCTTCGGGTCCGCGCAGATCGCGCTCGCAGTACGGAGCGTGCTCCAGCAGCTGCCCGTACCGGGACAGATAGCGGGCCGGCGGGGCGATATGACTGTTCGCCTCGATGCAGTACGCGCGCAGCGGCGCGTCTCCGGTGGGCACCCAGCGGTGGGTGGTGGCGCGCGGGATGACGAGGTAGTCGCCGGGCCGCGCGTCCAGCACACCGAAGACGGTCTCCAGCCGGGCCGTACCGCTCTCGACGTACACGCACTCGTCGCCGACGCCGTTGCGGTACAGCGGCGAGGCCGCGCCCGCGACGACGTAACCGATCCGTACGTCCTCGTTGCCGAGCACCAGGCGGCGGCCGGTGACGGCGTCCGTGGCGGCCGGGTCGGCGGCCCCGAAGAGCGACGGCAGCTTCAGGTGCCGGGGCTTGAGGGGGTGGTTGGCGACGGTGGTGAGGTCGGGCAGCTCCCAGGCGCGGCTGCCGGTGATCGCCGAGGGGATCGCCCGGTGGTAGAGCAGCGAGGAGTCCGAGGAGAAGCCCTCCTCGCCCATCAGCTCCTCGTAGTACAGGCCGCCGTCGGGGCCGCGGTGCTGGGTGTGCCGCTTGGCCGGGACGTCACCGGCGCGGCGGTAGTACGGCATGGGGTCGAGCGCCCCCTCCTCGCGCCCAGGGCGCGTGCAAATAACGGACACTGCTCACTGATATCCGAACGCGTCATTGACTGTGGCCGCGCCCTCAACGCCTGTCAAGAGCCCGCCGCCCGGCCCGCCGACCCGGCCCCGACGGCATGGAAGACTGACGCGGGAAACGCCCACGGAGGGGAGACCGCGCAGGTGGGAACGAGTGAGCCGCGACCCGCCGACGGGTCCCAGACGCTGGAACGCGGCCTGCGCGCGCTCCGCCTGATCGCCGGCGCACCGCACGGCATGACCGCGACCGAGCTCGCCGGCGAACTGGGCGTGCACCGCTCGGTCGCGTACCGCCTGCTGACCTCCCTGGTACGCCAGCACTTCGCGGTACGGGACGACGAGGCGCGCTACCGGGTGGGCGCCGACCTGGTCGGGCTCGCCGAACAGGTGCGGCCGCGACTGCGGGAGGTCGCCGAACAGGTGCTGCGCCGGCTCGCCGACGAGCTGGAGGCGACCGCCTGCCTGGTCGTGCGCGACGACGACGCGGCGGTGGCCGTCACGGTCGTCGAACCCGCCACCCGCGGCCCGCGCTTCTCCTACCGCGTCGGCAACCGCGACCCCCTGGACCGCGGCGCGGCCGGCATCGCCCTGCTCGCGGGCGGCCCGCCGGCGGACGGCGAACCGGCCCGGGTCACCGAGGCCCGGGAGCGCGGATACGCGCTCACCGCGGGCGAGGTGGTGCCGGGCACCTTCGCGGTCGCGGCACCGATCCGCACCACCCACCCCGACGGCCCGGCCGGCATCAACCTCATCACCCACCGCCAGGACATCGCCGAGGCCGCCGTCGCCCCGGTCACGGCCGCCGCCGAGGAAATCTCGGCCCGCCTGCTCCACCACTGAAGCCCGGCTGCTCCACCACTGAAGAACGACCCGGTTACCTCTCCTCGGTTACCTCTCCTCACGCAGGGTAACAATTGAGGAACCAATCACTCTCCGTGTTCGTTGCCGGAACAGGAAGAAGGAGGCGCCCCCGGCAGGCACAACAGGCCACCCCGCAGGCACCACAGGCTCACCCCCTCGGCCTACGGTCCTTCGGCCTACGATGACCCGCATGACCGAACAGCCCCGCCGCCTCGTGCTCGCCTCCCAGTCCCCCGCCCGACTCGGCCTCCTGCGGCAGGCCGGCCTGGCCCCCGAGGTCATCGTCAGCGGCGTGGACGAGGACGCGATCACCGCCGACACCCCGGGCGAGCTGGCCCGCGTACTGGCCGAGGCCAAGGCCGACGCCGTGGCCCGGCGCACCGAGGCCGCCGGCGCCCTGGTCATCGGCTGCGACTCCGTACTGGAGCTGGACGGGCGCGCGCTGGGCAAGCCGGCCGACGCCGAGGACGCCACGGCACGCTGGAAGTCGATGCGCGGCCGGTCGGGCGTGCTGCAGACCGGGCACTGCTTCATCGACACGGAGAGCGGCCGCCGGGTCTCGGCGACCGCCGCCACCACGGTCCGCTTCGGCGAGCCGTCCGACGCGGAGATCGCCGCCTACGTGGCGAGCGGCGAACCGCTGTACGTCGCGGGCGCCTTCACCCTCGACGGCCGCTCGGCCCCCTTCATCGACGGCATCGACGGCGACCCGGGCAACGTCATCGGCCTGTCCCTGCCGCTGCTCCGCCGCCTGCTGGGGGAGTTGGGGATCCAGATCACCGATCTGTGGGCGTGAGCGGGCCGCTGGCTTGTGGGCGTGAGCGGGCCGCTGGCCTGCGTGGCGGACTAGGCCGCCGGGGAGGGCTCCGCGCCCGGCGTGTCCGGCGCGTCCGGCTCGGCTAGGCCGCCGGGGAGGGCTCCGCGCCCGGCGCGTCCGGCTCGGCGGGCCGTGGCGCGGGCCGCGGCTCCCCGTACGCCACCAGGGTGAAGATGAGCAGGCCGAGGGTGACCATCGCGCCGGCGAACGCGGCCCAGCCGACCAGGCCGACCGTGAACGCGCCGACCACGCCGTGGATCACCGCGCAGCTGATGAGGACGGCGCGCGCGAAGCCGCCGGGCGCGCGGTCCCGGACCGCGCAGCGCAGCGCGAGGTACGCGCAGAACAGCAGATAGAACCCGAAGACGAGGCCGCCGATCCAGGCCCCGGTGGACATCGCGTGGGTCTTGAGACCCGCCATCGACATCTGCTGCCTGTCGACGAAGACGCTCAGGATCCAGTTGAGCAGCGCGATCCCGGCCGCTTCCAGGACCAGTACCACCGCCGTCACCACGGCCACCGGCCTGCGTGCCGCCACCGCACCCACCCACTTCCGCTGTTGTCCGGCGCGTTTTCGCGCCTGTTACCGCCAGTACAGAAGACGGGTGCACGCTACTGCTGGGTAATAGCCAGGACAAGAGGCGTGCGGCACCGGGTCTTCCCGGGCGTCACACCCGACACCCACCCGGCAAAGTTTCGTTCCGTCATTCGTAGGGTCTCCACAAAGAAACCGCGTCGTACGGAAGTCGGGCCCACCGAGACCTTGCCCACATCAGATCTCCGTCGTACGCCCGGGATTCCGGGCATACCCTGGGGATGCAGGGGACTTCGGCGGGTGGCTCACGCCGGACACACGCGCTTTGTGGGGAAGCTCACCCCCAGGGCCGACTCGGCACGTGGTGTCGTCAGTCCCTAAACTCAGCTTGTTTCGAGGAGGGAGCCATCGTGCGCAAGGTGCTCATCGCCAACCGTGGCGAAATCGCTGTCCGCGTGGCCCGGGCATGCCGGGACGCCGGAATCGGGAGCGTAGCCGTCTACGCCGACCCGGACCGGGACGCTCTGCACGTCCGTGCCGCGGATGAGGCATACGCCCTGGGCGGTGACACTCCTGCCACCAGCTACCTGGACATCGCCAAGGTCCTTGCGGCCGCCGCCGATTCGGGCGCGGACGCCATCCACCCCGGCTACGGCTTCCTCTCCGAGAACGCCGAATTCGCCCAGGCCGTCCTCGACGCCGGGCTGATCTGGATCGGCCCGCCCCCGCAGGCGATTCGCGACCTGGGCGACAAGGTCGCCGCCCGCCACATCGCCCAGCGCGCCGGCGCCCCGCTGGTCGCCGGCACCAAAGACCCGGTCTCCGGCGCCGAGGAGGTCGTGGCCTTCGCCGAGGAGCACGGCCTGCCCATCGCCATCAAGGCCGCCTTCGGCGGCGGCGGCCGCGGCCTCAAAGTCGCCCGCACCCTCGAAGAAGTCCCCGAGCTCTACGACTCCGCGGTCCGCGAGGCGGTCGCCGCCTTCGGCCGCGGCGAGTGCTTCGTCGAGCGCTACCTGGATCGCCCGCGGCATGTGGAGACCCAGTGCCTGGCGGACAAGCACGGCAACGTCGTCGTCGTATCGACGCGGGACTGCTCGCTGCAGCGCCGCCACCAGAAGCTCGTCGAAGAAGCCCCGGCGCCGTTCCTGACGGCCGAGCAGAACGCCGAGCTCTACCGCGCCTCCAAGGCCATCCTCAAGGAGGCCGGTTACGAGGGCGCCGGGACGTGTGAGTTCCTGGTCGGCCAGGACGGCACGATCTCCTTCCTGGAGGTCAACACCCGCCTCCAGGTGGAGCACCCGGTCACCGAGGAGGTCACCGGCCTGGACCTGGTCCGGGAGATGTTCCGCATCGCCGACGGCGAGGAGCTGGGCTACGACGACCCGCCCGTGCGCGGCCACTCCTTCGAGTTCCGCATCAACGGCGAGGACCCCGGCCGCAACTTCCTCCCCGCCCCCGGCACCGTCACCAAGTTCGAGGCCCCCGCCGGCCCCGGCGTCCGCCTGGACGCCGGCGTCGAGTCCGGCTCGGTCATCGGCCCGGCCTGGGACTCCCTGCTCGCCAAGCTCATCGTCACCGGCGCCACCCGCCAGCAGGCCCTGCAGCGCGCCGCCCGCGCGCTGAACGAGTTCACCGTCGAGGGCATGGCCACCGCCATCCCCTTCCACCAGACGGTCGTGAAGGACCCGGCGTTCGCGCCGGAGCTGACCGGCTCCAGCGAGCCGTTCCAGGTCCACACCCGCTGGATCGAGACCGAGTTCGTCAACGACATCAAGCCGTTCGCCGCGCCGGGCGCGGACGAGGCCGAGGCCGAGGCCGGCCGCGAGACCGTCGTGGTCGAGGTCGGCGGCAAGCGCCTGGAGGTCTCCCTGCCCTCCTCGCTGGGCATGTCGCTGGCCCGCACCGGGCTGGCCGCCGGCGCCAAGCCCAAGCGCAAGGCGGCCAAGAAGTCCGGCTCCGCCGCCTCCGGCGATGCCCTCGCCTCGCCCATGCAGGGCACCATCGTCAAGATCGCGGTCGAGGAGGGCCAGGAGGTCAAGGAGGGCGACCTGGTCGTCGTCCTGGAGGCCATGAAGATGGAGCAGCCGCTGAACGCGCACCGCTCCGGCACCGTCAAGGGCCTGACCGCCGAGGTCGGTGCCTCCCTCACCGCTGGCGCCGTCATCTGCGAGATCAAGGACTGACGAGATCAAGGACTGAACGGACGGCCGGTCCGGTCGGCCGGTCCGAGAGGCTCCCGCACCCACAGGTGCCGGGAGCCTCTCCCGTAACCGGGGGCACTCGCGTCATACGGACAGTGGCATCCTGGACCCATCACACAGGGAGGACGGCGATGTCGACCGACACGGCGCAGGACGCGGCCGTACGCCCCATGCGTGCCGACGCCCGCCGGAATTACGAACGGCTGCTGGCGGAGGCCCGTACGGCCTTCACCGAGCGCGGCACGGACACCTCGCTGGAGGACATCGCGCGCCGCGCCGGCGTCGGGATCGGGACGCTCTACCGCCACTTCCCCAACCGGACCGCGCTGATGGGCGCCGTCTTCCAGGGGGAGGTGGACGCCCTGCTGTCCCGCGCGCGGGAGCTGGGGGACGCGCCGCAGCCCTGCGCGGCGCTCGTGGAGTGGCTGCGCGCGATCATCACGCACGCCAGTACCTACCGCGGCCTGTCGCGCGCGCTGATGGCGGCGCCGGCCGACGAGAGCTCCGGGCTGGCGCGGTGCAGCCGGCCGATGCGCGAGGCGGGCGGTGTGCTGCTCACGCGCGCCCAGGAGACCGGCGCCGTGCGTCCGGATGTGGACATCCGCGACCTGATGCAGCTGACCAATGGCATCGCGCTGGCCGCCGAGGAGTCGCCGGACGACCCGGAGCTGGCCGACCGGCTGCTGACTCTCACGCTGACCGGCCTGAAGGCCGGCCGGTGAGTGACGGCGTACGAACCCTGCTGTGTGTGCTGAGCGGCTGGGACCCCGCGGTTCCCAGTGCTCAGCGCCTGCGCGGTGCCAGGTCGGCGACCCGGCCGCCCTGCGGATCGGCGGTCAGTGCGGCCGAGCGCAGCTGTGGCGCGGCGCCGGGCCCCGCCGTCGGATGACTGCGGCGCTGGCCGGGCAGTGGTACCTCCCTTCTCGGCCCCCGGCGGTCGGCCGCCGGGGTGCCCTCCGCGCCTCCCTGGCCCTGGGCTGCCGCGGTCGCGGCCCCGCCGGCGACGGTGATCTGTACGCCCTGGTCGGCCAGGGCCTGCAGTTCGGTCGCGGCACGGTCGTCGTGGCCGGGCGGCTCGTCGGTCACCAGGCGGGTGATGACGTCGGTCGGCACGGTCTGGAACATGGTGTCCGTGCCGAGCTTGGTGTGGTCGGCGAGGACCACCACCTCCGCCGCCGCCTGCACCAGCGCTCTGTCGACGCTGGCGGAGAGCATGTTGGAGGTGGAGAGTCCGCGCTCGGCGGTCAGGCCGCTGCCCGACAGGAAGGCACGGGAGACCCGCAGTCCCTGGAGGGACTGCTCGGCGCCGCTGCCGACCAGCGCGTAGTTGGAGCCCCGGAGCGTGCCGCCGGTCATCACGACCTCGACGCGGTTGGCGTGCGCCAGGGCCTGGGCGACCAGCAGGGAGTTGGTCACCACGGTCAGGCCCGGGACCCGGGCGAGCCGGCGGGCCAGCTCCTGTGTGGTCGTCCCCGCGCCGACGACGATGGCCTCGCCTTCTTCGACGAAGCCCGCGGCGAGATCGGCGATGGCCGTTTTCTCCGCGGTTGCTAGATGGGATTTCTGCGGAAAGCCGGATTCGCGGGTGAAGCCACCCGGCAGCACCGCACCGCCGTGCCGGCGGTCGAGCAGTCCTTCTGCCTCCAGTGCCCGCACATCCCGCCGTACGGTCACTTCTGAGGTCTGGACGACGCGGGCGAGCTCACGGAGCGAAACCGCTCCGTTCGCTCGCACCATTTCAAGGATCAATTGGCGACGTTCTGCAGCGAACACGAAACTGACAGTAACGCCAACGACCGTCTGTTTTCAGCAGGTTGCACCAATTATCGGAAGTTGTTCGTCTGCGGTACCCGCGAGTGATATAGGGCGGGCGTCCGTGCGAATGTGTTCGCGACGGACGCCCGGACTCACTCCCCGGCGGTCTTCCGCGTGTGCAACTGCCGTGCGACCTCGGCTATCGAGCCGGAAAGGGAGGGGTAGACCGTGAAGGCGCTGGCGATCTGCTCGACCGTCAGGTTGTTGTCGACCGCGATCGATATCGGATGAATCAGTTCGCTCGCGCGCGGTGATACGACCACACCGCCCACGACGATGCCCGTACCGGGACGGCAGAAGAGCTTGACGAAGCCGTCGCGGATGCCCTGCATCTTGGCGCGCGGGTTGCGCAGCAGCGGCAGCTTCACGACCCGGGCGTCGATCTTGCCGTTGTCGACATCGGCCTGGCTGTAACCGACCGTGGCGATCTCCGGGTCGGTGAAGACGTTCGCGGAGACCGTCCTGAGGTTCAGCGGGGCCACCGCGTCGCCGAGGAAGTGGTACATCGCGATCCGGCCCTGCATGGCCGCGACGGAGGCGAGCGCGAAGACGCCGGTGCAGTCGCCGGCCGCGTACACGCCGGGGGCCGAGGTGCGGGAGACCTTGTCGGTCCAGATGTGGCCGGAGTCCTTGAGCTTCACGCCGGCCTCTTCCAGGCCGACGCCCTCGGTGTTCGGGATCGAGCCGACGGCCATCAGGCAGTGCGTGCCGGAGATCGTCCGACCATCCGAAAGAGTGACTTCGACGCGGTCGCCGACGCGCTTGGCGGAGGCGGCGCGGGAGCGGGACATCACGTTCATGCCGCGGCGGCGGAAGACGTCCTCCAGGACGGCGGCGGCGTCCGGGTCCTCGCCCGGGAGCACGCGGTCGCGGGAGGAGACGAGGGTGACGCGGGAGCCGAGGGCCTGGTAGGCGCCGGCGAACTCGGCACCGGTCACACCGGAGCCGACCACGATGAGCTCCTCGGGGAGCTCGTCCAGGTCGTAGACCTGCGTCCAGTTCAGGATGCGCTCGCCGTCGGGCAGCGCGTCGGGGATCTCGCGGGGGTGCGCGCCGGTCGCGATCAGTACGGCGTCGGCGGTGAGCGTCTCCTCCGTGCCGTCGGCGGCGGTCACCGTGACCTTGCGGGAGCCGTCCGTGGCCTGGCCCGGCTCCAGCCGGCCGCGGCCGCGCACGACCCGGCCGCCCGCTCGGGTGACGGAGGCGGTGATGTCGTGGGACTGGGCGAGCGCGAGGCGCTTCACACGGCGGTTGACCTTGCCGAGGTCCACGCCGACGACGCGCGCGGGGCGGTCGATGTGCGGGGTGTCGTCCTCGACGATGATGCCGAGCTCTTCGTACGACGAGTCGAAGGTGGTCATCACCTCGGCCGTCGCGATCAGAGTCTTCGACGGTACGCAGTCGGTGAGCACCGAGGCGCCGCCGAGGCCGTCACAGTCGACGACGGTCACCTCCGCGCCGAGCTGGGCGCCCACCAGCGCTGCTTCGTAGCCGCCGGGTCCGCCACCGATGATCACGATCCGGGTCAAGGGATTACGCCTCGCGCTCTCGTTTCCGGCCCACCCAGCGCGTTCCGGCCGGGGGTCCGGGGGTCGCCCCCCGGGGGGATGCAGTACGTACTCCATTGTCCCGCACGCTCCTCCCGCGGTCAGCGCGGGGGCCGCCGTACGGACCGCGCGCCTCATGAGCGCAGGCCGGACGCCGTGGCCCCGGCGGATCCACGGGACCCGGCCCGCGCTCCCGTACTCTCTGAGCCATGTCGCTCTACGCCGCCTACGCCGGCAACCTCGACGCGCGGCTGATGTCCCGCCGCGCTCCCCACTCACCACTGCGCGGCACCGGCTGGCTGAACGGCTGGCGGCTCACCTTCGGCGGGGAGCAGATGGGCTGGGAGGGCGCGCTCGCCACGCTGGTGGAGGCGCCGCGCTCGCAGGTCTTCGTCGCGCTGTACGACATCGCTCCGATGGACGAGGAGTCGATGGACCGCTGGGAGGGCGTCGGAATGGACATATACCGCCGGATGCGGGTGCGGGTGCACACCCTGGACGGCGATGAGGCCGCCTGGCTGTACGTGCTGAACGGGTACGAGGGCGGGCTGCCCTCCGCCCGGTACCTCGGTGAGATCGCCGACGCCGCGGAATCGGCAGGGGCGCCCCACGACTATGTGATGGAGCTGCGGAAACGGCCCTGCTGAGGGGCTGACGGGGCCCGGTTCATAGGAAGACACGAAGGGGACCGCCGCAGGTCCGTGACGAGACACATCTACGCGCGTAGGCGATTACCGGCTACCCTCGTCCGCGTGAACGCATCAGTTACCCCGGACCTGGCGAGCGACCCCCGTACCGCCGCCGCCGACGCCGCCGACCGCCTCCGCGAGCTGACCGGCGCCGAGACCCACGACGTTGCCCTGGTCATGGGCTCCGGCTGGGCCCCGGCCGCCGAGGCGCTGGGCGAGCCCGAGCACGAATTCCTCGTCACCGAACTGCCGGGCTTCCCGCCCCCGGCCGTGGAGGGCCACGGCGGCAAGATCCGCTCGTACGCCCTCGGCGACAAGCGCGCACTGGTCTTCCTCGGCCGGACGCATTACTACGAGGGCCGCGGAGTGGCGGCGGTCTCGCACGGCGTCCGTACCGCCGTGGCCGCCGGCTGCAAGACGGTCGTGCTCACCAACGGCTGCGGCGGCCTGCGCGAGGGCATGCGCCCCGGCCAGCCGGTCCTCATCAGCGACCACCTGAACCTCACCGCCACCTCCCCCATCGTCGGCGCGAACTTCGTCGACCTGACCGACCTGTACTCGCCGCGGCTGCGCGCGCTGTGCAAGGAGGTCGACCCGACCCTGGAAGAGGGCGTCTACGCCCAGTTCCCCGGGCCGCACTACGAGACCCCCGCCGAGATCCGCATGGTCCGCACGCTCGGTGCCGACCTGGTCGGCATGTCCACCGTGCTGGAGGCCATCGCCGCACGTGAGGCGGGTGCCGAGGTGCTGGGCCTGTCCCTGGTCACCAACCTCGCCGCGGGCATGACCGGCGAGCCGCTCAACCACGAAGAGGTGCTCCAGGCCGGCCGCGACTCCGCGACCCGCATGGGCAGCCTGCTCGGCCAGGTGCTCGGCAAGATCTGATCCGGCGGTACGGAACCGGCCGCCGCGGCCGGTTCCCGCCGTCCGCGCCGGGCGCGGGGTATGCCCGGGAAGGGAACCGGGGCGCACGCCGGCCCGTCCGTAGGGCACGCACGCCCCGGCCCCGTACCGCACCCGCACCGCACCCACAGGCACCCCTCACGCACCCACAGGCAGGAGCATCACCGTGGCAACCGTCCCCGAGGAGCTGGCCGGCCGGGCGAAGGTCTGGCTGGCCGAGGACCCCGACCCGGAGACCCGCGAAGAGCTGGCCAAGCTCATCGAGACCGAGGACACCGACGAGCTGGCCGAGCGGTTCGCCGGCACCCTGCAGTTCGGCACCGCGGGGCTCCGCGGCGAGCTGGGCGCCGGCCCGATGCGGATGAACCGCGCCGTCGTCATCCGCGCCGCCGCCGGGCTCGCCGCGTACCTCAAGGACCAGGGCCAGGGTGACGGCCTGGTCGTCATCGGCTACGACGCGCGCCACAAGAGCGCCGACTTCGCCCGGGACACCGCCGCGGTGATGACCGGCGCCGGGCTGAAGGCCGCGCTGCTGCCCCGCCCGCTGCCCACCCCGGTACTCGCCTTCGCGATCCGGCACCTGGGCGCGGTGGCCGGCGTCGAGGTCACCGCCAGCCACAACCCGCCCCGCGACAACGGCTACAAGGTCTACCTCGGCGACGGCTCGCAGATCGTGCCGCCCGCCGACGGCGAGATCGCGGCCCGCATCGCCGCGGTCGGCCCGCTCACCGACGTCCCGCGCCCCGAGGACGGCTGGGACGTGCTCGGCGAGGACGTCCTGCGGGCGTACCTGGCCCGTACGGAGGCGGTCCTGACCCCCGGCTCGCCGCGGGACACCCGCGTCGTCTACACGCCGATGCACGGCGTCGGCCGCGACGTCCTGGTGGCCGCCTTCGAGCGGGCCGGATTCCCGGCGCCGGTCGTGGTGGCCGAGCAGGCCGAGCCCGACCCGGACTTCCCGACGGTCGCGTTCCCGAACCCCGAGGAGCCGGGGGCGATGGACCTGGCCTTCGAGACGGCCCGTACGGCCGCTCAGGCCCCGGACATCGTCATCGCCAACGACCCGGACGCGGACCGCTGCGCCGTCGCCGTACCGGCCCCGGGGACGCCCTCCGGCTGGCGGATGCTGCGCGGTGACGAGGTCGGCGCGCTGCTCGCCGCCCATGTGGTCGGCTCGGGCGCGCAGGGCACGCTCGCCACGACGATCGTCTCCTCCTCGCTGCTCTCCCGGATCGCCGCGGCGGCCGGCCTGCCGTACACGGAGACGCTGACCGGCTTCAAGTGGCTGGCCCGCGTCGACGGCCTGCGGTACGCCTTCGAGGAGGCGCTGGGCTACGCGGTGGACCCGGCCGGGGTGCGGGACAAGGACGGCATCACGGCGGCGCTGCTGATCACCGAGCTCGCGGCCGTCCTCAAGCGGGACGGGCGCACGCTGACCGACCTGCTGGACGACCTGGCCGTGGAGCACGGGCTGCACGCCACGGACCAGCTCTCCGTACGGGTCGAGGACCTGTCCGTCATCGCCGACGCGATGCGCCGGCTGCGCGAGCAGCCGCCGGCCGCGCTCGGCGGGCTCACGGTGGCCGCGGCCGAGGACCTGTCGCGGGGCACGGAGACGCTGCCGCCGACCGACGGCCTGCGGTACACCCTGTCGGGTGCGGGGTCCGTCGCCTCGGGCCGGGTCGTCGTCCGCCCCAGCGGCACCGAGCCGAAGCTCAAGTGCTACCTGGAGGCCGTGGTCCCGGTGACGTCCCGGGACGGGCTCCCGGAGGCGCGGGTCGCCG
This sequence comes from Streptomyces sp. NPDC053542, assembly GCF_044544685.1. NCBI lineage: Bacteria > Bacillati > Actinomycetota > Actinomycetes > Kitasatosporales > Streptomycetaceae > Streptomyces > Streptomyces sp. NPDC053542. The sequence continues at coordinate 840,319 of NZ_JBITXL010000003.1, forward strand.
CGGAGGCGGCGCTTTCCGCGGTGAAGGGCGACCTGGCGGCCGCGGCCGGGCTCTGACCGCCGGTGGGGGGGCGGAGCGGGGTTTTTCCCCGTCCCCGCCCCTTCCCGAAACCGGGGCCTGCGCCCCGGCCCCCTGATCGCCCTGACGGGCTCGTCCTCAAACGCCGGACGGGCTTGTTCTGCCGGCCCGTGGCCCGACAGCAGCGCGCTTTTCAGGCGCGCCCTTCAGGGGCGCGGGGAACTGCGCGCCCGGCCACGACGGCGCGGCACCCGGGGTCCGGACAGCACCGCCCACCCCCGGCCCCGCCGTTCGCTACAGCGCGGCGAGCAGCACGAGCGCGACCCCGCCGACCACGATCGGCGCGATGACCTCGTACGACCAGCGGACCGTGACGGGCCCCTGAGCCGTTTCCCGGTCGGCGTTGCGCTCGCGCAACTCCCGCAGCTCGTCCAGCGCCCGGTCCGCCGACGCACGCCGCACCTCGACCGGCTCATCGCCGCGCCCAGCCGCCCCCGCGGCCTTCGCCGAGGCGCGGTTCGCCCGCTTGCGCTGCCGCAGCGAGACCGGGATCGACCACAGCTGGTACTTCTTGTCGCCCGCGAACACCTCGCAGGAGAAGGACGCGCGCAGGTCGTCCACCGAGGCCCAGGGCAGCACGATCGTGCGGAAGGGATTCCGTACGGTGAGCCGGTCCTCGTTCGCGCGGACCACGGGCCGCAGCGTGAACGCGGTCACCAGCGGCACGGCGAACAGCAGCCCGGACGCCCCCAGCAGGCGGGTGCGCCCGGTGCCGTGCACCAGCGCGTCGATGCCCAGCCAGGCGAGCAGCGCGAGCAGCAGGACGCCGCCGACGAGGGCGGCGGGCGACCGGTAACTGCGGTCCGCGTAGGGCTGCGTGGGCGTACTGGAGGAGTTGTCCGGGCTCGTCATAGGGGCGATTGTGCCCGAGAGTCCGGCATTCGGACGTTGCGGTCCGGCATCGATGCATCACCGCCCCACGGCGGGGGTGTCCTGTCACTACGCGCGTAGATATGCTCCCCTCGTGACCATGCCCACCACTGTTCCCGCATACGGCAAGGAAGCCGCGGGGCGTCTGGCGTCGATGGCGGACGTGACCGCCAACGACGGTGCGCTGCGCCGCTTCCTCCACGGCCTCCCGGGCGTCGACGCCGTCGGGCTGCAAGCCCGCGCCGCCGCGCTCGGCACCCGCTCGATCAAGAACACGGCGAAGGCGTACGCCATCGACCTCGCCATCTCGATGATCGACCTGACGACGCTCGAAGGCGCCGACACCCCGGGCAAGGTCCGGGCCCTGTGCGCCAAGGGCGTCAGCCCCGATCCCACGGACCGCACCGTGCCCAAGGTCGCCGCGATCTGCGTGTACCCGGACATGGTGGCGACCGCCAAGGACGCGCTGGGCGCCTCCGGCATCCACGTCGCGTCCGTGGCCACCGCGTTCCCCGCGGGCCGCGCCGCGCTGCCGGTGAAGCTCGCCGACACCCGGGACGCGGTCGCGGCCGGCGCCGACGAGATCGACATGGTGATCGACCGGGGCGCGTTCCTCTCCGGCCGGTACCTGGAGGTCTTCGAGGAGATCCGGGCCGTCAAGGAGGCGTGCGTCCGCGCGGACGGCAGCGCGGCGCACCTCAAGGTCATCTTCGAGACCGGTGAGCTCCAGACGTACGACAACGTCCGCCGCGTCTCCTGGCTCGCGATGCTCGCGGGCGCCGACTTCATCAAGACCTCCACCGGCAAGGTCGGCGTCAACGCCACTCCCCCGGTCACCCTGCTGATGCTGGAGGCCGTCCGCGACTTCCACGCCCAGCTCGGCGTGCAGGTCGGCGTGAAGCCGGCCGGCGGCATCCGCACGTCCAAGGACGCGATCAAGTACCTGGTCATGGTCAACGAGACGCTGGGCGAGGAGTGGCTGACCGCGGACTGGTTCCGGTTCGGCGCCTCCAGCCTCCTCAACGACCTGCTGATGCAGCGCCAGAAGCTCGGTACCGGCCGCTACTCCGGCCCCGACTACGTGACGGTGGACTGATCGCCATGACTTTTGAGTACGCACCCGCGCCGGAGTCGCGCGCGGTCGTCGACATCGCGCCGTCGTACGGCCTGTTCATCGACGGCGAGTTCGCCGAGGCGGCCGACGGCAAGGTCTTCAAGACCGTCTCGCCCGCGAACGAGGAGGTCCTCTCCGAGGTCGCGCAGGCCGGTGCCGCCGACGTCGAGCGCGCGGTGAAGGCCGCGCGCAAGGCGTTCGAGAAGTGGTCGGCGCTGCCCGGTGCCGAGCGCGCCAAGTACCTCTTCCGCATCGCGCGGCTGATCCAGGAGCGCTCGCGCGAGCTGGCGGTGCTGGAGTCGCTGGACAACGGCAAGCCGATCAAGGAGTCCCGCGACGCCGACCTGCCGCTGGTCGCCGCGCACTTCTTCTACTACGCGGGCTGGGCGGACAAGCTCGGCCACGCGGGCCTGGGCCCGGACCCGAAGCCGCTGGGCGTGGCCGGGCAGGTCATCCCCTGGAACTTCCCGCTGCTGATGCTGGCGTGGAAGATCGCCCCGGCGCTGGCCTGCGGTAACACGGTCGTCCTGAAGCCCGCCGAGACCACCCCGCTCTCCGCGCTCTTCTTCGCGGACATCTGCCGCCAGGCCGGGCTGCCCAAGGGCGTCGTCAACATCCTGACCGGCGACGGCTCCACCGGCGCCGAGCTGGTCGCGCACCCGGACGTCAACAAGGTCGCCTTCACCGGCTCCACCGAGGTCGGCAAGGCCATCGCGCGTACGGTCGCGGGGACGGACAAGAAGCTCACCCTGGAGCTGGGCGGCAAAGCCGCGAACATCGTCTTCGACGACGCGCCGCTCGACCAGGCCGTCGAGGGCATCGTCAACGGCATCTTCTTCAACCAGGGCCACGTCTGCTGCGCGGGCTCCCGGCTGCTGGTCCAGGAGTCGGTCCAGGACGAGGTGCTGGACGCGCTCAAGCGCCGGATGCAGACGCTGCGGGTCGGCGACCCGCTGGACAAGAACACCGACATCGGCGCGATCAACTCCGCCGAGCAGCTCGGCCGCATCAAGGAGCTGGCCGCGGCGGGCGAGGCGGAGGGCGCCGAGCGCTGGGCGCCGGCCTGCGAACTGCCCGGCGAGGGGTACTGGTTCGCGCCGACCCTCTTCACCGGCGTCACGCAGGCGCACCGGATCGCCCGCGAGGAGATCTTCGGACCGGTGCTGTCGGTGCTGACCTTCCGTACGCCGGAGGAGGCCGTGGCCAAGGCGAACAACACGCCGTACGGCCTGTCGGCGGGCATCTGGACCGAGAAGGGCTCCCGCAGCCTCTGGATGGCGGGCAAGCTGCGCGCGGGCGTCGTCTGGTCCAACACGTTCAACAAGTTCGACCCGGCCTCGCCGTTCGGCGGCTACAAGGAGTCGGGCTTCGGCCGCGAGGGCGGCCGGCACGGTCTGGAGGCGTACCTCAATGTCTGAACGGCTCTCCGTCCTCAAGACCTACAAGCTGTACGTCGGGGGCAAGTTCCCCCGGTCCGAGAGCGGACGGGTGTACGAAGTGACGGACTCTAAGGGGAAGTGGCTGGCCAACGCGCCCCTCTCCTCCCGCAAGGACGCCCGCGATGCGGTGGTCGCGGCCCGTAAGGCGTTCGGCGGCTGGTCGGGCGCCACCGCGTACAACCGCGGCCAGATCCTGTACCGGATCGCCGAGATGCTGGAGGGCCGCCGCGAGCAGTTCACCGCGGAGGTCGCGGACGCCGAGGGGCTCTCGAAGTCCAAGGCGGCGGCGCAGGTGGACGCGGCGATCGACCGCTGGGTCTGGTACGCGGGCTGGTCCGACAAGATCGCCCAGATCGCGGGCGGCGCCAACCCGGTCGCGGGACCGTACTTCAACCTCTCCACCCCGGAGCCGACCGGTGTGGTGGCCGTCCTCGCGCCGCAGGAGTCCTCGTTCCTGGGGCTCGTGTCGGTGATCGCGCCGGCGATCGTCACCGGTAACACCGTCGTGGTGGTGGCGAGCGAGAAGGCGCCGCTCCCCGCTCTGTCGCTCGGCGAGGTGCTGGCCACGTCCGACCTGCCGGGCGGCGTGGTGAACGTGCTGTCGGGCCGTACGGCGGAGATCGCCGGGCCGCTGGCCGCGCACCAGGACGTCAACGCGATCGACCTCGCGGGCGTGTCCGGCGACGCGGCGGAGGCGACCGCGCTGGAGACGGCGGCCGCGGACAACCTGAAGCGCGTTCTGCGTCCACAGGCTGTGGACTGGGCCGCCGACCCCGGCACCGGCCGCATGCTGGCCTTCCTGGAGACCAAGACGGTCTGGCACCCGATGGGCGTCTGAGAACGCCGCACAGCGCACGTGAGGCGCCCGCAGCCGTACGCACGGACGGCTGCGGGCGCCCTTCGCGTACTGCCCGCCCTAGCCCGGCAGGCCCTGCGCCAGCTGGCCCACGACGGGCAGCTGGGCCAGCGACGCGCCGCTGGCCAGCGGCGCCGTCAGCACCGCCGTACTGATCGGCTTGAAGTCGGCGATCTGGGTGCCGACGGCGTTGTTCAGCGGGTCGCTGCCGGTGCCCGCGAGGGGGTTCAGGCGGAGGTTCTTGACCGTGCCCAGGCCGCTGGCGGTGGCCTGCTGCAGCGCGCCGACCGTGGACTTCGTGGCCGCCCGGATGTCCTCCAGGCTCGCCGGGTCGGACTTCCCGTCGGCGGCGGTGGCGGACGGCGCGCCGGCGGCGAGTGCGGCGCCCGCCACGGACACCGCCAGCCCGGCGCGCAGCAGCAGCCCGCGCGCGGTGCGGCGCTGGTGGAGAGGACGTGCGTGAGAGGCCATGAGCACCTGCCTGTGGATCGCGTGGCGGCGGCGATGCCGACCGCCGCACCGCCGCCGGTGTCCTGATCGTACGTAATGGGTCGGATGCGCAGAGTAGTTGACGGATGTGTCCACATTCCACCTTGTGCGGCCGGGGTAGCTCACACGGGCGAATGCGGGACAATGAGTGCCCGTGAGCTTTCTCCTCGGTGCACCGTCCGCCCGCGTCATCCTGCTGACCGGCCCCTCCGGCTCCGGAAAGTCCTCCCTCGCCGCCCGCACCGGCCTGCCCGTGCTGCGCCTGGACGACTTCTACAAGGAGGGCACGGACGCCTCCCTGCCGCAGCTCCCGGACGGCGGCGGCGCCGACTGGGACTCGCCGCTCTCGTGGGACGCGGCCGCCGCGCTCGCGGCCGTCGAGGAGCTGTGCCGTACGGGCCGCACGGCCGTCCCCGAGTACGACCTCGCCAGCAGTTCCCGGGTCGGCGAGGGCAAGCTGGAGCTGGCGGGGGCGCCGCTCTTCATCGCCGAGGGCATCTTCGCGGCGGAGATCGTCGCCGGCTGCCGGGCGGCGGGAGTACTGGCCGACGCGCTGTGCCTGCGCGGCAGGGCCACCACGACCTTCCGGCGACGGCTCCTGCGGGACCTGCGCGAGGCCCGCAAGCCCGCGGGGTATCTGGTGCGCCGGGGGCTGCGGCTGCTGCGCGCCGAGCGGTCCGTGGTGGCGCGGCAGACGGCCCTGGGCGCGTACGCCTGCGCGAAGCCCGAGGCGCTGGCCCGGATAGCCGCGGCGGACGCCACCGGCGCACGGGCGGCATGAAGCGCGGGCGGCATGAAGCGCGGGCGGCATGAAGCGGGCGGCGTGAACCGGAAAACAGAGGCGGACAGCATGAAAGAGCGGGAATCGGCAGACCCCCCGGCTGCCGGTTCCCGCTCTTTCTTCCCCCGTGTCCCCCTGCGGTCCCCCGTCTTCCCCGCTTTTCCCCGTCTTCCCCCGTCTTCCCGGCCCCCCTCGGGCCGGTCCCTCAGGCCACCAGCTCGCCGAAGGACTCCTGCTGGTCACGGCCGAAGCTGAGGACGTCGTCCTCGCGCAGCCGCCGCAGCGAACGCCAGATGCTCGACTTCACCGTGCCGACGCTGATGTTCAGTATGTCGGCGATCTCCGGGTCCGTCCGGCCCTCGTAGTAGCGCAGGACGAGCATCGTGCGCTGCGTCTCGGGCAGCTTGACCAGCGCCTGCCACAGCACGGCGCGCAGCTCGGTGCCGCGCATCGCGTCGTGGTCGCCTGCCGTCTCCGGCAGCTCCTCGGTCGGGTACTCGTTCAGCTTCCGCCGACGCCAGGCACTGATGTGCAGGTTGGTCATCGTGCGGCGCAGGTACCCGCCGACCGCCCCCTTGTCGCTGATCCGGTCCCACGCCCGGTAGGTCGAGAACAGCGCGCTCTGCAGCAGGTCCTCGGCCTCGTGACGGTCACCGGTCAGGTGGTAGGCAGTGGCGTACAGGGAGGCGCGGCGCTCCTGGACGTAGGCGGTGAACTCGGCTTCGCTGTCCACCGCCGGCGACGCGGCGCTCCGCTCCTCCGTGGCCTCCCCGTACGCGCTTCCCCCGTCGGTCCCCCGGTCGTTTCCCCCCACGACGGTGTCAACGGCCTCGACCGGCGTCACGAAGAACGCCTGCCGCTGACGCCCGGTGCCGCGAGCGCACCCCCGCCCGATCGCGGCACCGGACTTCTCCCCGGCCCGTACGACGTCGTGGAGCCGCGTGATTACTGCGCTGTTGGCGGTGCTGTGCAGTGTGTTCATCTCGCGCCCCCCGTCGGTAGAGCCGGCTCGTTCATCCACGTCCCCGGGCCGTCTTTCCCACCCGGTGCCAGAAACTCTGCCGCGGCAGTTTCATCGCGTTGTCCGCCGACTGTCACAGCCCTGTCACAGGGGGCCGCGCGAGGTTCACAGCGCCCGCTTCGGGCGTACGCCGGTGCAGGTGGGGCGCCTGCGAGGCGGTGCGCGGGACGCCGTCGGTCGAAGTCCGGCCGTGCCATGCGCCAGAATGGCGCACGTGCCTTTCCTGTTGCTGATCGAGGACGACGACGCCATCCGCACGGCCCTCGAACTCTCGCTGTCCCGCCAGGGTCACCGTGTGGTGACCGCGGCGACGGGCGAGGACGGCCTGAAACTGCTGCGTGAGCAGCGCCCCGACCTGATCGTCCTGGACGTGATGCTGCCGGGGATCGACGGTTTCGAGGTGTGCCGGCGGATCCGCCGTACGGACCAACTGCCCATCATCCTGCTGACCGCACGCAACGACGACATCGATGTGGTCGTCGGACTGGAGTCCGGCGCGGACGACTATGTCGTCAAGCCGGTGCAGGGGCGGGTGCTGGACGCCCGCATCCGGGCGGTGCTGCGCCGCGGCGAACGCGAGTCGAGCGATTCGGCGACATTCGGGTCGCTGGTCATCGACCGTTCGGCGATGACCGTCACCAAGAACGGCGAGGATCTGCAACTGACGCCGACCGAGCTGCGGTTGCTGCTGGAGCTGAGCCGCCGGCCCGGGCAGGCGCTGTCCAGACAGCAGCTGCTCCGCCTGGTGTGGGAGCACGACTACCTCGGCGACTCGCGCCTGGTGGACGCCTGCGTACAGCGGCTGCGCGCCAAGGTGGAGGACGTGCCGTCCTCCCCGACGCTGATCCGCACGGTCCGCGGGGTCGGTTACCGGCTGGACACTCCGCAGTGAGCGAACCGGCCCCGGGCCGGCTGCGCGGCGTCGCCTCGGGCCTGCTGCGCTGGACGAGCCTGCGGCTGCGGCTGGTCGTGGTCTTCGCGCTGGTGGCGCTGACCGCGGCGGTCTCGGCGTCCGGCATCGCGTACTGGCTCAACCGCAACACCGTGCTGGACCGCACGCAGAACGCCGCGCTGAAGGACTTCCGCACCCAGCTCGCGGAGCGCACGCGGTCGCTGCCGCTCCACCCGGCCTGCGAGGAACTGCGGGACGCCGCGCGCCAGATGGCCGCGGGCCCGCAGAACTACGCGGTCCTGCTGATCGCCGAGGACAGCGCGGGCAAGCCATGCGCCGCCACCACCGACAAGGACCTGCTCAACCTCACGACCGTGCCGAAGTCGCTGCAGAAGGCCGTGGAGCAGCGCCGGCCGGTGGACGCGTCGAACAAGGCGGCGTACCACCTGTACTGGCAGCGGCAGGAGATCGACGACGGCCCGTACTTCGTGGCCGGGGCGAAGATGATCGGCGGCGGCCCGACCGGCTACATGCTGAAGTCGCTGGCCACCGAGCGGCAGGATCTCAACTCCCTCGCCTGGTCACTGGGGGTGGCGACGCTGCTCGCGCTGGTGGGCTCGGCGCTGCTGGCGCAGGCCGCCGCGACGACCGTGCTGCGGCCCGTGCAGCGGCTCGGCACGGCCGCGCGCGAGCTGGGCGAGGGCAAGCTGGACACCCGGCTGCGGGTGACCGGCACCGACGAGCTGGCCGATCTCTCCCGTACGTTCAACCGGACCGCCGAGCGGCTGCAGCAGCGGGTGGAGGAGCTGAGTGCCCGGGAGGCGTCCTCGCGGCGGTTCGTCGCGGACATGTCGCACGAGCTGCGGACGCCGCTGACCGCGATCACGGCCGTCACGGAGGTCCTGGAGGACGAGGCCGACGCTCTGGACCCGATGATCGCGCCCGCGGTACAGCTCGTGGTCAGCGAGACCCGGCGGCTGAACGACCTGGTGGAGAACTTGATGGAGGTCACCCGCTTCGACGCGGGGACGGCGCGGCTGGTCCTGGACGACGTGGACGTCGCCGACCAGGTGACCGCGTGCATCGACGCGCGGGCCTGGCTGGACGCGGTGGAGCTGGACGCCGAGCGCGGCATTATGGCGCGGCTGGACCCGCGCCGCCTGGACGTGATCCTGGCGAACCTGATCGGCAACGCGCTCAAGCACGGCGGGTCGCCCGTGCGGGTCTCCGTGCGTACGGAGGGCGAGTGGCTGCTCGTACGCGTACGGGATCACGGGCCCGGCATCCCGGAAGAGGTGCTGCCGCACGTCTTCGACCGGTTCTACAAGGCCAGCGCCTCCCGGCCGCGGTCGGAGGGCTCGGGCCTGGGCCTGTCCATCGCCCTGGAGAACGCGCACATCCACGGCGGCGAGATCACGGCCGCCAACTCCGAGGAGGGCGGCGCGGTCTTCTCCCTGCGGCTCCCGAGGGACGCCTCACGGCTCACGGAGGACGGGGACACCGAGCGGAAGCAGCAGGACGGCGACGGCGACGGCAGCACGACCGCGGAGGGTGAGCGATGAGGCGGGCCACGGGGCGGCCGGTCCGGCGGGCCGCCGCGCTCCTGGCGCTCGCCCTCACGGCCGCCGGCTGCGGCATCCGCGGCACGTCGGTGCCGGTGGACGCGGGCGGCGCGCCCTCGCGGGTGAGCTGCCGGGCCGAGGAGCCGGCCGGGGTGCCCGAGGTGCCGGTCGGCGACCCGGTCAGGATCTACCTGGTGTGCAGCTCGGCGCTGGTACCGGTGGAGCGGACCGTGTCGCTGCCCAAGGGCGGTACGTCCGAGGACCGGCCCGAGGTGGCCCGTACGCTCCTGGACGAGCTGCGGCAGCGGCCCGCGCCCGGCGAGGAGGACGCGGGCTTCGACACGGCGGTACCGGACGACCTGACGGTCTCCGGGCCGCGCGCGGACGATCCGGACGACGCGCTGCGGCTGAACATCCGCCCCGAGGACCTGCCGTCGTTCGCGCTCGCACAGCTGGTGTGCACGTACGGGACGCGGCTGCCGGTGGACGGGAAGCGGGCGGCGGTGCTCGGCGGCCCGGACGACGCGGCCCCCCGCCGGTACGACTGCTCCGACGCCGTCCTGCGCCACCCGGACATCGCCCAGCACACCGACTGGGGCAGCCCGGTACCGGCTCCGGACGGGGCGGACGCCGAGGGCTGAGCCCGTCACCGGTCCGGCTCCCGCTGTGCCGCCGCTGTGACGTCCCGCACGGAACCGCCGCCGCCGATAGCGGCGTCTGGGCGGGTGTGCAGCGTCATGGCCCCGGCACAACGGCCGGTTTCCGTATGCGCGCCGCGGGCTTCGTCCTTCTTCTGGCGCACCTGTCGATCGTCTACTCGGTGATGCTGCGTCCACGCGCGGTGCCCTGGGTACCGGCCGCTAATCTCCGCCCCCTGGAGACGATCCGGGGCGCGCTGGCGCTGGGGCCCTGGGAGGCCGTGCACCAGCTGGGCGCCGCGGTGCTGCTGATGGCGCCGCTGGGCGTGCTGCTGCCGCTCGCGGGCGGCCGGCTGACCGCCTCGGCGCTGGGGTCCTTCACCCGTACGGTCTTCACGGGCGCGATGATCGCGTTCGCCGTCGCGGTGCTGCAGAGCACGGTGCCGGGGCGGGTGCCGGACGTGGACGTGGTGCTGCTGAACACGCTGGGGGTGGCGCTGGCGCACCTCCTGATCGTCCCCGGGGTCAGGGCCCGGCTCCGCCGCCGGGAGTACGCGGGGGCGGGGGCGACCCCGACGATCCCCAGGGTCGGTCTCGCTCCGCAGGCCGACGCCCTGTCCGGCTCGCGGACCTAGCGTGGAGTTACCGGGCCGCACCGGAAGGGCACCCCGGAAACCGAGCACCGAGCAACCGAGCAAGGAGTCGAGCCCCATGGCTGCCGCACTGGTCCGCCCCCGCAACAACAGGATGATCGCCGGAGTCTGCGCGGGTCTGGCCCGGCGCTTCGGCACGACCCCCACCACGATGCGCGTGATCTTCGTGCTGTCGTGTCTGCTGCCCGGCCCGCAGTTCCTCGTCTACCTCGCGCTGTGGATCTTCCTCCCGGCGGAGAAGAAGTACAGCGAAGCCTGGTGATCCGCGCGGCGCGCCCCTCGGTGGGCCGCGCGCCGCGGTACCCGGGCAGAGCCGCGGGGGGGGGGGGGGCGGCGGGGGGGGGGGGGGGGGGGGGGGGGGGGGGGGGGGGGCGCCCCCCCGGGGGGGGGGGGGCCCCCCCCCCCGCCGGGGGGGCGCGCCCCC
>NZ_JBITXL010000004.1:0-158950 GCF_044544685.1 Streptomyces sp. NPDC053542
GCCCCCGGGCCCCCCCCCCCCCCCCGCGGGGGGGGGGGCGCCCCCCCCCCCGCCCCCCCCCCCCCCCCACCCACCCCCCCCCCCCGCCCCCCCCCCCCGGCCCCCCCCCCGCTTCGTGTCGTCTCGTGTCGTCAGACGGACGGCGAAGGCGTCAGCGGCGTCACCGCATCCGACCGCCCTTCGGCATCCGCGCGCCCTTGGGCATCGGCCCCTTCGGCACCGGCATGTTGCTCATCAGGTCGCCGAGCGCCTTCAGCCGGTCGTTGGTGGCCGTCACCTGGGGGCCGGTCAGCGTGCGCGGCAGCTTCAGCAGCGTCGTACGCAGCTTCTTCAGCGGGATCTGGCCCTCGCCGTCACCGACCACGAAGTCGTGGACCGGCGCTTCGGAGGCCGTCCGGGCCATCCGCTTCTTCTCCGCGGCCAGCAGGCCACGGAGCCGGTTCGGGTTGCCCTCGCCGACGAGCACGATGCCGGGCTTGCCGACCGCGCGGTGCACGACGTCCTGGTTGCGGTTCATCGCCACGGCGGGCGTCACCGACCAGCCGCGGCCGATGTTCTCCAGGACGGCGGCCGCCGCACCCGGCTGGCCTTCCATCTGGCCGAAGGCGGCCTTCTCGGCGCGCCGGCCGAAGACGATCGCCATCGCCAGGAACGCCAGCAGGAAGCCCAGGATGCCGGCGTACACGGGGTGGCCGATCAGGAAGCCGATGGCAAGGAGAACGCCGAATACGACGATGCCCACGCCCGCGACGACAAGACCGACCTTGGAGTCGACCCGACGGGTCATCTTGTAGGTCAGGGCGATCTGCTTGAGCCGCCCCTGGTTCGCAGTGTCTGCGTTTTCCTTCCTCGCCATGTACGGAAGTTTACGTGGCCGAGGTGCTCCGGGTCGCCGCGGCCTCCAGTACGTGCTGGGCGGCCCGCCGGTCCTCGGCGCGGCGGCGGTCCTCGAGGACCGCGGTCCAGGCATTCCGGCGGGCGGTGCGCTGACCATTGCGCATCAGCAGCGACTCCACGGCGCGCAGGGCGCCGGAGACGGACGGGATCGGCAGAGCGGTGGCGCGGACGGGCGCGGCCTGCATGGCGTGAGTCCCCTTCAGGGTGGTGGGAACAGCGGGAGTGTGAACGGTGCGTGCATCCATCGTCACTGAAAGCGTCACGGATAGGTGTTACCAACGGATGACCGTACGGTCAAACGCCCATGAAACGTCGGCGCGGCCCGTACCGCTCCCGCCTGGGAGAAGTACGGACCGCGCCGTCCGGCGTGTGCCGGGATTCACATCGTCGGGGCCCGAGAAGACCGCTCGCGAATGCAAAGAACGCGTAGGTGGTCACGCGGACGGGCGGCGCCCGATGGTGATCGACGTGGCGCGATGGCCACGTGCCCACCATGCGGGCGCTTCCCGATGGCGATCACGCCACCTGCCGGCAGGCGATCACACCGCCGGGCGCTCCGCTTCCTCCGCGCGCTTGTCCATCGCCTGCTGGTAGAGCCGGCCGGCCCGGTACGAGGAGCGGACGAGCGGCCCGGACATGACGCCCTTGTAGCCGATCTCCTCCGCCTCCTCCTGCAGCTCGACGAACTCCTGCGGCTTCACCCAGCGGTCCACCGGGTGGTGCCGCACCGTCGGGCGCAGGTACTGCGTGATCGTGATCAGCTCGCAGCCGGCGTCGTACAGGTCCTGCAGCGCCTCGCTGATCTCCTCACGGGTCTCGCCCATGCCCAGGATCAGGTTCGACTTGGTCACCAGGCCGTCGTTGCGGGCCTCCGTGATGACCTTGAGGGAGCGCTCGTAACGGAAGCCGGGGCGGATCCGCTTGAAGATCCGCGGCACCGTCTCCACGTTGTGGGCGAGCACCTCGGGGCGCGAGGAGAAGACCTCGGCCAGCTGGTCGGGCTCGGCGTTGAAGTCCGGGATCAGCAGCTCGACACCCGTGTCGGGCATCAGGCCGTGGATCTGGCGGACGGTCTCGGCGTACAGCCAGGCCCCGCCGTCTTCCAGGTCGTCCCGGGCCACACCGGTGATCGTGGCGTACCGCAGACCCATGGTCTGTACGGATTCGGCCACCCGGCGCGGCTCGTCGCGGTCCAGCTCCTGCGGCTTGCCGGTGTCGATCTGGCAGAAGTCGCAGCGGCGCGTGCACTGGTCACCGCCGATGAGGAAGGTCGCCTCGCGGTCCTCCCAGCATTCGAAGATGTTGGGGCAGCCCGCCTCCTGGCAGACCGTGTGCAGGCCCTCGCTCTTCACCAGGCCCTGCAGGTGGTTGTACTCGGGGCCCATTTTCGCCCGGGTCTTGATCCACTCGGGCTTGCGCTCGATGGGGGTCTGGCTGTTCCGGACCTCCAGGCGCAGCATCTTGCGTCCGTCGGGTGCGACAGCGGACACTCCGGCTCCCTAAGCTTCGTTTCTTCGGCGTACCCAGGGTACGCCCGTTATTCGCACGTCTTTACGTGCTGCGCAACCCACTACTGGCGGGCTGCATTCCGCCGGAGCCCGCTCGTGGCGGCCGCCGGCGGGCCGGATCAGACGGCGCGGGGCAGCAGCTCGGCGTTCTCCAGGACGTCCCGCAGATGCTTCTCGGCGACCGGCAGCACCTCGTCGATGGTGACCTCGCGGCCCAGCTCGTTCGAGAGCGACGTCACGCCCGCGTCGCGAATGCCGCACGGGACGATCTTGTCGAACTCGGTGTTGTCCGGGTTCACGTTCAGCGCGAAGCCGTGCATCGTCACGCCCTTCGCCACCCGGATACCGATCGCGGCCAGCTTGCGGTCCTCGCGGCGCTGCCCGGCGTTGGACGGGGCGTACTCCGGGCCGTTCAGCCGGGGGTCGAACAGCTCGTCGTTGACGCGCGGGTCGAAGTCCAGGTTCAGGCCGCCCAGGGCAGCGCGCTGCTCGATCGGATCGCCCAGCACCCACACACCGCTGCGGCCCTCGACCCGGGAGGTCTCCACGCCGAACTCGGCGGCCACCCCGATCAGGGCCTCCTCGAGGCGGCGCACGTGCGCCACCACGTCGACCGGCCGCGGCAGCTTCTGGATCGGGTAACCGACCAGCTGCCCAGGACCGTGCCAGGTGATCTTCCCGCCGCGGTCCACGTCGATGACGGGGGTGCCGTCCAGGGGGCGCTCGCTGTCCGCCGTACGCCGGCCCGCCGTATACACGGGCAGGTGTTCCAGCAGCAGACAGGTGTCCGGGATCTCGTCGGCGAACCGGGCGGCGTGCACCCGGCGCTGCTCCTGCCACGCCGTCGTGTACTCCACGGCGTCGGCGCCGAAGCCCATCCGGACAAAGCGCAGCTCACTCATGGCGGCTCCTCTTATTGCATCCATCGCGCCCGTCACCACTGTACGGCCGTGCCCGGAAACGCCCGAGGGCGGCCGGTGAGGAGGCGGTACGGGCGGCCGGACGCGGGCGGTGGCGGGACGGTACGGGCGACGGGTGGCGGGCGTCGCGACGTGAGTGATGCAGATGTGACGGACGGTACGGACAGGGCGGGAGAGGCAGGGCTTCCGTCGGGGCTTACTGGGACCGCGTCGGCCCGCGGCGCTGTGCTCACACGATCGGATGAACGCGAAGGGAACCTGGCCGGAACTCCTCTGTGGGCCGCTACATTCACGCCGTTCCAGGAGGGCGAAAGCGCCGGACGGTGTCGACCGGGCCCGGGTGGCGCGGCCCGGAAGGCAGGAGACCGTAAAGCTGATGACGGAACGACCCGACCCAGGCCCACAGCTTGAGGGATCGCCGCAACGCACACCCAATCGCAGACTCGCCTCGCTGATCGCGGAGGCGGGATTCTCCAATGCCGGTCTGGCCCGCCGGGTGGACCAGCTGGGGCTGGAACACGGGCTCGACCTGCGCTACGACAAGACATCGGTGACCAGATGGCTGCGCGGCCAGCAGCCCCGCGGCACCACCCCCGCACTGATCGCCGAGGTCTTCACCCGCCGCCTCGGACGCCGGCTCTCGGCGCAGGACCTGGGTCTGGACGCCTGCGCACCCGTATACGCGGGTCTCGAATTCGCCGCGAGCCCCGCGGAGGCGGTCGACATCGTCAGCGGACTGTGGCGCAAGGACTCCGGCAGCCACGCCGAACTGCGGAAGATCGCGTTCACCCCGGCAGGGCTGGTGGTGCCCAGCCGCGACTGGCTCATCGGACGCGCCGACGAACGGGTCGCACGCGGCGAACCGGGCCCCGAGCCGCCGGGCCCCCGAGTACCGTCACAGCTGCGTACAGGAGTGCCCCGCCAGCGCCGCCCGGAGCGCCCGGACCCCGCGCACGGCTACCGCGTCTCGGCCGGCGACATCGCGGCACTGCGGTCGGTCGGCGAGCTCTTCCGGACGCTGGACCACGCGTACGGCGGCGGGCACGCGCGCCAGGCACTGGTGCGCTACCTGGAACACGAGGCCGAGCCCATGCTGCGCGGCGCGTACAGCGAGGCCATCGGGCGGCGGCTCTTCTCGTCCGTCGCCGACCTGACCCGGCTGGCCGGCTGGACCTCGTACGACATCACCGCGCACGGCCTCGCGCAGCGGTACTTCGTCCAGGCGCTGCGGCTGGCGCAGGCCGCCGGAGACCGCGCGTACGGCAGCTACGTCCTGATCACGATGAGCCGGCAGGCGGTGTACCTCGGGCACGGCCGGGAGGCCGTCCAGCTGGCGCGGGTGGCCCAGCAGGGCATCGGCAGCGGGCCTCCGCCGCTGGTCCAGGCGCTGCTGCACGCGGCCGAGGCACGCGGGCACGCCGTACTGGGCGAGGTACGCGCCTGCACCGCGTCCCTGGCCCGCGCCGAACGGGCACTGGAGGCCGCGCGCCCCGGGGACGAGGTCCCGCACTGGGCGCGCTTCTTCGACGAAGCCCAGCTCGCGGACGAATTCGGGCACTGCCACCGCGATCTCCAGCAGTACCGCGCGGCCGCCCAGCACGCCGAACGCTCGCTGCAGCTGCGCGGTGCCGGCTTCGCCCGCAGCCGGCTGCTCTGCCGCCTGGTGCTGGCGACCGCCCGGCTGGGCCTGGGCGAACTGGAGCAGGCGTGCACGCTGGGCGCCGAGGCGGCGGTACAGGCGGCGGAGATGCGGTCCGTACGCGTGCATGAGTACGTACGGGACTTCGAACGCAGACTGGAGCCGTACCGGGACGCCGCCCCCGTACGCGGGTACCGGGACAAGGTGACCGCGCTGGGGTGAGGCGCGGGCGGTACGGAGCGGGGCGGCGGGGGGGGGGGGGGGGGGGGGGGGCCCCGCCCCCCCGGGGGGGGGGGGGGGGGGGGGTCGGGGGGGGGGGGGGGGGGCGGGGGGGGGGGGGGGGCCCCCCGCCCCCGCGGCGTGGTGCGGTCCGCTGATGTTGGCCGGTGGGGCGGGGGCCTCTTCCGACGGTCGTCGGGCCGGGCCGTCTTCCGGCGGTCTCTCAGGCCGCGTCGGAGAGGGCGCGGCGCGAGTCGTCGGGGACCGGGATGCCGAAGTCGTGCAGCAGGGCGCGTGCGGCCCGGCGGCCCGAGCGCAGCGCGCCCTGGACCGTGCCGGTGTCGCGGTGGTCCCCGCAGACGTACAGCCCGGCCAGCAGGCGTACGGGACGCAGCGGATCGTGCGGCGCGGGCATGGCCGGCACGGCGTACGGATCATGGTGCGCGGCCAGCAGCCGCCAGCCGTCGACGCCGGTCCCGTACAGCCGCTCCAGCTGCGGGCGGACGGTCTTGTCGAGCGCGCCGGCGGGCAGCGTGGCGGCGGAGCCGAGCACCGCGGTGGTGATCAGCGGCCTGCCGGGCGGGGTGCGCGAGGGGTCGACCGCGCTCGCGACGTAGCTGTACGCCACCGGCCCCTCGGTCGGCAGGAACAGCGCCGCGTCCTGCGCCTGTGGATAACTCAGGGCGGTGTCGGCGGTGTGGTGCAACATGGTCACCGGATGGAAGTCGGGGACCCGAAGTCCCGGCAGCAGCTCCGCGGCGTCGCGCGCTCCCGTGGCCACGAGCGCCGCGCGGCACCGCAGTTGACGCTGATCGGAGGTGGTGACGAGCGTGGTGGAGACGGAGACGGCACGGACGGACGTGCGCACGGTGCCCGGCGGCAGCGAGGCGGCGAGCAGCTCGGGGACGCTCGCCGCACCTCCCGCCGGCAGACACAGCCGCCCGGTGGCGAAGGCGCGCAGAGTGAGGGCGGCGCCGAGGCTGGAGCCCTGCAGCGTGGGATCGCCGAGCAGGGCGGTGAGCAACGGACGCAGCGCGGCGGCGCGGGGCGAGAGGACGTCGTGGACCGGCTGGTCGCGTCCCGGGCCCGAGGCGCTGCGGGAAGCCCGTTGCGTGCCCTGGGGGGCGCGCAGCGCGGGGAGTCGGGGGGTGCCGAGACCGGGGAAGCGGGAGGTCGTGAGGCCGGGGAGCCGGGAGGCCGCGAGCGAGGGGAGACGGGGCGAGGGGCCCTGCGGTCCGCCGGGCGATGGCAGGCGGGGGCCGGAGAGCGAGGGGATACGGACGCCGGTGCGCGGTGAGGGGCGTGCAGAGGCGCGCGAAAGGGCGCGCGCTGTGGCCAGTGCGACCCTTGTGCTCCGCACAGCCCCGATGCGCTGCGCGCGGCGCCCATTGTGCAGCCATATACCGGGCGCGAAGGGCCGCAGCGTGAGGTCGCCGAGCGCGGGGGTTCTGCTCAGCTCGGGATAGGAGCTGACCAGGAGCTGACTGCCCCGGTCCAGCCGGAAGCCGTCCAGCTCCTCGGTGACCGCGCGGCCACCGACGCGGTCGGCGGCCTCCAGTACGGCGACGGTGGCGCCGGCGCGGGTGAGGTGGTGCGCGGCGGCCAGGCCGGCCACTCCACCACCGATGATGACGACGTCCACGGTGTCCGCCGGGGACGCCTGCTCGGACGAGGGGGTTCGGGAAGCGGGGGTGCGCGGCACGGGTCCCTCCCTGGGTCGGCCGGGGTTTCGGCCCACGTCTCATGCCCTTCGCACGCACCCCTGATACCCACACATTCGAACGAGAGGTCGCACACGGGCTCACAAGCCGGCCATGCCACCGGCATGCCGTACGGACCGTGCCACCGGCATGCGAGGAGAGGCGCGCCACCGGCACGCGACGCGAGCTGAGCCGCCGACAAGGGGGGTGGGGGTGGGGTGGGGGGGAGGGCCCCCGGAGGCGGGGCTTGGGAGATGGGGCAGGGGACGAGAGCGCCGCCCCCGCCCCGGCCCCGCGCCGCCCGCCCCGGCCCGCGACGCCGCCCCGCCAGGCTTCGCTTGCCCCGTCGCCACCCCCGCCCCGGCCTCGCTCGCCCCGTTAAGCCGTTCCGAGCGCCGAAGCTATCGCCGAAGTGATGGTCGGGTGGGTGAAGGTGAAGTTGGTGGACAAGAGGCGGGTGGGGAGGACTCGTTGGCTTTGGAGGATGTTGGTGGCGAGTTCGCCGAGGGCCAGGCGGAGGGCCGGTGGGGGGACGGTGAGGAGGGTGGGACGGTGCAGGGCCTTGCCCATGGCGGCCGTGGCCGCGCGGTTGGTGACCGGTTCGGGGGCGGTGAGGTTCACCGGGCCCGAGAGGGTCTCGTCGTCGATGAGGTGGCGCAGGGCGCGGATGTGGTCGTGGAGGGAGATGAACGACCAGTACTGGCTGCCGTCGCCCAGGCGGCCGCCGAGCCCGGCCCGGAACAGCGGGAAGAGCCGGCCCCAGGCGCCGCCGGTGCGCGAGACGACCAGGCCCGTGCGCGGGAAGGTGGTACGGATACCGGCTTCGACGGCCGGGTCGGCGGCCGCCTCCCAGTCGACGCAGACCTTGGCGAGGAAGTCGTCGCCGGGCGGCGCGGTTTCGTCCACCCGGCGGTCGCCGGTGTCGCCGTAGTAACCGATCGCGCTGCCGCAGACGAAGGAGCGCGGCGGGGTGTCGAGGGAGGCGAGGGCCTCGGCGAGCGCGGCCGTGCCGAGCACCCGGCTGTCGCGGATGCGCTTCTTGTAGGCGGCCGTCCAGCGGTGGTCGCCGACGCCGGCGCCCGCGAGGTGGACCACGGAGTCGCAGCCCGCGAGCGACGCGGCGTCGACCGTCTGCCGTTCGGGGTCCCAGCCCACTTCGTCGGCGGCGCGTGGCGCGTGCCGGACGAGGCGCAGCACTTCGTGGCCGTCCGCGCGCAGTGACCGCAGGAGCGCCGTGCCGATGAGACCGGTCGAACCGGTGATCGCGATCCGCATGGTCCCCATACTGCCCGTGGCGGCACCCGCGTGGCACAGTGACCGGCATGCCCGAGCCGATCGTACGTACCGCCGTGCCCGCCGACGAGGCGGCGCTGGGGGCGCTGGACAGGCGGACCTGGTCGCCGCTGCACTCCGTCCAGCCGCGTCCGGAGCCGCCGTACGACCCGTTCTTCGACGCCTGGCACGTGCCGGACGACTTCCTGGTGGCGGAGGCGGACGGGCGCACGGCCGGTTACCTGCGCCTGGTACGGCCGATTCCGCTGGCCTCGAACGCGCATGTGCGGCAGATACAGGGCCTGGCCGTGGACGAGTGGGCGCGCGGCCGCGGGGTGGCCCGGGCGCTGCTCGACGCGGCGATCGGCCGGGCGGTGGCGGAGGGCGCGGAGCGGATGACGCTGCGGGTGCTGGGGCACAACACGCCGGCCCGGCGGCTGTACGAGTCGGCGGGGTTCCGGGTGGAGGGCGTACTGCCGGGGGAGTTCCGGCTGGAGGGGCAGTACGTGGACGATGTGCTGATGGGGCGGTGGCTGAAGGGGGCCGGCACGGGCTGAGACGCCCTGCGGGCCCCCGGCCGCCGGACGGACCACGGCCTGGGGGACCCTGTCGCCGGACGGACCGCGGCCTGGGGGACCCTGCCGCCGGCCTCGGCCATGAGACAGGTTCTTGCCTGTACGGCTACCCGCACGACTATCTGTACGACTACCCGTACGACGCCCCCCGGAAGCGTTCCCACAGGGCGGGGAAGCGTTCCTCCAGGGCCGCGTCGTCCTCGAAGTCGATGACGGTGCCGAGGGGTTCGCGGGGCGCCGGCGCGATGCCGAGGTCGGGCATCACGGTGCCGGTGAGGCGTTCGTACGCCTCGTCCGCCGCGTACCCCAGGTCCTCCGCGTCGCCGTCCTCCTCCTCGTCGAAGTCCGGGAGCAGGTCGGCCAGCCGGTCGGGATCGTGCAGCGCGCCCTCGAAGACCTCCCGGCCCTGGCCGATCAGCCAGCAGCGGAAGTAGTCGAAGGCGTCGTCGCTCGCGCCGTCCAGCAGGATCACGGCGGCGGCCCACAGGTCCCAGGTGTACGCGCGGTTGTACCGCGCCTCGAAGTGCCGGGCGAAGTCGATCACGGCGTCGGGATCGAGCCGCATCAGCCTCTCGATCAGCAGATCGGCCTGTTCCTCGGGGTCGTCCTCGGCCGCCTCGCGGGAGTCGTCGATGAGCTCCCAGAACTCCGTCTCGTCCATCACAGGGTCAAGCATCCAGCTTGCCGCCCGGCGGCGCACGCGGAGCGCGGGCATCCGTCCGGGTCGTTACCGACACGGAATTCACCGGAAAAGCGGACAGGAGGTGACGGGTTTGGATGTGAGGCTCGCGGTATGGAGAGCGAAAAGCGGAACGGTACGAACAACCACGGGCAGCACGGACACGGGAAGGAGCGGGCGCTGACGGGGAAGGTCGCGCTGGTCGCCGGGGCCACGCGGGGCGCGGGGCGGGCGATGGCGGTCGAGCTGGGCCGGGCCGGTGCGGTCGTGTACGTCACGGGGCGGACGACGCGGGACCGCGTCAGCGAGGTGGGCCGGGCGACCGAGACGATCGAGGGGACGGCGGAGCGGGTGACCGCCGCGGGAGGCACGGGGATCGCGGTACCGGTCGATCATCTGGAGCCGGACCAGGTGCGCGCGCTGGTGGAGCGGATCGAGCGGGACCACGGGCGGCTGGACGTGCTGGTCAATGACCTCTGGGGCGGTGACCGGCACGTCGAGTGGGACAAGAAGGCGTGGGAGCACGACCTCGACAAGGGGCTGCGGGTGCTGCGGCTGGGCGTCGAGAGCCACCTGATCACCAGCCGGTACGCGCTGCCGCTGCTGATCCGGCGGCGCGGCGGGCTGCTCGTCGAGGTGACGGACGGCACGGCCGAGTCCAACCGCCAGTACCGCAAGCCGCTCTACTACGACCTCGCCAAGAGCGCGCCGATCCGGATCGCGCGGGACCTGGGGGAGGAGCTGGCGGAGTACGGCTGTACGGCGGTCTGCCTCACGCCGGGGTGGCTGCGCTCGGAGGCCATGCTCGACACGTACTTCAAGGTGACGGAGGAGAACTGGCGGGACGGCTGCGCGCAGAACCCGCACTTCGCGATCTCGGAGTCGCCGGTCTTCGTGGGGCGCGCGCTGGCGGCGCTGGCCACCGATCCGGACGTGGCGCGGTGGAACGGACAGTCGCTGTCCAGCGGTGGGCTGGCGAAGGTGTACGGCTTCACGGACGCGGACGGCTCGGCGCCGGACGCCTGGCGGTACATCGAGGAGGTCGAGGGCAAGGGGAAGCCGGCGGATGTGACGGGATACCGGTGACCCGGCCGCGGCGCGGCTACTCGTACAGGCCGGCCATCCGCCGTGCCGCCTCCGCGAACCGTTCGCGCAGCTCCGGCGGCCCGAGCAGCTCCGCCTCCGGGCCGAGTCCGAGCAGCTGGGAGTAGGCGACGTCGAGGGTCTCGACGGCGAGGGTGACGGTGATCCGGTCCTGGTCGTCGGGGGCCCCGGCGGCCGCTATGGCCTCCGCGGCCGCCGTACGGTCCGTCACATGCGGGAGCCACCGCGCGCCCGCGGGCGTGAGCCGTACGGTCACCTCCTCGCGCAGGATCGAGCGGGCGAACTGGGCGGCGCGCTCCTCCCAGAAGGCGGGCAGGTCGAAGTCCGGGTCGCGGACGAAGCGGTCCTCGCCCGCGGCGACGGCGGCGAACCGGTCGACGCGGTAGACGCGGTAGACGGGATGACCGCCTCGGCCGGCATGACCGCCTCGGCCGTCGTGGCCGTCGCGGCTCCCGTCTCCCCTGTCGCCCCCGTCCGTGCGCGCCGCGAGGTACCAGACGCCCGCCTTCAGGACCAGCCCGTACGGCTCCAGGACGCGCTCGACCTCGGTGTCCTTGCGGGCGTAGCGGGCGGTCAGCACGCGGTCGTCCCAGAGGGCCTCGGCGATCGCGGGGAGCAGCGCGGGGGTGCTCGGCGCCTGATACCACCCGGGTGCGTCCAGATGAAAGCGCTGCGCGGCGCCCGTCGCGGCGTCCCGCAGCTCGGGGAGGAGGGCCGCGGAGACCTTCAGACGGGCGGCGGAGGCGGCGTCGGCCAGGCCCAGCTCGCGCAGCGCCGAGGGGACGCCGGAGAGGAAGAGGGCCTCGGCCTCGCTACGGCCGAGGCCGGTGAGGCGGGTGCGGTACCCGCCGATGAGGCGGTAGCCGCCGGTCCGGCCGCGGTCCGCGTAGACGGGGATGCCGGCCTCGGACAGGGAGAGGACGTCCCGGGCGACCGTGCGCTCGGAGACCTCCAGCTCGCGCGCCAGCTCGGCCCCCGTCATCGAGGGCCGGGACTGGAGCAGCAGCACCATCTTGATCAGCCGGGCGGCACGCATGGGTTCATGATGCCGCCCGCCACTGACAACCGGTCGCCGACGGCCGGCCGGAACCGCTGCCGTACACCGGCCGGAATCGCTCACGAAGAGCGGCCGGAACCGCTCACGAAGAGCGGCCGGAACCGCTCACGAAGAGCGGCCGGAACCGCTCACGAAGAGCGGCCGGAACCGCTCACGAAGAGCGAAGAAAGGTTCCCGTGCGGAGGTCCGGGCGCGGGTGGATTGCCTCCGCACGGGAGTGGTGGGGCGTACGGGCGCGCGGCCCGTACGCGGAGGGGTGGCGCCGGGGCTCCCTCACGGCCCCGACGCCGACCGGGACACCAGGCCCCGGCGTTCTTCAGGCACGGCCCGCAAGCCGTACTTCTTCAGGTACGGCTCACAGGCCGTACTTCTCGGCGGCCTCCTTGACCGTCTCCGCCTTGACCTTGCCGCTCCGGGAGAGCGCCGCGAGGACCTGGACGACGACGGACTGCGGGTCGACGCCGAAGTGGCGGCGGGCGGCCTCACGGGTGTCGGAGAGGCCGAAGCCGTCCGTGCCGATGGAGACCCAGTCCTGCTCGACCCAGGGGGCGATCTGGTCGGGCACGGCCCGCATCCAGTCGCTGACCGCGACGACCGGGCCCTCGGCACCGGCCAGCGCACGCGTCACGTACGGCACGCGGTCCTCGCCCTTCAGGCGCGCGGCGTCGCACTCCAGCGCGTCCCGGCGCAGCTCCGTCCAGGACGGCGCGGACCAGACGTCGGCCGCCACGTCCCACTCCTCGGCCAGCATCCGCTGCGCCTCCAGGGCCCAGTGGATCGCCGTACCGGAGGCCAGCAGCTGGGTCTTCGGGGCGTTGCCCGTGGTGCCCTCGGCCTCCTTGTAGCGGTACAGGCCCTTGAGGATGCCCTCCTCCACGCCCTCGGGCATGGCGGGCTGCACCTTGGTCTCGTTGTAGACCGTGAGGTAGTAGAAGACGTCCTCGGCGTCCGGACCGTACATCCGGCGCAGGCCCTCCTTGACGATGACCGACACCTCGTAGGCGAAGGCCGGGTCGTAGGAGATCGCCGCCGGGTTGGTGGAGGCGATGAGGTGGGAGTGGCCGTCGGCGTGCTGCAGGCCCTCACCGGTCATCGTCGTACGGCCGGCGGTCGCGCCGATGACGAAACCGCGCCCGAGCTGGTCGGCGAGCGCCCAGAACTGGTCGGCGGTCCGCTGCCACCCGAACATCGAGTAGAAGATGTAGAACGGGATCATCGGCTCGCCGTGGGTGGCGTACGAGGTCGCCGCGGCGGTGAAGTCGGCCAGCGAACCGGCCTCGGTGATGCCCTCGTTCAGGATCTGACCGTTCTTGGCCTCCTTGTAGTACAGGAGCTGATCACGGTCGACCGGGTCGTAGTTCTGGCCCACGGGGGAGTAGAGGCCGGCGCTCGGGAAGAGCGACTCCATGCCGAAGGTGCGGGCCTCGTCCGGGACGACGGGGACCCAGCGCTTGCCGGTCTCCTTGTCCCGCATCAGGTCCTTGATCAGCCGGACGAACGCCATCGTCGTGGCGATCTCCTGGCTGCCCGAGCCCTTCTTCAGCGCGTCGAACGCCTTGTCGGACGGCATCGGGAGCGGCTTCGGGGTGACCTTGCGGGCCGGGGCCGGGCCGTCCAGGGCCGCGCGGCGCTTGCGGAGGTACTCCATCTCGGGGGAGTCCTCGGCGGGACGCCAGTACGGCACCAGCTTGTCGTCCAGCGCGCTGTCCGGGATGGGCAGCTCCAGGAGGTCGCGCATGGCGCGGAACTCCTCGCCGGTGAGCTTCTTCATCTGGTGGTTGGCGTTGCGGGACTCGAAGCCCGCGCCGAGGGTGTAGCCCTTGACGGTCTGCGCCAGGATGACGGTCGGCGCACCCTTGTGCTCGACGGCGGCCTTGTACGCGGCGTACACCTTGCGCGGCTCGTGGCCCGCGCGGGAGGTCTGGAACAGCTCGATGAGCTTGGCGTCGGACAGGCTCTGGCCGATGGCCTTCAGGGAGTCGTTCGCGCCGAAGAAGTGGTCGCGGATGTAGGCCGCGTCGCGGGTGGCGTACGTCTGGAACTGCGCGTCCGGGGTCTCGCGGAGGCGGCGGACGAGCGCGCCGTCGGTGTCCAGCGCGAAGACCGGGTCCCACGCCTGGCCCCAGAGGGACTTGATGACGTTCCAGCCGGCGGCGCGGAACTGCGCCTCCAGCTCCTGCACGATCTTGAAGTTCGGGCGGACCGGGCCGTCCAGGCGCTGCAGGTTGCAGTTGATGACGAAGGTGAGGTTGTCCAGGCCCTCGCGGCCCGCGAGCGCCAGTGCGGCGGTCGACTCGGGCTCGTCCATCTCGCCGTCACCGAGGAACGCCCAGACGTGGGAGTTCGAGGTGTCCTTGATGCCGCGGTGCTCCAGGTAGCGGTTGAAGCGCGCCTGGTAGATCGCGGACAGCGGGCCGAGACCCATGGAGACGGTGGGGAACTCCCACAGCCAGGGGAGGCGGCGGGGGTGCGGGTAGGACGGCAGGCCGTCGCCGCCGGCCTCCTGGCGGAAGCGGTCGAGCTGGTCCTCGGAGAGCCGGCCTTCGAGGAAGGCGCGGGCGTAGATCCCGGGGGAGGCGTGGCCCTGGATGTACAGCTGGTCGCCGGAGCCGTCGCCCTCCTTCCCGCGGAAGAAGTGCTGGAAGCCCGTCTCGTAGAGCCAGGCGGCCGAGGCGAAGGTGGCGATGTGGCCACCGAGGCCCTGGCGGGAGCCGCGGGTCACCATGGCCGCCGCGTTCCAGCGGTTCCAGGCGGTGATCCGGGCTTCCATCGCCTCGTCACCGGGGAACTCCGGCTCGTCGGCGGTGGGGATGGTGTTGACGTAGTCGCTCTCCAGGAGCTGGGGGAGCGCGCTGCCTTCGTTGCGCGCGGTGTGCTCCAGGGCGCGGCGCATCAGGTAGTCCGCGCGCTGCGGGCCCGCTGCCTTGGTGACGGCGTCGACGGACTCGCGCCACTCAGCCGTCTCCTGCGGATCCCTGTCCGGGAGCTGGTCGAGCTGGCTGTACGGCGAACGTACGGGATCGGGCATGGGTGGCCCCTTTCCGGACGGAGGGAGGGAGGTGCGAGGTTGTGCTGGCAGGCAGGGTGTCGCGCCCCGAGGCATGACGATACGCCCCTGATCGATGATCGATCAACGCTTCCGGGCGGAATAACCGCAGGTCGGCACGGGGTGCCGCGCGTTTGGGCACCGCGTGCCAGCCTCAGATGAGCCCGCGGAGGCTCACTCCGCTAAGGCCCGCCGACCTCCGTCACGATCCTCCCAGCCCCTCCGTGCGAATCCTTCCGGACCCTCCCGCAAGGTCCTCCGGGACCCTCAGACGCGAGGCGCGCAGCTCAGGACGTGCGCCTTGAGGATTTCGCCGATCTTCGGGTCGCGCCGCCGGAACGCGTCGACCAGATCCTGGTGGTCCTGGGCGTGCGAACGCGGGTCGGGCGAGAACCAGCGGATCGACAGCGTCGTCCACACCT
Organism: Streptomyces sp. NPDC053542; assembly: GCF_044544685.1. Lineage (NCBI taxonomy): Bacteria > Bacillati > Actinomycetota > Actinomycetes > Kitasatosporales > Streptomycetaceae > Streptomyces > Streptomyces sp. NPDC053542. Next base: position 15,039 of record NZ_JBITXL010000004.1, read on the forward strand.
CCACGCCCAGCGACTCCCAGGTGTGCAGCAGGACGTCGTTCCGCGCGGCCCGGACGATCTCGCGGTGGAAGGCGACGGTGTGCCGTACCTGCGCCTCGCCGTCCCCCGCGGCGTCGGCCGTGGTGAGCGCCGCGACCTCGCGCTCCAGGGCCGTGGTGTCGTCCGCCAGTCGCTCCGCCGCCAGCTCCCCCGCGACCTGCTCCAGCCCCGCCCGGACCGGGTAGCTCTCCTTCAGGTCGGCCGCGGTCAGGTTCCGTACACGCACGCCCTTGTTCGGTGCCGACTCGATCAGCCGCAGGCTCTCCAGCTCGCGCAGGGCCTCGCGCACGGGCGTCTGGCTGACCTCCAGCTCCACCGCGATGCGCCGCTCGACGATCCGTTCGCCCGGCTGCCAGCGGCCGCTGACGATCCCCTCGAGGATGTGCTCGCGGATCTGCTCGCGCAGCGAATGGACGACGGGTGGGGTCATGCGGGTGCTCCTTAGCGGCGGACGGGCCGGCGCACGGGACGGGCAGGCCAACGGTTCATTATCTGCGGGGACGCAACGGGGGACGGCCCCGGTTCGTACGAACCGGGGCCGTCCCCTTCGTCACACCTGCTGAGGGCCGGTCGGGATCAGAGACCGATCTCGGTCTCGAACTCGGCGGCCTCCAGGATCTGCTTGACCGTGGTCAGGTAGCGGGCGGCGTCCGCGCCGTCCACCAGACGGTGGTCGTAGGAGAGCGACAGGTACGTCATGTGGCGCACCGCGATGGTCTCGCCCAGCTCCGGGTGGTCCACGACCACCGGACGCTTGACGGTGGCGCCGATGCCCAGGATGGCGACCTGGTTCGGCGGCACGATGACCGTGTCGAACAGCGCACCGCGCGAGCCGGTGTTGCTGATCGTGAAGGACGCGCCGGACAGGTCGTCCGGGCTGATCTTGCTCTCGCGGACCTTGCCGGCCAGCTCGGCGGTCTTCTTGGCGATGCCCGCGATGTTCAGGTCGCCGGCGCCCTTGATGACCGGGGTCATCAGGCCCTTCTCGTTGTCCACCGCGATTCCGACGTTCTCGGAGTCGAAGTACGAGATGGTGCCCTCGTCCTCGTTGATCCGGGCGTTGATGACCGGGTGGGCCTTCAGCGCCTGGACGGCGGCCTTGACGAAGAACGGCATCGGGGACAGCTTGACGCCCTCGCGGGCGGCGAAGCCGGCCTTGGCCTTCTCGCGCATCCGCATGATCTTGGTGACGTCCACCTCGACCACGGAGGTCAGCTGCGCCTGGCCGTGCAGGGCCTTCATCATGTTGTCGCCGATGACCTTGCGCATCCGCGGCATCTTGACGGTCTGGCCACGCAGCGGCGAGACCTCCAGCGCCGGCGCCTTCGGCGCGGCGGAGGCGGCCGGAGCGGCGGCAGCCGGAGCAGCGGTCTTCGCGGCCTCGGCGGCGGCGATGACGTCCTGCTTGCGGATGCGGCCACCGACGCCGGTGCCCTTGACCGAGCCGAGGTCCACGCCGTTCTCCTGGGCCAGCTTGCGGACCAGGGGGGTGACGTAGGCGCCGTCGGGCTCACCGGCGGGGGCGGCCGGGGTGACCGGGGCGGGCTGCGCGGCGGGGGCCGGGGCCGGAGCCGGGGCGGCCGGAGCCGCGGGGGCGGCCGGGGCCGGGGCGGGCTTCTCGGCAGCCGGAGCGGCAGGCGCCGGAGCCGGGGTGGGCTCGGCAGCCGGAGCCGCCGGGGCGGGGGCCGGGGCGGCCGCGGGGGCGGCACCGGCAGCACCGATGACGGCGAGCTTAGCGCCGACCTCGGCGGTCTCGTCCTCGCCCACCACGATCTCCAGCAGGGTGCCGGAGGCCGGGGCCGGGATCTCGGTGTCGACCTTGTCGGTGGAGACCTCGAGCAGCGGCTCGTCGGCCTCGACGGACTCGCCGACCTCCTTCAGCCACCGGGTGACGGTGCCCTCGGTGACCGACTCGCCCAGCGCGGGCAGGACGACGTCGGTGCCCTCGGCGGAGCCGGCGGCGGGAGCCGCGGGGGCCTCGGCGGCCGGGGCCGGAGCCTCGGCAGCGGGGGCGGCGGCGGGCTCGGGCTGAGCCGGGGCCTCGGCGGCCGGAGCGGCAGCCTCGGCCGGGGCGCCGGAGCCGTCGTCGATGATGGCCAGCTCGGCGCCGACCTCGACGGTCTCGTCCTCGGCGACCTTGATGGACGCCAGAACGCCGGCGGCGGGGGCGGGGATCTCGGTGTCGACCTTGTCGGTCGACACCTCGAGCAGGGGCTCGTCGGCCTCGACGCGCTCACCCTCGGCCTTGAGCCAGCGGGTGACGGTGCCCTCGGTGACGCTCTCGCCGAGCGCCGGAAGGGTTACGGAAACCGCCATGGTTTCAGTTGCTCCTAACGAATTGCGGGATGTGGTCGCGCCCGGACTGGGGGTCAGTCGTGGGAGTGGAGGGGCTTGCCGGCCAGGGCCAGGTGGGCCTCGCCGAGCGCCTCGTTCTGCGTGGGGTGCGCGTGGATGAGCTGCGCAACCTCGGCCGGCAGAGCCTCCCAGTTGTAGACCAGCTGGGCCTCGCCGACCTGCTCGCCCATACGGTCACCGACCATGTGGACGCCGACCACGGCACCGTCCTTGACCTGGACGAGCTTGATCTCGCCCGCGGTCTTCAGGATCTTGCTCTTGCCGTTGCCCGCGAGGTTGTACTTCAGAGCGACGACCTTGTCGGCGCCGTACAGCTCCTTGGCCTTCGCCTCGGTGATACCGACCGAGGCGACCTCCGGGTGGCAGTACGTCACGCGCGGCACGCCGTCGTAGTCGATCGGCACGGTCTTCAGACCGGCCAGTCGCTCCGCAACCAGGATGCCCTCGGCGAAGCCGACGTGCGCGAGCTGGAGCGTGGGGACGAGGTCACCGACGGCGGAGATCGTCTCCACGTTCGTCCGCATGTACTCGTCGACGAGGACGTAGCCGCGGTCCATGGCGACCCCGGCCTCCTCGTAACCGAGACCCTGGGAGACGGGGCCGCGGCCGATCGCGACCAGCAGCACCTCCGCCTCGAAGGTCTTGCCGTCGGCAAGGGTGACCTTGACGCCGTTCTCGGTGTACTCGGCCTTCTCGAAGAAGGTGCCGAGGTTGAACTTGATGCCCCGCTTGCGGAAGGCGCGCTCCAGCAGCTTGGAGCTGTTCTCGTCCTCGACCGGGACGAGGTGCTTGAGGCCCTCGATCACGGTGACGTCGGTGCCGAAGGACTTCCACGCCGAGGCGAACTCGACGCCGATGACGCCGCCGCCCAGGATGATCGCGGACTCCGGCACGCGGTCCAGCGTCAGCGCGTGGTCCGAGGAGATGATGCGGTTGCCGTCGATCTCCAGACCCGGCAGCGACTTCGGCACGGAGCCGGTCGCCAGCAGGATGTGGCGGCCCTGGACGGTCTGGCCGTTCACGTCGACGGAGGTGGGGGAGGACAGCCGGCCCTCACCCTCGATGTAGGTCACCTTGCGGGAGGCGACCAGCCCCTGCAGACCCTTGTACAGGCCCGAGATGACCTCGTCCTTGTACTTGTGGACCCCGGCGATGTCGATGCCCTCGAACGAGGTCTTGACACCGAACTGGGCGGCCTCACGGGCCTGGTCCGCGATCTCACCGGCGTGCAGCAGCGCCTTGGTGGGGATGCAGCCGTTGTGCAGGCAGGTGCCGCCGAGCTTGTTCTTCTCGATCAGGGCGACGTCCAGGCCCAGCTGCGCCCCGCGCAGGGCAGCCGCGTAGCCGCCGCTACCGCCTCCGAGGATCACTAGGTCGAAAACGGTGCTGGCGTCGTTCGCCACGTCACGTCCTCCATGCATGGGTACGCCGGAGCCGGTCTCCGATGACCGGACGGCGGCTGTTGTTCGGCCGCTAGTTCTTCGGCCCTGGGTAAGGGGGGCCCTGTCCTGCCGAGCCCCATCTTCGCACTTGTTGAACACGGGCGGGACGGCGGGCCGGGCCCGGAGCCCGCCGATCGGCTGCCCGGACGGCGTACGCAGCCGTACGGACCTACGGATTTCGTCGAGAGCGAACACCTGTCCGCGCCCGCACGAACGGCCCCGCGCGCGAGCCCGGGGCCGTGTCGGTGCGCTGCGTCCGCAGCAGGTCAGAGCGGGGAACGGGCTCTCAGAGCAGGTCGCCGGCGGCGGTGCGCTCGGCCAGCCGGACCAGGGTGCGGACCGCGGAGCCGGTGCCGCCCTTGGGGGTGTAGCCGTAGGGCGCGCCCTCGTGGAAGGCCGGGCCCGCGATGTCCAGGTGTGCCCAGGTGATGCCCTCGCCGACGAACTCCTGGAGGAAGAGACCGGCGACCAGGCCGCCGCCCATCCGCTCGCCCATGTTCGCGATGTCGGCGACCGGGGAGTCCATGCCCTTGCGCAGCTCGGCGGGCATCGGCATGGGCCAGGACTGCTCGCCGACCTCGGTCGCGATCTCGTGGACCGAGGTGCGGAAGGCGTCGTCGTTGGCCATGATGCCGAAGGTGCGGTTGCCCAGCGCCAGCACCATCGCGCCGGTCAGCGTCGCGACGTCGACGATCGCGTCCGGGGTCTCCTCGGAGGCGCGGGTGATCGCGTCGGCGAGGACGAGGCGGCCCTCGGCGTCGGTGTTCAGCACCTCGACGGTCTTGCCGCTGTACATGGTCAGCACGTCGCCGGGGCGGGTGGCCGAGCCCGAGGGCATGTTCTCGGCGAGCGCGAGCCAGCCGGTGACGTTGACCGGGAGGTCCAGGCGGGCGGCCGTGACGACGGCGGCGAAGACGGCGGCGGCGCCGCTCATGTCGCACTTCATCGTCTCGTTGTGGCCGGCCGGCTTCAGGGAGATGCCGCCCGAGTCGTAGGTGATGCCCTTGCCGACCAGCGCCAGGTGCTTCTTGGCCTTGGCGTGGGTGTGGCTGATCTTCACCAGCCGGGGCGGGTTCTCCGAGCCCTGGCCGACGCCCATGAGGCCGCCGTAGCCGCCCTTCTTGAGCGCCTTCTCGTCCAGCACCTCGACCTTGAGGCCGTACTCCTTGCCCGCGGCCTGCGCCTCGGCGGCGAAGGTCTTGGGGGTGAGGCCGTTGGAGGGGGTGTTGATCAGGTCACGGGCGCGGTTGATCTCCGCGGCCAGCGCCTGCGCACGCTCGGCGGCGGCCTTGTGGGCCTTGTCGCGCGGCTTGGCACCCAGGACGGCGACGTCGGCCAGCGGCGCGGACTTGTCCGCGCCCTTCTTGTCGCCGTTGTTGCTGCGGTAGGCGGTGAAGCTGTACGCGCCGAGCAGCGCGCCCTCGGAGACCGCGGCGACCGCGTCGGCGTCCGCGACGGGCAGCGCGAAGGCGGCCTTCTTCGTGCCGGTCAGCGCACGCGCGGCGGCACCGGCGGCGCGGCGCAGCGCCTCGTTGTCGTAACCCTCGCCCTCGGCCGGGGCCTCGCCCAGGCCGACCGCCAGCACGACCGGCGCCTTGAGCCCGGAACCGCCCGGGACCTTGGTCACCTCGCCCTCGGCCCCGCTCGCGCCCAGGGTCTCCAGGACGTCGGCCAGCTTGCCGTCGAAGGCCGTCTCCACGGCCTCGGCACCGGGCGCCACGACGGGGCCCTTGGCGCCCTTGGCGAGGCCGACGACAACGGCGTCCGCGCGCAGCGTGGCGGCGGATGAAGTACTGAGGGTCAGTGCAGTCACGGTATTGAAGGTCCTGTTCCGTCCGGGGATCCATGAGCGCTCGTGGCGCTGCTGGCGCCGAGCCTACGCTCGGGTGCCCTGCCCGGTCCTGCCCGATGCCATACCGGTTCCCCGGGCTGACCGGTCGAATTGCCGCCGTATGAGGCGAACCCCCTTGGTTTTCCCGGCACTTGGCCGAGTAAGGGATGCTATGGCGGTCTTCTCCGGCTTGCGCGGATGGCGCTGACGGTGCGCGTCGCTGGGGCCCGTACGCTACGCGGAGTGAAACAACCCCCCGTGGACAGACCGACGCTGCTGCTGCCCGCCCTGCTGGCGGTACTGCTGGCCCTCATCACCGCCTGCTCGCCGCCGCTCCTCGACCGCCGCGCGGGCGGGCGGCCGACGGCGGAGCGCTGGCAGCCGGAGCCCGGTACGGACTGGCAGTGGCAGCTGAGCGGCCGCCTCGACCGGAGCGTCGACGCGCCGGTCTACGACATCGAGGGCTTCGACCACGGCGCGGCCACCGTCGCCGACCTGCACCGCCGCGGCCGCAAGGTGATCTGTTACCTCAGCGTCGGCGCCTGGGAGGACTGGCGCCCGGACGCCGGTGACTTCCCGCGCTCCGTCATCGGCCGGTCCAACGGCTGGGAGGGCGAGCGGTGGCTGGACATCCGGCGGCTGGACGTGCTGGAGCCGCTGCTGGCGAAGCGGTTCGACATGTGCCGCGACAAGGGGTTCGACGCCATCGAGCCGGACAACGTCGACGGCTACGCGAACCGCTCCGGCTTCCCGCTGACCGCCGCCCACCAGCTGAGGTTCAACCGCATGGTGGCCCGCCTCGCGCACGAGCGCGGCATGGCGGTCGGCCTGAAGAACGACCTCGGCCAGATCCCGCGGCTGGTGGACGACTTCGACTTCGCGGTGAACGAGCAGTGCGCGCAGTACGACGAGTGCGAGCGGCTCACGCCGTTCGTCCGCGCGGGCAAGGCCGTCTTCCACGTGGAGTACGAGCTGCCGCCGGAGCGTTTCTGCGCGACGTCCCGGAAGCTGAAGCTCAGTTCGCTGCGCAAGGACATGGACCTGACGGCCTGGCGGCAGACCTGCTGAGCCGGTGAGCCGCTGAGCCGGTGACTCGGTGAGCCGGTGAGCGGGGGCGTCAGCCGAGGGTCAGCACCACGACGGCCGCGAGCCCGGCCGTCTCCGCCAGCCCGCCGAAGACGTCGCCCGTCACGCCGCCGAAGCGCCGTACGCAGTGCCGCAGCAGTGCCTCGCCGGCGGCGAGACCGAGGAGGACCGCGACGGCCGTGTGCAGGGCGCCGTACGCGCCGCCGTCCGCGCCTGCGTACGCCCCGAGGCCGGCCAGTACGGCCAGGGCGGCGAGTACGGCGACCGCCGCCCGGCCCACGGGCACCGTGCCCGCCACCGCGGCGCCCAGGCCCTCCGGGCGGGCCGCCGGTACGCCCGTCCGGGAGGCGAGGGTGAGGGCGAGGCGGGCGGTGACCGCGCCCGCCACGGCCGCCGCCGCGCCGGCCGCCCAGCCCGCCGCGTACAGCTCGTGGAGCGCCGCGACCTGGGCGAGCAGCGCCAGGAGGAGCACGATCACGCCGAACGGGCCGATGTCGGACTGCTTCATGATGCGCAGCGCGTCGTCCGCCGGCTTGCCGCTGCCCAGGCCGTCGGCGGTGTCCGCGAGCCCGTCCAGATGCAGGCCGCGGGTGAGCGCGGCGGGTACCGCGACGGTGGCGACGGCCGCCAGCAGCGGGCCGCCGCCGAGCAGGAGCAGTGCCGTGCCGAGTGCTGCCGCACAGAGTCCTACGACCAGGCCGGCCAGGGGGGCGCAGAGCATGCCGCGGCGGGCCGTTTCGCGGTCCCAGCGGGTCAGCCGTACGGGCAGCACGGTCAGGGTGCCGAAGGCGAAGCGCAGGGCGTCTGGGGTGGTCGGGGGGCCGGTGGGGGTGTCGCTCACCGCGGCAGGGTACGTGGCGGGTGCGCCGGGGCGGAGTCTGGGGTGCCCCCTCGGGCAGCATTGCCGAGCGCGGCGCCGTCTTGGCTGGGCGCGCAGTTCCCCGCGCCCCTTACGGGGCCCGGTTCACTCCCCTGTGGACTCCTCGGGGCGTACCGGGAGTTCTGCCGCCAGCGATGCTGCCGCCTGGACCAGGGGGAGGGCCAGGAGCGCGCCCGTGCCCTCGCCGGCTGTGACGCCGTGGTCGAGGAGGGGGGTGAGGGCGATGCGGTCCAGGGCCTTGGCCTGGGCCGGTTCGCCGCTGGACTGGCCGGCCACCCACCAGTCCGGTGCGCGGAACGCGATCCGCTGCGCCACCAGCGCGCAGGCGGCGGAGACCACGCCGTCCAGGATCACCGGCGTCCGGCGGACCGCGCTCTGCAGCAGGAAGCCGGTGGCCGCGGTCAGATCGGCGCCCGCGGTCGCGGCCAGCAGCGCGAGCTGGTCGCCCAGTACCGGGCGGGCCCGGCGCAGCGCGTCCCGGATCGCCGCGCACTTGCGCATCCAGGCCAGGTCGTCGATGCCGGCGCCGCCGCGCCCGGTGACCACCGAGGCGTCGGTGCCGCACAGCGCGGCGATCAGGGCGCCGGCCGCCGTGGTGCCGCCCACGCTCAGGTCGCCGAGCACGACCAGGTCCGTACCGGCGTCCGCCTCCTCGTCGGCGATGGCCATGCCCGCGCGGAACGCCTGCTCGGCCTCCTCGGCGGTCAGCGCGTCCTCGATGTCGATCCGGCCCGAGCCGCGCCGCACGCGGTGCCGGGTGACGTCCTCGGGCAGCTCGCCGGGGTCGCAGTCCAGGGCCATGTCGACCACGCGCGGCGGGGCGTCGAACCGCCGCGCCAGCACCGCCGCCGGGCTCGTCCCGTCCAGCACCCCGCGCACCAGCTCCACCGCGCTGCCCGGGGGACGGCCCGAGACGCCCAGCTCGGCCACCCCGTGATCGCCCGCGAACAGCACCGTACGGACCCGGTCGAGGGGCCGGACCGGAACCTGCCGCTGCACGGCGGCCAGCCAGTCGCCCAGCTCGTCGAGGCGGCCCAGCGCGGCGGGGCGCACGAGGCGGCGCTCCCGCCGCTCCTCGGCGTCCCGGCGCAGGCCGCCGTCGGGGCGCTCGATCAGGTTCGCGAAGTCATCGAGGTTCAGGGCGCTCATTCGGCGCAGGTTACCGGCAACGCCGCCCCCGGTGCGCGGACGGCCGGTACCACCGCCGGAGCGGGGCCTCCAGCAGCAGCGCCGCGCCCGGCAGCCGCCGTGCGCACAGGGCCCGCAGCTCGCGCAGCGCCCCGGCGGCGGGCGGCGGCCCGAAGACGAGGACCAGGACGCCGAGCGCGGGGCGGGCGACGGCGGCCGGCCAATGGGGCCCGGTGGCCCGGCCGGTGAGGGTGCGCCACCGGGGGCCGTCCGGCAGCAGCATCCGGCGCAGCGCGGCGGTCGCCGGCTCCTCGACGGTCAGCCAGCGCAGCTGCCCGTTGTCCACCCGCCAGAATCCGGTGCCCAGGCCCTCGCCGAGCGCCACGACCGTGGCCTGCGGACGGTCCCGCAGATAGCGGCGCACCGCCTCGTCGAACGGTTCCATGCCGTCAGGTGACGGTACGGAAGGCCGTCCGGCAAGCGGGACACGGGCCGCCGCCCGCGCGCGTCACCCGCGCAGCGTAATGGCCTGCCCCGCGACGACCAGCAGCACGTGCTCGCACTCGGCGGCGAACGCGGCGTTCAGGCGCCCCAGTTCGTCCCGGAAGCGGCGGCCCGCCGGGGTCGCGGGGACCACTCCGGAGCCGACCTCGTTGCTGACCGCGACGAGCGGCCTGCGGGTGGCGCGCACCGCGGCCACAAGCTCGTCCACCCGCGCGTGCAGCGCCCGTTCGCCGCCGTTCGCCCAGGTCTCGTCGTCCCAGGCGCCCACCTCGTCCATGGCGTGGGTGAGCCAGAGCGACAGGCAGTCGATCAGCAGCGGGGAGTCGGCGGCCTTCTCCGCGGAGCCGGAGCCGGAACCGGAGCCGGAACCGGAACCGGAGCCGGAGCCGGAGCCGGAGCCGGAGCCGGAGCCGGAGCCGCCCTCCTCCTCGCCCGCCAGCAGCGGTACCAGGTCGCAGGTCTCGGCGGTGCGCCAGGAGGACGGGCGGCGCTCGCGGTGCGCGCTGACCCGCGCCGCCCACTCCGCGTCACCGTCCCGCAGCCCGCCGGTCGCGACGTACAGCACGTCGGGGAAGGCGGTGAGCCGGCGCTCGGCCTCGACGGACTTGCCGCTGCGCGCGCCGCCCAGCACCAGCGTCCTGCGCGGCAGGTCGGGCACCGCGTGGTACTCGCCGACCAGCAGCGACGTGCCGTCCGGCACGGCACGCGCGCCCACCGCGGCGAGCCGCCGGTGCAGCTCCTCGCCGGGCGGCGTGTCGTGGTCGATGTGCACCGCGATCACGTCGGTCGCCGCGTCCACCGCGCCGTTCGCCCGCAACCGGGCCAGCGCGTCGGGGCGCCCCAGGACGTCCAGTACGACCATCTCGTACGGCCCCTTGCCCTCGGCGGCACCGGCGGGCGCGGCGCCCGGCGGCAGGTACAGCAGCCGCTCGCCGTAGGTGCCGCCGATCTCGTAGCCGGTGCCCGGCACGTCCACCGCCACCGCGCGTACCCGGTGCCCGTCCAGCAGCGCCAGCTCCCGCCCGTCCGCGACCCGGCCCGGCTGCGGTACCCCGGTGGGGACCTCGACGGCGGGTCCCTCGTGCGGGTGCGTCAGGAGCACTTGGCGCACGTTGGTGAGCGACTGTCCGGCGCGGGCCGCGGCGAAGGCGGCCCCCGGGGTCAGGTCGAGGAGCAGCGCGCCGTCCAGGAGCAGTGCGGTGGCCGCCCGCGCCGCGTCGCCCGTGGCGGCGGCACAGGAGGCGCAGGGGCAGCCGGGGCGGGGCAGGCCCTCGGGGGCCCCGGTGCCGAGCAGTGTCAGTTCCACCCGCCGATTTTCTCCTGTCCCCGGCTCGCGGGCGCGCGGGGGGACGTCTCGACACGGCCGTTAGGCTGCTGATCAGTGTGGCGAACCACTCGCACGGGACATGTCACCCGGGCCGCGGCACAGGGCATAACACCTGAGCGGCGGCCCAGGGCACGACCACTGCCCGGCACCAGCACGGCACCAGCACGAGCAAGCACGTACCCGGTGGGACCAGGAGGCGGACATGGCGTGGACGTGGCGGTTCGAGAAGGCCGACGGTACGGAGGCCCCCGCGGGGGAGGCGCCCGAGGACTTCTCGACGCAGGGGGACGCGGAGTCCTGGATCGGCGAGGAGTGGAAGACGCTCCTGGACCGCGACGTGGACCAGGTGACCCTGTTCGAGGACGGCGTGAAGGTGTACGGCCCGATGAGCCTGCACGCCGAGGAGAGCGGCGAGGCAGCGGAGGGCTGAGCGGCTCCCGGAACGCGTGAGGGCGGCGGGCCCGAGGGCCCGCCGCCCCTTCATGTGCTCAGAGCCTGCGTCAGCCCCGCACGCCGCACAGGTGCAGCAGGGCCGCCACCGCGCGGTACGGATCGGTGCGGCCGGCCCGTTCCTCGGCGGCCAGCAGCCGGGTCAGCTCCTCGACGGGCGGCGGCACGGCGTCGTCGGCCGCGAGGTCGGTGAAGAGCCGCACGCCGTACCAGGCGTGCAGCGGGGCGCCGATGCCGGTGAGGGTGTCGGTGAGCGTGGCGAGCCGGTCGGCGCGCACCGTGAGGCCGAGCCGGTTCTTGTACCGGGGCGAGTCGAACGCGGTCATGGCCGTGTCCCAGTCGCCGGAGAGCCCCGGGCGCAGCGCGAGCGCGTCGGCGTTGCGTACGAGGACGGACAGCAGGCCGCCGGGTGCCAGTACCCGGGCCAGCCCGGCCAGCATCGGGTCGGGCTCGTCGACGTACATCAGGACGCCGTGGCAGAGCACCACGTCGAAGGTGCCGGCGGGGAAGTGCGCGCCGGTGTCCCGGCCGTCGCCCTCGATCAGCCGGACCCGCTCCTGTATGCCGGCCGGCTCACCGGCCAGCGACGCGCGGACCGCGGCCAGCATCGTCGGGTCGGACTCCAGCCCGGTGATCTTGTGGCCCGCGCGGGCCAGGCGGAGCGCCTGGGTGCCCTGGCCGAGGCCGACGTCCAGGACGCGGAGCCGCTGGCCCACCGGAAAGCGCGCGGTGATCTGCTCCTCCAGCTGCCGGGCCACCAGCTCCTGCCGGACGGTGTTCCGGATGCCCCCGAGCTCGTCGAGCCAGGGGCCGGCCCCTCCGGCAAAGCCGGAGGAAGCCGTGCTCAGGGCCGCTCTCCCCGCTTGACCTGCGGCTTGGGGAGGCGCAGGCGGCGCATCTGGAGGGTGCGCATGAGCGCGTAGGGCTTGACGCCCTTGAGGTTCTCGTTCGGGAACTTCTCCTTGAGGCGCTTGGTCAGGCCGATCCAGATGGCGATCGAGTCCAGCACGATCAGCAGGATGACGACCAGCCACAGGATGAGCGCGATGCTCTGGATCTGCGGCACCCGGACCATGGTCAGCACCAGGATGATCACGGCCACCGGCAGGAAGAACTCCGCGACGCACCAGCGCGAGTCGACGTAGTCGCGCGCGAAACGGCGGACCGGGCCCTTGTCCCGGGCGGGGAGGTACCGCTCGTCGCCCTTGGCCAGCGCTTCGCGCTGCCTGGCCATGTCGGCGCGGCGGGCCTCCCGCTGGGCCTTGACGGCCTCCTTGCGGTTGGCCGGTGCCGACTGCGCGCGAGTACGGCGCTGACTCTGCGCCTGACTGCGCTTCGGCGTCGGGCGGCCCTTGGGGGCCTGCGGGTCGCGTGGCTGCTGGGGCTGGTCCGCGGTCACCTTGGCGGTCGCGGCCTGCTCATCCTTCGAACGGCTTCGGAACACAAAACCCAAGGGTACGCGGTCGGCCTCGGAGGGCCAGAGTCCGAGGGGAACGATCCGGCAACGGCAGGCCGGGTACCCGTACCGCGCCTGCTTGCCGCGCCTACTCCCTGCGCCGGAGAAAGGGATGTACCTGATCGTCCTGCAGGAGGAGCACATCCGGGCTCAACCAGTGCGGTAATGGAACCCGGGCCCGTACTGTGGGGTCTGTAGATGTGCTGGAGCCGAAGCCCGAAGAAACTCGGTCAGAAGGGGGCGCTCGAGGCCCATGAGCGACGGTGTCATGAAGCGGATGGGGATGATCTTCCGCGCGAAGGCCAACAAGGCCCTTGACCGGGCCGAGGATCCGCGCGAGACCCTCGACTACTCCTACCAGAAGCAGCTGGAGCTGCTCCAGAAGGTGCGGCGCGGGGTCGCCGACGTCGCGACCTCCCGCAAGCGCCTGGAGCTCCAGCTGAACCAGCTGCAGGGCCAGTCCGCCAAGCTGGAGGACCAGGGCCGCAAGGCCCTCGCGCTCGGCCGCGAGGACCTGGCCCGCGAGGCGCTCTCCCGCCGGCAGGCCCTGCAGCAGCAGGTCACCGACCTGGAGACGCAGCACCAGACGCTGCAGGGCGAGGAGGAGAAGCTCACGCTCGCCGCGCAGCGCCTCCAGGCCAAGGTGGACGCCTTCCGTACGAAGAAGGAGACCATCAAGGCCACCTACACCGCGGCCCAGGCGCAGACCCGGATCGGCGAGGCCGTCTCCGGCATCTCCGAGGAGATGGGCGACGTGGGCCTGGCCGTGCAGCGCGCCGAGGACCGGACCGCGCAGATGCAGGCCAGGGCCGGGGCCATCGACGAGCTGCTGGCGTCCGGCGCGCTGGACGACCCGACCGGCATGGCCAAGGACGACCTCACGGCCGAGCTGGACCGGATCTCCGGCGGCGGCGACGTCGAGCTGGAGCTGCAGCGCATGAAGGCCGAGCTGGCGGGCGGCAGCGCCGGCGGGCAGCAGGCGATCGAGGGCGGTCAGGGCGGCCAGGCCCAGCAGGCGCCGCAGCAGGACCAGCCGCGCTTCGACAAGCAGTGACCGGCGGGCGCGGATAGCCTCGTCGGGATCGCCGGACCGGACCAGAGGAGACCGTCATGATCGTACGGATCATGGGCGAGGGCCAGGTAAAGGTGGCGGACAGCCACTTCATCGAGCTCAACAAGCTCGATGACGAGCTGCTCGCCGAGATGGAGAGCGGCGACACGGACGGCTTCCGGCGGACGCTGAACGCGCTGCTCGACGCCGTACGCAGGCTGGGCGAGCCGCTGCCCGACGACTCCCTGGAGCCCTCGGAGCTGATCCTCCCCGGCCCCGACGCCACCCTCGAAGAGGTCCGCGAGATGCTCAGCGACGACGGCCTCATCCCGGGCTGACCAGCCCGCTCCGGCGGCCCCGTCCCCGCACGCCGGGGACGGCGACCGCCCGCTTCTTCCAGCACGTACGCGCCCTGGCCACCGGGCCGCGGTCCGCCTCGGCGGGTCGCGCCCGGTGGCCGGGGCGCTACCGTTTCTCCTCGTGACTCCCCTCGCCACCGGACAGGGCCCGCTGCCCGGGCCCGCGCTGCTCGCCCGGCTCCGCGCGCATCCCGTCGTGCTCGACGCGGTCCTGGCGGTGGCCGTCTTCGCGGTGATCCTGATCGGCGCGGCGGCCGGACCGCACCGCCGGTACGGGCCCCGCTTCGGCGCCCACCCGCTGGAGCCGACGGCCGTCCTCTTCGCCGCGCTGGCCTGCGCCGCGCTGGTACTGCGCCGCCGCTACCCGCGCAGCGTCCTCGCCTTCACCTGCGCCATGACGGTGGCCGAGCTGGTGACCGCCACCAGCGAGCCGCGCGCCCCGGTCGCCGCCGCCTCCGTCATCGCCGTCTTCACCCTCGCGGCCCGCACCGACCGGCCCACCACCTGGCGGATCGGCGCGCTGACCGTCCTGGTGCTCACCGCCGCCGCGATGCTCACCAGTACCCGGCCCTGGTACGCCCAGGAGAACCTGGCGATCTTCGCGTGGACGGGCATGGCGGCCGCCGCCGGTGACGCGGTCCGCAGCCGCCGCGCCTTCGTGGCCGCCATCGAGGAGCGGGCCGAGCGGGCGGAGCGCACCCGCGAGGAGGAGGCCGGGCGCCGGGTCGCCGAGGAACGCATGCGCATCGCGCGCGAGCTGCACGACGTCGTCGCGCATCACATCGCGCTGGTCAACGTCCAGGCCGGGGTCGCCTCGCACGTCATGGACAGCCGCCCCGACCAGGCCAAACAGGCCCTCGCGCACGTCCGGGAGGCGTCCCGGTCCGCGCTGGACGAGCTGCGCGCCACGGTCGGCCTGCTGCGCCAGTCCGACGACCCGCAGGCGCCCACCGAACCGGCCCCCGGCCTCGGCGTCCTGGACCAGCTGATCGACGGGTTCGTCCGCGCGGGCCTCCCCGTCGAGCTGGAGCTGCCGCCCGGCAGCCCCGAGGGCCTGCCCGCCTCGGTCGACCTCACCGCGTACCGCATCGTCCAAGAGGCGCTGACCAATGTGCACAAGCACGCGGGGGAGGGCGCCCGGGCCACGGTCCGGATCGTCCGGTCGGCCGAGGCGCTGACGCTGACCGTGCTGGACGACGGCGGCGGGCGGCCCGCCGGGTCCCCCGGGGACGCCGAAGCGCGCGCGGACGGCGGCGGCCACGGCCTGATCGGGATGCGGGAACGGGTCGCGGCGCTGCGCGGCACGGTGGAGACCGGGCCCCGCCCGGCCGGCGGATTCAAGGTACGGGTGCGGCTGCCGCTGCAGACCGCGCGCACGGGGGAGACGACATGACGATCAAGGTGCTGCTCGCCGACGACCAGGCGCTGCTGCGCAGCGCGTTCAAGGTGCTGGTGGACTCCGAGCCCGGGATGCGGGTGGTGGGCGAGGCGTCGGACGGCGCCGAGGCGTACGCGCTGGCCCGGTCGGCCGCGCCCGACGTGGTCCTGATGGACATCCGGATGCCCGGCACGGACGGGCTGGCCGCCACCCGCATGATCAGCGAGGACCCGGAGCTGGCTGATGTACGCGTGGTGATCCTGACGACCTTCGAGGTCGACGACTACGTGATCCAGGCGCTGCGGGCGGGCGCCAGCGGCTTCCTCGGCAAGGGCGCCGAGCCGGACGAGCTGCTGAGCGCCATCCGCGTCGCGGCGGCCGGCGAGGCGCTGCTCTCGCCGGTGGCCACCAAGGGGCTGATCGCGCGGTTCCTGGCGCAGGGGAGCGGCGAGGAGGGCGCCGGCGGGCCGGACGCCGAGCGGCTGGCGTCGCTGACCGGCCGGGAGCGCGAGGTGCTGGTGCTGGTCGCGGGCGGGCTGTCCAACGACGAGATCGCGGGGCAGCTGACCGTCAGCCCGCTGACGGTCAAGACGCATGTGAACCGTGCGATGGCCAAGCTGGGCGCCCGCGACCGGGCGCAGCTCGTCGTCATGGCGTACGAATCGGGGCTCGTCCGCCCGCGGGTGTAGCAGCGGGTGGAGCGGGGCGTACTACGGACGCGGTACGCCCCGGCCCCGGAAATGGACCTGGGTGCTAGGGAAAGAGCGCTTTCCGTACCGGATCGTGTAAGAGCCTGCGACTAAGCCCCGGTCGGGCGCCCGCCGCCTGGCACGCACTCTCGCTGCGTTGCCGAAACGCCCTAGTAGCTCCGCTACGAGGACGCTCCGGCGCCTTGCGATAGCACGCACCAGACGACGTTCGCTGATCCGACCAGGGCTTAGCCGCAGGCTCTACGCGGGCCCGCCATGGGCCGGTGCCGGAAGCGTTCAGAACAAAAGAGAGAGACCCCACCCATGTTCAGGCTGTCCCGACTCAGCCTCGCACAACGGGGCCTGATAGCACTGATGTCGATCGTGGCGATCGTCTTCGGGGCCATCGCGATCCCACAGCTGAAGCAGCAGCTGCTGCCGTCCATCGATATGCCCATGGTGTCCGTCGTGGCGCCGTACCAGGGCGCCTCGCCCGACGTCGTCGAGAAGCAGGTCGTCGAGCCGCTGGAGGACGGCATCCAGGCGGTCGACGGCATCACCGGCGTCACCTCCACCGCCAGTGAGGGCTCGGCCGTGGTGATGGCCGAGTTCGACTACGGCAACGACTCCCAGCAGCTGGTCGCCGACGTCCAGCAGGCCGTCAACCGGGCCCGCGCCAAGCTGCCCGAGGACGTCGACCCGCAGGTCGTGTCCGGTGGTACCGACGACCTGCCGACCACCGTGCTGGCCGTCTCCTCGGCGGGGCAGGACCAGCAGGCCCTGGCCGACCGCCTGGACCGCAGCGTCGTCCCGTCCCTGAAGGACATCGACGGTGTCGGCCAGGTCACCGTGAGCGGCGTCCGCGACCAGGTCGTGGCCGTCACCCCGGACGACGCCAAGCTCGCGAAGGCGGGGCTCACCCCGGCGGCGCTCGGCCAGGCACTGGAGGCGGGCGGCGCTTCCGTACCGGCCGGCTCCTTCTCCGAGGACGGCAAGAGCCGCACCGTCCAGGTCGGCAGCGGCTACACCTCGCTCCAGCAGATCAAGGACCTCACCGTCTCCCCGGCGGCGGCCGGAGCCGCCGCGGGCAAGCCCGGGGGCGGCGCGCCGGTACGCATCGGCGACATCGCCACCGTGAAGCAGGAGTCGGCCACCCCGACCTCCCTGACCCGCACGAACGGCAAGCCCAGCCTCGCCGTCCAGATCACCATGGACCAGGACGGCAGCGCCGTCGCCATCTCCGACGCGGTCAAGGACAAGCTCCCGCAGATCCGCGCGGACCTCGGCAAGGACGCGGACGTCACGGTCGTCTCCGACCAGGGCCCGCAGGTCTCCAAGTCCATCGAGTCCCTCACCACCGAGGGCCTGCTCGGCCTGGTCATGGCCGTGATCGTGATCCTGGTCTTCCTGCTGAGCCTGCGCTCGACGCTGGTGACCGCGGTCTCCATCCCGCTGTCCGTCGTGATCACGCTGATCGTGCTGTGGACCCGCGACCTGTCGCTGAACATGCTGACGCTGGGCGCGCTGACCATCGCCATCGGCCGGGTCGTGGACGACTCCATCGTCGTACTGGAGAACATCAAGCGGCACCTGGGCTACGGCGAGGAGCGCAAGCACGCCATCCTCACCGGCGTCCGCGAGGTGTCCGGCGCGATCACCTCCTCCACCCTCACCACCGTCGCGGTCTTCCTGCCGATCGGCGTGGTCGGCGGCATGGTGGGCGCCCTCTTCGGCGACTTCTCGATCACGGTCACCGTGGCCCTGCTGGCCTCGCTGCTGGTCTCCCTGACGGTGGTTCCGGTCCTCTCGTACTGGTTCCTGCGCGCCCCGAAGGCCGCCGAGGGCGGCGACCCGGAGGCGCTGCGCAAGGCCGCCGAGGAGAAGGAGAGCCGCAGCGCGCTGCAGCGGCTGTACGTACCGGTGCTGCGCTTCGCGACCCGGCGCCGGATCACCAGCCTGGTCATCGCCGTCGTCATCCTCATCGGCACGTTCGGCATGGGCCCGCTGCTCAAGACCAACTTCTTCGACCAGGGCGACCAGGACACCCTGTCCATCCAGCAGGAGCTGGCGCCCGGCACCAGCCTGACCGCCGCCGACAAGCAGGCGAAGCGGGTGGAGAAGGTGCTCGCGGACACCGACGGCGTGCAGGACTACCAGGTCACCGTCGGCTCGTCGGGCATGATGGCGGCCTTCGGCGGCGGCTCGTCCGCCAACCAGGCGTCGTACCAGGTCAAGCTGGCCAGCGCCGACGAGTCCGACCGGGTCGTGGCGGACATCCGCGCCGGTCTGAAGAAGCTCGGCCCGGCCATCGGCGACACCACCGTCTCGGCCGGCCAGGCGTTCGGCAACCAGGACCTGAGCGTGGTCGTGAAGGCCGCCGACGCGGAGGTACTGAAGGACGCCGCCGAGCAGGTGCGCAAGAAGGTCGCGGGCCTGGACGACGTCACCGACGTCACCAGCGACCTGGCGCAGAGCGTGCCGCGGATCTCCGTGACCGCGAACGAGAAGGCCGCGGCCGCCGGGTACTCCCAGGCCACCCTCGGCCAGGCCGTCGCCCAGGCGGTACGCGGCACCACCAGCGGCACGGCGCTGCTGGACGACGCCGAGCGGGACGTCGTCGTGAAGTCGGCGCACCCGGCCACGACCGAGGCGCAGCTGAAGAAGCTGGCGCTGCCCGGCCCTGCGGGCATGGTGAAGCTCGGCGACATCGCCGAGGTGAAGACCGTCGCCGGGCCGGTGCAGATGACCCGCATCGACGGCGCCCGGTCCGCGACGGTCACGGCCAAGCCGACCGGTGACAACACCGGCGCGGTCACCGCCCAGTTGCAGTCCGAGCTGAAGGACCTGGACCTGCCCAAGGGCGCCACGGCCGAGATCGGCGGCGTCTCCGCGGACCAGGACGAGGCGTTCAGCTCGCTCGGCCTGGCGATGCTCGCGGCCATCGCGATCGTCTTCATGCTGCTGGTCGCGACCTTCCGCTCGCTGGTCCAGCCGCTGATCCTGCTGGTGTCGATCCCGTTCGCGGCGACCGGCGCGATCGGCCTGCTGGTCGCGACCGGTACGCCGATGGGCGTCCCCGCGATGATCGGCATGCTGATGCTCATCGGCATCGTCGTCACCAACGCGATCGTGCTGATCGACCTGATCAACCAGTACCGGGCGCAGGGGTACGGCGTCGTCGAGGCGGTCATCGAAGGCGGCCGGCACCGTCTCCGCCCCATCCTGATGACGGCCCTCGCCACGATCATGGCCCTGCTCCCGATGGCCCTCTCGGTCACCGGCGACGGCGGCTTCATCTCCCAGCCGCTGGCGGTCGTCGTGATCGGCGGCCTGATCACCTCCACGCTGCTGACGCTGCTGCTCGTACCGACGCTTTACGCGATGATCGAGCTGCGCCGGGAACGGAGGGCGGCCAAAAAGGCAGCCAAGAAGCCGACACCCGCGGGTGATGCCCCGTCCGACACGGACCGCTCGCCGGAGCCCGCCGGAGTCTGATCAACGCGCCGAGGCGCCCCCTCCGCTCAGGAGTGGGGCGCCCCGGTGTTTCGTCTGCGGGCCGTATCGCGGCCTGGCGGCCGCTCGTCCTCAATCGCCGGACGGGCTTGTCCTACGGCAGCGCGAGCATCCGTTCGAGGGCGAGCTTCGCGAAGTCCTCGGTCTCCTTGTCGACCTCGATCCGGTTGACGACCTTGCCGTCCGCCAGGGACTCCAGGGCCCAGACCAGGTGCGGCAGGTCGATGCGGTTCATCGTCGAGCAGAAGCAGACCGTCTTGTCG
Organism: Streptomyces sp. NPDC053542; assembly: GCF_044544685.1. Lineage (NCBI taxonomy): Bacteria > Bacillati > Actinomycetota > Actinomycetes > Kitasatosporales > Streptomycetaceae > Streptomyces > Streptomyces sp. NPDC053542. The sequence continues at coordinate 34,790 of NZ_JBITXL010000004.1, forward strand.
AGGAAGACGATCTCCTTGCCCTCCGGAGCGAAACGGTTCGCCAGGCGGCGGACCAGGTTCAGCTCCGTACCGATCGCCCACTTCGATCCGGCCGGCGCCGCCTCCAGCGCCTTGATGATGTACTCCGTCGAGCCGACGTAGTCCGCCGCCGCCACGACCTCGTGCTTGCACTCCGGGTGCACCAGCACGTTCACGCCCGGTATCCGGGCCCGAACGTCCTCGACCGACTCCAGCGAGAAGCGGCCGTGCACCGAGCAGTGGCCGCGCCACAGGATCATCTTCGCGGCGCGCAGCTGCTCGACGGTGAGCCCGCCGTTCGGCTTGTGCGGGTTGTAGACCACGCAGTCGTCCAGGGACATGCCCATGTCGCGGACGGCGGTGTTGCGGCCCAGGTGCTGGTCCGGCAGGAAGAGCACCTTCTCGCCCTGCTCGAACGCCCAGTCCAGCGCCCGCTTGGCGTTGGACGACGTGCAGATCGTGCCGCCGTGCTTGCCGGTGAACGCCTTGATGTCCGCGGAGGAGTTCATGTACGAAACGGGCACGACCTGCTCGGCGATGCCCGCCTCGGTCAGCACGTCCCAGCACTCCGCGACCTGCTCGGCGCTGGCCATGTCGGCCATCGAGCAGCCGGCCGCCAGGTCCGGGAGGACGACCTTCTGGTCGTCGCCCGTGAGGATGTCCGCGGACTCGGCCATGAAGTGCACGCCGCAGAAGACGATGTACTCCGCGTCCGGGCGGGCCGCGGCGTCCCGCGCGAGCTTGAAGGAGTCGCCGGTGACGTCGGCGAACTCGATCACCTCGTCGCGCTGGTAGTGGTGCCCGAGGACGAAGACCTTGTCCCCGAGCTTCGCCTTCGCGGCGCGGGCGCGCTCGACGAGGTCGGGGTCGGAGGGGGCGGGCAGGTCGCCGGGGCACTCGACGCCGCGCTCGCTCTTCGGGTCGGCCTCGCGGCCGAGGAGCAGCAGCGCGAGCGGCGTGGGCTGCACGTCGAGGTCCTGACGGGGCTGGGCGGTGGTCACGACACGCACCCTCTCTTCGTAATCGATCAGTGCGGCAGTGCCGCTCCAGTGGAGCCGGTGCTGGCACCGGGGTAACTTTTCGTCGATATGACGCTATCTATCATAGCCGCTTCACGTCAGTTTGACGATGGGCATTGTGTCGATGTGACGCATTACCCGGCCGGCCGTGTGCCGACAGCCACTGACCTCACGGGTGGGGTGTGCGAGCATGAGGAGAGGCGGAGAATTCCGCCAGAACTTCGAGCCCGCCCGGAATGAATCCGGGGCCCCGTCGGTTAGTGCCGAGGGCAAGGGGTCCGTACAACCCGGGAGAGATGTAGATGAGCGTTCAGGACGAGACCACCGTCAGCGACGGCATCATCCTGTCCGACGCGGCCGCGTCGAAGGTCAAGAGCCTGCTGGAGCAGGAAGGCCGGGACGACCTCGCGCTGCGGGTGGCCGTTCAGCCCGGTGGCTGCTCCGGCCTGCGCTACCAGCTCTTCTTCGACGAGCGCTCGCTCGACGGCGACGTCGTGAAGGACTTCGACGGCGTGAAGGTCGTCACCGACCGGATGAGCGCCCCGTACCTGGGTGGTGCCTCCATCGACTTCGTCGACACCATCGAGAAGCAGGGCTTCACGATCGACAACCCCAACGCCACCGGCTCCTGCGCCTGCGGCGACTCCTTCAGCTGAGCCGACGGCCTCCGGCACACGGAGACGGGCTCCGGCACACGGAGACACAGACGAAGGCGGCGTTCCCGGAAGGGAACGCCGCCTTCGTCATGACCGCCCAGCGGCGGCTCCGGCCCGCCGTTACTTCGTCTGCGGCACCGTCTCGCCACTGGAGGCGTCGATGACCTCCCGCCCGTCCAGCGGGGAATCCAGCGTCACCGTCTCGGTGAACTGCTTGGCGACCTTGATGCAGACCCCGCCCGGCTTCTTCTCCTTGCCGGTGACCTGCGCGGTCACGGCCGTCCCCGACTGGTCGGCGCTCGCGGTGTAGTCGCTGCACACCCCGCCCCAGAAGTGCAGCGTCAGCTTCTTGCCGCCGTCCGCCACCGAGTACGAGTCCAGGCCCATCGCGCCCTTCTTGCCCTGCTTGCCGCCCTGCGGCGGGTGCGCGGGCCGCTGCGTCGCGGCGTCCCCGGCGTCCCGGTCCACCACGTACTTCGGGTCGACGGCCGGGTGCGCGACCGTGGTGCGGGCGTCCTTGCCGCTGGTCGAACCGGGCTGCCGCACCTCGTACATCCAGGACGGCACCAGCGCCTGGCTGCCGTTCACGAACTGCACCGACAGGCCGAACCGGGCACCGGTCACCTCGGCGGGCGCGGGCTTCCCGGGCGCCGGCTCGCACGGCGCGACACCCTTGCCGTCCGCCTTGCCGCCGCCCTTTCCGTCCTTGTCCGGCAGCGGCGTGGCGCACTCGGCGTCCTTGCCCTTGCCCTCGGCCGAGCCGGAGCCGGCCGCCCCGCCGTTCAGGTGCGCGAGCGTCTTCTCCGCGCTCAGCACGGGATACGTGTCGCCCTTGACCGGCCGCGCGAGCTGGCCGCTGCCGCCGACCACCTGGCCGTCCGCGCCGACCTGAAGGTCGCTCTGCCAGCCGTACGTCGGCAGGCCGCCGATCACCGGGTTCGCGGAGACGATGCGCACCGCGCCGGACAGCCCGCCGGCGTTCAGCTTGGCGTCCTGCTGGCCCAGCGCCGCGAGCACCGGCTTCACCGCCTGCTTCGCCTTCTCCGGGGAGACCGCGCCCTTGCCGCTGCCGTCGTCCTCGGTCGTGGCGTCCCGGCCGCGGTACGAGGGGCAGCCGGGCCCGTCGGAGGAGTGCCCGGTCCGCTCGTCCGCCGCCTTGCCCTTGGGCGTCGCGGGCAGCGCGCAGTTCACCCCGCCCGGCGTGCCGTACTGCGCGAACGTCCACGAGCCGGTGCCGGCCTTGGCCACCTGCAGTACCGGCCCGCGGGAGTCCTTGTCCTGGCCGCCGACCTTCCAGGAACCGCCCTCGGAGCGGACCTGGCCGGACACGTCCAGCGCCTTGGCCAGCCGGGCCACCGCGTCCTTGCCGATCGGGCCCTGCGGCCGGTAGACGGGCGCGTCGCCCGGGCCGTCCGGCAGCTCGCCGACGGCGCGGTACCCCGCGCCCTGCGGGTTCGGCTCGCCCGGCGCGATCCCGTTGTGGGGCTGGGACTGGGACTGGCCGTACCCCTCCAGCGCCAGCGGGGGAGGATCGGCCGCCGCGCCCGCGCCCCCTTCGCCGTCCTGGCCGGAAGCGCCCGACGCCCAGTACGCCGCGCCGCCGCCGGCCAGCAGCACGGCCGCGGCCATCGAGGCGACCACCAGCGGCCTGCGCCCGCGCCGCCCCTGGGCGGTGGGGTTCTGGGTGGGGTTCCCGCTGCCGTCGGCAGGGGGAGTGTCCTCGGTGCTCACCGCATCGCTCCTTCGGCTCCGCTGAACAACTGATGCGCCATCCTCCGTGAGGGGGACGCCGATTGGACGGAGCAGGGCCGCGGGCGGTTCCGCCCGCGGCCCGTGGAAGAGCGGTGGAGGATCGTATCGCCGTACTCAGTCGCCGTACTCGGACATCCCTTCCAGCAGTTTCGCAGAGGCGGGAGGCACCGTGATCCCCCGCAGCTCGGCCGCCGGGCGCAGCGCATCGGCCGGGGGGCCGTCCGGCTTCCAGTGCGGCGCCATGCGGGCGCAGTCGCCGCGCAGTTGCTCCATCGAGTCGTGCTCGCCGCCGTCCGGGCGACGGCCGGCGGGGTGAGCTGCTGTGACACGCTTCACATGCTGGGTCATACGCGCACCGTACGCACCCTTCGCCCCGGGGAAGAAGACCTACTATCGGGTAGTTTCGCCAGGTCGGAAGGGTGGTCCCGAACGGGTAGCGTTGGGTCACGTCCGTCACCGCCCCCCGCCTCCCCGCAGGAGCGAATCGCCGTGCGTATCGCAGTCACCGGCTCCATCGCCACCGACCATCTGATGACCTTCCCCGGACGCTTCGCCGACCAGCTGGTCGCCGACCAGCTCCACACGGTCTCCCTCTCCTTCCTCGTCGACCAGCTGGACGTGCGGCGCGGTGGCGTCGCCGCGAACATCTGCTTCGGCATGGGCCAGCTCGGCACCGAGCCGATCCTGGTCGGCGCCGCCGGCAACGACTTCGGTGAGTACCGCGCCTGGCTGGACCGGCACGGCGTGGACACCGCCTCCGTACGGATCTCCGAGGTGCTGCACACCGCCCGCTTCGTGTGCACCACCGACGCCGACCACAACCAGATCGGCTCCTTCTACACCGGCGCCATGAGCGAGGCCCGCCTCATCGAGCTGCAGCACGTCGCCGAGCGCGTGGGCGGCCTGGACCTGGTCCTGATCGGTGCCGACGACCCGGAGGCGATGATCCGGCACACCGAGGAGTGCCGCTCCCGCTCCATCCCCTTCGCGGCCGACTTCTCGCAGCAGATCGCCCGCATGGACGGCGAGGACATCCGCACCCTCATGGACGGCGCGGCCTACCTCTTCTCCAACGAGTACGAGAAGGGCCTCATCGAGTCCAAGACCGGCTGGACCGACGAGGAGATCCTCGGCAAGGTCGGCACCCGCGTCACCACCCTCGGGGCCAGCGGCGTCCGCATCGAGCGCACGGGCGAGCCCGCCATCGAGGTCGGCGTGCCCGAGGAGAACGCCAAGGCCGACCCGACCGGCGTCGGCGACGCCTTCCGCGCCGGCTTCCTCTCCGGCCTCGCCTGGGGCGTCTCCCTGGAGCGCGCCGCGCAGGTCGGCTGCATGCTGGCCACCCTCGTCATCGAGACGGTCGGCACCCAGGAGTACGAGCTGCGCCGCAGCCACTTCCTGGACCGCTTCACCAAGGCGTACGGCCACGAGGCGGCCGCCGAGATCCAGCAGTACCTGAACTGAGCCGCTCCGGTCGGGTACGGCAGTACCTGAACCGAGCCGCTCGGCTCAGGCGCGGCGCCGCACCACGTACGCGGCGCCGCGCTCCGGGGGCTCCGGGGCCTCCCCCAGGTACTCCTGGCCCTGTGTCCAGCACCACGCCGGGATGTCCAGCGCCGCCACCTCGTCGTCGGACAGCACCGTCACCGTGCCGCCGACCGGGACCTCCGTGATCGCCTTCGCCAGCTCGATCACCGGGACCGGGCAGCGGGCGCCGAGCGCGTCCACGACGAGCTCGCCGGAGGTGCCCTCGGGCGCGTGCGCGGGCCGCTCCGTGGGCGCGCCCAGCTGTTCCCGTACGGCGGCGACCGCGCCCGGGAGCACCTCCAGGAAGCGGTCCACGTCGGCGGCGGAGGTCCCGGCCGGCAGCGACACCCGGACGTTGCCCTCCGAGAGCACGCCCATCGCCTTCAGGACATGGCTGGGGGTGAGCGTGCTGGACGTGCACGAGGAGCCGGAGGAGACGGAGAACCCCGCCCGGTCCAGGGCGTGCAGCAGCGTCTCCCCGTCGACATAGAGACACGAGAAGGTCACCAGGTGCGGCAGCCGCCGCTCCGGGTCGCCGACCACCGCCACGTCCGGCACCAGCTCCGGCACCCGGGACCGGATCCGGTCCACCAGACCGCGCAGCCGGGCCGCCTCGGCCACCGCCTCCGCCCGGACCGCGCGCAGCGACGCGGCGGCGGCCACCACCGCCGGGATGTTCTCGAAGCCGGGGGCGCGCCCCGACTCGCGCTCGTCGGCCGGTCCCTGGGGCGCGAAGCGGGTGCCCTTGCGCACCGCCAGCAGCCCCACCCCGGCCGGGCCGCCCCACTTGTGCGCGCTGCCCGCCAGCAGCGACCAGGGGCCCGGCACCGGCCCCCAGGCGAGCGACTGGGCGGCGTCCACCAGCAGCGGCACCTCCGCCGCGCGGCACGCCTCCGCCGCCTCGGCCACCGGCTGTTCGGTGCCCACCTCGTGGTTGGCGGACTGGAGGGCGGCCAGCGCGGTGCCGGGGGTGAGCGCGACGGCGAACTCCGCCGGGTCGACCCGGCCGGTACGGTCGCAGCCCACCACCGCCACGCTGCCGCCCGCGGCCTCGTGCGTCTCCGCCGCGTGCAGCACGGCGGAGTGCTCGACGGCGGAGTGGACCAGCCGGCTGCCGACACGCCGGCGGCCGGCCAGCGCGCCCGCCACGCCGGTGTGCAGCGCGCGGGTGCCCGACGGGGTGAAGACCAGTTCGTCGGGGCGGCAGCCGACCGCCTCCGCCGCGGCCTCGCGCGCGGCGTCCAGCAACAGCCGGGCGCGCCGCCCCTCCTTGTACAGCCGGGCCGGATCGGCCCAGCCCTCGTCGAGCGCGGCGTGCAGCGCCTCGCGGGCGACGGGGTGCAGGGGAGCGGAGGACGCGGCATCGAAGTAAGGCACGGTCGAAACGCTAACGCGTGCGGACCCGCGGGACGGGCGCGGCGTCGGGCGCCGGGAGGACGGCGGGAGGACTCCGGGAGGGCGCCGGAACGAAACGGCCGGGCGCGGCGTCAGATGCCGGGAGGAAGCGGGGAATCCGGAGGCCACGGGGGCCCAGTGGGAGCGGATGGCCACCCCTTCGGGGGGTGACGCGCCGCGTTGGGCACCCTCCCCGCGCGACGCCAAATAGCGTCCAGTAGGGTTTGGTCCGCATAAACATCCAAACCCCTGCCCGTGACGGGCCGGCGACCGACCAGCTGAGACGGCCGCAGCCGGTTTTCTGCGGGCGAGACTCTCGGGAAGGCGCTACGTGAGTCCCAACGGCTCCGACCGCTCGTCGCGGCGCCCGATGCGGCGGAAGCTGCCGCAGGTGCTGGCTGCGGGCCTGGTCCTGGCGACCGCGACCGGTTGCACATACAAGGACTTCCCCCGCCTCGGCATGCCAACGCCCGTCACGGACGAGGCGCCGCGGATCCTCTCCCTTTGGCAGGGCTCCTGGGCCGCCGCCCTCGCAACGGGCGTGCTGGTGTGGGGCCTGATCATCTGGAGCTGGATCTTCCACCGCCGCAGCCGGACCAAGGTGGAGGTCCCCGCACAGACCCGGTACAACATGCCGATCGAGGCGTTGTACACCATCGTCCCGTTCATCATCATCGCGGTGCTGTTCTACTTCACCGCGCGCGATGAGAACGAGCTTCTCAAGACTTCCAAGAAGCCGGACCACGTCGTGAACGTGGTGGGCTTCCAGTGGAGCTGGGCGTTCAATTACATGGAGGACGTCGACGGCGACAAGTCGAACTCGGCGGTCAACTCCAAGGAACTCTCCGCGATCCCGGACAAGTGGAAGAAGTCGGCTCCCGCGGGTGCCGAGGGCGTCTACGACCAGGGCACGCCGGGCGAGCGGAACCCGCAGAACGGCAACCCCGGCCCCACGCTGTGGCTGCCCAAGGGCGAGACCGTCCAGTTCATCCTGACCTCGCGCGATGTCATCCACTCCTTCTGGGTGGTGCCGTTCCTGATGAAGCAGGACGTCATCCCGGGTCACACCAATGTCTTCGAGGTGACTCCGAACAAGGAGGGCACCTTCATGGGCAAGTGCGCCGAGCTCTGCGGCGTCGACCACTCCCGGATGCTCTTCAACGTCAAGGTCGTGTCTCCTGAGCGGTATCAGGAGCACCTGAAGGACCTGGCGAAGAAGGGCCAGAACGGTTACCTGCCGGCCGGTATCGAGCAGACCGACCACGCCAGGAACGCGGAGACCAAGAACAAGTGAGCATCCTCAACGATCCTCAGGGTGCCGCCGCCGCATCGGCTCCGGCAGCACCGCCCGTACGCAGGAAGCAACCCGGCAACGTCGTGGTGAAGTGGCTGACGACCACCGACCACAAGACGATCGGCACGCTCTATCTGGTGACCTCGTTCGCCTTCTTCTGCATCGGCGGCCTGATGGCGCTCTTCATGCGCGCCGAGCTGGCCCGTCCGGGCACGCAGATCATGTCGAACGAACAGTTCAACCAGGCGTTCACGATGCACGGCACGATCATGCTGCTGATGTTCGCGACGCCGCTGTTCGCCGGCTTCGCGAACTGGATCATGCCGCTGCAGATCGGCGCGCCCGACGTGGCGTTCCCGCGGCTGAACATGTTCGCCTACTGGCTGTACCTCTTCGGTTCGCTGATCGCGGTGGCCGGTTTCCTCACCCCGCAGGGTGCGGCCGACTTCGGCTGGTTCGCCTACTCCCCGCTGTCGGACGCGGTCCGCTCGCCGGGCGTCGGCGCCGACATGTGGATCATGGGTCTGGCCTTCTCCGGCTTCGGCACGATCCTCGGTTCGGTCAACTTCATCACCACGATCATCTGCATGCGCGCGCCCGGCATGACGATGTTCCGCATGCCGATCTTCACCTGGAACGTCCTGCTGACCGGTGTGCTGGTCCTGCTGGCCTTCCCGGTGCTGGCCGCCGCGCTGTTCGCCCTGGAGGCGGACCGTAAGTTCGGTGCGCATGTGTTCGATGCGGCAAATGGTGGCGCACTGCTCTGGCAGCACCTCTTCTGGTTCTTCGGCCACCCAGAGGTGTACATCATCGCGCTGCCATTCTTCGGCATCATTTCCGAGGTCATTCCGGTCTTCTCGCGCAAGCCGATGTTCGGTTACATCGGTCTGATTGCGGCGACCATTTCGATCGCGGGTCTGTCGGTGACCGTGTGGGCGCACCACATGTACGTCACGGGCGGCGTATTGCTGCCGTTCTTCTCCTTCATGACGTTCCTCATCGCGGTTCCGACCGGTGTGAAGTTCTTCAACTGGATCGGCACGATGTGGAAGGGCTCGCTGTCCTTCGAGACCCCGATGCTGTGGGCGGTCGGCTTCCTGATCACCTTCACCTTCGGCGGTCTGACCGGCGTCATCCTGGCCTCGCCGCCGCTGGACTTCCACATCTCCGACTCGTACTTCGTCGTGGCGCACTTCCACTACGTCGTCTTCGGTACGGTCGTCTTCGCGATGTTCGCCGGCTTCCACTTCTGGTGGCCGAAGTTCACCGGCAAGATGCTGGACGAGCGGCTGGGCAAGATCACGTTCTGGACGCTGTTCATCGGCTTCCACGGCACCTTCCTGGTCCAGCACTGGCTGGGCGCCGAGGGCATGCCCCGTCGTTACGCCGACTACCTGGCGGCCGACGGCTTCACCGCCCTGAACACGATCTCGACCATCAGCTCCTTCCTGCTGGGCCTGTCGATCCTGCCGTTCATGTACAACGTCTGGAAGACCGCCAAGTACGGCAAGAAGGTCGAGGTCGACGACCCGTGGGGCTTCGGCCGCTCGCTGGAGTGGGCGACCTCCTGCCCGCCGCCGCGGCACAACTTCCTCACCCTGCCGCGTATTCGCTCCGAATCCCCGGCGTTCGACCTGCACCACCCTGAGATCGCCGCGCTCGACGTGCTCGAGAACGACGGTCAGCAGGACGCGGCGCTCACGGGCGGCACGAAGGAGGCCGGCAAGTGAAGATCCAGGGCAAGATGTTCATCTGGCTCTCCGTCTTCGTCCTCGCCATGGCGATCGTCTACGGCGTCTGGTCGAAGGAGCCGGCGGGCACCACCGCGCTGTTCCTGGCGTTCGGCCTGTGCATCATGATCGGCTACTACCTGGCCTTCACGGCCCGGCGGGTCGACGCGGGCGCGCAGGACCGCAAGGACGCGGACGTCGCGGACGACGCCGGCGAGGTGGGCTTCTTCAGCCCGCACAGCTGGCAGCCGCTCTCGCTGGGCATCGGCGGTGCGTTCGCCTTCATGGGCGTCATCTTCGGCTGGTGGCTGCTGTACTTCTCCGCTCCGATCATCCTCGTCGGCCTGTTCGGCTGGGTGTTTGAGTACTACCGGGGCGAGAACCGCACGCAGTAAGCGCGGCTTCGAACGGACGGGTCGGGCCCGGTCACTCCTTGGAGTGGCCGGGCCCGACCCATTTGCAGTCCTTGAACGCGCCGTACCGGCGTGCCTCTTCGTATTTTGGGCCTATGAGCCATATGCCACGATCCCGGACGGTGCTCAGCTCAGCCTTCCTGCTGCTGCCCCTGGCGGCGGGGGTCACCGGGTGCGGCGGGGCCACCTCGGATCCGCTCGCAGCCCAGCCCTACGACGCGGCCGGCCAGATCGCGGCCAACGCCCCGGCGGGCGAGCGGAAGGCCGACCCCGACCGGCCACTGGAAGTCACCACCACGGGCGACGAGGCGCGGATCACGGACGTCACCGCGACGGACACCGCGGGGCGCCACATCCGCGGCCGGCTGACCGCCGACGGCACCCGCTGGCGCAGCACCGTGCCGCTCGCCGCCGGCACCCGCTACACCGTGCGGGTCAGCACCGAGGACAGCGACGGCAAGCCGGGCCGCAAGGTACTGCGGATGGCCACGGAGGGCGGCGGTGACCGGCGGCTGCGGGTCACCTTCGGGCCCGACAGCGGCACGTACGGCGTCGGCCAGCCGCTCACCGCGGAGCTCAGCCGCCCGGTGCACGGCGCGCGCGCCAAGGCCCTCGTGGAGGGCGCCCTGAAGGTCGACAGCAGCCCGCGCGTGGTGGGCTCCTGGCACTGGGTCGACGACCGGACGCTGCACTACCGCCCGCGCTCCTACTGGCCCGCGCACGCCTCCGTGGAGGCGTACAGCAACCTGCAGGGCCTGAAGGTCGCCAAGGGCCTGTACGGCGGACCCGGCAAGCCCGTGCGCATCCGTACCGGCGACCGGGTCGTGGCGGTCACCGACGCCGCCGCGCACCGGATGACGGTCCGGCGCAACGGCAAGGTGATCAAAACCCTGCCCGTCACCACCGGCAAGGCCGGCTTCGAGACCCGCAACGGCATCAAGACCGTGCTGGGCAAGGAGCCGTTCGTCCGGATGCGCAGCACCACCGTGGGCATCGCGCGGGGCAGTTCGGAGGCGTACGACCTGCCGGTCCACTGGGCCACGCGGGTCACGTGGAGCGGCGAGTACGTGCACGCGGCGCCCTGGTCCGTGGGTTCGCAGGGCGCGGCCAACGTCAGCCACGGCTGTACCGGCATGTCGACCGGCGACGCGCACTGGTTCTTCGACCACGTACGGGTCGGCGACGTCGTCCAGGTGGTCAACAGCAAGGGCGACAGGATGGCGCCGTTCGACAACGGGTTCGGCGACTGGAACCTGTCCTGGGACAAGTGGCGCGCCGGCAGCTCCCTGGGCGGCGGCGTGAGCGGCGCCGGGAGCGACGAGGAGGCCGCCGCGCCCGCCGACGCTGCCCGACTGCGCCCGCGGGTCTGAGCGGCTCGCAGAACGGCACACAGCGCCCCGTCCGGGCCATTCGCCCGGACGCGGGCGCTGTACATGCTCAAGCCGCGCCGCGCGGCACCGCTCAGGTCTGCGCGAGCAGGCGGCGGCGCAGCAGCCCCGCCAGCGCGTCGGCGAACGCCACCGGGTCGACCGGGTGGGTCACCGCGGCGTCCGCCCGGCTCCAGGTCGCGAGCCAGGAGTCCTGCGGGCGGCCCATCAGCAGCAGCACCGGCGGGCAGTTGAAGATCTCGTCCTTGATCTGCCGGCACACGCCCATGCCGCCCGCCGGAGCGGTCTCGCCGTCCAGCACACAGACGTCGATACCGCCCTGTTCCAGGGCCGTGAGGACAGCCGGGAGTGTCGCGCACTCCACAATCTCCACCTGCGGCACATCGGCGGCGGGTCGCCGGCCGGCCGCGAGGCGCACCTGCTCGCGGGTGCCCGCATCATCGCTGTAGACCAGCACCGTGGCAGTCGCCTGCATCGTTCCTCCACGCTTTTGGGGAGCACCGTCGACGGGAGCACCACTGGGGCCGGTCCCGTTCAGCGGATGCTACTGCCCGGAAGGGCAAGTGCAGGAGTGTTCGTACGGATCAAAGGTGCGCCCGACGGCCCGTCAGGACTGGTCGGAGCGGGGGCACCCAGGTTGCGCGGAAGGCGTGCTTCCCCCCTTCGGGGGAAGCCGGTGCCGGCCCGTATGGGCAGCGCACACCCCCTTGACACACCGAACGGCACCCCCCGGAGTGAGCGCAAGATAAGCGACCGACATAATGTCGGTCGTGGCGACAGCAACAGCAGTAGAAACCGGGCACGCGCACCCGTCGGTCAATCGGCCGAACCTCACCAGCGTCGGAACCATCATCTGGCTGAGTTCCGAGCTGATGTTCTTCGCGGCCCTCTTCGCGATGTACTTCACCCTCCGATCGGTGACCGGAGCTGATTACTGGAAGGAATCCGCCGATGCGCTGAATCTTCCGTTCTCCGCGACGAACACCACGATCCTGGTGCTCAGCTCCCTGACGTGCCAGCTCGGTGTTTTTGCGGCCGAGCGCGGCGATGTCAAGAAGCTCCGGGCCTGGTTCGTGGTCACCTTCATCATGGGTGCGATCTTCATCGGCGGTCAGGTCTTCGAGTACACGGAGCTGGTCAAGCACGAGGGCCTCTCGCTCTCGTCCGGACCGTACGGCTCGGTGTTCTACCTGACCACCGGCTTCCACGGACTGCACGTGACAGGCGGCCTGATCGCCTTCCTGCTGGTCCTGGGCAGGACGTACGCGGCCAAGAGGTTCACCCACGAACAGGCCACCGCGGCCATCGTCGTGTCCTACTACTGGCACTTCGTCGATGTCGTCTGGATCGGCCTCTTCGCCACGATCTACCTGATCAAGTAGGTAGTCCGGTCCCGACCGGACCCGCAGTTCAGACAGACACAGACCAGAAGCATCGACGCAGAAGATCCTGACACCGGGGTAATCCGTGAAAAAGCTCTCCGCACGACGGCGCCATCCGCTGGCGGCGCTCGTCGTCCTACTCTTCGCGCTGGCGGTCACTGGGGGGCTGTACGCCGCGTTCGCGCCGGCGGACAAGGCTCAGGCCGATGACACCGCCCAGTCTCTTGCCATCAAGGAGGGCAAGAAGCTCTTCGCCGTGGGCTGCGCCAGCTGCCACGGCACCGGCGGTCAGGGCACCTCCGACGGCCCGAGCCTGGTCGGCGTGGGCGCTGCCGCCGTCGACTTCCAGGTCGGCACCGGCCGTATGCCGGCGCAGCAGCCCGGTGCCCAGGTGCCGCGGAAGAAGAACATCTACAGCCAGGCCGAGATCGACCAGCTGGCGGCGTACGTCGCGTCGCTCGGCGCCGGTCCCTCCGTGCCCGGCAAGGAGCAGTACAGCAAGGACGGAGCGGACATCGCCAAGGGCGGTGAGCTGTTCCGTACGAACTGCGCGCAGTGCCACAACTTCACCGGTAAGGGCGGCGCCCTGACCAACGGAAAGTTCGCACCGGCGCTCGACGGGGTCGACCCGAAGCACATCTACGAGGCCATGGAGACCGGCCCGCAGAACATGCCTTCGTTCGGTGACGGCTCCCTCTCGCAGTCCAACAAGAAGGACATCGTCGCTTACCTCGGTGAGGTCAACGGCGACAAGACCGCGAGCCCGGGCGGTATGGAGCTCGGTGGTCTCGGCCCGGTCAGTGAGGGCCTCTTCGGTTACATCTTCGGCCTGGGCGCACTGGTCGCGGTCGCCATCTGGGTCGCAGCCCGGACAGCGAAGGCCAAGAAGTCATGAGTGAGACTGGACGACACGCAGACGTGCCAGAAGAAACCCTGCCCAGTGGGCGCGACGGCGCCCACGGTGACGTGGCGACGAAGGAGAACCCCTTCGCCGACCCGGGCCTGCCCCCCCACGAGCACCGCATCCAGGACATCGACGAGAGGGCGGCCAAGCGCTCCGAGCGCACCGTGGCCCTGTTCTTCGTCGTGTCCATGCTCGCGACGATCGGCTTCATCGCCTCGTACGTGATCTTCCCGATCGACAAGATCATCTACGTCTGGCCGCTCGGCCACATCAGCGCGCTGAACTTCGCGCTGGGCCTGACGCTCGGCGTGGCGCTGTTCTGCATCGGCGCCGGCGCGGTCCACTGGGCCCGCACGCTGATGTCCGACGTCGAGGTGGCCCAGGAGCGGCACCCGATCGAGGCCGAGCCCGAGGTCAAGGCCAAGGTCATGGCCGACTTCCGGGAAGGCGCCGCGGAGTCCGGCATGGGCCGCCGCAAGCTGATCCGCAACACCATGTTCGGCGCGCTGGCCCTGGTGCCGCTGTCCGGTGTGGTGCTGCTGCGCGACCTCGGTCCGCTGCCGGAGAAGAAGCTCCGCACCACGGGCTGGAAGAAGGGCATCCGCCTGGTCAACCAGTCCACCAACCTCCCGCTTCGTCCCGAGGACATCGCGGTGGGCTCGCTCACCTTCGCCAAGCCCGAGGGCCTGGAGGAGGACGACCACGAGTTCCACTCGAAGATCGCCAAGGACGCCCTGATGCTCGTGCGGATCCAGCCGCAGAACATCAAGGACAAGCAGGAACTTGAGTGGTCGCACGAGGGCATCGTGGCGTACTCGAAGATCTGCACCCACGTCGGTTGCCCGATCTCCCTGTACGAGCAGCAGACGCACCACGTGCTCTGCCCCTGCCACCAGTCCACCTTCGACCTTTCCGACGGTGGCCGCGTGATCTTCGGCCCGGCCGGGCACGCCCTGCCGCAGCTGCACATCACGGTGAAGGACGGCTACCTCGAAGCCGTCAGCGACTTCGCGGAGCCCGTCGGCCCGAGCTTCTGGGAGCGCGGATGAGTAACGAGACGAGCGCGACCAACGCGCGCCGCGGCCAGGCGCCGCGGGGCGAGCGGATCGCCGACTGGGCGGACGGCCGGCTGGGCATCTACAGCCTCGCCAAGTCCAACATGCGCAAGATCTTCCCGGACCACTGGTCCTTCATGCTCGGTGAGATCTGCCTCTACAGCTTCATCATCATCATCCTGACCGGCGTCTACCTGACGCTGTTCTTCCACCCGAGCATGGCCGAGGTCGTCTACCACGGCTCCTACGTGCCCATGCACGGCATCCGGATGACGCAGGCGTTCGAGTCGACGCTGGACATCAGCTTCGACGTCCGCGGCGGCCTGCTGATCCGGCAGATCCACCACTGGGCCGCGCTGGTGTTCCTCGCCGGCATGATGGTCCACATGATGCGGGTGTTCTTCACCGGCGCCTTCCGCAAGCCGCGCGAGGTCAACTGGCTGTTCGGCTTCCTGCTGTTCGTCCTGGGCATGTTCACCGGCTTCACCGGTTACTCGCTCCCGGACGACCTGCTCTCCGGCACCGGTGTCCGCTTCATCGAGGGTGTCATCCTGGCGATGCCGCTGGTCGGCTCGTACCTGCAGATGTTCATCTTCGGCGGGGAGTTCCCCGGCCACGACATCATTCCGCGGTTCTTCACGGTGCACGTCCTGCTGCTGCCGGGCATCATGCTCGGCCTGCTGGTGGCGCACCTGATCCTGGTCTTCTACCACAAGCACACGCAGTTCCCGGGTGCCGGCAAGACCGAGAAGAACGTGGTCGGCATGCCGCTGCTGCCGGTCTACATGGCCAAGGCCGGAGGCTTCTTCTTCCTGGTCTTCGGTGTGATCTCGGTGATCGCCGCGATCGCGAGCATCAACCCGGTGTGGGCCATCGGCCCGTACCGTCCGGACCAGGTGTCCACCGGCGCCCAGCCCGACTGGTACATGGGCTTCGCCGAGGGCCTGATCCGTGTCATGCCCGGCTGGGAGTGGAACATCGCGGGCCACTACACCGTGAACTTCGGTGTGCTGATCCCGATCGTGGTCTTCCCGCTGGTCCTGGCGGCCATCGCGGTCTACCCGTTCATCGAGTCCTGGGTCACCGGCGACAAGCGTGAGCACCACCTGCTGGACCGCCCGCGCAACGCCCCGACCCGTACCGCCTTCGGTGTGGCCTGGCTCTTCGCCTACCTGGTCATGCTCGTCGGTGGTGGTAACGACCTGTGGGCCACGCACTTCCACCTGTCGATCAACTCGATCAGCTGGTTCGTCCGGATCGCGTTCTTCGTGGGCCCGGTGCTGTCCTTCATCATCACCAAGCGGATCTGCCTGGGTCTGCAGCGGCGCGACCGCGACAAGGTGCTGCACGGACGCGAGTCCGGCATCATCAAGCGGCTGCCGCACGGTGAGTTCATCGAGGTGCACGAGCCGCTCACGCAGGAGCAGCTGCACGCCCTCACCGCTCACGAGCAGCCCAAGCCGCTCGAGCTCGGCCCCGAGGTCGACGAGAACGGCGTCCGGCGCAAGATCAAGCGCTCGGAGAAGCTGCGCGCCAAGCTCTCCAAGAGCTTCTACGGCGAGGACAACGTCATTCCGAAGCCGACGGTGGAGGAGTACGAGGAGATCACCAGCGGCCACGGCCACCACTGATCTCCACGGGGGAGCGGTACCGACACCGTGAACCCGAGCACGTAGCACAGAACGCCACCCAGAGGGCCCTGTCCGAGCACCGGACGGGGCCCTCCGGCGTATCCGCGGGCCCGATAGGCTCGCTGTGAAGATTTTTGACTCACCCAGGAGCGTGGACCATGAACGTTGTGACCCCGGATGGCGGCGGCAGCGTGGCGGCCCGCACCTGGCCGGGCGTGCTGAACGCCCTCCTCGAAGGCCGTGACCTCTCCGCCGACTCCACCGAGTGGGCGATGGACCGGATCATGCGCGGCGAGGCCAGCGACGCGCAGATCGCCGGCTTCGCGGTGGCGCTGCGCGCCAAGGGCGAGACGGTCGCGGAGATCTCCGGGCTGGTCCGCGCGATGTACGAGCACGCCAACCTCATCGAGGTGCCGGGCCGCAGCGTGGACATCGTCGGCACCGGCGGCGACGGCGCCAAGACCGTCAACATCTCCACCATGTCCTCGATCGTGGTGGCCGGCACGGGCACGAAGGTCGTCAAGCACGGCAACCGCGCCGCGTCCTCCGCCAGCGGCGCCTCCGACGTCCTGGAGAAGCTCGGCGTCAATCTGGACCTGACGCCGCGCCGGGTCGTGGAGGTCGCCGAGGAGGCCGGCATCACCTTCTGCTTCGCGGTGAAGTTCCACCCCTCGCTGCGGCACGTCGCGCCGGCCCGCAGCCAGCTGGGCATCCGCACGACCTTCAACGTGCTCGGCCCGCTCACCAACCCGGCCAAGGTCGCGGCGCAGGCCACCGGCGTCGCCGACGCCCGGATGGCGCCCATCCTGGCCGGCGTGCTCGCCGAGCGCGGCTCCTCCGCGCTGGTCTTCCGCGGCGACGACGGCCTGGACGAGCTGACGACCACGGCCACCTCCACGGTGTGGGTGGTCCGGGACGGCACCGTGCGCGAGGTGCCCTTCGACCCGCGCGACGTCGGCATCGAGCTGGTGCCGGTGGAGGCGCTGCGCGGCGCGGACGCCTCGTACAACGCGGACGTCGCACGGCGACTGCTCGCCGGGGAGACGGGCCCCGTACGGGACGCCGTACTGCTGAACTCGGCGGCGGCCCTGGTGGCCCTGGACCCGACGGACGCCCCGCTGAACGAGCAGATCGCGGCGGGGATGGCGAGGGCGGCGGAGTCGATCGACTCCGGGGCCGCACAGCGTGTACTGGAGCGGTGGGTGGCGGCGTCGAACGCGTAGTTCCGTTTCGCCCGATTTCGACGCAAGGCCCGTCCGCATGCCGGACGGGCCTTGCGTGTTCTTGATCGTGTGGCATGATTCTCGGCAGGTCACGAGTGACAGCGATGAGGCCCCGGCTTGCTGTCCGGCAACCCTCCGTCCGTGGCGGGGTGCCCCGGGTGATGACCAGGCCGCAGGCAGCAAGGCCAGCGGCAAGCGCGGATCCCTCGCCAGGGATCCTGGTTATCGAGGGAGCTCTTCCGTGATGCAGCGAATGCGCTAGGGCCGGTCGGCCCCTTTTTCCCCACACCCCGCCTGTGGCGCCCCTCTGTACGAGTCGTACGAGGTTTCCGTCCGCGCCCGCGGGTTCTTCCACGCTCCGTGCGTGTCATTCGCCTACTCCGTACGTCTCGTACGGTTTTACGCCTCCGGGAGACTTCGCCATGTCCGTGCGCCCTGAAACCGTCACCGCCCTCGCCGCCGACACCGCCGACGCCGACCCCGCCTGCGCCGCCGCCGCGCCGCTCCCCGTCCTCGGCAGCGACGTGCGCGTCCCGCTCGTCACCGGCGGCGAGGTCACCTACGCCGCGCTGGACTACGCCGCCAGCGCCCCCGCCCTGCAGCGGGTGTGGGACGACGTGGCCGCGTACGCGCCGTACTACGGCAGCGTGCACCGCGGCGCCGGGTACCTCTCCCAGCTCTCCACCGACCTCTTCGAGAACAGCCGGCAGACGGTCGCCGAGTTCCTCGGCTGCCGCGCCGCCGACCAGGTCGTCTTCACGCGCTCGACGACCGACTCGCTCAACCTCCTGGCCGCCGTGCTCCCCGCGCGCACCCGGGTGTTCGTCTTCGAGACCGAGCACCACGCGTCGCTGCTGCCCTGGGAGCAGCGCGCGGACGTCGAGGTGACGTACCTGAACGCCCCGCGGACCCCGCAGCAGGCGGTGGACACGCTGGAGAAGGCGCTCGCCGAGCGCGAGCCCTACGGCCCGGCGCTGGTGTGCGTGACCGGCGCGTCGAACGTGACCGGTGAGCTCTGGCCGGTGCGGGAGCTGGCCGCCGCGGCGCACGCGCACGGCGCGCGCATCGTGCTGGACGCCGCGCAGCTGGCTCCGCACCACCCGGTGGACATCGCCGAGCTGGACGTGGACTGGGTGGCCTTCTCCGGCCACAAGCTGTACGCGCCCTTCGGGTCCGGCGTACTGGCCGGGCGCGCCGACTGGCTGCAGGACGCCGAGCCGTACCTGGCCGGCGGCGGTGCCAGCCGGACGGTCGCGCGGCGCGAGGACGGGGGAGTGGCGGTCGAGTGGCACACCACCGCCGCCCGCCACGAGGCCGGTTCGCCCAACGTCATCGGCGTGTACTCGATCGCCTCCGCGTGCAAGGCGCTGACCGAGGCCGGGTTCGACAACCTGGTCGCGCGGGAGCAGCAGCTGATCGCGAAGGTGCGGGCCGGGCTCGCCGAGGTGCCCGAGGTGAAGGTGCTGTCGCTCTTCGGCGACGACGCGCCGCGGGTGGGCGTGCTGTCCTTCGTCGTGGACGGCTGGAACAGCTCGCACTTCGCGGCCGCGCTCTCCGCGGAGTACGGCATCGGCGTACGGGACGGGCTGTTCTGCGCCCACCCGCTCGTGCGGACGCTGCTGGGCAGCGACCCGCAGGACCCGGGCGAGTGCGGTGCGCCCGAAGGGGCGCCGGGTGAGCGGTCGCTGAACGCCATCCGGGTGAGCTTTGGGGCGGGGACGCCCGACGAGCACGTGGAGCGGTTCGTCACGGCCGTGAAGGAGCTCGTGCGGTCCGGGGCGAAGTGGTCCTACCGGACCGAGGACGGGCGGTGCGTGCCCGACCGCGGCTGAGCCGCGGGCATTACCGGCCGGTGGGGGTCCTGCTGGGGGACCGCTGCCGGCCGGTGGCCGTTCGCCTTCAGACTTGTCCTCAATCGCCGGACGGGCTTGATTGCTACGCGTCCAAGCCGATCGCGAAGGCCGCCTCCAGGTCGTGCTGGGAGTACGTGCGGAACGCGATGTGGGTCTCGGTGGCGGCTACGCCGGGGACCTTGCTGATGCGGCCGGGGATGACGTCGGCCAGCTCGTCGTGCTCGGCCACCCGGACCATCGCGATCAGGTCGTGCGCGCCGGTGACCGAGTAGACCTCGCTGACGCCGTCGAGGGCCGCGATCTTCTCGGCGATCTCCGGGATCTGGTCCACGCTGGTCTTGATGAGCACGATCGAAGTGATCACGGTTGGCTCTCTCCCTCGGTCGGCCGTTCTGTGGGCTCCACCCTACCGGGGAGCCCCGGTGCGGCCTGCGGTGGAGCGGCCGGGACGTGGTAGCGGACCCAGGCGTACAGGAACCCCAGCACGAAGCCGACGACGTGGGCGAGGTAGGCGACGCCGGGGCCGTTGACCGCGCGCTGCGCCGCCAGCCACTGCAGGACGAACCAGAAGAGCAGCACCGCCCAGGCGGGGAAGCGCAGCGGCAGGAAGAAGAGGAACGGGAAGAGGCTGGTCACCCGCGCGCGGGGAAAGAGGTAGAGGAAGGCGCCGAGCACGCCGGAGATCGATCCGGACGCGCCGACCAGGGTCTGACCCGACTCGGCGTGCGCCGCCGCGTAGCCCATCAGGGCCACGTAGCCGGTCAGGACGTAGAAGACCGCGAAGTGCAGCCGGCCCATCCTGGCCTCGGCCATGCCCCCGAAGACGTAGAGGAAGAGCATGTTGCCCAGCAGGTGCAGCCAGCTGCCGTGCACGAAGAGCGCGGTGAGCGGGGTGAGCAGGGCCTTGGGATCGCCGCTCCACAGATCGCGGGGGATGACGCCCCAACGGGCGAAGTACGCGCTCTGCGCCTGCAGGAGCGATTCGCCCGTGCCGTGTATCCCGTTCAGCCCCGAGGCCGGGCCGATGACGAACACCACGCAGCAGATGCCGATGAGGATGTTGGTCATACGAGAGAACACGGTCCGCGGGGACGGGATCGAGGCCGACATGAAGTGATCATGCCGTAATAGCCACAAAGGGGACAGAGTGCCTCGCCGTGTTCCAGCAGCCGGGCGCGGACGGGACCCGGCGTCCACCAGGCCGTAGGGTTACGGGCAGTACTTTCCGTACCTCCGCAGTTCGACGGCGCACCGCGAGAGACCGCACAACCGCACCACGCTTGACGAAAGAGGACGACACAATGGCTGTTCCCCTGCCGACGGCCGAAACCCGGTGGCGCTGCACCTTGTGCGGCAACCTCACGCGTTTCGACGTGACCCGCCAGTCCAAGGTGGTGGAGTACGTCCACCTCGACCTGGCCGGTGAGCCCAAGGTCGAGGAGCGCGAGGTGCTCAGTGAGAGCATCGAGTCCGTCCGCTGCCGCTGGTGCAACGCGGTCGACCAGATCGAGCTGGTGGACCGCCCCGGCGCGGACGCCTGAGATCGGAGCGGTGCAGCAGTGGTGGAGCGTCCAGCAGGGCATGAGGGGGAAGAGCGCGACCCGGAGGCCGGTGCGGCCGACGAAGTGCTCGACCGTCCCCTGCCCGAGGGCGTGCGGCGCCGTGTCGTGGCGCTCACCGCGGAGTCCTTCGGCGGCCTGACGGTCGCCGAACTACCGCCACCGCTGCGGCAGTACGCCCGTTTCACACCGTCCCGGCGGGTGAAGTTCGCGGGCAACGCGATGGCCGCGGCGCTGGAGAGCGACCCGGTCTTCCGGCAGCGGATCGCGGCCCGGCTGCGCGAGACCCAGGCCGAGCTGGCCGAGGCCCTGCAGCAGGGCAACCCACCCGCCGCCGCCGACCCGCAGGACGTCGCGGCGGCGGCGTACGTTCTGCGCCCGCCGGGCTGGGCCAAGCTGGTCGCCGCCGCGGGCGAGGAAGTCCGGCGTGCCGACGAGGTGCGGGCCGGCGAGGAGGCCGAGCGGGAGCTCGCCCGGCTGCGGGAGGAGCTGGCCGAGGCGCGGGCGGCGTCCCGCGCGGAGGCCGACCGGGCGAGAGGCGACCTCGAAGCGGCGCGCAAGGAGAACGACGTGCTGCAGCGCAAGCTGCGCAGCGCGCTCAGCGACGTGAAGCGCGCGCAGGCCGCGGCGCGCAAGGCGGAGGCCGAGACCGAGTCGCTGCGCTCCGCGGCGGCCACGGACAAGGCGACCACCGACAGCGAGATGCGCCGGCTCAAGGCCCGGGTCGCGGAGGCGGAATCGGCGCTCGAAGCGGGGCGCCGCGCCGCGCGGGAGGGGCGCAGTGTCGAGGACATGCGCCTGCGACTGCTTCTGGACACCGTCCTGGACGCGGCCCAGGGGCTCCGCCGCGAACTGGCGCTGCCGCCGGCCAACGTCCACCCCGCCGACACGGTCGACGCGGTCGAGCCGGGCCGGATGACCCCGAAGGACGTCGCGGCGCGCGCCCTGTCCGACACGGATCCGGCGCTGCTGGACCAGCTCCTGGCGCTGCCGCAGGCGCACCTGGTGGTGGACGGCTACAACGTCACCAAGACCGGCTATCCGACGATGCCGTTGGACAAGCAGCGGCTGCGGCTGCTGGGCGGGCTGGCCGTACTGGCCGCGCAGACCGGCGCCGAGATGACGTGTGTCTTCGACGGCGCCGAGCTGGCCGCGCCGGTACTGCTCGCCCCACCGCGGGGCGTAAGGGTTCTTTTCAGCAAACCGGGCGTAACGGCCGATGAGTTGATTCGTCAGCTGGTACGGGCCGAACCGCCGGGCCGTCCCGTCGTGGTCGTCTCCACCGACCGCGAAGTGGCCGACGGCGTGGCGAAGGCGGGGGCCCGCCCGGTGGCATCGGCCTTGCTCCTCAAGCGACTTGCCCGCACTTGAGCGGGCGTCGGCCGCGGCGCGGACGGTGTGGGATAGAACACTCCGCGGCCCTTCCGGCCGTATCGGAGCGTCAGTTACCTGCTACGGGCGGTGCCACATTGGTAAAGGATGCGCGTGTGGCCAAGTTTTTTCCCGTGAAGATTTGAAGCGATCACAACTCGGTTACTAAGGTCAGCCCCGAGCCTTCATGCAGTTGATCATCCAACCGGGATGAACAGTGAAGGAACCGCCGAGTCCGCACCGTTCACGCGGAGCCGGGGACCAGTTCCCCCCACCACCCGGTAGGCGGCTGAAGGAAGAAGGAGCTCGCCCCCGTGGCGTCCCACCGTCGACCCAAGCAGCCGAGCCGCACTCGCGTCACCGTGTTCACCGCGACCGCAGCGGCGGCCGTCGCGCTCTCCTCCCAGGCCGGGTCCGCCCAGGCCGCCCCGAAGCCGACCAAGGAAGAAGTCAAGTCCCAGGTCGACAAGCTCTACGAGCAGGCGGAGCAGGCCACCGAGAAGTACAACGGTGCCAAGGAGGACCAGCAGAAGCTGCAGAAGGAGGTCGACCGCCTCCAGGACAAGGTCGCCCGTGGCCAGGAGGAGCTGAACAAGCTCCGCAAGGGCATCGGCTCCCTCGCCTCCGGCCAGTACCGCAGCGGCAGCATCGACCCCTCGGTACAGCTCTTCCTCTCCGGTGACCCGGACACCTACCTGGAGAAGGCGTCCACCCTCGACCAGTTGAGCGGCAAGCAGGCGTCGCAGCTCAAGGTCATCGCGGACAAGCAGCGCACCCTGTCGCAGGAGCGCGAAGAGGCCGCCGGCAAGATCAAGGACCTCTCCGACACCCGCAAGGCGCTGGGCGAGAAGAAGGACGAGATCCAGGGCAAGCTCGCCAAGGCGCAGGATCTGCTCAACAGCCTCACCGCCAAGGAGCGCGCGGCGCTGCAGGCGAAGGAGGAGCGCGCCAACCGCGCCAACAGCCGCGTGGACCTCGGCGGGGCCGTTCCCAGCTCGCAGCGGGCCGCCGCGGCCCTCGCCGCCGCGAAGACGAAGATAGGCTCGCCCTACGTCTGGGGCGCCACCGGTCCCTCCTCGTTCGACTGCTCGGGCCTGACCCAGTGGGCGTACCAGCAGGCAGGGCAGTCGCTGCCGCGCACCTCGCAGGAGCAGGCGACCGCCGGCACCCAGATCGGCCGCGACCAGCTCAAGCCCGGCGACCTGGTCATGTTCTACAGCGACCTGCACCACATCGGCCTGTACGCGGGCAACGGCCAGGTGCTGCACGCGCCCAAGCCGGGCGCCGCGGTGCGCTTCGAGGCCATGGACAACATGCCCTTCATGTACGGCGTCCGCGTCTGACGCGGTACGCGGCTGACGCTGCGTGACGACGGCCGGCCCGACACGCCGGAGACGTCCGAACGTGCCGCCCGATCGGGGGAATCGCGGCAGCCGCCGCTGACTTACCGCCTCGCCGGTGACCTGCGCAGTCACCGGCGAGGCGGATTTTTGTACGGGTCCGGAGGTCTTTGGCCGGGGTGTACCGGCGCGATTACTGTCTGCCCTCGCAGCCGCCGGACACGGACCGCCCGACCCCGGGCGGCAGGGGCTGCACGGGAAGGGAGTGCGGCCTCACGTGGCGTCCCACCGCCGTTCCTCGCCGGCCGGCCCGCAGGGCCCGGCACGGATCACCCTCATCTCGGCCGCCGCAGCGGCCGCCGCCGCCGCGCTGACCGCGGTCCCCGCGACCGCCGACCCCGGCACCGGCACCGGCCGCACCGCGAGCCACGCGCAGCTCACCTCGCGCGTCGACGCGCTCTACGCCCGCGCGGAACGGGCCACCGAGCGGTACAACGGCGCCAAGGAACGCACCGCCGAGCTGCGCGACCAGGTGACCGTCCTCCAGGACCGCGCGGCCCGCGCCCAGGAACGGGTGAACCGGCTGCACGACCGGCTCGGCGCGATGGCCGCCGCCCAGTACCGGTCCGGCGGCGTGGACCCCTCGCTCGCCCTGATGCTCTCCGCGCGCCCCGCCGACTACCTCGACAAGGCGCAGACCCTGAACCGGCTCGGCACCGCCCAGGCGGGGCGGCTGAACCGGCTGGTGGACGCCGAGCGGATGCTGCAGCGGCAGCGCCGGGAGGCCGCCGGGCGGCTGGCCCGGCTGGAGGAGGCCCGGCGCGCCGTCGCCCGCCACAAGCACGCCGTCGAACGCAAGCTCGGCGCGGCCCGGCAGCTGCTCGCCTCGCTGCCCGCGCGCGACCGGGCGGCCTACGCCCGCGCCTCGCGCGGCGCCCGCGCGGGCGCGCTCCCGGAGCTCACCGAACTCGCGGGGCTCTCCGGCCGGTCCGCGCTCGCGGTGGCCGCCGCCCGGTCCGCGGTCGGCGCCCCGTACGTCTGGGGCGCGTCCGGCCCGCGGTCCTTCGACTGCTCCGGGCTGATGCAGTGGGCGTACGCCAGGGCCGGGGTCTCCCTGCCGCGCACCTCGCAGTCGCAGCGGTACGCCGGGCGCCAGGTCCCGCTCTCCCAGGCCCGCCCCGGCGACCTCGTGATCTACCGCTCCGACGCCAGCCACGTCGGGATGTACGTGGGCAACGGGCAGGTCGTGCACGCGCCGCACCCGGGCGCGCAGGTGCGCTACGACCCGGTCGGCATGATGCCGGTGTCCGGGGTGACCCGCGTCTGAGCCCTCTCCCGCCGGAAGCGGCTGCCGGGCGTCCGAATGTCGCTCACCGGTATCCGCTCACGCGTACGATTCGGCGGGTGGCGGAAAAGCGGCGGCCGTACCGGCGGCACACGGCGGCGACCTGGGCGGCGGCCTGTCTGGCCCTGCTGCTCGCGGTGCTCACGGGCTGCGGGGGGCCCGCCCGCGAAGTGACCGACAGGACGGCCGTGCAGCGGGCGCTGGATGCCCGCGCCGCCGCCGTCCGCGACCACGACGAGGGCGCCTTCCTCGCGTCGGTGGACCCGGCGGCGGACGGCTTCCGGGACCGGCAGCGGGCGACGTTCGCGAACCTGCGCGGCGTGCCGCTCGCCGACTGGCGCTACCGCCTCGTGCGCACCGGTGCCTTCCCGCTCCCCGAGGCCGCGGGCGGCGGCCCCCGCGTCGCCGCCGAGGTCCGGCTGCGCTACCGCCTCGCCGGGTACGACACCGCGCCCGTCACGGCCGTCCAGTACCTCACCCTCACCCGGCGCGACGGCCGCTGGCGGATCACCTCGGACACCGACGGCGCGCTGAACGGCAAACGGACGGCGCGCCAGCTGTGGGACCAGGGCCGGGTCCGTCTCGTACGCGGCGAGCGCAGCCTGGTGCTGGGCACCGGGCAGCCGGCCGCGCGCCTGCGCGAGCTGGCCCGGCGCACGGACGCCGCGGTACCGGCCGTCGCGGACGCCTGGCCGGGCCGCTGGTCGCGCAAGGTGGTGGTCGAGGCGCCGGACTCGGTGCGCCGCATGGCCGAGCTGCTGGGCTCCTCGGACGACTCCGCGTACACGGGCATCGCGGCCGTCACCACGGGGGAGGCGGGCGCCTCGAACCGGGCACCCGCGGACCGGGTGATCGTGAACCCGCAGGCGTACGGCGAGCTGAGCGACCTCGGCCGGCGGATCGTCCTCACCCACGAGACGGCCCACGTCGCCACCCGTGCCGTGACGACGCCCGCCACGCCGCTGTGGCTCTCCGAGGGCTTCGCCGACTGGACCGCGTACCGCACGGCACGGCGCACGCCGCGCGCCGCCGCTCCCGAACTGACCCGCGCGGTGGCCGCGGGCCGCCTCCCGGAGCGGCTGCCGACCACGGCCGACTTCGGCTTCGACGCGGGCGCCGACCGCCTGAACCGCGCGTACGAGGGCGCGTGGCTGGCCTGCCGCCTGATCGCCGACACATGGGGCGAATCCCGCCTGGCGTCGTTCTACCGGGCCATGGCGACGGCCCCGAGGGGCGCGGCGGGCCTGGACCGCACGATGCGCGAGGAGCTGCAGGTCTCGACGGCGGAGTTCACGGCGAAGTGGCGGACGTACGTGCAGCAGGAGCTGGGAAGCGCCCCTTAGGGGCGCGGGGAACTGCGCGAGCAACCACAACGGCGCGTCGCTGGATCACCGACCGCACCCGGTACTGTCGCATCCGATGGACAAGACCCTGATCGTCACGAACGACTTCCCGCCCCGCCCGGGCGGAATCCAGGCATTTCTGCACAGCATGGCGCTCCGCCTCGACCCCGAGAAGGTCGTCGTCTACGCGTCGACCTGGAAGCGCAGCGCGGACGGCCTCGCGGCGACGGCGGCCTTCGACGCCGAGCAGCCGTACCCCGTCGTCCGGGACCGCACCACGATGCTGCTGCCCACCCCCCGCGTCACCCGCCGCGCAGCGGCCCTGCTGCGCGAACACGGCTGTACGTCGGTGTGGTTCGGCGCCGCGGCCCCGCTCGGCCTGATGGCGCCCGCGCTGCGCGCCGCGGGCGCGCGCCGGATCGTGGCCACCACCCACGGCCACGAGGCGGGCTGGGCGCAGCTGCCGGGCTCGCGGGAGCTGCTGCGGCGGATCGGCGAGGGCACGGACACGCTGACCTACCTCGGCGAGTACACCCGCTCCCGGATCGCGCGGGCGCTGACCCCCGCGGCGGCCGCGCGGATGACCCAACTGCCGCCCGGCGTGGACGAGAAGACCTTCCATCCCGGTTCCGGCGGTGACGAGGTGCGGGCCCGCCTGGGGCTCGCCGGCCGCCCGGTCGTGGTGTGCGTGTCCCGGCTCGTGCCGCGCAAGGGCCAGGACACCCTGATCGAGGCCATGCCCCGGATCCGTACCGCGGTCCCGGACGCGGCCCTGCTGATCGTCGGCGGCGGCCCGTACGAGAAGGACCTGCGCGCCCTCGCGGAGACCCGCGGCGTCGCCGACGACGTGTACTTCACCGGCGCCGTCCCGTGGGCGGAGCTGCCGGCGCACTACGGCGCGGGCGACGTCTTCGCGATGCCCTGCCGCACCCGGCGCGGCGGCCTGGACGTGGAGGGCCTGGGCATCGTCTACCTGGAGGCGTCCGCCACCGGGCTGCCGGTCGTGGCGGGCGACTCCGGCGGCGCCCCGGACGCGGTGCTGGACGGCGAGACCGGCTGGGTGGTGCCGGGCGGCTCCCCGACCGCCGCCGCGGACCGCATCGTCCCCCTGCTCCAGGACCCGGACCTGCGCCGCCGCATGGGCGAGCGCGGCCGCGCCTGGGTCGAGGAGAAGTGGCGCTGGGACCTGCTCGCGGAGCGGCTGCGGACGCTGCTCTGACGCGCGCCGGGCGGGGCGGCCGGGGGCTGGAAAAGTCCCCGACCCGCCCCTTCCCGGCTGTGACATATGCGGCTCCGCCGCGTGGGGGCTCCGCCCCGGACCCCGGTCCTCAATCGCCGGACGGGCTTGATTTTCAGCCGCGGTACAGCGCCTCGATGTCCTCCGCGAAGTCCTTCGCGACGACATTGCGCTTGAGCTTCAGCGACGGGGTGACGTGCCCCGACTCCTCGGTGAACTGGGTCGGCAGGACGCGGAACTTGCGTACCGACTCGGCGCGCGAGACCGCCGCGTTGCCGTCGTCCACCGCGCGCTGGACCGCGGCCAGCAGCTCCGGGTCCTCGGTCAGCTCGGCGGTGCTCTTGCCCACCTTGCCGTGCTCCGTGGCCCAGCGCGGCAGGAACTCCTCGTCCAGGGTGACCAGCGCGCCGACGAACGGCCGGCCGTCGCCGACGACCATGCACTCGGCCACCAGCGCGTGGGCGCGGATGCGGTCCTCGATGACGGCGGGCGCGACGTTCTTGCCGCCGGCCGTCACCAGGATCTCCTTCTTGCGCCCGGTGATGGCGAGGTAGCCGTCCTCGTCCAGGGTGCCGATGTCACCGGTGTGGAACCAGCCGTCGGACAGCGCGTCCGCGGTGGCCTGCTCGTTGTTCCAGTACGTGGTGAAGAGGTGCTCGCCGTGGAGCAGGACCTCGCCGTCGTCGGCGATGCGGACGACCGAGCCGGGGAGCGGCTGGCCGACCGTGCCGATCTTCTGGCGGTCCCAGGGGTTGAACGCGGTCGCGGCGCAG
Organism: Streptomyces sp. NPDC053542; assembly: GCF_044544685.1. NCBI lineage: Bacteria > Bacillati > Actinomycetota > Actinomycetes > Kitasatosporales > Streptomycetaceae > Streptomyces > Streptomyces sp. NPDC053542. The sequence continues at coordinate 62,998 of NZ_JBITXL010000004.1, forward strand.
GACTCGGTGAGGCCGTACCCCTCCAGGACCGTGAAGCCGATGCCCCGGTAGAAGTGGCCGAGCCGCTCGCCCAGCGGCGCGCCGCCGGAGATCGCGTGCGTGGCGCGGCCGCCGAGCACGGCGCGCAGCTTGCCGTAGACGAGCCGGTCGAAGACCTTGTACTTGAGCTTCAGGCTCATCGACGGGCCGGCCGGGGTGTCCAGCGCGCGGCTGTAGGCGATCGCGGTGTCCGCGGCCTTGTCGAAGATCTTGCCCTTGCCGTCCGCCTGCGCCTTGGCCCGCGCGGTGTTGTAGACCTTCTCGAAGACGCGCGGCACGCCGAGCACCATCGTCGGCTTGAACGCGGCCAGTTCGTCGGTGAGGTGCTTGATGTCCGCGACATGGCCGAGCTTGATGGGGGCCATGACGGAGGCGACCTCGACCAGCCGCCCGAAGACGTGCGCGACGGGGAGGAAGAGGAGGACGGAGGAGTCGCCGGTACGGAAGAGGGGGCGCAGCCGCTCGACGATGTTGCCGCACTCGGCGAAGAACGCGCGGTGGCTGAGGACACAGCCCTTGGGGCGGCCCGTCGTGCCGGAGGTGTAGACGATCGTGGCGGGGGAGTCGGCGTCGGCGAGGGCGCTGCGCGCGTCCACCTCGTCGTCGGACATCCCGTCGCCCGCGGCGTGCAGCCGGGCTATCGCGTCCCGCTCGATCTGCCAGATGTTGGCGAGCGCCGGGAGCCGGTCGCGCACCGACTCCACCGCGGCCTCGTGCCCGGGCGTCTCCACCAGGCAGGCCACCGCGCCGGAGTCGCCCAGGATCCACTGGATCTGCTCGGGCGAGCTGGTCTCGTAGACGGGGACGGTGACCGCGCCCGCGCTCCAGATGGCGAAGTCCAGCAGCGTCCACTCGTAACGCGTGCGGGACATCAGGCCGATGCGGTCGCCGGGGCCGACGCCGGAGGCGATCAGGCCCTTGGCCACGGCGCGCACCTCGGCCAGGAAGGCGGCGGCGGTGACGTCCTGCCACTGGCCGGCGACCTTGCGGCCGATGACCGCGACATCGGGGTGCTGCGCGGCATTCCGGCGGATGAGATCCGTCAGGTTGCCGTCCGCGGGGACCTCGTACAGGGCCGGAAGGCTGAACTCGCGCAAGACTGCTGCTCCTCGGTGGCGCCGGCGTCACCACGCGGTGCGTCAGGCCGGCTGCGGTCCATGATGGGGCAAGGGGGATTGGACTGCCCGGACGTTACCCATCGGTATGCCTTCGGGGATAGGGGGTCCCGCCCAGATGTTTTATGCGTCACACATATCCGGACGGCCCCCGCGAAGCGTAGTCCAGACTTTCGGTGACCCGGAAGTAACCGCAGGTCGGTGCGGTCTCCCGGCGCCACGCCAGGGGGCCTAATCTGAGCCGTATGCGCGTACATGTGGTCAGTGACGTACATGGCAACAGCCGGGACCTCGCCACGGCGGGGGACGGGGCCGACGCCCTGGTCTGCCTCGGCGACCTGGTCCTCTTCCTGGACTACGCCGACCACTCGCGCGGGATCTTCCCCGACCTCTTCGGTGCCGAGAACGCCGGCCGGCTCGTCGAACTGCGCACGGCCCGCCGCTTCGACGAGGCCCGTGAGCTGGGCCGCAGGCTGTGGGCCGGGCGGGACAGGCACGCCGCCATCGAGGCCGCGGTACGCAAGCAGTACGCCGAAATGTTCGCCGCGTTCCCCACTCCGACGTACGCCACCTACGGCAATGTCGATCTCCCCAATCTTTGGCCGGAGTTCGCCGGTCCCGGCACCACCGTCCTGGACGGCCAGCGGGCGGAGATCGGCGGCCGGGTCTTCGGCTTCGTCGGCGGCGGCCTGCGGACCGCCATGAAGACGCCCTTCGAGATCAGCGACGAGGAGTACGCCGCGAAGATCGAGGCGGTCGGCGAGGTGGACGTGCTGTGCACCCACATCCCGCCCGAGGTCCCCGACCTCTGCTACGACACCGTCGCCCGCCGCTTCGAACGCGGCAGCCGCGCCCTCCTCGATGCCATCCGCCGCACCCGGCCGCGCTACTCCCTCTTCGGCCACGTTCACCAGCCGTTGTCCCGGCGGATGCGGATCGGCCGGACGGAATGCATCAATGTCGGGCATTTCAATGCCACCGGGACGCCGTTCGCGCTGGAGTGGTGAGCCGCGGAGCCCGTCGGGAACCGGCGGTCACCCGTGCCGTACCGGGCCATACCCACCGACCGCGGGTCGGGACGGCCCCCGCCGCGCGGTAGCCTTCAGCAGCAGGGTCGGACACGGTCGTCCGCACCGTCCGGACACGGGCCCACGAGTCGGCGCACCGGCATGAATCGGCATGGAGGAGTCACGGCGATGGCCGAACACACCAGCTCTAGCATCACGATCGAGGCGGCACCCGCCGATGTGATGGGAGTGATCGCCGACTTCGACCGCTATCCGGAATGGACCGGTGAGGTCAAGGAGGCCGAGGTACTGGAGAAGGACGACCAGGGCCGCGCCCAGCAGGTCCGGCTCGTGCTGGACGCCGGCGCCATCAAGGACGACCACACCCTCGCGTACACCTGGACCGGCGAGCACGAGGTCAGCTGGTCGCTCGTCAAGTCCCAGATGCTGCGCGCCCTGGACGGCTCCTACCGTCTGGCGCCGGTGGCCGGCGGCAAGCACACCGAGGTCACCTACCAGCTCACCGTCGACGTCAAGATCCCGATGCTCGGCATGATCAAGCGCAAGGCCGAGAAGGTCATCATCGACCGCGCGCTGGACGGCCTGAAGAAGCGCGTCGAGAGCGGCGCCCCGGGCTCCTCCGACGAGGCCGCGAGCAGCTGAGCGTGCGCACGGTCCTCGTCACCGGTCCCGGCGGCGCGGGCCGCACCACCGTCGCCGCCGCCACCGCCCTCGCGGCGGCCCGGCGGCGGCAGCGCGTCCTCTTCCTCACCCTGGAGAGCGGCGTCCCCGAGGCGGCCCTCGGCACGCCGCTGACCGGCGAGCCCACCGAGGCCGCGCCCGGCCTGTGGGCCCACAGGGTCGACACCGCCGACCACTTCCGCCGCGAGTTCCTGGCCTTCCAGGAGCGGGCGGCGGCCGCGCTCGACCTGCTGGGCGCCACGCCGCTGGACGAGGACGAGCTCACCGAGCTCCCCGGCGCGGAGATCTTCGCCCTGCTGCACGCGCTGCGCGCCGCGCACGAAGCCGGCGCCTGGGACCTGGTCGTCGTCGACCTGCCGCCCGCCGAGCGGGCCGTCCGGCTGCTCGCCCTGCCCGAGCAGGCCCGCCGCGGCCTGCGCCGGCTGCTGCCCGCCGAACGCCAGGCGGCCCGCGCGCTGCGCCCGGTACTCGCCCAGCTCGCCGGGGTGCCGATGCCCGCGCAGAAGGTGTACGAGACCGCCGCGCGCTGGGAACACGAACTCGCCGCCGTGCAGGCCGTCATCGAGGACCCGGGCACCAGCGTGCGGCTGGTCGCCGAGCCGGGCCCGGCCGGCGCCGCCGACCTGCGCACCGCCCGCGCGGGCCTCGCCCTCTTCGGCCACCGGCTGGACGCCGTGGTCGCCAACCGCATGCTGCCCGCCGACTCCGCCGACCCCTTCCTTGCCGGGCTCTCCGGTCAGCAGCAGACGGCCCTCAAGGCGCTGCGGGAGGACTTCGCCGGGGTGCCGGTGCACGAGGTGCCGCACCTGGGCCGCGATCCCCGCGGGACGGCGGAGCTGGCGGAGCTGATCGCCGGGCCGGCGGACGGGACGGACGGCGCGGCGGACGGCGGTACGCGCCGCGCGGACCTCGCCGGGACCGTCGCGGACCGCCTCGCCGAGGACGGGCTGCTGGTCTGGCAACTGCCGCTGCCCGGCGCCACCCGTGACGCCCTCGGCCTCGTCCGGCGCGGCGACGAACTGATCATCACGGTCGGCCCGTTCCGGCGCATCCGTACCCTCCCCTCCGCGCTGCGCCGCTGCACCGTCTCCGGCGCCGGGCTGCGCGACGGGGTACTGCACGTCCGCTTCACCCCCGACCCGGAGCTGTGGCCCCGGGAGCACGGCGGGCCGGCAGGGCCGTGAACGAAGGTGCTGGTCCCGGGGTTCCGGGGCCGCCAGGTACCGCCATTCCGGTAACGTCGGAAGCACCCGCACTCCGACGTACCGCCGCCAGGAGCCCGTCATGACCGATGACACCGAGCGCCCCGCAGACAACCCGCCCCGGACGGACGACGACGCCTGGGAACAGGCATGCGCCGAGGACCTGGCGGCGGAGCGGGCCCGCCGCCGCGCCGAGTACGGCCGGCAGCCGGGCAGCGCCGCCGAGGAGCTGCGCAAGCTCGCCGAGGCCGTCAGCGACAAGATCGCCGGCATCCAGCTGCCCGGCGCGGTCGGCGGAATGGCCGCGAAGGGCGCGGTCAACCAGTTCCTCCAGCAGGCCAGGGCCGCCGTCGAGCCGGTCATCGAGCGCAATCCCGAGGTCTTCGACCACCTCGCGGCGGCCGGCTCCGAACTGCTCGCCGCGTACCGCTCCGCCGTCGAGGCGGGCGAGCGGCGCTGGACCCGGGGCGCCGCCGAGGACCGGGACGCCACGGCGCGCGGCCCGCAGGCGGAGGGGCCCGAGCGGCCCCGTGGCGGGCGCGACGACGAGGGCCCGGCGGGCGCGGGCGGCAGCGAGCGCATTGACCTCGACTGATCGGCCCCGGCTGATCGGCCTCGGCCGGCGGCCCGGAGCGAGTCAGGTGTCCGGCTGGTGATCCATCGGCCTCCGGTGGGGCCCCGGCTCCGGTACGGTTGTCCGTTGGCGGGGTTCGACCGGAAAACTGAGGGACACATGGGACTCACCATCGGCGTCGACATCGGCGGCACGAAGATCGCGGCCGGCGTGGTCGACGAAGAGGGCACGATCCTTGAGACGTGCAAGGTGCCGACCCCGCCGACCTCCCAGGCGCTGACCGAGGCGATTGCCGACGCGGTCCGCAGCGTCGGGGCCGGCCATCAGATCGAGGCCGTCGGCATCGGCGCCGCCGGGTACGTCGACGAGAAGCGCGCCACGGTGCTCTTCGCCCCGAACATCAACTGGCGCCACGAGCCGCTCAAGGACAACGTCGAGCAGCGCGTCGGCCTCCCCGTCGTGGTGGAGAACGACGCGAACGCCGCGGCCTGGGGCGAGTACAAGTTCGGCGCCGGCCAGGGCCACAGCGACGTCATCTGCATCACGCTCGGCACGGGCCTCGGCGGCGGCATCATCATCGGCAACAAGCTGCGCCGCGGCCGCTTCGGCGTCGCGGCCGAGTTCGGCCACATCCGGGTCGTGCCGGACGGCCTGCTCTGCGGCTGCGGCAGCCAGGGCTGCTGGGAGCAGTACGCCTCCGGGCGCGCGCTCCTGCGGTACGCCAAGCAGCGCGCCTTCGCGACCCCGGAGAACGCCAAGATCCTGCTGGGCCTGGGCGACGGCACCTCCGAGGGCATCGAGGGCCGGCACGTCAGCGAGGCCGCGCGGCAGGGCTGCCCGGTCGCCGTGGACTCCTTCCGCGAGCTGGCCCGCTGGGCCGGCGCGGGCCTGGCCGACCTCGCCTCGCTCTTCGACCCCTCCGCCTTCATCGTCGGCGGCGGCGTCTCCGACGAGGGCGAGCTGGTCCTGGACCCGATCCGCAAGTCCTTCCGGCGCTGGCTGGTCGGCAACCAGTGGCGGCCGCACGCCCAGGTCCTCGCCGCCCAGCTCGGCGGCAAGGCCGGCCTCGTCGGCGCCGCCGACCTGGCCCGCCAGGGCTGAGCCGTGGTGGCCGAGCGCCCGGAGACCGCGGCCGGGTTCCCGCAGTCCGTGACCGAGTCCGACGGCTCCGCCGTCATTCGGGTGCTCAGCTACAACATCCGCTCGATGCGTGACGACCGGGCGGCGCTCGCCAGGGTCATCCGGGCCTGCGCCCCCGACGTCGCGCTCATCCAGGAGGCGCCGCGCTTCTTCCGCTGGCGGAAGGCCGCGGCGGCCCTGGCCCGGGAATCGGAGCTGGTGTACGCCACGGGCGGCGCGACCGCCTGCGGCCCGATGATCCTCACCTCGCTCCGCGCCCACGTGGAGCGCGCCGAGGACGTCCTGCTGCCGAAGACCCCCGGCCTGCACCGGCGCGGCTTCGCGACCGCGGTGCTGCGCATCGGGGGAGCGCGGCTCGGCGTGCTCAGCGCGCATCTGAGCCTGAGCGCGGCGGAGCGGTACGAGCAGGCGGGGCTGCTCCTGGAGCGGCTCGCGCTGCTGGACGCGCCGCACGCGGTGGCCGGCGGCGACGTCAACGACCGGCCCAGGGGCCGCAGCTTCCGGCGGCTGGCCGGGTCGCTGACGGACGCCTGGCAGGCCGCGCCGTGGGGCGGCGAGTACACCTCCACCCCGCACGATCCGCACCAGCGCATCGACGGCGTGTTCACGACCTCCGGCGTGGAGGTCCTGGCGTGCGGCGTACCGATCGATCTCCCGGGTGTCGAGGAAGCGGATCTGCTGGCGGCATCTGATCACCTACCGGTGCTCGCGGCGCTACGGGTGCCGGCCCTGGCCCCGTAAGGGGCGCGGGCAACTGCGCGACCGGCCACGACGGCGCGGCAGCCGTCAGACGACCGCACCGCCCCCGGGCCGGGGATCGTCATCCTCGTCATCGGTCTTCATCCGGGCGAACAGCGTCGCGAAACCGCCCAGGAACCCGCCGATGCCCAGCACGGTGATCCACCACGTGACGGGCTGCTGGAAGATCATCACCAGGATGAGCAGCAGCGGCCCGCCCAGTACCGCGATCCACGCGAACTTGGTCGTCACGTCGGCCTGCGGCAGCGGCGGCGGCTCGGGAGGCGTGAAGTGCCCCTCGTCGTCCTCGTCGAAGTCGTCGTCGGAGGGCGCCCCGGCCGACCAGTCGCGCGGCCCGACGCCCGGCGCGTACACGATGAAGCTGCCGGGCCGGTCACCGGACGCGTCCTCGGACCGGCCGGCGGGCGGGACCTCGCCCGGCACCTCGCCCGGCCCGTCCCCGGCACCGGACCGGTTCCCTTCGGACGCCTTCTCCCGCGCCGCGTCCGGCCCCTCCGCCGGCCCCTTCTCCGGGCCCTCGTCCGAGCCGCTCTCCGCGCTCTGCCCCTGGCTCTTCTCCAGGCCCAGCTCCTTCTCCCAGTTCGCCAGGCCCTTCTCCAGGTCCAGGTCCGTCACCGGGCGCTCCGGCTCCCCGGCCTCGGGCCGCGCCGAGACGGGCGCGGACGGCCGGTCCTCCGGTGCGGGAAAGGCCGGCTCCTCCCCGTAGGAGGCCACGATCTCTGCCCAGGCGGCGTCCTCGTCCAGAGGATCGCGCGGGTCACGCTCCCCCACTGGTGGTCGTCCCCTCCCCCTTCACGGCCGGTGCGAGGCGGGCGATGAAGTCGTAGGTGTCCTCGAAGATCTGCTCGGCGTCATGGTCCAGGGTGGCGACGTGATAGCTGCGCTCCAGCAGCTTCTGCCGCAGGTCCTTGGACGAGACCCGGCTCATGATGCGCTCGGAGTCGGCCGGCGGCACCACATGGTCCTGCGGGCTGGTCATCACCAGCAGCGGCTGGGTGACCTGCGGCAGCTCGGCGTCCACCAGGCGGAAGAACTGCCGTACGGAGTGCGCCGCGTGCAGCGGCACCCGGTCGTAGCCGGTCTCCATCGCGTTCGCCTGGCAGATGTCGCTGGTCAGGCCCTTGGTCGTACGGACGAGATGGCGCAGCACCGGCAGCAGCGGGGCCGCCGCGTCGTGCACCTTGTTCGCCGGGTTCACCACGGCCACGCCGCTGATCGCGTCGCCGTGCCGGGCGGCCAGCCGCAGCGCCAGCGCGCCGCCCATGGACAGTCCGCAGACGAAGACCTGGTCGCAGCGGGCGGTCAGCGCGCGCAGCTCGCGGTCCACCTCGGCGTACCAGTCCTGCCAGGTGGTGACCTGGAGGTCCTGCCAGCGGGTGCCGTGCCCGGGCAGCAGCGGCAGGGAGACGGTGAGGCCGCGGGCCGCGAGGTACTCGGCCCAGGGGCGGACGGACTGCGGGGAGCCGGTGAAGCCGTGACAGACGAGGACGCCGACCCGGCCGCCTTCATGGCGGAACGGCTCGGCCCCGGGGAGAAGCGGCACCGGAGGACTCCGTTCGGTAAAGGGGAAGCGAGCGGTAAGGGAGAAAGGAAGAGCGCCAGCCTGCGGCGAAAGCTGGTAACTGCAGGGTACGCAAAGCCCAGCCGCCCGGATAGGTCCGCAGGGAAGGGTGTGCCGTGCGGGGAGAGGCGGCGGGGACCGGCGGCGCCGTGCACGGTGAGGGGACGGGCCGCCGCGCGGGTTAAGGTCTTTGCGTCGGACCAAGAAGGAGTGGCGTTGATCTACGGCGCAATGAAGTTTTCCATCGGCAACTCGCTGAAGCTGGCGTTCCGCCCCTGGGTCGAGGGCCTGGAGAACATCCCTGCCGAGGGGCCCGCCATCCTGGCGAGCAACCACCTGTCCTTTTCGGACTCCTTCTTCCTGCCCGCGGTGCTCGACCGGAAGGTCACCTTCATCGCCAAGGCCGAGTACTTCACCTCGCCCGGCGTCAAGGGCAAGCTGACCGCCGCGTTCTTCAAGGGCGTCGGGCAGCTGCCGGTGGACCGCTCCGGCGGGCGCGGCGCCGGTGAGGCGGCGATCAAGAGCGGCATCGAGGTGCTGGAGCGCGGCGAGCTGTTCGGCATCTACCCCGAGGGCACCCGCTCGCCCGACGGCCGGCTCTACCGGGGCAAGCCCGGCGGCCTGGCCCGGGTGACGCTGGCCACCGGCGCGCCGGTGATCCCCGTGGCGATGATCGACACGGAGAAGGTGCAGCCGCCCGGCAAGATCGTGCCGAAGATGATCCGGCCCGGCATCCGCATCGGCAAGCCGCTGGACTTCAGCCGGTACCACGGCATGGAGGGCGACCGCTTCATCCTGCGGTCGGTCACCGACGAGGTCATGTACGAGATCATGAAGCTGTCGGGCCAGGAGTACGTCGACATCTACGCGACCGCCGCCAAGCGGCAGATCGCCGAGGCCGCCAAGAAGCAGGCCGAGGCGGAGAAGGCGGCGAAGAAGTCCGGGTCCGGCGCTTAGCCGGCCGGCGAGGGGGTGGGCCAGATGACAGCGGAGGACCGGATACCCGCCGTGCCGGCCGGGACGGCGAGCACGACGGTGGTCGAGGAAACGGCCGAAGGGGCCGGGGCGCGCACCCGTCAGCCGCGGGTGCTGCGGATGTCCGTCGAACTCCCGCTGTGGCGGGCGCTGACGGGGTACCGGGTGCTCACCCTGGTCTACGCCGTGGTGATCTTCTCCCTCAACTACACCGAGTACGCGCACCCGTTGGGCGGCGCCGCCTACATGGGGGCGCTCACCGTATGGATGGTGCTGACCTGGCGCTGCACCACCTCCGCCGAGCGGTGCAGCCGCCGCTTCCTCTTCGGCGACCTCGGCTTCGCGGTCGTCGGCATCATGGTCACCATGCTCGTCGACACCCATGCGCGGGTCGTGGGCGGCGCGCCCACGCTGCCGTCGATATGGACGGCCGGCGCGGCGCTGGGCTTCGCGATCAAGGGCGGCTGGCGCTGGGCGGCCGGTGCCTCCACGGTGGTGGCCCTCGCCAACCTCGCCGAGCGCCAGGAGTTCGCCCGCGACACGGTCCACAACGTGCTGCTGGTGTGGGTCGCGAGCGTGGCGATCGGCTACGTCGTCGAGGTGGCCAGGGCCAGTGAGCGCACCCTCGCGCGCGCCCTGCAGATCGAGGCGGCCACCCGGGAGCGCGAGCGGCTGGCCCGCGACATCCACGACAGCGTGCTGCAGGTGCTGGCGATGGTGCAGCGGCGCGGCGCCGCGCTCGGCGGCGAGGCGGCGGAGCTGGGCAGGATGGCGGGCGAACAGGAGGTCGCGCTGCGCACGCTGGTCTCCAGCGGGCTGGTGCCCGCGAAGCGGCGGACGACGGCGCCGGACGCGGCGGGCACGGAAGGCACGGGATACGAGGACGAGACGGACGGGCCCTCGTACGGGGACAACTGCGTGCCCGACGGGCAGGAGGCGCTCGCCGACGAGCCGTGCGATGTGCGGGCGCTGCTCGCGCCCCACGCGGGCGCCGGGGTGACCTTCTCCGAGCCGGGTGCCCCGGTGCTGCTCCCGGCGGCGCGCGCGGCGGAGCTGGCCGCCGCTGTCAGTGCCGCGCTGGACAATGTACGAGTGCACGCGGGGCCCGGCGCCCACGCGTGGATCCTGGTCGAGGACGAGCCGGAGTCGGTGATCGTGACGGTGCGGGACGACGGCCCGGGCATCCCCGAGGGCCGGCTCGCCGACGCCGAGCGCGAGGGCCGGCTCGGGGTCGCGCTCTCCATCCGGGGGCGGCTGCGGGACCTCGGCGGCCGCGCCGAGTGGATCTCGGTCCCCGGCCAGGGCACGGAGGTGGAGCTGATGGTTCCCAAGGGCGGCGCGCCCGAGGGCGGACGACGGGGGAAGGCAGGCGCATGAGCGAGCCCCAGGGCGTGAAGGTCATGGTGGTCGACGACCACCCGATGTGGCGGGACGCGGTGGCCAGGGACCTGGCCGAGGCCGGGTTCGACGTGGTCGCGACCGCGGGCGACGGGCCGCAGGCGGTCCGCAGAGCCCAGGCCGCCGGCCCCGACGTGCTGGTCCTGGACCTCAATCTCCCGGGTCTGCCCGGCGTCGAGGTCTGCCGCGAGCTGGTCGGCGCCAACCCCCGGCTGCGGGTCCTGGTGCTCTCCGCGAGCGGTGAGCACGCGGACGTGCTGGAGGCCGTGAAGTCCGGCGCGACGGGCTATCTGGTCAAGTCCGCCAGCACGGCGGAGCTGATCGAGGCGGTGCGCTCCACCGCCGTCGGCGACCCGGTCTTCACTCCGGGCCTGGCCGGGCTGGTGCTGGGGGAGTACCGCCGGCTGGCGAGCGACCCGGCCCCGGCCACCGAGGACGAGCCCGGCGCGCCCCGGCTCACCGACCGCGAGACCGAGGTGCTGCGGCTGGTCGCCAAGGGCCTCTCGTACAAGCAGATCGCCGAGCGCCTGGTCATCTCGCACCGCACGGTGCAGAACCACGTCCAGAACACCCTCGGCAAGCTCCAGCTGCACAATCGGGTCGAGCTGGTCCGGTACGCGATCGAGCGCGGGCTCGACACGCCCTGAGCGCCCCGGCACGGACCACTCGTACGAGTGAACGGCCGGGCTCCAACTCCCCGGAAAATCACCGGAATCAGCCCCTCGTCCCTCTCCTGAGTGACCTGGATCACCATTAGCGTGACCCGCGTCGGTCCATCACGGGACGAAGGGAAGAAGCGATGCGGGTAGGAGTGCTTACCGGTGGCGGCGACTGCCCCGGTCTGAACGCGGTCATCCGGGCGGTGGTGCGCAAGGGCACCCAGGAGTACGAGTACGACTTCGTGGGCTTCCGGGACGGCTGGCGGGGGCCGCTGGAGGGCGACACGGTCCCGCTGGACATCCCCGCGGTGCGCGGCATCCTGCCCCGCGGCGGCACGATCCTGGGGTCCTCGCGCACCAACCCCTTCAAGCAGGAGGAGGGCGTCAAGCGGATCCGGGAGAACCTCGCCAAGTACGAGGTCGACGCCCTGATCACGATCGGCGGCGAGGACACCCTCGGCGTCGCCGCGCGGCTCTCGGCCGAGCACGGCGTGCCCTGCGTCGGCGTGCCCAAGACCATCGACAACGACCTCTCGGCCACCGACTACACCTTCGGCTTCGACACCGCCGTCGGCGTCGCCACCGAGGCCATCGACCGGCTGCACACCACCGCCGAGTCGCACATGCGGGTCCTGGTCGTGGAGGTCATGGGCCGGCACGCGGGCTGGATCGCGCTGCACTCGGGCCTCGCGGGCGGCGCCAACGCCATCCTCATCCCCGAGCAGCGCTTCGACATCGACCAGGTCTGCGCCTGGGTCGAGTCCCGCTTCAAGGTGCGGTACGCGCCGATCGTGGTCGTCGCCGAGGGCGCCATGCCCAAGGACGGCCAGATGGTCCTGAAGGACGACTCCACCGACTCCTTCGGGCACGTCCGGCTCTCCGGGGTGGGGGAGTGGCTGGCCAAGGAGATCGAGCGGCGCACGGGCAAGGAGGCGCGCACGACGGTGCTGGGGCACACCCAGCGCGGCGGCACGCCCAGCGCCTTCGACCGCTGGCTGGCCACCCGCTTCGGGCTGCACGCCATCGACGCCGTGCGCGACGGGGACTTCGGGACGATGGTCGCGCTGCGCGGTACGGACATCGTGCGGGTGCCGCTCGCCGAGGCCACCGCGAAGCTGAAGACGGTCGACCCGAAGCTGTACTCCGAGGCGGGGGTGTTCTTCGGCTGACGTGGCGGCGCGCCCCGGCGGCGCGCCGCCCGTTCCGTACGGCGGTGCCGGGCGGTGGGCCGTATATTCGGCCCATCGCCGCAAGGTGCCCGATACGGGGATCAGTGGGAGGAAGCGTGGAAATCCTGGCGTTCGGCGTGCAGGCCGACGAGCGGCCGCTGCTGGAGCGCGCCTTCGACGGCCACCACCAGATCCGCTGCCTCGATGTCTCCCTCAACCGCGACACCGCCCCCCTCGCGGCCGGCTACGAGATCGTCAGCACGGCCGTCAACGACGAGCTGCACGCCGAGGTGCTCCAGGAGCTCGCCGTGGGCGGCACGAAGATGCTCGCCCAGCGCTCCACCGGCTACAACAACATCGACCTGCGGGCCGCCGCGGATCTCGGCCTCACCGTGGCCCGGGTGTCCGCCTATTCCCCGTACTCCGTCGCCGAGTTCGCCTGGGGTCTGGCGATGGCCGTCAACCGGCGCCTCGTCCGGGCCGCCCACCGCACCCGCGACTTCGACTTCCGGCTGGACGGCCTGATGGGCCGCGACCTGCGCGGCCGTACGGTGGGCGTCGTCGGCACCGGACGGATCGGTGAGGCGTTCACCCGCATCGCGCACGGCTTCGGGATGCGGCTGCTCGGCTGGGACGCCGCGGAGAACCCGGCCTGTACCGAACTGGGCATGGAGTACGTCGGCCTCGACCGGCTGCTCGCCGAGTCCGACCTGGTCTCCCTGCACGTACCGCTGCTGGAGAGCACCCGGCACCTCATCGACGGGCCCGCGCTGGCCGCGATGAAGGACGACGCGATCCTGATCAACTCCAGCCGCGGCGGCCTGGTGGACACCGCGGCCCTGGTCGACGTCCTCAAGGCCGGGCGGCTGCGCGGCGTCGGCCTGGACGTCTACGAGGAGGAGGCCGGCCTCTTCTTCTTCGACAAGTCACTCGAAGTCGTCGAGGACGACACCCTCGCCCGCCTGATGACCTTCGGGAACGTGCTGGTCACCTCGCACCAGGCGTACTTCACCGAGGACGCGGTCGGCCAGATCGTCGACACCACACTCGCCAATGCCGAGGACTACCTGGCCGGCCGCGCCGGGGAGAACCTCCTCGTCACCCCGGAGGGGCGGCTCACACCAGAACGGCAGCCAGCAGCTGGGAGGTGAGGGCCGCGCCGTCCAGCGTCAGCACCGACTCCGGATGGAACTGGACCCCCGCGAAGCCCGGCCCGCGCAGCGCGTGCACGTCCCCGGTCGCCGGGTCCCGGCTCAGCTCCACGCGGTGCATGGCCAGTTCGGCGACGGCCGCCTCGTCGCAGCGCGCGGTGAAGGTGTTGTAGAAGCCGACGGTCTCCTCGCGCCCGAAGAAGTCGATCCGCTCCTGCGCCCCCTGGAACGGCACGTCCTTGCGGACGATCTCCAGCCCGAGCACCGCCGCGATCAGCTCGTGCCCCAGGCAGACGCCGAGGAGGCCGTGCCGGTGCTCGCGTACCAGCTCGGCGGCGAGCGCGCGCAGCATCCGCATCTTCGGGTCGGCCGCGTCGGACGGGTTGCCGGGCCCCGGGCCCAGCACGATCGGCCCCTCGTGCGCGAGCGCCGCCTCCCGCAGCCCCGGCTCGTCGTACCGCCGTACCTCCACCGTCAGCCCCGAGGTGCGCAGCAGATGCGCCAGCATCGCGGTGAAGGTGTCCTCGGCGTCGATCACCAGCGCGTGGCCGCTCAGCGCCGCGGTCGGCGCGGTGGTCTGCATCCGCAGCCAGAACGGCGCGAGGCCGGCCCGGCGCGCGTCCAGCGCGGCCCGCACCCGCGGGTCCTCGGCCAGCCGCGGCGGCGCGGCGTCCGCGCGGCGGGCCGGCGCCTCCCGCACGCCCAGCGCGGTCAGCACGCCCGCGGCCTTGGCGTGCGTCTCGGCGACCTCGCTCGCCGGGTCCGAGCCGCGCACCAGCGTCGCGCCGACCGGCACCCGCAGCTTCCCGGCCGCGTCGATGTCGGCGGTGCGGATCAGGATCGGCGAGTCCAGGGTCTGCGCGCCGCCCGCGTCGCGGCCGATGAGCGCGAGCGCGCCCGCGTAGTAGCCGCGTCCGCCGGGCTCGTACCGCTCGATGACCCGGCACGCGTTCTGCACCGGCGAACCGGTCACGGTCGCCGCGAACATCGTCTCCTTCAGCACCTCCCGCACGTCCAGCGACGACCGGCCGCGCAGCTCGTACTCGGTGTGCGCGAGGTGCGCCATCTCCTTCAGGCGCGGCCCGATCACGACGCCGCCCTTGTCGCCGACGGTGCACATCATCTTGAGCTCCTCGTCGACGACCATCGAGAGCTCCTCGATCTCCTTGCCGTCGGCGAGGAACTCCAGCAGGTCCTCCGGGGTGGGGCCGCCGGCCGGGTAGCGGTAGGTCCCGCTGATCGGATTCATCACGGCCGTGCCGCCGCTCATCCGGACGTGCACCTCGGGGCTCGCACCGACCAGCGTCCGCTCGCCGGTGTGCACGACGAACGTCCAGTACGCGCCGCGCTCGGTGGCCAGCAGCCGCCGGAACAGGGCCAGCGCGTCGGCCCGCCCGAAGCCCGGGATCTCCCCCTCGTAACTCCGCCGGATCACGAAGTTCGCGCCCTCGCCCTGGCCGATCTCCTGGTCCAGCACCCGCCCGACGATCCCGGCGTACTCCTCGTCGCTCACGTCGAAGCCGCCGTCCGCGACCCGCACCGCGTGGTCCGGGAGCTGTTCCAGCGCGTCGGCGAGCGGCAGCTCGTGCCGCTCCTCGGGGACCAGTGCGACCAGCGGCGTGCCGTCGTCGCGCACGTCGAAGCCGCGCTCGCGGATCTGCCGGAACGGCACCAGGGCGAGGCCCTCGGGGAGGTCGGCGAGCCGGTCGTACGCGGCGACCGGACCGATCAGTACCTCGACGGTGTCCTGGTCGTGGCCGGGGGTGCGGCGGCGCAGCAGGGCAAAGGGCCGGTCGTCGGAGAGCAGCTCGGGCAGGTGCATGGTCCTCGTCCTTCTCACACAGGGTCTGGGGATCTGGGAGAGGAACGGCCCGTGAAACGCAGGAAGGCCGCCCCTCGGGCGGCCTTCGCGAAGTCTGTGGTGTGCGCGCGAATCAGTGGGCCGCCGGATGAGCGGTCCACCACCAGTTCATGGGTGTCTGCGCGAACATGGTGTGCACCTTACCCGATGGCGCGGCGGAGCAGCTTTTTCAGTGCGGCGTCGAAGGCTCCGGGCCGCTCCAGGTTCGGCAGGTGGGCGGCGCCTTCGATGACCGCGAGATCGCTGTCCGGGAGACGGTCGTGCAGGTACTGGGCGTCGGCGAGCGGCGTGTAGGTGTCCTCGCTGCCGACCACGACGAGGGCGGGGACGGTGATCCGGGGGAGCAGCGCCGTGTAATCGGGGCGCTCGGCCCGGCCCCGTAGGGCGGCGGCCGCCCCTTCGGGGGACGTGCCGCGCATCATCCGGCGGACGTGCGCGGCCACGTCGGGGCGGTCGGCGATGGTCCTCGGCGCGATCATCTTGTCCAGCACCTCGTCGGCGTACGGGGCCAGGCCCTCGCGCAGCAGCCGGTCCGCCATGGCGTTCCGCCACTCCTTGCCGGCCGCGGTCTCGGCCGGGGCCGAGGTGTCGGCGAGCAGGAGACCCCGTACCCGCCCGGGGAAGAGGCGGCAGAAGTCCAGCGCGATCTGGCCGCCCATGGACAGCCCGCCGAGGATCACCGGTCCGGTGACGCCCAGGTGGTCCAGGAGGGCCGCGAGGTCGCGGGAGAAGTCCGCGAGCCCGTCGAGCGGGCCACTGGTGGCCGGGGAAGCGCCGTATCCGCGCAGGTCGGGGACGATGACGCGGTACCCGCTGCCGGCCAGGAGCGCGGCTTGCGGTGCCCACATCGTCCGGTCGAAGGGGTGGCCGTGCACCAGGAGCACCGGCGGCCCCTCGCCCCGGTCCTCGTACGCGATCCGTACACCGCCGTTCAGCTCCGCGACGCCCATGGCAACTCGCCCCTCCCGTATGCCCGTTGAGGCGTCCACCGTGGGGTGCGCCTCTTGACGGCTCGATGCTATGGGCCGCACAATCTCGGTGCAATAAAAATATTGCTCTCGGTGCAATCTGGGGGATTCGTATGGCCGACACGGACGACTATCTGCGCATCGCCGACGACGTCGCCGCCGACATCGCCGCGGGGCGGCTGCGGCCCGGCGACCGGCTCGCGACCCAGCGCGCCTTCGCCCGTACGCGCGGCATCGCCAACTCCACCGCGCACCGCGTCTACCGCGAGCTGGCCCGACGCGGCCTGACCGTCGGCGAGGTCGGCCGCGGCACCTTCGTGCGCGCCGCCCAGCACGCTCCCGGCCCCGCGCTCGCCGAGCCCGCGGCGCCGGACGCCGGGACCCGCGTCAACCTGGAGCTGAACTACCCGGTCGTGCCCGAGCAGGCCGCGCTGCTCGCCGGGGGGATGGCCCCGCTGCTCCGCCCGGACGCGCTCGACGCGGCCCTGCGGCCCATCGGTCCGGCCGGGCACCCGGCAGCCCGGGCGGCGGCCGCCGCGCTCCTCGCCCGTACCGGCTTCGCCCCGGACCCCGACCGCGTCCTCTTCGCGGGCAACGGGCGGCACGCGGTGGCCGGGGCGGTGGCCGCGCTGGTCCCGCCGGGCGGCCGCCTCGGCGTCGAGGCGTACACGTATCCGCTGGTCAAGGCCATCGCGGCGCGGATCGGGGTGACGCTCGTGCCGCTCGCCATGGATGCCGACGGGCTGCGTCCCGATGCGGTGCGGGCCGCTCACCGCTCGGCGCCGCTGCACGCGGTCTACCTCCAGCCCACGCTGCACAATCCGCTCGGCGTGACCATGCCGGCCCCGCGCCGCGTCGAGCTGTCCGACACCCTCCGCGAGCTGGACCTGTGGGCCGTGGAGGACGCGATCTGGTCGTTTCTGCACGAAGATCCGGTCCCGCCGGCGCCGGCCGCTCCGCAGGCCGGGCCGGCTGCGTCACAGGCCGGCCCGGTCCCGCCGCCCCCGCTCGCCGCCCTGGCCCCCGAGCGGACCGTGCTCGTCGACAGCCTCTCCAAGCGGCTGGCTCCGGGGCTGACCGTCGGCCTCGTGCTTCCGCCCGCCGCCCGCCGGGACGCCGTCGCGTCCGCGCTGCGTTCCGGTGGCTGGACCGCCACCGGCTTCGCGCTGGAGGCCGTGACCCGCTGGCTGGCCGACGGCACGGTGGACCGCATCGTGCGGGCCAAGCGCCGGGACGCGGCGGAGCGGCAGGCCCTGATCCGCAAGCACCTCGGCGGATTCGCCGTCAGCGCCGACCCGCGCTCCTATTTCGCCTGGTGGGAGCTGCCGGAGGGGTGGCGCGCCGAGAGCTTCCTCGCGGCCGCCGCGCGGCGCGGCATCGCGGTCACCCCGGGCACCGCCTTCGCGGTGGCCCCCGAGGGCGCGCAGGGCACGGCGCCCGCGCCGCACGCCGTACGCCTGGCCCTGGCGGGCGCGCCGCCGGACCTGCTGCCGTACGCGCTCACCACCCTGGCGGCGGTGGCGCGCGGCACCCCGGAGGACGCGTTCCCGGAGTGAGCCGCGAGGGTTCCGGGGGCGGCGCGTCCCCTGTGTGCCGCTGTGTACCGCGTCTCATACTGCGGTCGGCGTACTGGACGGGCGTGAAGACCCCGTAATGTTGACGAGGTGACCGTGAACGCTGAAATCCACGCCGGTGGCAACACCTGGCGAGACCTGCCCGCGGCGCAGCAGCCTGACTGGCCGGACCAAGAGGCTCTGCGCGATGTGATCGCGGAGCTCGAGTCCTATCCGCCGCTCGTCTTCGCGGGCGAGTGCGACCAGCTGCGTGAGCGCCTGGGAGCCGTCGCCCGTGGCGAGGCGTTCCTGCTGCAGGGCGGCGACTGCGCCGAGGCGTTCGACGCGGTATCGGCCGAGCACATCCGCAACAAGCTCAAGACGCTGCTCCAGATGGGCGCCGTCCTCACGTACGCCGGGTCCGTGCCCGTCGTCAAGGTCGGCCGGATCGCCGGCCAGTACAGCAAGCCGCGCTCCAAGCCGACCGAGACCCGCGACGGCGTGACCCTGCCGACGTACCGCGGCGACTCCGTCAACGGCTTCGAGTTCACCGAGGCGGCCCGCATCCCGGACCCCCAGCGGCTGAAGCGGATGTACCACGCCTCCGCCGCGACGCTGAACCTCGTGCGCGCCTTCACCACCGGCGGCTACGCGGACCTGCGCCAGGTGCACGCCTGGAACCAGGACTTCGTGAAGTCCTCGCCCTCGGGGCAGCGCTACGAGGCGCTGGCGCGTGAGATCGACCGGGCGCTGAACTTCATGAACGCCTGCGGGGTGGACCCGGAGGAGTTCAAGACCGTCGAGTTCTTCGCCTCGCACGAGGCGCTGGTGCTGGACTACGAGACGGCGCTGACCCGTACGGACTCCCGTACCGGCAAGCTGTACGACGTCTCCGGCCACATGCTGTGGATCGGCGAGCGGACCCGGCAGCTGGACCACGCGCACATCGAGTTCGCGTCGCAGGTGCGCAACCCGATCGGCGTGAAGCTGGGCCCGACGACGACGCCCGAGGACGCCCTCGCGCTGATCGACCGGCTGGACCCGGACCGCGAGCCGGGCCGGCTGACCTTCATCACCCGAATGGGCGCGGACAAGATCCGCGACAAGCTCCCCACCCTGGTGGAGAAGGTCACCGCTTCGGGCGCGCAGGTCGCGTGGATCACCGACCCGATGCACGGCAACACCTACGAGGCGGCCTCCGGCCACAAGACGCGCCGCTTCGACGACGTGCTGGACGAGGTCAAGGGCTTCTTCGAGGTCCACAAGGCGCTCGGCACGCACCCGGGCGGCATCCACGTCGAGCTGACCGGTGACGACGTCACGGAGTGCGTGGGCGGTGGCGACGAGATCTTCGTCGACGACCTGCACCAGCGGTACGAGACGGCCTGCGACCCCCGGCTGAACCGCAGCCAGTCGCTGGACCTGGCATTCCTGGTCGCGGAGATGTACCGGGACCAGTAGACGGGCGCGTAGACGCGAAGTGGGGCGCGGATCCTGTGATCCGCGCCCCACTGCGTTGTTAAGCGCCCGCCATGGCGGGTAAGGTAAGGGTAACCTCACTCAAGATCATCCGAAGCTACGGGAAAGGTACGGGGGTGAACCGCGTGTACGTCTGCTCGTGCTTCGGCATCACCGAGGAGCAGGTGCGTGAGCACGCGGGCACGGGCGCCTGCACGCCGCGCCAGATCGCCTCCGCCTGCAAGGCCGGCACCGACTGCGGCGGCTGTGTGCGCCGCATACAGGCCCTCCTGGGCCGTGGCAGCTGCCCCCGCCGCGCGCTGATCGACCAGGGGGACGCGGCACCGCTGGCCGCCGATCCGGCGGACCCGGCAGTGGCCGGGACGTCCGTCGCCGAGCCGGTCGCGGCCGAGATCGTCGAGCCGCCCGCCCGGTACCCCGAAGCCGCCTGAGCGCTCCCGCGGCCCGTCAGCTCGGCTGTTCGACGAGCTGCGCGATGTACAGCGGCTCCCCGAGCTTCTCCACGAGCTCCAGCTGGGTGTCGAGGTAGTCGATGTGATGCTCCTCGTCCTCGAGGATGCTCTCGAAAATATTGGCCGACGTGATGTCGCCCTTGTTCCGCATGACCTCGATGCCGCGCCGCAGCCGGTCGATGGCCTCGGCCTCGATCTGCCGGTCCGCCTGGAACATCTCGGTGACCGTCTGGCCGATGCGGACGTGGAAGAGCCGCTGGTAGTTGGGCAGACCCTCCAGGAAGAGAATCCGGTCGGTGAGGATCTCCGCGTGCTTCATCTCGTCGAACGACTCGGACCGGGTGTACTTGGCGAGCTTGGGCCACCCATTGTTCTCCTGCATCTTGGCGTGCAGGAAGTACTGATTGATCGCGGTCAGCTCGGCGGTCAGCTGCTCGTTGAGGAACTCGATGACCTCGGGGTCTCCCTGCATGACTGCGGGGCTCCTTCCACACGTCGACTGAACAGGTGCCGGGCATCCTTGCACCGGGGCGCGCGGAGCGTCCAGTAAGTGCACGCTTAGTGGGAGTTGCCCGAATCAGTCCCGCCCTGGTCATCAGCACCCCTTCCGGTCTGACACCATGGGGGCATGGGTCAGCCGGATAGCCGCGAAGAGGAGCCTCCACAGCTTCCTCCGGGGCAGCGTCTGCAGCGCGGATGGCCGGTCACGCACTACGGGCCCGTGCCCAAGTTCCGCCCCGAGCGCTGGGAATTCCGGGTGTTCGGCGCCACGGCCGACGGTGACAAGCACTGCTGGACGCACGAGGAATTCACCTCGCTGCCGTATGCGACCGTCGTCGCCGATATGCATTGCGTGACGAAGTTCAGCATGCTGGGTGCCGAATGGGGCGGGGTGTTGACGCGTACGGTGCTCGACCTGGCGCCGCCGGCCCCCGATGTCACCCATGTGATGGTCTGGGCCGAGTACGGATTCAGCTCGAACATGCCGCTGGCGGACTTCGCGGACGAGCGCTGCATCTTCGCCGGCCACCGGGACGGCGAACTGCTCACCGCGGAGCACGGCTTCCCCGTACGGCTCATCGTGCCGCACCTCTATGCCTGGAAGGGCCCGAAGTGGGTGCGCGGCATCGAGTACATGACGGCGGACCGCCGCGGCTTCTGGGAGGAGCGCGGCTACCACAACCTCGGTGACCCGTGGCGCGAGCAGCGCTACTCCTACCAGGAGGAGCCGGGCGACGGTCCGGAGCTCTGAGCCGTACCCCTGAGCCGCGTACCCCAGGGCGGTATCAGTGGTACTGGTGCACCACGGCGTGCCCCTTGCCGCGCCCGATCATCCACTTGTTGACGGGCGTGGTCACCAGGAACGCCAGGACCAGCGAGAACGCCAGCGCCCCCCAGAACAGCCACTCCGAGAGGTGCGCGTCCATCGCCCCCGGCACGAGTGCGATCACGCCGTTGTCGATGAGCTCCATGACCGCGATCGAGAGGGTGTCGGCGGCCAGCGCGACCCTGACGGCCGCCTTGAAGTCCAGGCCGGCCTTCAGGACGCCGCGCAGCGTGAGCGAGTAGCCGAAGAGGAACGCCAGGGCGATGGCGAGGATCATCGTCGGCACGTTGTGCCAGCCGAGCGCGGTGCCGATCACCATGCCGAGGATCTCGCCGATCGCGCAGCCGGTGAGGCAGTGCAGGGTGGCCTTGGCCGCCATGGCCCAGCCGGCAGGCGCGGGTGCCGTGTGGTGGTGCTCGCCGTGTACGTGGTGGTCGGCGTGTGCGTGCTGGTGCTGCATGGGAGCCCCCATCCAGAGGAAACGGTTCCTGCCGAGAGCAGGAACCGTATACCCCCCTGGGGTATTCCTCAAGAGATCTGCCCGGGTGTGTCCCCGCCGTCCCGCAGCTCCTTGAGGCGCGCCACGTCCGCCGCGTGGCCCTCCTTGCCGCCCGGGGTCTCGATGACCAGCGGCACGCCCGCGGTCGCCGGGTGCCGGAACAGCTCGCGGAACGGCTCGGCGCCGATGTGGCCGGAACCGATGTTCTCGTGGCGGTCCTTGTGCGCCCCGGCCACGTCCTTGGAGTCATTGGCGTGGATCAGCTTCAGGCGGCCCTCGCCCGCGACGTCCACCAGCTCGTCCAGCAGCGCCTTCGTGCCGCCGGGCGCCGCCATGTCGTGCCCGGCCGCGAACGCGTGACAGGTGTCCAGGCAGAGCCCCGCACGGGGGTGCCGGTCCAGCGCGTCCAGGTACGGCCCGAGATCCTCCGCCAGCGAGCACAGCGAAGCGCCCTGCCCGGCCGTCGACTCCAGCAGCAGCCACGGGTCGTCGTCGTGGGTCAGCTCGTCCAGCAGCGGCAGCAGGTACTCGTGCACCTGCGCCAGCGCCGTGGCGCGCTCCCGCCCGCCGGTCGCCGAGCCGGTGTGCACGACCACGCCGAGCGCCCCGATCTCCCGGCCGCGCCGCAGCGAGTGCCGGAGCGACTCCACGGACTTCTCGACCGTCACCGGGTTGTGCGACCCGAAGTTGATCAGGTACGGCGCGTGCACGTACGCGGGGATGTGCCGCTCCGCGCACGCCTGGCGGAACGCCTCGTCCTGCATCGGATTGCCGGGCGGCGTGGCCCAGCCGCGCGGGTTGGCGACGAAGACCTGGACGGACTCGCCGCCGATCTCCTGTGCGTACGGGATGCCGACCTTGGCGAGACCGCCGGCCACGGGGACGTGGCCGCCGACCGGATTGCGCTGCTGCGGGGAAGTGCTCACACCGTCAAGGGTGCCAGGCGGCCGGGCGCACCCGGCTGTCAGGTACGCCTCAGCCGCCGGGTGCGGCTTACAGCTTGCTGTCCAGGGTGATGGTGATCGTGCTGCCCTTCGGGGCGGTGTCGCCGGCGTCGACGGACTGGCTGTCGACCGTGTCCGTGGGGAAGAAGAACGGCTTCTTCACCTCGACCTCGAAGCCCGCGTCGGTCAGCGCCTGCTTCGCGTCGTCCACCTTCTGGCCCTCGACGTCCGGCACCTCGACCATCTGCGGCCCCTTGGACAGCGTGAGCGTCACCGTGTCGCCCTCGCCCAGCCGTTCGCCCGCCGCCGGGGACTGCCGCGCGACCGCGCCCTTGTCCTCCTCCGAGTACACCGGCGCCGCGGCGAACTTCACGTGGAAGCCCTCTTCCCGCAGCTCCGCCGTCGCGTCCGAGCGGTCGTCGCCGACCACGTCCGGCACGTCGATCGCGCTGCCGCGGCTGACGGTCAGCGCCACCGCCGTACCGGGCCGCCGCTTGGCCCCCGCGTCCGGGTCCGTACGGATCACCGAGCCCTTGGCCACCTCGTCGCTGAACGCCCTGCGCTCGGTCCCCGGGGTCAGCCCCTGGTCGCGCAGCTTGCGCCGGGCGTCGGCGACCGGAGTGCCGGACAGGTCCGGTACGGAGACGATGTCCGGGCCCTTGGAGAGGGTGAGGGTGACCGTGCCGGTGCCCCGGATGCGCTGCCCGTTCTCCGGGTCGGTGGAGATCACGTGGCCGCGCTCCACGGTGGAGCTGTACGCCCGCCGCACCTTCACGTCCAGGCCCGCGCCGTGCAGCGTCCGCTCGGCCTTGGCCTGCGTCATGTCCAGCACCGCCGGCACGGTCGTGAACTGGCCGGTGGTGACGTACCAGACGCCGGTGCCCACGAGCAGCGCGGCCAGCAGCGCAAGAACGACGACGAGCGTCCTGCGGCGCGGCGCCCGGGCGGTCTCCGCGCGCCGTGCCCCTGTGGGCAGCCGGTCCGTCTTCTCGTTAGTGGCCGGCGGCACCTCGAGGCGGGCGGTGTGGCCCGCCGCGTCGTCGGCGGCGTCGGCCGTCCCGGGGAGCGAGAGCTGTACCGCGGCCGCGCGCTGGATCACGCTCGTACGGTCCTCGGCGCCGGCCGGCCCGGTCGCGGCCTTCGCCTGCGGCGGCACCGCGTCCAGCTGCTCGTCCGTAAGCGCGGCGCGCGCATTACGGGCCAGCGCGAGCAGCGTGACCGCGTCCTGCGGGCGCACCTCGGGGTTGCGCGCGGTGGCCTCGACGACCAGGTCGTCCAGCTCGGGCGGCAGCCCCGGTACGAGCGCGGACGGCGCCGGCACGTCCTCGTGGAGGTGCTGGTAGAGCACTTGGGCCGGGGTGCCGCCGCCGTGCGGCTTGCTGCCGGTGAGCATCTCGTAGAGCGCCACGCCACAGGCGTAGACGTCCGCGCGGGTGTCCGCGCTGCCGTCCTCGATCTGCTCGGGCGCCAGGTAGGAGACGGTGCCCAGCACCGTGCCGGTGGTGGCCGTCGTATTCGTGTCGACCGCGCGGACCAGGCCGAAGTCGGCGACCTTGACCCGGCCGTCGTCCCCGATCAGCACGTTCTCCGGCTTCATGTCGCGGTGCACCATGCCCGCCCGGTGCGCCGAGCCCAGCGCCGCCAGGATCGGCTCCAGGATGTCCAGCGCGGCGCGCGGCTGCAGGGCGCCGCGCTCGCGCAGCACGTCCCTCAGGGTGCAGCCCGCGACGTACTCCATGGCGAGGTACACGTACGTGCCGTCGGTGCCCTGGTCGAACACGCCGACGACGTTCGGGTGCGACAGCCGGGCCACCGACTTCGCCTCCCGGATGAAGCGCTCGACGAAGGAGGCGTCGGCGGCCAGGGACGGGTGCATCACCTTCAGGGCGAGCACGCGGTCCAGCCGGGTGTCGACGGCGCGGTAGACCGTCGCCATCCCGCCGGTGGCGATGCGCGCCTGGACGCGGTAGCGGCCGTCGAGCAGCTGTCCGACCAGGGGGTCCTGAAGGGTGGTATCCACGGCAGACGAGTCTACGAGCAGCTGTCCACCGCCCTCATGCCCTCCGTGCCGTACGGGCCGGACTGCGGCCGAACGGTGACCGGCGGAGGGGTACTAACCGCAGGTCGGAGCGGTTCGGGGCGCCGGTGGCGGGCCTTCCGGCGCCCCTGGCCGAAAGCCTCAGAAGGCGGGCCGCTCCGGGTCCAGCTCGGCCATTCCTGCCGCGGGCGAGGACGCCTCGGCGAAGTGGCGGCGCGGGATGCGGCCCGCGCGGTGGGCCAGCCGCCCCGCCTCGACCGCGTGCCGCATGGCGTGCGCCATCAGGACCGGCTCCTGCGCCCTGGTGACCGCCGAGGCCAGCATCACGGCGGCGCAGCCCAGCTCCATGGCCAGCGCGGCGTCCGAGGCCGTGCCGGCGCCGGCGTCCAGGATGACCGGCACCCCGGCCCGCTCGGTGATCAGCTGGAAGTTGTGCGGGTTGCGGATGCCGAGCCCGGAGCCGATGGGGGAGCCCAGCGGCATGATCGCCGCACAGCCCACGTCCTCCAGCTTCCGCGCGAGCACCGGGTCGTCGTTGGTGTACGGCAGGACCGTGAACCCGTCGTCGACCAGCGTCTCGGCCGCGTCCAGCAGCTCCACCGGGTCCGGCAGCAGGGTCCGCTCGTCGGCGACGACCTCGAGCTTCACCCAGTCCGTGCCGAGCGCCTCCCGGGCCAGTCGGGCGGTGAGCACCGCCTCGCCCGCGGTGTAGCAGCCCGCGGTGTTCGGCAGCGTACGGATTCCGTGTCTGTTCAGTACGGAGAGCACCGAGCCCTGCACGGTCGGGTCCAGCCGCCGCATCGCCACGGTGGTCAGCTCCGTACCGGAGGCCAGCAGCGCGCGCTCCATGATGTCCAGGCTCGGCGCGCCGCCGGTCCCCATGATCAGCCGGGACCGGAAGGCGGTACCGGCGATGACGAGCGGGTCGGCTTCGGGGGCCGCGCTCGGCGCCGCCTCAGGGGCGGCCGTCTCCTCGATGGTGTACGTATCGGCCATCTGTACGGATCAGCCTCCCTGGACTGCGGTGAGAACTTCGACGCGGTCCCCGTCGCCCAGTGGGGTCGCCGCCCACTGGCTGCGCGGGACGACCTCTTCGTTGACGGCGGCGGCGACCCCGCTGGCGGCGGTCGTCAGCGTGGCCACCAGCCGGTCGAGCGGCAGGCCGCCGGGGATCTCGCGCGGCTCGCCGTTCACGGAGACGGTCACGGGCGCGGCAACGGGGGCGGCGGGATCGGGTGCCTTCGAGGCGGTCATGCGGTCTGCTCCTGAAGTACGGCGCGCTGCGGCGCCGGAACGGGGGAAGAGGCGGCCGCGGGCCCGAAGCGCAGCGGCGTGAAGGGCCGCGCCTCCTCGGGCAGCGCGCCGGTGGTCAGCGCGTGGGCCATGACGTCGCCGGTCACCGGGGTGAGCAGCACACCGTTGCGGAAGTGGCCCGTGGCGAGCAGGAGGCCGGGCAGCGCGGTGGGGCCCAGCAGCGGCGCGTTGTCGGGCGACCCGGGGCGCAGCCCGGCGATCGTCTCGGTCAGCGGCAGCTCGGTGATGCCCGGCACCAGCTCGTGCGCGTCGCGCAGCAGCTCGTAGACGCCGCCCGCGGTCACCGTGGTGTCCCAGCCCAGCTCCTCGCTGGTGGCGCCGACGACCATGTCGCCGTTCTCGCGCGGCACCAGGTAGAGCGGTCCGCCGCGCACCACGGCGCGCACGGTGCGGGAGAGGAACGGGCCGTACGCGGCGGGAATCCTCAGCCGCAGCACCTGGCCCTTGACCGGCCGGACCGGCGGCCGTACGTGCTCGGGCACCCCGGCCAGCCGCCCGCTGAAGCTGCCCGCCGCCAGCACGACCTGCCCGGCCGGCAGCGCCGTGCCGTCCGCCAGCTCGATGCCGGTGGCCCGGTCCCCGGCCACGGTCAGCCGCCCGGCCCGCTCCCGTACGAACTCCACCCCGGCCCGCTCGCAGGCCGCCAGAAGGGCCGTGGCGAGCCGTCGCGGGTCGATCTGGTGGTCACCGTCCACCCGCAGCCCGCCGCGCACGCCCGGCGCGAGCATCGGTTCGAGCTTCCGGCACTCGCGGCCGGTCAGCCATTCCGATTCCAGGCCGCAGCGGCGCTGCAGCGCATGCAGCTCCCGCAGATGGGCGCGGTCGTCGGCGTCCAGGGCCACGGCGAGCGTGCCGCACCGCCGGTGCCCCAGATCCTGGCCGCTCGCCTCGGCCAGCTCGGCGGCGAACGCCGGATAGCGCGCAGCGGAGTCGAGATTCAGCCCCAGGAGCGTTTCCTCGCCGTAGTGCAGCTCCGTGACGGCGGCCAGCATGCCGGCCGCGACGCGCGCCGCGCCGCCGCCCGGCTCGGGGTCCACGACGGCGGTGCGCAGGCCCCGCTGGGCCGCCCGCCAGGCCGTCACGAGCCCCATGAGACCGCCCCCGACGATCACCGCGTCGGGCCGCCCGGCAGCTGTCTCCGCCGGTGTACGTGCAGGTGGATGCATGGGCTTCCAGCCCCTCCCTTCGCCGGCATGACCCGGATCAGGTTCGTACGGTCGGAGGCCGCCGCAGCCTCCCTCTCAGCCCGGTGCGTCCGGGCTCCCGCGAGTACAAGTGCCGTCAGAGTAGTACGCGTGACCGACGCACGGTAAGGGTGCTCTGCGCGGCCGGAGCGTGACCCTGTGTCAGAGATCTCGTCGCGCGGTGCTGAGTCCGGCCAGGGGGTGCGTCCTAGAGTGATCGAGTGAGCCAGCAGAGCAAGTACTCGCGGACCCCCGACCGCTCGCGCCGCGTCGTCATCGCCGGCGCGGGGATGGCGGGCGTGCAGACCGCCGTTGCCCTGCGCGAACAGGGCTGGCGCGGCACGATCACCCTGCTCGGCGCCGAACCGCACCCGCCCTACGACCGGCCGCCGCTCTCCAAGGCGGTGCTGCTCGGCAAGGCGGACGGCTCGGCCTTCGACGTCGACTTCGCCTCCCTGGCGATCGAGCTGGAGCTCGGCAGGGCCGTCACCGGACTCGACGCCGACGCCCATGAGGTGCTGACCGAGACCGGCCCGGTGCACTACGACCGGCTGGTCATCGCCACCGGGGCGGAGGCGATGACCCTCCCGGGCAGCGAGGGCGTACCGGGTGTGCACGTGCTGCGCACCCTGGACGACGCCGAGCGGCTGCGCCCGGTACTGGCCGCGCAGCAGCGCGTCGTGGTGGTCGGTGCGGGCTGGATCGGCGCGGAGTTCGCCACCGCGGCCCGCGAGACCGGCTGCGAGGTCACCGTCGTGGAGGCCGCCGACCGCCCGCTGGCCGGCGCGCTGCCCGAAGAGGTCGCCGCCCACATGGCCCGCTGGTACGCCGACGCGGGCGCCACGCTCCGTACCGGTACCCGCGTCGCCGCCGTACAGGAAGGCGCCGTCCTGCTCGCCGACGGCACGTCGCTGCCCGCGGACGCCGTGGTCATCGGCATCGGCTCGCGCTGTGCCACGGACTGGCTGGCCGGCTCCGGTGTCGAGCTGTGCGAGGACCGCTCCGTACGGGCCGACGAGCGGCTGCGCACCTCGGTGCCCGATGTCTACGCGGTCGGCGACTGCGCCTCCTTCCCGTCCGCGCGCTACGGCCGCCGGCTCCTCGTGCACCACTGGGACAACGCCCTTCAGGGGCCGCGCACGGTCGCGACGAACATCGCGCGGTGCGAGGCGGAGGGCACGGTGTACGACCCGGTGCCCTATTTCTGGTCGGAGCAGTTCGGCCGGTTCGTGCAGTGCGCCGGGTACCACGGCGTCGCCGACGAGCTGGTCTGGCGCGGCGACCCGGCGAGCACGGCCTGGACGGCGCTGTGGCTGCGGGAGGGCGCGCTGGTGGCGCTGCTGGCCGTGGGGCGGCCGCGCGATCTGGCGCAGGGACGCAAGCTCATCGAGCGGAGCGCGCTGCTGGACCGGACGGCCGCGGCGGACGCCTCGGTGCCGCTGAAATCGGCTGCGGTGCAGGCGGTTTAGCAGCAGCGCGGCCACCGGCTGTGGCTGGTGGTGTGCACTGATGGCGATGCCCGGCTACCGACTGTCAGTGGGGGATGGCACGCTTGGGGTGTGACCGAGATTGACGCAAAGATCGATGGACTGGTTTCCGCCTGGCTCACCCTCCCCGACATCGCCGAGGAATTCGGCGTCGAGGTGACGCGAGTCCGGCAGCTGGTCAAGGAGGGCCAGCTGATCGCGGTGCGCCGCGGTGAGAACAGGGCCCTCCATGTGCCGGCCGAGTTCATCAAGGAAGGCAAGGTCGTCAAGGGCCTGGTGGGGACGCTCACGCTCCTCCGGGACGACGGCTTCACCGACGAAGAGATGCTGGAGTGGCTGTTCACCGCGGATGAGAGCCTGCCGGGGACGCCCGCGCAGGCGCTGCGCGAGAATCGCGGCACGGAGGTGAAGCGCCGGGCACAGGCGCTCGCCGTCTGACACACCCGCCACCACCGCCGCAACCGAAGGCGTACGGACCGGCCGGCCCGGTCCGTACGCCCCGTCTGGGGGAAGACCCGATGAGCACCGCACGACAAGCCCTGTCCGACGCCCGCCTCTACCTCTGCACGGGAGCCCGCAAGGAGCAGGGCGACCTGCCGCAGTTCCTGGACGCGGTGCTCTCCTCGGGCGTGGACATCGTGCAGCTGCGCGACAAGGGCATGGAGGCCGGCGAGGAGCTGGCGCACCTGGAGGTCTTCGCGGACGCCTGCCGGCGGCACGGCAAGCTCCTCGCGGTCAACGACCGCGCCGACGTCGCGCACGCCATCGGCTCCGACGTGCTCCATCTCGGACAGGGCGACCTGCCGGTCCCCGCGGCGCGCGCCATCCTCGGCGAGGACGTCCTGATAGGCCGGTCCACGCACGCCGAGGCAGAGGTGGACGCCGCCCTCGCCGAGCCGGGCGTGGACTACTTCTGCACGGGCCCCTGCTGGCCCACCCCGACCAAGCCGGGCCGGCACGCCCCGGGCCTGGACCTCGTGCGGTACGCCGCGGCGCAGCGCCCCGACCGCCCCTGGTTCGCGATCGGCGGGATCGACGCGGGCAATCTGGACGAGGTGCTGGAGGCGGGCGCCCGCCGGGTCGTGGTGGTGCGCGCGCTCACCGAGGCGTCCGACCCCGGCGCGGCGGCGGCCGAGCTGGCGAAGCGGATCCGCGCGTACGAGGCGTGACGCAGCGGCGCACGCCGTGTGATGCCCTGCGTACAGCGGGTCGCGGCGCCTCGGGCCGATGATCAGCGGTCTGACGTGAAGTGTCCGACTGGTGAACAGGAACCCGGCAAACCGGGTCATAGTGCCGGGCATGGTTGGGGGCCTGCCTGGCCGGTGGTTAACCTGCCGGTATGGCCCTAGGTACTGCTTCCACCAGGACTGACCGCGCGCGTACGGTGCGCGAACTGCTTGCTGAGGGCAAGCGGTCCTATTCGTTCGAGTTCGCCGCCCCGAAGACCGAGAAGGGCGAGCGGACCCTGTGGAAGGCCATTCGCCGCATCGAGGCCGTGGCCCCGACCTTCGTGTCGGTGACCTACGGCGCCGGCGGCACCTCCCGTGAGGGCACCGTCCGGGCCACCGAGCGGATCGCCACGGACACCACGCTCACCCCGGTCGCGCACCTGACCGCGGTCAACCACTCCATCGCGGACCTGCGCAACATCATCGGCCAGTACGCCGACGCCGGTATCCGCAACATGCTCGCGCTGCGCGGCGACCCGCCCGGCGACCCGATGGGCGAGTGGGTGCGCCACCCCGAGGGCATCGCGTACGCCGCCGACCTGGTCCGGCTGATCAAGGAGTCCGGCGACTTCTGCGTGGGCGTCGCGGCCTTCCCCGAGATGCACCCGCGCTCCACCGACTGGGACACCGACATCCGGCACTTCGTGGACAAGTGCCGTGCGGGCGCCGACTTCGCGATCACCCAGATGTTCTTCTACGCGGAGGACTATCTGCGCCTTCGTGACAGGGTGGCCGCCGCCGGTTGCGAAACGCCGATCATCCCGGAGATCATGCCGGTCACGAACGTCCGGCAGATCGAGCGGTTCGCGCAGCTCAGCAACGCGGCTTTCCCGCCCGAGCTGGCGGAACGCATCCTGGCCGTCAAGGACGATCCCGCGGCGGTACGCTCCATTGGTATCGAGTACGCCACGGAGCTGTGTGCACGCTTGACCGCCGAGGGCATTCCGGGGTTGCACTTCATTACCCTGAACCACTCCACGGCGACGCTGGAAATCTACGAGAATCTGGGTCTGCACCAGCAGACCTGACCACGGTGGCCCACAGCGGCGGAAACAGGGGCGTACATGGGCTGGACGATCCTCTACATCGCGTTCGGCATCGTGGCGCTCTGGCTGCTGAGCGAGGTACTGCTCCAGTACAAGGCCCGGCTGCGCTGGCGGCTGCTGGCCTTCTGCGGCTTCCTCGGCGTCGTCGTCGGCGTGATCCTGCCGTCCATCGTGGTCATCGCGGCCGGCGCGATCGCCTTCGCGGTGGGCCAGACCTACGTCACGCTCTCCTTCCGGCGCGGCTTCACGATGGGCTGGGCCCTCGAGGCCGGCCGGCCGCGGGTGAGCGGCAGACGGCGCTCGCGCGGCCGGGGGACCGCCGCCGGGCCGGCTCCGGAAGCCGCCGACGCGGCCGTCGGCCCAGCCGGCGGCCCGTTCCCGGACGACGACCGGTACGGCCCGCAGGAGGCCGGTGACGGCCACGGCGCCGACGACTACGGCACGCAGGCCGGATACGCCGGTGCCGCCGGCTACTCGCCCGACGCCGTCGCGGCCTCGTACACGGACGCCTACGACGCCCGCCCGGACGGCTACGCCGACCCGTACGGCGCGGACGCCACCCAGGCCGCGCCGGTCTACGCCCCGCAGCCGCTGCCCGACGAGACCGGCCAGTACGGCATCTACAGCACCGACGCCCGGACCGGGCAGCACCCGCAGGACCCCTACGGCGGCTACTACGAGCCCGCCGCCGCCCACGACGGCTACGCCGCCGATCCCTACGGCGGTTACGGCCACGCCGATCCGTACGCGGGCCAGGACCCGTACGGCGCGCCGTACGACCCCTACGCGCAATACCCGCCCGCCGACCCCTACGGCGGACAGGACCCCTACGGCCAGGGCGGCCAGGTCCCGCCGCAGTACGGCGCGGGCTACGACGGCCAGCACTACGGCGCGGGCCCGGAGACCCCGCCCGGCGGCGTCTGGGTCCCCCAGCAGCGCGCGGGCGACCTCCCGCCCGAACAGCCTCCGCACCAGCCCGAATACCAGCCGGAGCACCAGGGCTACGGCTATCCGCAGCAGGGGTACGACGGGCAGCAGTACCGGTACTGAGCCTTCGCCGGTGCGCGGCGCCGGTACTGAGGGCGCAGCCCCTGAGGGCCCAGCCCGGTCCGGCGCGCGCGTCGGACCGGCGCCGTGATCGTGCGCCGCGTCGGCCGGTGCCGTTACTGCGAGCCGCGCCAGTCGTCGCCGTTGACCACGAGGCCCGCCACCAGCGCGCCGGACATGCCCGCATGGGCCAGCCCGCCGCCCGGATGGGACCAGCCGCCGGCCGTGTAGAGGCCCGGTATCCGCGTACGGTTGGCCGGGCGCAGGGCCTGTCCGTCCAGCCCGGCCAGCGCGGGGCCGGGCACCCCGCCACCCCGCGCGCCGGTGTCGGCGGCGGTGTCCACCGGCGTCCGTATCTCCCGCCACAGGACACGTTTCCCCAGGTCCGGCACCGCGGTGGCGGCCGCCGCGACCACCCGGTCGGCGAACGCCTCGGCCACCCCGTCCGCCGTCCAGTCGACGCCTCCCGCGCCGCCCTCCGCGTGCGCCGGGACCGTCACCGTCAGCGTCACCGCCTCGTGGTCCGCGTCGGGCCGCTGCGCCGGGTCGTCGGGGCGCAGCACCGTCACCGTGGGCGCCTGCGGCAGCCCGCCGCCCCCGAAGACGCCGGTCAGCTCCGCCTCCCGGTCCGCGGCGTGCACGACCGTACGGTGCGCCGCGCCCGCCTCCCGGGCGCCGTGCAGCGCCAGCAGCACGCTGAACCGCCCGCTCGGCGCCGCCGGCGGCAGTACGTCGTCCGCGCCGCGCACCCGCCCGGCCGCGCCGGGGGAGTCGCCGGTCAGCCCGGCCAGCGTCCACGGGTCGACGCCCGCGACCACCATGTCGGCGTCCGTCACCCGCCCGTCGGCCAGCTCCAGCCCGGCCGCCCGGCCGTCCTTGACGACCAGCCGCCGCACCTCGGCCCCGAAGGTGAACTCCACCTTCCTGGCCAGGCAGCGCTCGTACAGCGCCGTGGCCAGCGCGCGCAGCCCGCCGCCGACGTACCACGAGCCGAAGGTCTGCTCCATGTACGGCAGGACCGTGGCGCTCGCGGGGGCGGTGCGCGGGTCGAAGCCGTACGCCAGTGCGTGGCTCTCCAGCAGCGCGACCAGCCGCGGGTCCTTCAGCTCCAGGGCCGCGACCTCGGCGAGGGTGCGCGCCGGGCGCCGCTTGAGCAGGCCCTTGCGGCCGACGGCCGGATACGGCTCGCGCCCCAGCACCTGCCAGTCGGGCCACAGCGGCTCCTCCAGCAGAGGCCGCCGGGTCCGGTCCCAGGCTTCCCGGGCGCGGACCAGCAGCGCGCTCCAGCGCTCGCCCGCGCCCGCGCCGAGCGCCCGGTCCAGCGCCTCGGTGACGCCGGCCCGCGAGGCGTTCGGC
Organism: Streptomyces sp. NPDC053542; assembly: GCF_044544685.1. NCBI lineage: Bacteria > Bacillati > Actinomycetota > Actinomycetes > Kitasatosporales > Streptomycetaceae > Streptomyces > Streptomyces sp. NPDC053542. Next base: position 96,233 of record NZ_JBITXL010000004.1, read on the forward strand.
AGGGCGACGTCCGTGCCGTCGGGGAAGACATGGCGGCTCGCCGGGTCGACCTGGACCAGGTCCACGAGCTTCTCCAGCGGCTCGCGGCCGGTCTTGACGAACAGGTCGCGCTGCACGGCCGGGAGGTGCAGCAGCCCGGGTCCGGTGTCGAAGCCGAAACCGGCGCGCTCGAACCGCCGCAGCGAGCCGCCGTACGTCTCGCCGCGCTCCCACACCGCCACCCGGTGGCCCGCGACGGCCAGCCGGGCGGCGGCCGCCATCGCGCCCGTCCCGGCGCCGATCACCGCAATCCGTGCCATGTCCCAGACTTTATCGGCGACCACTGACAACGCCGCGGGGCGGCCTCCCGCCGCAGGCCGGAGCGGGTGCGGGCCTCGGGCCGCGGGCCCTGGCGGGCATGAAAAAACGCGCTGCCCTGGCGCGGATCGTTCCCCCTTCGACCCGACCAGGACAGCGCGTCCCCCCGTACTTCCCCCGTTCCACCGGGTTTCCCCGGATTCCCCCGTGCTTCCCCCGTTCCACCGGGTCTCCCCGGCTTCCCCCGTGCTTCCCCCGTTCCACCGGGTCTCCCCGGCTTCCCCCGTGCTCCCCCGTGGAGCGTGGAGCCCCGTTCCCCCGTGGCTCCCCCGTGGAGCCCCGTTCCCCCGGGCTCCCCCTGCCACGTCGGGGAGGCCGCACCGTTCCGCCGCCCCGTGTCGGCGGTACCGGCGCCGGCTTCCCCTCCGTGGTCTCCACTTTCCCGTCCGCGCAGGTCGCGGCCCATCCGCGTACCTACTCATCTCGCCTTCTGAGTACGTGTACTCAGGGCTGGGTGCTCATCCTCATCAGCCGAGGGCGGTACCGGCCCCGGCGCCGGCCCCGCCCGCGCCCTGATGGCCGCTCACCCGCCCCTGCAGGAGCCGGGAGAGCGCCGCGTGCACGTCGTCGATCGACCGGTCCGGCTGGAAGGACTGCCAGTCCAGCGCCGCCACCAGCACCATCCCGAACAGGGCGGAGGCCGTCAGCGGGATGTCGATCTCCTCGCTCAGCTCGCCGCCGGCCACCGCGTCCCGGATGACGTCGGCGACCACGGAGACGGCCCGTTCCCGCACCATCATCAGCGTGGAGTTCCACGTCCGGTTCGTGCGCCACAGCTCGGCCACGTACAGCTGGGTGAGCGCCGGGTACTGCGAGATGAAGTACAGCCCCGCGTGGATCATCGCATCCAGCGCGTCGACCCGGGAGCCGCCCCGCTCCGCCACCTCGTCGGCGGCGTTCTGGAGCGAGGCGGCCAGCATCTCCACGCCGTGCCGGAGCAGCTCTTCGAAGAGCACGTTCTTGCTGGCGAAGTTGTAGTAGACCGTGCCCTTCGCGACGCCCGCCCGTTCGGCGATCTCGTCCACCGTGGTGGAGGAGAAACCCTGTTCGGCGATGAGCGTCACCGCGGCCTCGAAGAGCTTGCGCCGAGTTGCCTCGCGACGCGTGTTGGAGCTGTCCATGGAGGCGATTGTGCCCCCTGCGGACGGCACCGCGGTGCGCGCGCTCACAGGCTGAGCTCCGGGTGCAGGTCCTTCATCCGTACGACCTGCCGGCCGCGCGCGGTCCACGTGGTGAGCGCGAGCGCGCCCACGGTGAAGCCCGCCAGCACGATGCTGCCCTGCCACACCGGTGTCAGGTCACCGCCCGTGATGAGGCGGCGCAGGCCCCCGACGATGTACGTCATCGGCAGGTACGGGTGCAGCGCATTGAAGAAGCCGGGGCTGGTCTGCACCGGGTACGTGCCGCCCGCCGAGGTGAGCTGGAGCATCAGCAGCGCCAGCACCAGGATGCGGCCCGCGGCGCCGAATTGCGCGTTCAGCCACTGCACGATCGCCGCGAAGCAGGCCGTGGCCAGCACCAGGAATCCGATCGTGCCCGCCGCGTTCACCATCTCCAGGCCCAGCCCGAAGTGCAGCACGGACATCAGGGCCGCGATCTGCAGCACCCCGATGGCGAACACCGGGAGCCAGCCGGACACCGCGGTCCGCAGGGCGCTCGCGCCGGCCGCCAGCGCCCGCCGGTTCAGCGGCTGGATCAGCATGTAGGCGACCATCGCGCCGACCCACAGGGACAGCGGAATGAAGTACGGGGCGAAGCCCGTCCCGTAGTTGGGCGCCTGGTGCGCCGAGCCCGAGGCGAGCTGCACCGGGTCGGACATCACACCCGTACGGGCGTCGCGCTGGTCCTTGTCGTAGTCCGGGATCTGCTTGACGCCGTCGTGCAGCCCGCCGGCCAGCTTCGCCGAGCCGTCGGACAGCTTGAACATGCCGCCGTTCAGGGTCTCGGCGCCGTTCTTCAGCTTGCCCACGCCCTCGTCCAGGTCGCCGGCGCCGGTCTGCAGCCTGCCCATACCGGTGTCCAGGTCGGCGCCGCCCTTCTTGGCGGTGCCGGTCCCCTTGTGCAGGTCGCCCGCTCCGGTGGCCAGCTTGTCGGCACCCGTGGCCACCGCGTGGGCGCCCTTGTTGAGCTCGTTGACCTGCTTGACGGCCGTGTCCAGGTCCTGGCCGAGCGTGGGGCCGTGTTCGGCCAGCGTGCTCGCGAGCCGGTGCACCTGGTCCAGGTCCCTGCCCAGCTGCGCCAGGTTCTTCTCGTTCTGGACCAGGCCGCTGACCTCCTCGGCCTTGTCGGCCGCGGCATCGGACTTGTCCCGCATGTCCTTGAGTTCGGTGCAGGACGGGTCGCGGTCCGTCAGCGCGCTCTCGCAGCGCAGCTTGTAGAAGGCCGCGACCTGGTTGGCCAGCCCCCGGGAGGCCGTGGCCCCGTCCGAGGCGGCCTTCGGCAGCTTGCCGAGGTTGTCCCGGATGGCCTGCGAGCCGTCGGCCACCAGACGCGCGGCGTCGCCGATCTCCTTGCCGTGCGCGTGCACGAAGGGACCCACGGCCTTGTTGGCCTCGTTCACCTTGTCGGCGAGCTTCTGGGTGCCCTCGGCCACCTGGCCCGCGCCCTTGGAGACCTGGCCGGCCCCCGTGTCCAGCCTGCCCGCCCCGGAGTCGAGGTCCTTCAGGCCGTTCGCCAGGTCGTGGCTGCCCTTCTTGGCGGCGTCGATCCCGTCGGCCAGGTCGCTGCTGCCCTTCTTTGCGGTGCCCAGGCCGTCCTTCAGGTCACCGGTGCCCTTCTTGGCCTTCCCGATGCCGCCCTTCAGTTCGGAGGCGCCGTCGGCGGCCTTCTGGGTGGCGTCGTGCAGGTCGGAGAACGACACGAAGATCTTGTCCAGGAAGCCGCGCGAGGACTTCGCGGACGCCGCGGCGCGCACCTCGGAGAAGACCGTCTTGGAGATCTGCCCGACGATGTAGTTGTTGGCGTCGTTCGTACGGACCTTCAGCTCGCCGGTTTCCGGGTGGTCGCCGGAGCTGGACGCGATCGACGTACTGAAGTCCGCGGGGACGGTCAGCGAGAGGTAGTACGTGCCCGACTCGACCCCCTTGGCCGCCTCGGCGGCGCTCACGGGGTGCCAGTCGAAGGTGTCGCTGTCCTTGAGGCCCTTGACGAGGTCGTCGCCGGCGTTGATGTGCTCGCCCTTCGCCGAGGCGCCCCGGTCGGTGTTGACCAGCGCGACCGGGATCTTGTCCAGGCGCGAGTACGGGTCCCAGAAGGACCACAGGTAGAGCGCCCCGTAGAGCAGCGGCAGCAGCAGGAGGGCCACCAGCGCGGCGCGCGGCAGCTTCCCCCTGCCGAACCGCTTCAGCTCAAGCGCGGCCAGCTTCGGCGAGCGCATCCGCCGCCCCCTCCTCGTTCTTGATGTTCTTCTCGGTGCCCGTCTCCGGGGCCGCTTCGGCCTCCGGATCCGGTCCGTCTTCCGGAGCCGCTCCGGCCTCCGGCTCCGCCGCCGGCGAGCCGGACTCCGGCTCGGGCCGCGGCTTCTCCGGGCGGCGCGCCGTGGAGACCACGAGCGCGTCCTCGGGCGCCTGGCTGCACACCGCCAGTACCGTCGTCCCGGCGGCGGCCAGCCCGCGCAGCAGCGCCCACGCCTGCGCGCGCTCCTCGTCCGACAGCTTCATGTCGGTGTCGTCGACGGCCAGCAGCCGCGGCGCACCGATGAGCGCCAGCGCGACCGACAGCCGCAGCGCCTCCAGCCGCTCCAGATCCCGTACGGATGTCCGTACGCCCTTGGGCAGCGTCTCCGGGTCGAGCCCGGCGGCCTCCAGCGCGGCGTCGATCCGGCCCCGGGCCTCGGCGCGGCGCTCGCGGCGCGGGCGCAGCAGGGCGCGTACCGGGCTGCCGAAGCGGCGCTGCAGCAGGGCGCGCTCGTGCAGGTGCTCGGCGACCGTGAAGGCCGGGTCGAGCTCGGCGACACCCGGTACGTGGGCCAGCGCCGTGACCGCCCGTACGGCGGCCATCTTCTTGGGCAGCGACAGGCCGCCCACCCGGGCCTTGCCCGCGGCGGTCTTCATGCGTCCGGTGAGCGCGAGCAGCAGACATGTGCGGCCCGAGCCGGACGGCCCCTCGATAGCGATCAGCGAGCCGGGTTCGGCCGCGATGTCGACGTCCTGGAACGCCCAGCCGCGAGGTCCCTTGACTCCGAGCCCCTGGGCCTTGACCGCCGCCCCGTGCGGGGTGCTGTCCACGTTCCCTCCCTCTTGAACTGACCAGTCAGTGCAAAAAGTATGCCGCATGGTGCCCGGGTGGGCGCAAGTCGGCCGCGGGGGAGCGTGACGTGATCTCGACTACAGGCAGAAAGTGCAGGTCAGGTCGATTGTCAGTGGTGTGCCTCACGATGGGTTGTGCGGTTCCGAGCCGTTATGCGACGACAGGAGGTTCGTCATGGCAACTCGTCCCACTGGGGCAGGTTCCGCTGCGTACGGTCCCCCGAGCGATGTCCATCCCGTCCTGCGCCGGACGGCCGCCCCGCCGGCCGCTCTCGACCTGCTGGCCAAGGCCCAGCGCGGCCTGGAAGAGGCGGCGTCCCTGGAAGCCCCCAATGAGCGCTTCGCGACGGCTCACCTCGCCGCTCTGCGCGCCGCCGCCGCGGTCCTGGCCGTACGGGGCCGGCCCGAGCCGACGCTCCGCCGCCGGCAGCGCATCCGCAGCGCCTGGGAGGTGCTGCCCGAGGTCGCGCCCGAATTATCGGAGTGGAGCGCCCTGTTCGCCGCCGGTGCCGAGCGCCGGGCCCGCGCCGAAGCGGGCATACCCGGGGCGGCCGGCCCGCGGGAGGTCGATGACCTCCTGCGCGCCGCCGCCCACTTCCTCCGCCTCGTCGAGCGCCTGCTGGCTCTCCAGCCCCTGCTCCCGCCGCCGCGGACGCGTGCCGGGTGATGTGCGTCGGGTGACCTGCATGGCGCGGCCCTCGGGTGGCGCGTCGGCCGGACTGACGCGTGCTGCCCGCGGCGGCATGGCCGAAAACAGCCTGGCCGAAAAGGGGCGGGCCGGAAGGAGGTGCCCGGAAGCAGGCCACTCTCGGGCGGTCACCGGAAATGCGCGGGTGTATTCCCCGCCCCCGTCATTCCCGGCCCGCCGCCCGCTGCCCGCTCTCCGCCCGTGGCCGCCGCCGGCTTCCGTGTTTCCCGCTTTCCGCGGAGTTCCCGCCCGCGCCTGTCTTTTCTTCTCCCGCGGGCCTTCTCCGTCCGGCCCGGCCCCGCCTTTTCCGTTCGGTGGAACGAAAGGGAATCACCGGGAAGCGCGCCTCGGCGCGGGGCGGCCGCAATCCGCCCGGGAAAGGCCCGGGCGGGCCGCCGGGCACGGTTCGGGCGTGCGCGGGCGTGGCGGAGGCCGCGCGACCCCATAGGGTGGGAGGCGCTATCAGTACATGCCCCCGCGAGGAGCCACCCGCCGTGTCTGACCCGCTGCGCCCGCGCGCATCCCTTCGTACCGCCGTGGTCTGGGAGGTCCTGAAGGACGCCCTGGAGCGCCGGGCCAAGGCCGCCGGGCGAGACGCCCTGGACGTCCTGGACACCGGTGGCGGCACCGGCAACTTCGCCGTGCCCGTCGCCCGGCTCGGCCACCGCGTCACGGTGGTCGACCCCAGCCCCAACGCGCTGTTCGCCCTGGAGCGCCGGGCGGGCGAGGAGGGCGTGGCCGACCGGGTGCGCGCCGTCCAGGGCGACGCCCACGGCCTCTTCGATGTCGTCGAGCGCAGCGGCTACGACGCGGTCCTCTGCCACGGCGTCCTCGAGTACGTCGACGACCCGGCCGAGGGCGTCCGCAACGCCGTCGAGGCGCTGCGCCCCGCCGGCACGCTGAGCCTGCTCGCCGCGGGCCTGGGCGGCGCCGTGCTGGCGCGCGCCCTGGCAGGCCACTTCACCGAGGCACAGCACGCCCTGAGCGACCCCGCGGGCCGCTGGGGCGACGGTGACCCGGTGCCCCGCCGCTTCACCGCCGAGCAGCTCACCGAGCTGGTGACCCGTACCGGCCTCGCGGTCGGCGCGGTGCACGGCGTACGGGTCTTCGCCGACCTGGTCCCCGGCGTGCTCGTCGACACCGAGCCCGGTGCCATGGAGGCGCTGCTGAAGCTCGAGGCAGCGGCCGCCGAGCTCCCCTCTTTCCACTCCGTCGCCACCCAGCTGCACGTCCTCGCCGAGCGCGGCTGACGGGCCGCGGCCGGCGCCGTGGCCGCCGCATCGGCGGGGCGCGCGCCGCGAGGCGAACGCCGACTGCCGGGTGCAGTCGGCCACAGGGCCCCCGATCAGCCGCTTCGCCCCGTATGATCGGAGGTACAACGTCCGGCATGGCGGGAGGGCGGATGGGGAATGCAGGGTGCATCACCATCGGCCACCATGGTGGCGCGGACAGTGAATTGGCGTAGAGGGGCGGGTTTCACGGGGGCGATTCCCTGCCTATCCTGAAAGGGTCGCACCCGGTCGCCCCCCGCGACCGACGAGTAGGAGGACTCCGTGCCGCTCTCGGAGCACGAGCAGCGCATGCTCGAGCAAATGGAGCGAGCGCTGTACGCCGAAGATCCCAAGTTCGCGACAGCGCTTGAGGGAAGCGGGCTGCGTACGTACACCCGGCGACGGGTCTACCAAGCGGTCGCGGGCTTCCTGGTAGGTATCGCGCTCCTCATGGCCGGAATGGTCGCGCAGCAGATCTGGATCAGCGTAGTGGGCTTCCTCGTGATGCTCGGCTGCGCGGTCCTGGCCGTCACCAGCTGGCGCAAGGCGCCCAAGCCGGGTGAGCAGCAGGCCGGAGCGGGGGCCGCCCGCGGCGGAGGCGGACAGTCACGCCGTACGTCCCGGCCGAAGCGCTCGATGATGGACCGCATCGAAGAACGCTGGCAGCGCCGCCGGGACGAACAGGGCCACTGAGCGCCCCAGCGCCCCGCCCCTGCGTCCCGGACCCTTTCGACGCCTGAGGCTTCTGAGAGCTGAGAGTGGTGGGGGGGGGGGGGGGGGGGGGGGGGGGGGGGGCGCCCCCCCCCCCCCCCCCCCCGCCCCCCCCCCCCCCGCCGGCCCCCCCCCCCCCCCCCCCCCCCCCCCCCCCCCCCCCGTACGCGACCGTGCGCGTCGCAGGAGCTTGCCGCGCGCGCCGGCCCTTGCCGTATGCGCTGGACCTTGTACGCGCTAGATCTTGAAGGATGCCGCCAGCGGGAGGTGGTCGCTGCCCGTCGACGGCAGGCTCCACGCCGAGGCCGGGTCCACGCCCTTGACCATGATCTGGTCGATCCGGGCCATCGGGAACGCGGCCGGCCAGCTGAAGCCGAAGCCGTCGCCCGCCGCGCCCTGCGCCGACCGCATCTGCGCGGTGACCGGCGCGAGGGACCGGTCGTTCATCGTGCCGTTCAGATCGCCGAGCAGTACGACCTTGGACAGCTGCTCGGCGGCGATGGCCTCGCCCAGCGCGTCGGCGCTGTTGTCCCGCTGGTTCGCGGTGAACCCGGCCTTGACCTTCACCCGTACCGAGGGCAGATGCGCCGCGTAGACCGCGACCCGCTGCCCGTCGGGGGCGGTGACCGTGGTGCGCAGCGCCCGCGTCCACCCCATCTTGATGTCGACGGGGCGGGAGTCGGAGAGCGGGTACTTGCTCCACACACCGACCGTGCCCTCGACCGTGCGGTACGGGTACTTCGCGGCGAGCGCCTCGCGGTACGTGGGCAGCGCCTTGGCGGTCAGCTCCTCCAGCGCGACCACGTCGGCGCCCGAGTCGGCGACCTTCTTCGCGGTGCCGGCCGGGTCGGGGTTCTCGGCGTTGACGTTGTGCGTGGCGACGGTGAGATCGCCGCGGGCACCGGACTTGTCCGTGAGCTGCCCGCCGAAGAGGTTGGCCCAGACGACCGCCGGCAGCACCAGCGCGACCAGCGCGCTCGCCGACCTGCGCAGCAGCGCGGCGATGAGCAGCAGCGGGATGCCGATGATGCCCAGCCACGGCAGGAAGGTCTCCAGCAGGCTGCCGAGGTTCCCGATGGAGTTCGGTACGTCGGCGTGCAGGACCATCAGCAGGCCCAGCGCCACGGCCAGTACGGCGAGCAGGAGGCCGCGCCGCCACATGCCCTCGCGCCGCCACCGCCCGGTCAGGCGGCCCGTCCGGCGGCCGGTCCCGCCGGGGCCCGCGCCCCGCCCCGCCTCCGACATGTACGCCTGCGTCATCCCGATGCCCTCACTGCCGTGCTCGTGCGCCCCGCCTGGCTCCCGACCCTAGGGCCTTGACCATAGGCGATGCTCAGCCTCTGCTGTCTCCCCTGGGGACGAAGCGCGAATGGCCAGGGTTCCGCCGGCGCCTGCGCCGACAGGTGCTGTGACAGAACGGGCATGAACCGCTCATCGAGCGGTCGGAAACGAGCCGTCAGGAGCGAGCTGCCGGAAGGAGCCATCGGGAACGAGCCGTCGGGAACGAGCGGCGGAAAGATCATTGTGCCTGCCGTCCGGGAGGGGCGGCAAACGCCTCTCGTACGGGACGGCAAACGCCGCTCGTACGGGGCGCGGACGCGCGCCGACGGTCACGTGCGCGGCCGGACGCCGGTCCGTCACGTACGCGGCCGGACGCCGTCCAGAACCGTATCGACGATCTGTTCGGCGAGCCCCTCGGGCAGTTCCTTCCACTCGTGCAGCAGCGCCCGAGAGAGCATCGGCGCCACGAAGAGATCGGCGAGGACCTCGATGTCGCAGTCCCCGCGTATCTCGCCGCTCCCGATGCCGCGCCGCAGGACGGCCAGCAGCGCGTCGCGGCGCGCCTGGACGACCGTGTCGTGGTACTCGCGCCAGAGCTCGGGCTGCGCCTTGACCTGCGTGATCACCGTCCGCAGCAGGGCGGAGTTGCGCTTGGCCAGGCCGCGCCGGCGCAGGAACTCCAGCAGCAGTACCAGGTCGTCGCGGACCGACTCCCCGGGCAGCTCGGGGTTCTCCTCCTCCAGCGAGCGCATCACGTCGAGCATCAGGCCGGCCTTGCCGGACCAGCGCCGGTACACCGTGGCCTTGCCGACGCCCGCCTCCCTGGCGATGCGCTCCATCGAGAGGTCGGCGAGCGGGACGTCGCGCTCCAGCAGGTCCAGGACGCTCTCGATGATCGTGGACTCCAGCGCTTCGTTGCGCGGCCGCCCGGGCCTGCGGGTGGCCGCCACATCGGCCGGTGTCCCGCCCCGTTTCGCGCTCGTCACGCCTGGTCCGCCTCTCGTTCCGTACTGCCCGGAGCGTCCGTACTGCCCGGAGCGTCGTTCCGTACCGCCCGGAGCGCCGTGCGCCCTTACGGCTTCCCCGCCGGAGAAGTCTCTCGCGGCGTCTCCCGGCCCCGGCCGGCAGCCCGGTCGGCCGCCTTCCCGGGCAGGAAGAGCCCGACGACCAGCGCGCCGACGACCGCGACCGTGGCGGAGCCGAGCGCGGTGACATGCATGGCGTGCACGAACGCGTCGTTGGCGGCGGCCGCCAGCTGCCGGCCCGCGGGCCCCAGCTTCTCCGCGACGCCGAGCGTGGCCTCGATGGACTCGCCCGCCGCGTGCCGCGCGCCCGCGGGCAGGCCCGGTACGGAGTCCAGCGTGCCCTGGATGCGGTCGCGGTAGGCCGCGGACAGCAGCGAGCCCAGTACGGCGACCCCGAGCGTGCCGCCGACCTGCCGGAAAGTGTTGTTCAGCGCCGAGCCGGAGCCGGCCTTCTCGCGCGGCAGGGACTGCATGATCGAGACCGTGACCGGCGGCATGATGTGCGCCATGCCCGTGCCCTGGAGGAAGAAGAGCACCTCCAGCACGAAGATCGGGCTGTCGGTGTCCATCAGCAGGAAGCCGGACATCGTGACCGCGACCAGCAGCATGCCGACCGTGCAGACGGCCTTCGCGCCGAAGCGGTCGACGACGTGCCGGGCCCGCGGCGCGAAGATCATCTGGGCGGCGGCCAGCGGCAGGATCAGCAGGCCCGCCTGGAGCGGGGTGTAGCCGCGCACGCTCTGGATGTAGAAGACCATGAAGAACGTGACGCCCATCAGCGCGAAGAAGACCAGCGCGATCGCGGCCACGGCGGCGGAGAAGGCCGGCTTGCGGAAGTAGCTGATGTCGATCGACGGATGGTCGATGCGCTTCTCGTACAGGACGAAGCCGGCCAGGACGAGCAGCCCGGCGAGGATCGTGCCGAGCACCTGCGGGTCGGTGAAGTCGGCGAGCTGGCCGCCCTTGATGATGCCGTACACCAGGAGCACGAGGCCGACCACGGAGAGCAGCACGCCCACCGGGTCCAGCCGGCCGGGCCGGGGGTCCTTGCTGTCCGGGACCAGGATCATCATCGCGGCCAGCGCGATCAGCACGATCGGGACGTTGACCAGGAAGACCGAGCCCCACCAGAAGTGGTCCAGGAGCAGCCCGCCGGCGATCGGGCCGATGGCGATGGCCAGGCCGACGCCGCCCGCCCAGATGCCGATGGCCTTGGGCTGCTCGTCGCGCTCGAAGACGTTCATGAGGATGGCGAGGGTGGCCGGCATGACCAGCGCGCCGCCCAGGCCCATCACCGCGCGGAAGGCGATCAGCTGGCCGGGCGAGCCGGAGACGGCGGCCAGTACGGACCCCAGACCGAAGATCACCAGACCGGTCAGCAGGACCTTCTTCCGGCCCAGCCGGTCGCCGAGGAGCCCCGCGGTGAACAGCAGGCCCGCGAAGACCAGCGTGTACGAGTTGATCGCCCACTCCAGCTGGCTCTGGCTGGCGCCGAGCCCGGTGGGGGCCGGGGTGGCGATCGTCTTCATCGCCACGTTCAGGATGCTGTTGTCCAGGACGACGATCAGCAGGCTGAGCATCAGCACACCGAGGATCGCCCACCGGCGGCGGTGGACGTGCTCGGGGACGGCCGGGGCCGCGGCTATGCCACCACCGTCGGACGAGGCCCCGCCGCCGGAGGGCATGTCCCCGGCGCCGGGTGAAGAATCGGAAGAGCGTGCCATACGAACCAGCGTACGCCCTTTTCGATACGGCACCGTTCCGTATTTTTGTTGCACGTGGCAGGTATCGCTCCCCGCTCCTCTTCCACCGCCGCGCGCGGGCGTGTCAGCATGGGAGGTGAGTCCGGGGACGCCGTCAGGGCGCCTCGAGATGACCTGAACAGGAGCCGTCGTCATGACGCAGATTTCGCCTGCCCAGACACAGGACCCAACGACCGCCGGCGCACAGGACCCGAAGACCGGCGCCGCGCCCGAGAAGGCGGCGGCCGACAAGTCCGCCGAGAAGTCGCTGTACGGCGGCAAGCGGTCCCGCCGCGTCACCGTTCGCGACATCGCCGCCGCCAAGGCCCGCAGCGACAAGTGGCCCATGCTCACCGCGTACGACGCGATGACCGCGTCGGTCTTCGACGAGGCGGGCATCCCCGTCCTGCTCGTCGGCGACTCGATGGGCAACTGCCACCTCGGGTACGAGTCGACCGTCCCGGTCACGATGGACGAGATGACGCTGCTGTCCGCCGCCGTCGTACGCGGCACCGAGCGCGCCCTCGTCGTCGCCGACCTGCCCTTCGGCGCGTACCAGGAGGGCCCCGTCCAGGCGCTCCGGAACGCCACCCGGCTGGTCAAGGAGGCCGGCGTGGGCGCGGTGAAGCTGGAGGGCGGCGAGCGCTCGGCGGACCAGATCAAGCTGCTGGTCGACGCCGGTATCCCGGTCATGGCCCACATCGGGCTGACCCCGCAGTCCGTCAACGCCTTCGGCGGCTACCCCGTCCAGGGCCGCGGCGAGGAGGCGTCCCAGCAGCTGCTGCGGGACGCCAAGGCGGTACAGGACGCGGGCGCGTTCTCGGTGGTCCTGGAGGCTGTACCGGCCGAGCTGGCCGCCGAGGTCACCCGCTCGCTGCACATCCCCACCATCGGCATCGGCGCGGGCCTGGAATGCGACGCGCAGGTCCTGGTCTGGACGGACATGGCCGGCCTGACCAAGGGCCGGGTGCCGCGCTTCGTGAAGCAGTACGGGCAGCTGCGCGAGGCGCTCGGCGGCGCGGCGAAGGCGTTCGCGGAGGACGTGGTGGGCGGCACGTTCCCGGCGGAGGAGCACACCTTCCACTGAGGGGCGGGCCCGGCTCTCAGATGTAACGATCAGTGGGGCGCTGCCGGTGATCCGGCAGCGCCCCGCGCGTGTCTGTCGGTGATGTCTGTCGGTGGTTTGTCGGTGGCCCGTAGGCGTCCGGCCTGCGCTGTCGGGGCGTTGTCAGTGGTGCCTGTCACTGTGGATCCATGACGCAGAAGACACACTCCGCCGACGGCCGCGCGGCCGTCCAAGTCCGTGGCCTGGTCAAGCACTTCGGCGATGTCAAGGCCGTCGACGGAGTGGACCTGGACGTGCGGGAAGGCACGGTCATGGGCGTGCTCGGGCCGAACGGCGCGGGCAAGACCACGCTCGTGCGCTGCCTGTCCACGCTGCTCGTCCCCGACGCCGGCACGGCGGTCGTGGCCGGGTACGACGTCGTGCGCCAGCCCCGCGCCCTGCGCCGCACGATAGGGCTGACGGGGCAGTACGCCTCCGTCGACGAGAAGCTCTCCGGCCGGGAGAATCTGTACATGATCGGGCGGCTGCTCGATCTCTCCCGCAAGGACGCCCGGGCGCGCGCTGACGAGCTGCTGGAGCGGTTCTCGCTCACCGAGGCCGCCAAGCGCCCCGCCGGGAAGTACTCGGGCGGCATGCGCCGCCGCCTCGACCTGGCCGCTTCGATGATCGGCCGCCCCGCGGTGCTGTATCTGGACGAGCCGACGACCGGCCTCGACCCGCGCACGCGCAACGAGGTCTGGGACGAGGTCAACAACATGGTCCGGGACGGCGCGACGGTGCTGCTGACCACGCAGTACATGGAGGAGGCCGAGCGGCTGGCCGACGAGCTGACCGTCGTCGACCGCGGCCGGGTGATCGCCGAGGGCCGGGTGGAAGAGCTGAAGGCCAAGGTCGGCGGGCGCACGCTGCAGATCCGGCCGGCGGTCCGCGGCGAGCTGGACCGGATGGTCGGCGCGATCGCGCAGGCCGGCCTGGACGGCATAGCGGGCGCCACGGCGGACCCCGAGGACGGCGTGGTGAACGTCCCCATCATCAGCGACGAGCAGCTGACCGCGGTGGTCAACGTCCTCGGCGAGCGCGGCTTCGCGCTCGCCGGCATCAACACCCATCTGCCCAGCCTGGACGAGGTCTTCCTGGCCATCACCGGCCAGAAGACGTCCGAGGCCGACGCGGCCGCCGAGCCGGCGTCCGCCCAGTACGAGGAGGTCGCGGCATGAGCGCCGCAACGATCACGGCGCCGGCCGCGAAGCCCGGGGCCGCCGAGGGCCGGATCGGCCTGCGGGCCAATCTGCGCCACATCGGCGCGCTGGTCCGGCGGAACGCCCTCCAGATCAAGCAGGACCCGGAGTCGATGTTCGACGCCCTGCTGATGCCCGTCGTCTTCATCCTGCTGTTCGTGTACGTCTTCGGCGGCGCCATCGCCGGCAAGGGCAATCAGCAGCAGTACGTCCAGTATCTGGTCCCCGGCATGATGGCGATGATGGGCATGAACATCGCCATGGCGGTCGGCTCGGGCGTCAACGAGGACTTCCGCAAGGGCGTGATGGACCGCTTCCGCACGATGCCCATCGCGCGCTCCTCGGTCCTGATAGCCAAGATCGTCGTCGAGGTCGGCCGGATGCTGGTCGCCACCGCGATCCTGCTGGGCATGGGCTTCCTGCTCGGCCTGGAGATCAAGGGCTCGGCGCTGGAGTTCGTCGGGGCCATCGCGCTGTCGACCGTCTTCGGTGCCGCCGTGATGTGGATCTTCATCCTGCTGGGGCTGGCCCTGAAGACGCCGCAGGCGGTCCAGGGGATGGCGTTCCTGGTGCTGATGCCGCTGCAGTTCGGCTCGTCGATCTTCGCGCCGACCGCGTCGATGCCGGGCTGGCTGGAGGGTTTCACGAAGATCAACCCCCTCTCGAACCTCGCCGACGCGGCCCGCCACCTCATCGCCGGCGAGGGCCCGATAGCCCACCCGGCCCTGATCACGCTGGCCTGGGCGATAGCCATCACGGCCGTCGCGATGCCGCTGGCGGTCCGGAAATTCCGGTCGAAGACCTGACCCGGCCGAAGGCCGGAGGTCCCGGTGCCCGCCGCGGCCGAGCGGTCGGTTCCTGGGGAGCGGAGACGTCGGATTCGGTATCGGGGGAGGTCAGATGAGGTCGAGGGCCTCGTCGAGGGAGAGGGTGGCGCCCTCGGCGTGGGCGGACGCGTAGTCCGCCGCGCCGAGGACGGCGCGTACGGCCGCTTCCGCCGCCTCGCGGGAGATGCGGAGGATGCGCGGCGTGTGCTGCCGGGGCGCGCGCACCGCGTCGAAGGCGCCCAGCAGCCGGGCCCCGGCCGCCGCGCCGTCCGGGCCGCCGGTCAGGCCCAACACGCGGGCAGCGATGGGGAGTTGGGACAGCGGCACGTCGGGGGCGATGGCCTGGGTGAGCGGGCCGCGCATCTTGGCGACGGCCCCGCGCACGGCCGCCAGCGCCCCGTCGTACCGCCCCTCGTCCACGTCCAGCGCGGCCAGCGCCCCTTCGACCATGCCGAGGAACATCTCCGGCGCCGAGCGCTCGGAGAACTCCTCCCGCACCAGCCGGAGGTGGTGCCGGGACTCCTCGGTCCGGCCGGCCGTCGCCAGCCAGGTGGCGAGCTGGATGCGGGCGTAGGGCACGGCGTCGCGGCTGTGCCGGCCTTCGTCCAGCACCTCGTGCAGCAGCCGCTCGCCCTGCTCGACGTCGCCCGACTCGATCAGCGCGCCGCCCAGCCGGGTCTTGAGCAGCGGGAGCTGGCCGTGCGCGCCGAGGTCCGCCGCGTACCGCATCGCGGCGCGGTAGTCGTCGGCGGCGGGGCCGTACTCGCCGTGTCCCTCGCGGGACTCGCCGCGTCCGGCCAGTGCCTCGGCGACTCCCCAGGCGTCGCCGATCCTGCGGAAGATCTCCAGCGCCTCGTCGGCGTCGCGGGCCGCCTGCTCCAGGCCGCCGGGCCGGTCGTTCTGGATCCTCGCCCGCAGCTGGAGGATGAACGCCAGCTCCCAGTCGTAACCGAACTCGCGGCAGCCGCGCACGGTTTCGTCGACCATGCCGGACAGGTCCGCGAACTCCCCCGTCAGCATGACGGCGTAGAACCACATCACGCCCGGCACCCGGCAGGTCTGCGGCAGCCCGCCGCGGTAGGCGCTGACGATGCCCCGCAGCTCCTCCTGCTGCTCGAAGCGCCGCAGCGCCTCCATGTCGCCGTCCGTGCTGGCCAGCGCGACCAGCCGGACCTCCCGGCGGGCTTCGAGGAACTGCTCGGGTGTCATCGGCGGCGGGGTGTCGATGGGGCGCTCGTGGAGCGGCGGGGCCGGGGTGACCGGCGGCAGGAAGGGGTTCGGGCCGAGCGCGGCGGCCGCCTTCGACCAGGTACGGGCGTCGCCGCGGTGGTCGCGCAGCGTCCAGAACCACTGCAGGGACAGGACGAGGCAGAGCGCCTCGTGCTCGTCGCGGGCGGCGACGGCGCGGCGCAGGGCGGTGCGGAGGTTGTCGTGCTCCCGCTCCAGCCGGTCCAGCCAGTGGCGCTGTTCGGGGCCGCGGAGCAGGGGGTCGGCGGCGCGGGCGAGCTCGCGGTACGCGACGAGGTGGCGGCGCTCGGCCGCGGCCCGCTCCCCCGCCTCGTCCAGCCGTTCCCCGGCGTACTCCCCGACGGTCTCCAGCAGCCGGTACCGCATCTCGCCGCCGGCCGACGGCACGGCCACGACGAGCGACTTGTCGACAAGCGACCCGAGCAATGGGGCGATGTCGCCGGGGGCGACGAGTCCGGCGGCGGGCGTGTCCGGTGCGGCGGGTGCGGCGGGCGTGTCCGGTCCGGCCGGTCCGGCAGGTGCGGCAGGTCCGCCAGGTCCGGCGGGCGTGTCCGGCGTGGCCTCCGGGGCGTCCGCGCAGACCGCTTCCGCCGCGGTGAGGTCCGTGCCGCCGGAGAAGACGGAGAGGCGGCGGAGGACCGCGCGTTCGGGTGCGTCGAGCAGGTCCCAGGACCAGTCGACGACCGCGCGGAGGGTCTGCTGGCGCGGCAGTACGGTACGGCTGCCGCTGGTCAGCAGCCGGAAACGGTCGTCCAGGCGGTCCGCGAGCTGGCGCGGCGCGAGCGACCGCAGCCGGGCGGCGGCCAGTTCGACGGCCAGCGGCAGGCCGTCCAGGCGGCGGCAGATCTCGGCGCACGCCTCCGGGTCGTCCTCGATACGGAAGCCGGGCCGGGCCGCGGCGCCCCGGTCGGCGAGCAGCCGCAGCGCGACGGGGTCCGGCAGCGGCTCCACCGGCCGGACCAGTTCGCCCGGTACCGCGAGCGGCTCCCGGCTGGTGGCCAGCACGCTCACGCCCGGGCACTCGGCCAGCAGCCGTTCCGCGAGCCGGGCCGCGGCGTCGACGACGTGCTCGCAGTTGTCCAGTACGAGCAGCATCCGGCGGCCCGCGCAATGCTCGGCGAGCTGCGCAAGCGGGTCAAAGGCGAGCGGGTCGGCGGCAGCGCGCAGCCCCTCGGCGGCGCTGCCGCGGACCACGGTCTCGCGGGCGCCGAGCGCGGTGAGCACGGCTTCCGGCACGGTGTCGGGGTCCGCGACGGGGCCCAGCTCCGCGAACCACACGCCGTCCGGCCAGGCCCCGGGCGCGGCGGCCGCCGCGGCCTCCGCGCCCTCCTGCGACAGCCGCGTCTTCCCGGCGCCGCCGGGCCCGAGCAGCGTCACCAGGCGGTGACCCGACAGATCCGCGCGGAGCGCGGCCAGCTCCGCCTCGCGCCCGACGAACGAGGTCAGCCGCGCCCGCAGATTCCCGGCGGGCCGCGACGCCGGACCGGTGCCGGAGGCCGCGGCCGGACCGGTACCGGACGCAGCAGCCCGACCGGACGCCACAGCCGAGCCGGTGATCGCAGCCGCACCGGACGCCGGACCGGCACCGGAGGCCGCAGCCGGACCGGACACCCCAGCCGAGCCGGGGCTCGGAGCCGCACCGGACGCCGGACCGGGCACCGCAGCCGGACCGGACACCCCAGCCACACCGGACTCCGCAGCCGCACCCGATACCGCTCCCGCCTCCAACAGCTCCGCGTGCAACGCCCGCAGCGGCGGCGACGGGTCCGTGCCGAGGCGGTCGGCGAGGTCGGCGCTGAGGGCCGCGTACGCGTCCAGCGCCTCGGCCGTGCGGTCCGTGGCGCGCAGGGCGCGCAGCCGCAGGAGCTGCAGCGGCTCGTCGAGGGGGTGCCGGCGGCACAGCGCGGTGAGGGCGGGCAGCGCCTCGTCCGCGCGGCCGAGCGCGAGATCGGCGGCGAGGCGGGTGCGCCGCGCGTCCAGGTGCAGCCGTTCGATCCCGGCCGCCTCCGCGACCGCGTCCGGGAGGTCGGCGAGGGCGGGCCCGCGCCACAGCGCGAGCGCGTCGTCCAGCAGCGCGGCGGCCTTCGCCGGGTCGCCGTCCGCCAGTGCCCGCTCGCCCTCGCCGGCCAGCCGCTCGAAGCGGTGCAGGTCGACGTCGTCGGGCTCGGCGGCCAGGTAGTAACCGCCGGTCACGGAGACGACCGCGGCATGGCCGAGGGTCCGCCGCAGCCGCCCGACCAGCGCCTGGAGCGCGGCCCCCGCGTCCCGCGGCTCCGAGCCGGGCCCCCAGACCTCCGCGATCAGCGTGTCGGGGGTGTGCGGGCGCCCCGGCGTGCGCGCGAGGGCGGCCAGGAGTGCGCGCAGGCGGGCGCCGCCGAGGGCGACGTCGGTCCCGTCGTCCCGGCGTGCCTGGGTCGTCCCGAGGATTCCGTAGCGCACCGGCCCATTGTCGTTCACGCCCCGCACGCCGCGACCGTCCCCCGCCACTGTCCGCACCCCGTCGCCCCCACTCCCGCACGCCCCGTCTCCCCCATACGGCCCGGCCCCCGCCGGCCACCCGACGGCCACCGCGGATCCGTCACCACAGATCCGTCACCGCGATCCGCCACGTCACCACGGATCCACCGCCAAGGATCCAGCCTGCCTGGAACCACGGCATACCGCTCCTCGTTTTCCGTTGTACGATCCGCCGCCCGCCCATCCGCCACCGGACCCCGCCCACGACCCGCCGCGCACGACCCGCCCCGCATGCCCCGCCCACCCCTCAGGAGCACCGCACGATGACCACCGCAGTACAGCGCGCGGACCGGCGCGTCAGTCCCGTCTTTCTCGCGCTCGTCGCCGTCATGGCGGCGTCGGGCTGGTACGTGTGGACGGACAAGCTCGCCACGAACACCGGCGTCGCCGTGTTCCTTTTCGTGGTCTCGGGGTGGATCGTCTCGCTCTGCCTGCACGAGTACGCACACGCCCGTACGGCGCTGCACAGCGGCGACATCTCGATCGGCGCGAAGGGCTATCTGACGCTCAACCCGCTGAAGTACACGCATGCGCTGCTCAGCATCGTGCTGCCGGTGATCTTCGTCATCATGGGCGGGATCGGGCTGCCGGGCGGCGCGGTGTTCATCGAGCGCGGCCGGATCAGGGGCCGCTGGCGGCACAGCCTGATCTCGGCGGCGGGCCCGCTGACGAACATCCTGTTCGCCGCCGTGGTCACCGCGCCGTTCTGGCTGGGCGCGATGGACGGCGTGCCGCAGCCGTTCCGGTACGCGCTCGCGTTCCTGGCGCTGCTGCAGGTGACGGCCGCGATCCTGAACTTCGTCCCGGTGCCGGGGCTGGACGGGTACGGCGTGCTCGAGCCGTGGCTGCCGTACAAGCTGCGGCGGCAGGTGGAGCCGTTCGCGCCGTTCGGCCTGCTCGCGGTCTTCGGGCTGCTGTGGGCGCCGGGCGTGAACCAGGCGTTCTTCGAGGCGGTGGACGCGATCCTGCGGGTGCTGGGCGTCTCCCAGATCGACACCTACCTCGGCCAGGAGTTCTTCCGCTTCTGGCAGGGCGAGCCGCAGACGTTCTAGCGGGCCGAGCCCTCGGGGGCCTGCGCCTGCTCCTCCGCGGCCGTCCGCTCCTGCTTGGCCCGGCGCAGGTAGAACCACGCCATGTTGCTGGAGACGCCGGCCATCAGGACCCAGGCGATGCCGATGAGGTTGCCCGCCACGAAGGAGACGACGGCCGCGGCGACCGCCAGGACGCAGACGACGAGGGCGAAGACGGCGAGGCGCCGGGCCGGGCCGGACGGGGGCAGGGCGGGCATGGGACGGGGCTCCTGTCGGGGTACTGCGTATGCGGTCCCCTCCAGTGTCCCCCATGCCCGGCTCCGCCCGACTCCGGCCCGCTCCTCACCGCCGGACCGGCCACCCCGGCCCCGGCGACGCGCGGCCCCGGCCCCGGCCGCGGCCCTGGCCCCGCGCCCGTCGCTCACACGTCCGTGACGCGCAGCCCCGCGTGTGCCTTGTACCGCCGGTTGGTGGAGATCAGGTTGGCGACCAGGGACTCGACCTGGTGCGCGTTGCGCAGCCGGCCGGCGAAGACGCCGCGCATGCCGGGGATGCGCCCGGCCAGCGCCTGGACCACATCGGTGTCGGCCCGCTTCTCGCCGAGCACCATGACGTCCGTGTCGATCTCCGCGACCTCGGGGTCCTGGAGGAGCACCGCCGAGAGGTGGTGGAAGGCGGCCGTGACGCGCGACTCCGGGAGCAGCGCGGCGGCCTGCTCGGCGGCGCTGCCCTCCTCGGGCTTCAGCGCGTAGGCGCCCTTCTTGTCGAAGCCGAGCGGGTTCACGCAGTCGACGACGAGCTTGCCGGCCAGCTCCTCGCGCAGCGTTTCGAGGGTCTTGGCGTGGCCCTCCCACGGCACGGCCACGATCACGACATCCGCGCGGCGCGCGCACTCCGCGTTGTCCGCACCCTCGACGCCGAGGCCGAGCTCGTCCGCCGCGGCCTGCGCCCGCTCCGCCGCGCGCGAGCCGATGATCACCTTCTGGCCCGCCCTGGCGAACCGGTACGCCAGGCCGCGGCCCTGGTCACCTGTGCCGCCGAGCACGCCGACGACCAGGCCGGCCACGTCCGGAAGGTCCCAAGGGTCCCGCTTGAGCGCCTTCTTGGCCTCGGTGGCGACGTTCACGGGAGTCGTGGGCTGCGCATCGTCAGGAGTAGTCATGCCAGCGATACTGTCACGCCTTCACGCTGCCCTCGGTGAGTCCCGTACGCCAGTACCGCTGCAGCACGGTCATCAGGATCATCAGCGGCAGGACGGAGAGGAACGCGCCGCCGACGGTGTACTGGTACAGCTCCGGCTGCCGGTCGGCGTAGCCGGTCCAGGAGGTCAGCCCCAGCTGGATCGGGTACAGGCCGGAGTCGGAGAGCATCACCAGCGGCAGGAAGTAGTTGTTCCAGATGTGCACGAACTGGAAGAGGAAGACGGTGACCAGCGCCGGGATCATCAGCCGCAGCCCGAGGCCGGAGAAGATCCGCCACTCCCCCGCGCCGTCGATCCGGGCCGCCTCCAGCAGCGAGTCGGGCACAGCGGCGGCCGCGTAGATCCGGCAGAGGTAGACGCCGAAGGGGCTGACCACGCTGGGGATCAGCACGGACCAGTAGGTGTTGGACATCCCGAAGCCGCTGAAGAGGAAGTACAGCGGCAGCGCCAGGGCCGTGCCGGGGATCAGCACCCCGGCCAGGATGACGTTGAAGATCCCTTCCCGGCCCGGGAAGGGGAACTTCGCGAGCGCGTAGCCGGCCGCCGCGCACAGCAGCGTAGCGGCGAGCGCGCCGGCGCCCGCGTACAGCAGGGAGTTGGCGAACCAGCGGACGTAGATGCCGTTGTCGTACGTCAGCACCTCGCCGAGGTACTGGAGCGGGCGCGGGTTCGCGAACCAGAAGCCGAAGCTGCCGAAGAGGTCGCCGCTGCTCTTCGTGGCGGAGACCACGAGCCAGTACACCGGTACGAGGAAGTAGACGGCGGCGACGGTCAGCAGGGTGCAGGTGAGGATGCGGTAGCGCAGTGCCGAGGGGGTCACCGGCCGTCCTCCTTCCCCCGCTGGCCGACCAGCCGCAGGAAGCCGAACGACAGGACGCAGGCGACCAGCGCCAGCAGGACCGCCTCGGCCGCTGCGAGGTGCTGGTTGTTGCCGACGAACGCCTCGCTGTAGGCGTGCAGGTTGGGCGTGTAGCCGGAGTCGATGGAAGAGGCGAGCGGCCGCAACACCATCGGCTCGGCGAACAGCTGGAGCGCGCCGATGATGGAGAAGACGCAGGTCAGGACGAGGGCCGGGCGGATGAGCGGGATCTTGATGTGCAGCGCGACCTGACGCGCGTTCGCGCCGTCGATGCGGGCCGCCTCGTACAGCTCCTGCGGTACAGCCTTGAGCTGGGAGATCAGGACGAGCATGTTGTAGCCGGTGAACTGCCAGGTGACGATGTTGGCGATGGACCACAGGACGGTGCCGCGGGAGAGGAAGTCCACGTCCCAGCCCACCTCCTGGGCCATCTTCACCAGCGGGCTGATGCCGGGGACGTAGAGGAAGCCCCACAGGATCGAGGCGATCACGCCGGGCACCCCGTACGGCAGGAAGAACGCGCTGCGGAAGAACGTCACCCAGCGGGCGCTCGCGCTCTCCAGGAGCAGCGCGAGGACGGTGGCCAGGATGATCATGAGGGGGATCTGTACGGCACCGAAGAGCAGCACCCGGCCGAAGCCGGAGAGGAAGCGGTCGTCGGCCAGCGCCTGGCCGTAGTTGGCCAGCCCGGCGAAGACCTCGCGCTCCGCGCCGCCGAGGCCGAGCGGCCCGGTGCGCTCGGTCTTGTGCAGGCTCTGCCAGATCGCGTAGACGATGGGCGCGATGAAGCAGAGCAGGAACAGGGCGAGGAAGGGCAGCAGGAAGCCCGCGGCGGCGCGCGCGTTGCGGGCTTCCGTACGGGTCGGCCGTCTCACCCGCCGCTCTCCACCTTCAGGCCCTTGCCCTTGAGGTCGCTCACGGTCTGCTCCTGGACCTTCTTCAGCACCGAGCGGAAGGAGTCGCCGCTGCTCAGCGCCTCGGTGAAGGCGTCGCCCAGGCGCTGGTAGAGGGTGTCGACGCCGGGGCCCCACTGCCAGCTGGTGTCGACATGGTCACCGGCCTTCCGGAAGACCTGGCTGTACGCCTGGCCGCCGAAGAAGTCCTTGTGGACGTCCAGGTCGCTGGTCTCGTAGCCCTGCTTCGCGCTGGGGAACCCGTAACCGCCCTCGATGAGCAGCTTGATCGCTTCGGGGTCGGTGTTGAGCCAGACGGCGAAGTCGAGGGCGTCCTTGGGGTAGGCGGCGCCCGCGAAGACGGCGGTGGTCGAGCCGCCCCAGTTGGCCTGCGCGTCGGCGCCCTTCGTCCACTGCGGCAGCGGTGCGGCGCGCCACTTGCCCTTGGTTTTCGGCGCGTTGCCGACCAGCAGCGCGTCGCCCCAGCTGGCGCCGAGCCAGGCGGGGATGGCGCCGGTCTGGATGTCCTTGTACCAGGCGTTCTGCCGGTCCGGGATGGTCTTGACGAGCTTCTGCTTGACCAGTCCCTCCCAGTAGTCGGCGACCTTGCGGGTGGGCTCGTCGTCGATGGCGACGGTCCAGTTGTCGCCCTCGGCGGCGTACCACTTGGCGCCGGCCTGCCAGGCGTAGCCCGCGAAGCGGTTGCCGTTGGTGGGCGCGAAGGTCTCGATCCAGGCGCCCTTCCTGCGGATCTTCCTGGCCGCGGCCTCGTACTCGTCCCAGGTGGCGGGCGGCTCGATGTCCCACTTGTCGAAGAGGTCCTGGCGCACGAAGAGGCCCATCGGGCCGGACGCCTGCGGGATGGCGTAGACGCCCTTGCCGAAGACGGACTGCTGCCACTGCCAGCCCACGAACCTGCTCTTGTACCGCTCGCCGCCGACGGTGGTCAGGTCCAGCAGCCCGTTGTCCAGCAGGAAGCTGGGGACCACGGGGAATTCGATCTGGCCGAGGTCGGGCGGGTTGCCGGCCTTGATCGCGGCGTGCATCTTGGCGTACTGGGCGCCGTTGACGGCCGAGACCTTCTCGACCTTGACCTGGACCTCGGGGTGCTTGCTGTTCCACAGGTCGACGGGCTTGTCGATGCCGGGCACCCAGGACCAGAAGGTGAGGGTGATCTTCTGCCCCTCCTTGCGCTCCTTGGGCGCGGCCTTCTTGTCCTCACCGCCGTCACCGCACCCGGCCAGTGCGAAGCCGGCGGCCACCGCCGCGGCCCCGCCCAGCACCGTTCTGCGGCGCGCGCCGCCCGGAAAACTCGTGTCGTACGTCCTCATGCCAGCTCCTCCACGGGGATGCGGCGGAAGGTGATCGTCGAGTAGGCGCTGAAGTCGCCGGTTTCGTAGAGCAGTCCGACGGTGTCGGGGTCAATGCGGACGAGGTCGGAGTAGGCGGCCGGGAGGCCGCTGACGGTATGGGCGTCGTACCAGGTCAGGCCGTGATCGCGGCTGGCGCGCACGGTCATCAGGGCGCGGGATTCCCGGTCGGCGGGGGCGGAGAAGAGCAGCACGTCCGGGGTGCCGAGGTGCAGCACGCTGCCCTGGACGACGGGGGCCGCGAGGCCGGCCTGGGCCCGTAAGGGTTTCTCCAGGTGGGCGCCGCCGTCGGAGGAGTAGCCGTCGACGCGGGTGCCGGGCGCGGGGGAGTCATTGCGGGAGTTGAAGTAGAGGCGGCCGCCGGGGAGTTCGGCGGCGGTGGTCTCGTTGGCGTTGATGTAGCCGTTGGGGTTGGAGTCGGTGTAGCCGATCCGCCAGTTCTCGCCGGAGTCGTCGCTGAGCAGGACGTGGCCGCCGTTGTAGCGGCCCTCTTCGCCGGTGTCGCCGGGCACGGTGGGCGCGATGGAGTGGTTGGCGGGGACCACCAGACGGCCGGCGTACGGGCCCTCGCGGACCTGGAGCGCGTGGCCGGGGGTGGTGGCGTACCACCGCCAGTTCGACCGTTTGACCTGTGCGGTGATCTCGCGCGGGGCGCTCCAGGCCAGCCCGTCGTCGTCGCTGTACTGGACCCACACGCGGCGGCCGTCGGCGGCGGAGACCTCGCCCCGCAGGATGGCGCTCTCGGTGGCGCTGCCCGCGTTGTGTACGTGGACGAGCACGACGCGGCCGCGGTGCGGGCCGGTGTGCAGGACGACGGGGGCCGGGTTGCCGGCGGTGCCGGTGCCGTTGTCGTCGACGACGGTGAGCGGCCCCCAGGTGCGGCCGCCGTCGGTGGAGCGCTTGAGCACGAGGTCGATGTCGCCCGTGTCGGACGCCGAGGCGACGCGTCCCTCGGCAAAGGCCAGCAGGGTGCCGGCCCCGGTCACGACGACGGCGGGGATGCGGAAACTGGCGTAGCCGCCGGTCCCGGCTCTGAAGGGTTGCGAAGTCTCGTACGGCACGGGCAGCCCCTAACGACCGGACGTAGGACGTCCCTTGTCCTGCGGCGACCATAGGGAGCGCCCAACGGGCCGTCAAGGCACCCGACATGCCCCGTGTCGCTCGCCTCGCGCGAATGCCACAGGCAACGGAACTGCGGGTGAACTCCGGCTGTACGCAAGGGGTCGGGGCGCGGCGGACTTCCTGGAGAACCTCGCCCCCCGACCCGTTACACGACCGCCTTCAGCCGCTCCCGGATGGCGTCGAAGTGCCGGTGCATCGCCTCGACCGCGCGGTCGCTGTCGCCCGCCTCCAGCGCGTCGACGATCTCGCGGTGCTGACGCCAGGTCACCTCCGGCACCGAGCGGCTGCCGTCCAGGTCCTTGCGGACCCGGCGCAGCGCCTCCCAGAAGGCGTCCAGCACCTCGCTGAGCAGGTGGTTGCCGAGCGAGCGGTACAGCGCGAGGTGGAAGGCGCGGTCGGTGCCGCTCTTCACCCGGCCGGCCGCCGCCTCCTTCTCCATCCGGTCGACCAGGCCGCGCAGTACGGTCAGGTCCTCGGCCGGCAGGCTGCGCGCGACCGCCCCGACGAGCCCGGCCTCCAGCGCCTCGCGGACCTCCATCAGCTCGTACAGGCTCGCCTCGCCCTGGTGGTGACGGACCGCGGCCCGGAAGGCGATGCCCTCCACGAAGGGGTCCAGGGTGAGCTTGCCGACGTACGTGCCGAAGCCGTGCCGGATCTCGACGATGCGCATGGCCTGCAGCGCCTTGAGCGCCTCGCGGACGGAGTTCCGGCTGACGTCGAGCAGCTCGACCAGCTCGGCCTCGGTGGGCAGCGGGTCGCCGGGCACCAGCTTCCGCCGCAGGATGAGCCGCTTGATCCGCGCCTGGACGTCCTCGGACATCGTGCCGCGCGCCATGTGTCCGCCTCTCCGTTCCGCCGGGGTGGATCCGGGTGATCCGTCCGGCGACCTCTTGACCACCCGCTCCGGGCCGGGTCTATTGTGACCCAGACGTAGGACATCCCATGTCCTGCATCCGACCTCTGGCCGCCGGGAGCCCGTCATGGTCCTGCCCACCCCGCTGACCGGCGTCGTACCGCCGGTCTGCACCCCCCTCGACCCGCGCGGCGAGGTCGACACCGGCTCCCTCGGGCGGCTGGTCGAGCACCTGGTCACCGGCGGGGTGCACGGCCTCTTCGCCCTCGGCTCCACCAGCGAGGTCGCCTACCTCACCGACGCGCAGCGGGCCACCGCGCTGGCGGCCGTGGTCAAGGCGGCGGACGGCCGGGTACCGGTACTGGCGGGCGTCATCGACACCACCACCGCGCGGGTGGCCGACCACGCCCGCACCGCACAGGCGCTGGGCGTCGACGCGCTCGTGGCCACCGCGCCCTTCTACACCCGCACGCACCCCAGGGAGATCGCCGGGCACTTCCGCGCGCTCCGGGCCGCCGTGGACCTGCCGCTCTTCGCGTACGACATCCCGGTCTCCGTGCACAGCAAGCTCTCCCCCGCGCTGGTGCGGGAGCTGGCCGAGGACGGCACGCTGGCCGGGCTCAAGGACAGCAGCGGCGACGAGGGCGGGCTGCGCCGGCTCCTCGTCGAGCTGGGCGGCAGGGACGGCCGCCGCACCGGTCCCGCGCCCGGTTTCGCGGTCCTCACCGGCTCCGAGCTGACCGTGGACGCCGCGCTGCTCGCCGGCGCGGACGGCGTGGTCCCGGGCATCGGCAACGTCGACCCGGCCGCCTACGTCCGGCTGTACGACGCCTGCCGCACGGGCGACTGGGCGGGCGCCGCGGCCGAGCAGGAGCGGCTGGTCGCGCTCTTCGGCATGGTCGACGCGGGCCCGGAGGCGGAGATGGGCCGCAGCTCCTCGGCGCTGGGCTCCTTCAAGGCCGCGCTGCACCTGCTCGGTGTCATCGACCACCCGGCCACCGCGGCACCGCAGCTCCCGCTGGGCCCGGAGTCCGTGGCCGAGGTCGCCCGGCACCTGACCGCCGCGGGCCTGGAGCCGGTCCGGTGACCGAGGCCGCGCGCCCGGCGCGCGAGGCCGCCCTCCCCTGGTACCGGGAGGTCGGCGCGACCCGGTGGAAGTCGTTCTTCGGCGCCTGGATCGGCTACGTCCTGGACGGCTTCGATTTCGTACTGATCACCCTGGTTCTGACGGAGATCAGCGCCGAGTTCGAGCTGAGCACGGTGCAGGGCGCGAGCCTGGTCTCCGGCGCGTTCATCACCCGCTGGCTCGGCGGCGCGGTCCTCGGCGCGCTCGGCGACCGCTTCGGCCGCAAGGCGTCGATGGTGGCGAGCATCCTGCTCTACTCCCTCGGCACCTTCGCCTGCGGCTTCGCCTGGGACTACACCAGCCTCTTCGCCGCCCGGCTGCTGATCGGCATGGGCATGGCCGGCGAGTACAGCGCCAGCGCCACCTACGTGCTGGAGAGCTGGCCGGCCCGGGTCCGCGGCCGGGCCAGCGGCTTCCTGATCTCCGGCTTCTCGATGGGCTCGGTACTGGCCGCCGAGTGCTACAAGTGGGTCGTGCCCGCGCTCGGCTGGCGCTGGATGTTCTACATCGGGCTGGCCCCGATCGTGATCGCGCTGTGGGTGCGGCGCTCGCTCCCGGAGGCCGAGGAGTGGAGCGCGACGGTCGCCGGGCGGGAGACCCGGCCCAACCCCTTCCGCCCCCTGTTCGCCACACCGCTCCGCGCATGCGTCAACACCGTGCTGACGGTCGTGGCCACGTTGTCCCTCTTCGGCGTCTTCACACCGGCCGGCGCGGGCGCCGTCCCGGTGCTCTCCGTCCTCTCCGGCGTCACCCTGGCCGCGCTCGCCGTCCAGCTCGGCGGCCGCCGCGGCTGGCTGCTGTACCTCTCGCTGATCGTGACGGTCTTCGTTGCCTTCCTCTACACCTGGCCGATCCAGGCGCTGCTGCCGACGTATCTGAAGACCGAGCTGCACTACTCCCCCGGCCAGGTCACCCACGTCCTGTTCTTCGCCGGCTTCGGCACCATGGCCGGCTGCTGGCTGGCGGGCTTCGTCGGCGACTGGATCGGCGCGCAGAAGGCGTACGCGTGCACCCTGCTCGCCTCGCTGGTCTTCGTCTTCCCCGTCTTCGCCGCGCACGACAACCTGCTGGTCCTCGGCGTCCTGCTGTTCGTCCTGCAGGCCCTCAGCTTCGGCATCTCCGGAGTGCTGCCGCGCTACATCGGCGGCCACTTCCCGACCGGGACCCGGGCCGCGGGCCTGGGCTTCACGTACAACGTGGGGGCGCTGGGCGGCGCCGTGGCGCCGGTACTGGGCGCGAGCCTGGCCGAGGGCCGGTCGCTGGGCAGCTCGCTGGCGCTGCTGACCTTCGGCGGCACGGTCCTGGTCGTGCTGCTGGTCGGCTTCGACGTGCCGGCCCGGCTGCACCGGCTGCTCGACCCGGACGCGCCCCGCGACCACCTGGCCGCCGAGGAGTCCGCGGTGGCGGGCGCGGGGCCGGCCGGGCGCGTGCAGCAGGAGGCGTAGGAGATCCGCGGCACCCCACCGAACAGGCATTACTCGTCCGGGTGACGGCGTTCGAAGGGCGCTCCGGCGGCGTGCGTGCCGGGGCAGGATGCGGGCCATGGATGCCGTACGCGTCGCGCTGCTGCGCGAAGTCCTCGCCGGTACCGAATGGATCCAGGCCACCCGCCGCTTCGCCGGGTCGCTGCGCGCGTCCGTGGCGCCGCACGGCGGCGGGCTGCTGCTGGTCGGCAGCGCGGAGTACGAGCCCTGGCACCTGGCGGCGCACCTCGACGACGAGGCCGCGTGGTCGGGCCTGCCGGAGCTCTCCCCGACGCTGGTGCGGCACCGCGTCCCGCTGGGCGTCCCGGCGCACCTCTCGGTGGGCCTCGGGCGGCTGGAGACGGCGCGGCGGGGCGAGACGCTGCTGGTCGTGGCGCCGGACGCGCCGGGGCCCGGCCTGCTGGAGCGGGTGCACGACGCCCGGCGGAACGGCGCGACGGTGCTGGCGCTGGACGCGGGCGACCGGGATCTGGGGGCGCTCGCGCACGATGCGCTGACGGTGCCGGGGCCGGCGGGGCCGGCGGAGGTTCCGGAGCCCGAGCCGCCCGGGGCCGCCGATCTGGACCTGGACACCGTCCAGCACCTGGTCAGCGCCGCAGCGGGCGAGAACAGCCTGCCCGCGCCGCGCCGCCACCGCCGCTTCCGCGACCGGCTGTCCCGCCTGGCGGACCAGCTGACGGCGCCCCCTCCGCCGCGGTGGTGACGCCCGTCGGGGAGGGAGCGGGCGCCCCGGGTGCCTCGCGAATCGTCGGTGCCGGCGTCGGGCCTCCGCGGGTGGGGTCTCGGACTGCTTCGCTTGACGTCCGAGACCCCACCCGCTGCGGCCCGCCACCTTCTGTCGGATGTCGTGTGCCCGTAGCAGGCACGGGAAGCAGTGCTTGCCCGCCCCGTAGAATTGCTCGAATGCACGAAGAACTGCGTGGGGCCCTGGCCGGGGTCCTCGACGGGCTGCCGCCCAAGCAGGCCGCGGCCGCCGTCGAGCGGCTGATCGCCAATTACCGGGGGCGCACGCCGACGGACGCTCCGGTGCTCAGGGACCGCGCCGACGTCGCCGCGTACGCCGCGTACAGGATGCCCGCGACGTTCGAAGCCGTACGGTCCGCGCTGGCCGCGGCCGGCGAGCGGCTGCCGGACTGGGAGCCGGCCGTGCATCTGGACATCGGCGGCGGCACGGGCGCTGCCGCCTGGGCGGCGGCCGACGTCTGGCCGAAGCTGCGCACGACCGTGCTGGACTGGGCCGAGCCGGCCCTCGCGCTCGGCCGCGAGCTGGCCGCCGGCACGCTGCCCGACGTCCGCTGGCAGCGCCAGGTGATCGGCGAGGGGCTGACCGTCCCCGAGGACACCGACCTGGTCACCGTCTCGTACGTGCTCGGCGAGCTGACCGGTGCCGACCGGGAGGCGGTCGTCGCGGCGGCGGCCCGGGCACGGACGGCCGTACTGATCGAGCCGGGCACCCCGGACGGGTACGCGCGCATCCGTGCGGCCCGCGACCAGCTGATCGCGGCCGGATTGCGGGTCGTCGCGCCGTGCCCGCACAGCGCGGCCTGCCCGATCGTCCCGGGCGAGGACTGGTGCCATTTCGCGGCCCGGGTGAACCGCTCCTCGCTGCACCGCCAGGTGAAGGGCGGCTCGCTGCCGTACGAGGACGAGAAGTACGCGTATGTCGCGGCCACCCGCGTCGAGGCCCGCCCGGCCCCGGCCCGCATCGTGCGCAAGCCGCTGCTGCGCAAGGGCCAGGTGCTGCTGGACGTGTGCACGGCGGAGGACGGCCTGCAACGCCGTACGGTCACCAAGCGGCAGGGCGCCGTCTACCGGGCCGCGCGGGACGCCTCCTGGGGCGGCACGGTGCCGGGCGAGGAGTAGCCGGGCCGGGGAGGCGCCGGGACCCGGCGCTTCGGGGGTTGCACGGGCGCTCGCGGGGCCTGGTCTGCGCCCCCTGTGCGCCGCCGATGCGCCCCCGTACAACGCGTCCCGTACA
This sequence comes from Streptomyces sp. NPDC053542, assembly GCF_044544685.1. Lineage (NCBI taxonomy): Bacteria > Bacillati > Actinomycetota > Actinomycetes > Kitasatosporales > Streptomycetaceae > Streptomyces > Streptomyces sp. NPDC053542. Next base: position 126,368 of record NZ_JBITXL010000004.1, read on the forward strand.
CCCCGAATCTCCGCTCCGGTCACCCAAGGAGGAGGATGGTGGCAGCATTGATCCCAGACCACCGCTCGAAGTGAGGGGATAGATGGAACGCAAGAGCAGGTTCTCCCAGTGGCTGCGCCGGCCGAGGAGCGGTTCGGACGGCGTCGATACGGACACGGGATCATCCGCGGCCCAGGGCGGCCGCGAGGACCTGCTGCTGGCAGCGGCCGACGCGGGTTTCCCGCTGGCCCCGGCGGCGCACCCCTCCGGCTACGGCTGTTCCTGTGAGCGCATCGGCTGTCCGACCCCCGGCCGGCACCCCGTCTCGTTCGGCTGGCAGACCGTCGCCACGACCGACCGCGAGAAGGTCACGCAGTGGCTGCGAAAACACCCGCAGGCCAATTTCGTCACCGCCACCGGCATCGCCCACGACGTGCTGGACGTCCCCCTCGAAGCGGGCCGCAGCGCGCTGGCGCGGCTGGAGGCCGAGGGCGTGGAGGTCGGCCCGGTCGTGCTGAGCGGCGCCGGGCCCCGGGAGGGCCGGATGCTGTTCTTCACGGCCACCCGCGGCACCCCGGACGACGAGGACGAGTGGTGGCCCTGCGAGCTGGACTGCCACCCCGAGACGATGGATGAGCACCCCGGGCTGCGCTGGCACTGCCGCGGCAGCTACGTCCTGCTGCCGCCCTCCCGGCTGCCCGGCGACCAGCCCGCGGTGCGGTGGCTGCGCGGCCCGGAGCGCCCGCTCCCGGACCCGCTCACCCTCCTGGAGGCGCTGACCGACGCCTGCGCGGTGTACGCGCGCGAGGACAACGAGCACGAGTCGGCGGCCTGGCCGATCGGCCGCTGAGCGGGCCCGGCCGGCCGGGCCCGCCGGCCCGGCCCTAGCCGTTCTTCGCTTCCGTGGTCCGGCCCTGCCGGTTGAGGAAGACCACTCCGCCGCCGTCGTCCTTGGCCGGCACCTTCACGACCTGCTCGGACACGGTCGTGAAGGTCATCTTGTTGCTCTTCGTCGTCGGCCCCTTGCGCACGGCCTGTACCGCCGGCTTGAGCGCGAAGGTGTGGCCGGCGGGCAGCGTCCGGTGCTGGAAGTGGTACGTCGCGAAGAAGGCCAGCGCGCCGCCGTCCTTCGTGCGCAGCGCCATCGCCGGGGCCTTGTACGGCTCGTCCACGGTCTCGGTGTGCTGGCCCGGCCGGTCGGCCGCGGCCTGCCGCTGCGCGCGCCAGCCGTCGGTGTCCGGGCCCGGCGCGAAGGTGCTGCCCTCGCCGGTCTTGAGGTACTTGGCGTACGTCTTGGCCAGCCGGCCCGGGTCGACCGTCAGCCCGGAGTCCTTGGCCGGTACCACCTCGGCGTGGCCGTCCTTGTCGGTGGCGAACTCCGGCACCTCGTCCTCGTCCAGCAGCAGGAGATAGGCGGCCTTCCACTTCTCGCCGATGCCGTTGCGGGTGAAGGCGACGAACCAGTGGCCGTTGTTGCGGTTGCTGACCGTGTCGGCGACGAAGAACTTCGGCCAGCCCGCCTGCTTGGGTATCGCGAACCGCGCGTCGCTCAGCTCCAGGGGCTTGAAGCCCGGGTTGCCGTTCGGGCTGACCTGGCGGCCGCCCTTGGTGATGGCCTCGTCGATGTCGTGCAGCGCGCCGGTCTCATAGGTGGCGTTCACCGCCGGGTCCAACGTCGTGTTGGCCTTGTTGTACCCGGCGACGAACTGCTTCAGGACCTTGCCGGCCTCAGCCTTCGACAGCGCCGGGATCTTCTCCCGTTCGCCGTGCACCGTCATGCACCCGCTCAGCGTCAGCAGTGCCGCGCTCGCGGTCATCATCGCGACGGGCACCCGGAACGGCGACCTGCGTGTCATGGGGCTCGGGCTCCTTCTGGGCAACCGGGGCGGACTCTGCGGCCGCCGGGGTGGCTCGATTCTGCGCCACCCTACCGGGGGCGAAGAAAAGAAGGAGCGTGGGGATCAGGTAGAGGCACCAGACCACGACCTGGACAACTGTCGGATCGGGCTGGAAGTTGAAGACTCCCTTGAGCAGCGTGCCGTACCAGCTGTCCGCGGGGATCTGCTCGCTGATGTCGAACGCCTTGCTGCCCAGGCCCGGGAGGAAGCGGGCCTCCTGGAGGTCGTGGACGCCGTACGCGAGGACGCCGGCGGCGACCACCACGAGCATCCCGCCGGTCCAGGTGAAGAACTTCGCGAGGTTGATCTTCAGCGCGCCGCGGTAGAACAGCCAGCCCAGCAGCACGGCGGTGAGCAGGCCGAGCACCACACCGATGAGCGGCTTGGGCGTACCGTCCGAACTCGCCTGCACGGCGGCCCAGACGAACAGCGCGGTCTCCAGGCCCTCGCGGCCCACCGCGAGGAACGCGGTGAGCACGAGCGCGGCGGTGCCCATGGCGAGCGCCGCGTCCAGCTTGCCGTGCAGCTCGGCCTTGAGGTGCCGCGCGGTGCGCCGCATCCAGAAGACCATCCAGGTCACCAGGCCCACCGCGATGATGGACAGCGTCCCGCCGAGCGCTTCCTGCGCCTCGAACGTCAGGGTCTGCGAGCCGAATTGGAGCACGCAGCCGAAGCCGAGCGCGAGCAGGACGGCGACCGCGATGCCGAGCCAGATGGGCTTCAGCGCGTCGCGGCGGTCGGTCTTGACCAGGTACGCGATGAGGATGCAGACGACGAGGCTGGCTTCGAGCCCCTCGCGCAGGCCGATCAGGTAGTTACCGAACACGTCGGTTCCCTCTCATTTCCGACGAAAGTCAGGCGAACAGCGCCCGGCCCCACCAGTCGTCCTTGTCCCGGACGCCCGGCGGAACCGCGAACACGGCCGAACCCACGTGCTGGATGTACTCGTTGAGCGCGTCATGGCGCGCCAGGTTCTTCTGCAGCGGCACGAAGCCGTCCCGCACGTCCCGCTGGTACGCGAGGAAGAACAGCCCCGCGTCCAGCCGGCCCAGGCCGTCCGTGCCGTCGGTGAAGGAGTAGCCGCGGCGCAGGATGCGGATGCCGTCGTTGGAGTCGGGGTGCGCGAGCCGCACGTGCGCGGTCGGCAGCATCGACTTCAGGTGCGGCGCGTCGAACTCCTTCTGGCGGCCGGCCGGGGCGCCCTCGCCCTTGCTGCGCCCGAAGACGTCCTCCTGCTCCTTGAGCGAGGTGCGGTCCCAGGTCTCGATGTGCATCCGGATGCGGCGCGCGACGAGGTACGAGCCGCCGGCCATCCAGCTCCCGGCCCCCTTCTCGTCCCGCTCCCCCACCCACACATGCTTGTCGAGCGCCGCGGTGTCCGTTCCCGCGATGTTCCGGGTGCCGTCCTTGAAGCCGAACATGTTGCGCGGGGTGTGCGCGTCCGGCGTCGTGGAGGAGGTCTTCCCGAAGCCCAGCTGCGACCAGCGCACGGCGACCTTGCCGAAGCCGATGCGGGCGAGGTTGCGGATCGCGTGCACGGCGACCTGCGGGTCATCGGCGCACGCCTGGACGCACAGGTCGCCGCCGCTGCGGGCCGCCTCCAGGTTGTCGCCGGGGAACTTCGGCAGATCGATCAGTGCCTCGGGCCGCCGGTCCTTGATCCCGAAGCGGTCCTCGCCGTCCTTCTCGAAGAGGGTCGGGCCGATGCCGAAGGTCAGGGTGAGCCGGGAGGGCTTGAGGTCCAGCGCCTCGCCGGTGTCGTCCGGCGGCGCCTCGGCGAGCCCGCCGACCGCGCCCTCGCCGACCGGCCGCCCCGCCGTCATCTTCGCGGCGGCGGCCGTCCACTCCTTGAGCAGATCGATCAGCGCTTGCCGGTCGTCCGTCGTGACGTCGAACGCGGCGAAGTGCAGCCGGTCCTGGACGGCGGTGGCGATGCCGGCCTGGTGCGCGCCGTGGAAGGGGACGGCGCTGCTGGAGCCGGCGGCCGGCGCGGGGTCGTCACCGGCGGTCAGCGCCGCCGCGGTGCCGCCGGCCGCGACCGCGCCGAGCGCGAGCCCGGCACCGCCCCAGCCGATCAGCGCGCGGCGGGAGGGGCTGCGCGGTGCCGCGTCCGGCCCGTCCTCGGCGGTCCGCGCCAGGTCCTCGGATTCAAGTGCCATGGAACCCTCCTACTGAGCGACGGCGGCGGCGAGCTTCGACAGCGGCTCCGCCAGCGCGCTGACGCCGTCCGACAGCGTCTTGCGGTCGCTCTTGGAGACGGTGTCGTACGCGACGAAGCCGTCGCCCTCGCGGTACTCGTCCAGCTGCTTCCCGATGGCCTCGAACTGCCGGTCCAGCTCGCGGACCAGCGCCGGGTCGTTCTTCTTCGCGACCGGCTTCAGCAGCTCGTACGCCTTCTCGGCGCCCTCGACGTTGGCCTGGAAGTCGACCAGGTCGGTGTGGCTGTAGCGCTCTTCCTCACCGGTGACCTTGCCGGTGTAGACCTCGTCCAGCAGCTCCTTGGCGCCGTTGGCCATGCTGGTCGGGGTGATCTCCGCCTTGCCGACCCGCTGCTGCCAGTCCTTCAGGTCCTTGATCAGCTGATCGGCGAGCTTCTTGTCGTCCCCGGAGATCTTCTTCTCCTTCCACAGGGACTGCTCCAGCTTGTGCCAGCCGGTCCACTTCTGACCGTCCTCCAGGCCGTCCTCGCGGACGTCGACCTTGGGGTCGATGTCACCGAAAGACTCCGCGACCGGCTCGGTGCGCTCCCAGCCGATGCGGGACGGCGCGTACGCCTTCTTCGCGGCCTCCAGGTCACCGCTCTTGACGGCCTCGGCGAACTCCTTCGCCTTCGGCAGCGTCTCGTCGGCCTGCTCCTGCACGTACTTGCGGTACTCGGCCACCGCCGCGTCCAGCTTCGGGTCCCGCTTCGCCGCGGCGCCCTTGCCGGTCGCGGTGACCTTCTGCCGGATGCCGTCGCCCTTCATGCCGGGCTTGCAGGCGATCTCGTACGAACCGGCCTTCACCTCGGCGGTGATGGCGGCCCTGGTGCCCGGGCCGATGTTCTCCCGCTCGGTGACGATGCGGTCGCCGGGGGCGTAGACGTACACCTCGGTGACCTTGCTGCCGGTGTTCTCCACCGCGAGCTTCACGTGCCCGGCCGGGAACTCCTTCTTCGACACCTTGCACGCGTCGTCGGAGGCGGTCACCTGCACGGCGCCGGCTTCACCGGCGTCACCCGCCACGTCGCTCTTGGCCGTGCACGAGGCTGCGGTCAGTGCGGCGGCCACGGTGATCGCGGCGGCGGTTGCGGAGCGGAGGGCTCGCATACGGGGGCTCCAGGCTTCTTCGGACGACGACGGCGGGCGGTCCGCCATTAACTAAGGCGGACCTAACTTATCCGAGGCTTACCTGATTCCCTTCCGCCCGTCCAGTGATCCCCCTCTCACTGACTACGAACCCATAACGGACCGCCTAATACCCGGCAATGCCCTGGCAATGCCCCCACCAAGGTAAGACCCGACAACCCTGTTGATCTGTCACCGGTGTTCAATGACGCCATGACGGAACTCCACGTATTGCGGGTGTTCCGCGGCCCGTCCGGCGACGGCGGAAACCCCCTCGGTGTCGTACCGGACGGGGCCGCGTTTCCCGGGCCCGCGGAACGCCAGGAACTCGCCCGTGAACTGGGCTTCAGCGAGACGGTGTTCATCGACGACGCGGGCCGCGGCGCGGTCGACATCTACACGCCGACCCTGCGGCTGCCGTTCGCCGGGCACCCGCTGGTCGGCACGGCCTGGCTGCTGCGCCACCTCGGGGAGCCCGTGGACGTGCTGCGACCGCCGGCCGGCGAGGTGCCCGTGCGGCACGACGGGGCGTTCAGTTGGGTACGGGGGCGCGCAGAGTGGGCGACGGGCCGCACTCCGCACCAGTACGCCTCCGTCGCAGAGGTGGACGCCCTGCCCGCGCCGCCGCCGGGCGAGGGCTGGCTGTACGCGTGGGCGTGGGAGGACGAGACGGCAGGGCGGGTACGGGCGCGGGGCTTCCCGCGCCGCGACGACAACATCGCCGAGGACGAGGCGACAGGGGCCGCCGCCATGGGGCTCACGCACGCGCTGGGGCGGGCGCTGGACATCCGGCAGGGGCGCGGCTCGCAGATCCTCACGCGGCCGCTCCCCGGGGGCTGGATCGACCTCGGGGGGCGGGTCGCGACGAGCGGGGTACGGCAGCTGGGTTAGGGCGCTTCCTGCCCCGGCTCAGGCGCTCAGGGGGCTGCGGCCGCCCTCGCCGAACTCCGCGCTCAGCTCGTGGAAGACCTCGATGTTCAGCGCGTACGCACGCTTGCACTCCTCGACCATCCGCTGCTTCTCCAGGTCGTCGACCGGCACCGCGTCCAGCAGCGCGCGGTACTCGCGCTTGAAGGCGGCGGGGTTGCCGATGTCCTCGAAGACGTAGAAGCGGACGCCGTCGCCCTTGCGCGCGAAACCCCATGTCTTCTCGGCCGTGCCGCGGACGATCTGGCCGCCGGAGAGGTCGCCGAGGTAACGGGTGTAGTGGTGGGCGACGTACCCCGCCGGCCAGTCGCGGGCGCACTCGGCGATCCGTGCCACGTACGTCTCCGTGGCGGGCAGCGGCCGGATCGCCCCGCGCCATCCCGCCCCGGCCAGGTGCGCGAGGTCGCGCTCCAGCTCGGGGGTGCGGGCCAGCTCGGGCCGGAGGAAGGGGCCGGCGACCGGGTCGGCGGCAAGGGTGCCTGCGGCACCCTCCAGGGCGCGGTACACGAACCAGAGCTGCTCGGTGTAGCGGCGGTAGGCCGCGACACCGAGGCGGCCGCCGAGCATGTCATTCATGAAGGAGGAACCCTGCACCTCCGTGTGCGCTTCACGGGTCGCCGTACGGACCAGGGCGGAGAACGGCGTGGGGAGGGCGGGAGCGTGCGCGTCCAAGGCGGGCCTCCAGGGACCGAGCGGTAGCGGCCGGGAACCGATTGTGGCAACTTAGGCTTACCTAAGTCAATCAGTTCCCGACAGCCTGTCGGCAAAAGCCTACCCGCGCACCCGGACCGGGAAGCGCTCGGCGAAGCGTTCAGGGAAGCGTGAGGATCTCCGCGCCGGTCTCCGTGACGACGAGGGTGTGCTCGAACTGCGCGGTGCGCTTGCGGTCCTTCGTCACCACCGTCCAGCCGTCCTCCCACATGTCGTACTCGTACGTGCCCAGCGTCAGCATCGGCTCGATCGTGAAGGTCATGCCGGGCTTGATCTCGGTCGTGTGGTGCGGGCTGTCGTAGTGCGGCACGATCAGGCCGGAGTGGAAGGACGTGTTCACGCCGTGGCCGGTGAAGTCGCGGACGACGCCGTAGCCGAAGCGCTTGGCATAGGACTCGATGACCCGGCCGATGATGTTGATCTGCCGGCCCGGCTTCACGGCCTTGATCGCGCGGTTCAGCGACTCGCGGGTCCGCTCGACCAGGAGCTTGGACTCCTCGTCGACGTTGCCGCAGAGGTAGGTGGCGTTGTTGTCACCGTGCACGCCGTGGATGAACGCGGTGACGTCGAGGTTCACGATGTCGCCGTCCTGCAGGACGGTGGAGTCCGGGATCCCGTGGCAGATGACCTCGTTGACCGAGGAACACAGCGACTTGGGGAAACCGCGGTAGCCGAGCGTGGAAGGGTAGGCGCCGTGGTCGCACATGTACTCGTGCGCGACGCGGTCCAGCTCATCGGTGGTCACGCCCGGCTCGATGAGCTTGGCCGCCTCCTCCATCGCCTGGGCCGCGATCCGGCCCGCGATGCGCATCCGCTCGATGGTGTCGGCGTCCTGCACCTCGGGGCCCGTGTACGGGGTCGGCGCGTCCTTGCCGACGTACTCGGGGCGCGGGATGGAGGCGGGGACGGGGCGCTGCGGGGAGATGGTCCCCGGGACAAGGAGAGACTGGCCAGACATGCCAGCGAGTGTATCCGCGAGCCATCGGGCAGGATGGCGTCAGGCAAGGGTACCGAGGCGGAGGAGGCCGGGATGGCACTGTTCAAACGGGGTACGGCGGGGAAGCCCGGCGAGTGGTACTACTGCCTCAAGCACGCCAAGGTCGAGGAGGGCCCGGAGTGCCGGGCGGCGGACCGGATGGGGCCGTACGGCACCCGCGAGGAGGCCGCGCACGCCATGGAGACCGCCCGTGAGCGGAACGTGGAGTGGGAGAACGACTCCCGCTGGACCGACAAGGGGAGCAGCGGCTCCTAGGGGGCTTCCGACGGACCCGCCGGGGGCCGGGCCGCGGTCGCCCGCGCCAAGTACGTCGCCAGCCGCGCCCGCGGCACCGGCTCGCCGCCCCGGCGCGGGTGCACCGCGTTCGTGAGCAGCACGAAGAACGTGTCCGTACGGGGATCGAGCACCAGGCTCGTGCCCGTGAAGCCGGTGTGCCCCGCGGCGCCGCGCTCCGCCAGCTCGCCCATGAAGCCGGGCTGCGCGACGCGGAAGCCCAGGCCGGGCGGCGCGAGCATCAGCGCGACCGTCTCCGGGCGCAGTACCGGCCCGCCGCCTGTGAGCAGCGCCCGGCACAGCACCGCGAGGTCCTGTGCCGTGGCGAAGAGCCCCGCCTGCCCGGCGACGCCGCCCAGCGCGTAGGCGTTCTCGTCGTGCACTTCGCCGCGGACCACGCCGCCCGTGCAGGACGGCCGCCGCGCCTTGAGCAGTACCTCGGCCTCGGTGGCGGCCACCCCGGCCGGGGCCAGCGGCCCGTACGAGGTGCTGAGCATGCCGAGCGGGCCGGTGATGCCGTCCCGGACGAGGACGTCGAGCCGCTCGCCCTCGACCGTCTCCAGCAGCCGCTGGAGGGCGATGAAGCCCAGGTCGGAGTAGCAGAAGGGGCCCGGCACGGCGGCCGCCGCGGCGGCCCACAGGGGCCCGAGCCGGTCGCTCCCCGGCCCGGCGGCCCCGTCGTACAGCGGCAGCTCGGCGGCCAGCCCCGAGGTGTGGGTGAGCAGATGGCGAATCGTTACGGCGGGCGCGAAGTCCGGCAGGTGGCGGGCCACCGCATCATCCAGCCCGAGCGTCCCGCGCTCCACCCGCTGCAGCACCGCGATCGCCGTGAACAGCTTCGACAGCGACGCCAGGTCGAAGACCGTGCCGGCGCGCACCGGCTCCCAGCGCTCCCGTGCCAGCGGCACCCCGCGCCCCCGGCCCACGTCGTAGGAACCGTACCGCAGCGCCCACCCCGCGGCCTCCTCGACCGCGACGACCGGCCCGCGCCCCGCCACCGCCACGACACCGGCGCAGCAGGGTGTCGGCCCTTCGGGCAGCGCGCGGATCTCCGCGACGAGCCGCCGGGTCCATGCCGGATCGAGCCCCGCCTGGGCGGGGGTGCCGTGGCGCAGTGGTGCGGGTGCGTTCAGAGCCGGTTCCCTTCGCCGGTCGTGCCGTCCTCCGTGGACTCCTCCCTACGCTGCCACGGACGGCACAGTCCCAGGAAGCACGCGAGCGCCAGAAGTGCACAGGAACCTTGTACGACGGCCATCGGCACGGCCGTCCGCTCGCCCGCGATGCCCACCAGCGGCGAGGCCACGGCGCCCATCAGGAACGTGGAGGTGCCCAGCAGGGCCGAGGCGGAGCCCGCCGCGTGCGAGGTGCGCAGCAGCGCCTGGGTGTTGGTGGTGGGCATGACCAGGCCCATCGAGGCCATCAGGACGAACAGCCCGGCGGCCATCGGCGCGAGCCCGACGGGGCCGAAGACACCGGTGGACATCAGCAGCAGCGCGGCGGCCGCGAGCGTGATCAGGCCCAGCCCGATCGCCAGCACCTTGTCCAGCGAGACCCGGCCGACCAGCACCTTTCCGTTGAGCTGGCCCAGCAGGACCAGCCCGATGGAGTTGACGCCGAAGAGCAGGCTGTACGTCTGCGCCGAGGCGCCGTAGATCTCCTGGACCACGAACGGGGAGGCGCTGATGTACGCGAAGAGCGCGGCGAAGGCGAAGGCGCTGACGAGCAGGTACCCGGCGAAGACCCGGTCGGTGATCAGCCCGCGCATGGTGTGCAGCGCGGCGCCGAGGCCGCCCGCGTGCCGGCGCTCCGGCGGCAGCGTCTCGTGCAGCTTCCGCCAGACGACGAGGGTGAGCAGCACGCCGATCACGGTGAGCACGACGAAGACGCCGCGCCAGTCGGTGATGCGCAGGATCTGCCCGCCGATCAGCGGGGCGACCACCGGCGCGACGCCGGAGATCAGCATCAGGGTGGAGAAGAAGCGGGCCATCGCCACGCCGTCGTACATGTCGCGGACCACGGCCCGGGCGATGACGATGCCGGCCGCGCCCGCGAGGCCCTGGACGAGCCGCGCCGCGATCAGAAACTCGGCGTTGGCGGCGACCGCGCACAGCGCGGTCGCCAGTACGTAGATCACCATCCCGATGAGGAGCGGGCGGCGGCGTCCCCACTTGTCGCTCATCGGCCCGACGACCATCTGCCCGAGGGCCATGCCGGCGAGGCAGGTGGTGAGGGTCAGCTGGACGGTGGCGGCGGGGCTGTGCAGGGACCGGGTGACCGCCGGCAGGGCCGGCAGGTACATGTCCATGGAGAGCGGCGGGACAGCGGTCAGGCCGCCCAGGATGAGGGTGACGAGGAGGCTCGTGCGGCGGGCCGCGGGGGTCGGCGCGGGGCCGGCGGCCGTGCTGGGTATTCGGGGACAGGGGCGGCTCTGATGGCTCTCGGCCGTGGCGGGGCCGGGGTCCGACATGAGTGTCTCCATGATTTGTAGATGTACGCACCATGGTGTCATGTCCTGACGGACCCCGGCCTGTTTTTGACCCCCGGGCGGCCGGATCAGGCGGGCTTCAGACCCGGGTCGCCCGCCTCGGACACGAAGGACGCGGCGGTGGCGACCGGCGCGCCCTGCGTGGTCACCGCGGACACGGTCCGGTAGTCCGCGCGCGCCTTCTCCTGGTCCAGCTCGACCGTCACATAGCCGCGGCGGCCGTTGTAGAACTTCATGTGCGGGTTGGCCGCCATGTACGCGTCCCAGTTGGCGGGCTTGTCGGCGCCGTCCTTGCCACTGGCGATGGAGGTGGTCACGAACTCCACGCCCTGCGTACGCGACCCGGGATCCCCGAAATCCTTCTTGATGTCGAAGGCATAGTGCACATGCACATCGCCCGTGAGAACCACGAGGTTCTCCACACCCGCCGCCTCGGCCCCGGCCAGCACCCGCTCCCGGGAGGCGCTGTAGCCGTCCCAGGAGTCCATGCTCACCTTGTAGTCCGCGGCGGTCGTGGAGCGCCGCTCGGAGAACGTGACCTGCTGCGGCACGACGTTCCACAGCGCGTTCGAGCCGCGCCAGCCGTCGGTCAGCCAGCGCTCCTGCGTGGCGCCGGTCAGCGTCCGGGCCGGGTCGGTGGACTCGGGGCCGGGGGCGTGCCAGCCGTCGCCGTACGCCTGGTCGGAGCGGTACTGGCGGGTGTCGAGGATGTCGAACTGGGCGAGCGTGCCGTACTGCACCCGGCGGTAGAGCTGCATGTCGGAGCCGCTGGGCTGCTGCGGGCGGCGCAGCGGCTGGTTCTCCCAGTACGCGCGGTACCCGGCGGCGCGGCGGGCCAGGAACTCGGCCGGCGGCAGGTTGTTCTCGCTGATGTCCGACGCGTAGTTGTTCTCCACCTCGTGGTCGTCCCAGGTGACGACGAAGGGGTGGGCCGCGTGGGCGGCCTGGAGGTCCGGGTCGGACTTGTACAGCGCGTACCGCAGCCGGTAGTCCTCCAGCGTGACCGTCTCCTTGTTGAAGAGCGCGGGCAGCGTGCGGTCGGTGTAGTTGCGGGCGCCGCCGACCGCATTCACCGGGTACTCGTACAGGTAGTCCCCGAGATGGAAGACGACGTCCAGGTCCTCCTCCGCCAGGTGCCGGTAGGCGGTGAAGTAACCGTCGTGGTACGCCTGGCAGGAGACGGCCCCCAGGCGCAGGCTCTGAAGGCGCGTGCCGCGGGCGGGCGCGGTGCGGGTACGGCCGACCGGGCTGATCCACTCCCCGGCACGGAACCGGTAGTAGTACACCCGGTCCGGCCCGAGCCCGGTCGCCTCGATATGTATCGAGTGATTGAACTCCGGATGCGCCTCGGCCTTGCCCTGCCCGGCAATACGGGCGAACTTCTCGTCGTGCGCGATCTCCCAGCGCACCGCGACGCGCGCGTCGGGCATCCCGTTGCCCGGCTCGTACGGGCGGGGCGCCAGCCGCGTCCACAGCACGACCGAGCCCGGCAGCGGATCGCCGGAGGCGACACCGAGCGTGAAAGGGTTCTCGGAAAGGGTCTTCCCGTCCACCTCGGCAGCGTAGGCCGCGCCGGTGCCCGGCAGATTGGTCGCGAAGGCGAGCGTCGCGGCGGCCCCGGCGACGGTGAGGAAGCGGCGGCGCCCGAGGTGCTCGGCGGCGGCCCGCAACTGCTGATCCTGCTGGGAATGCTGAGTCATCTGCCCCTGCCCTGGCTGGAGTGGATCCGGGAGATCCGGCGTCTCCAGCGATTGCAGAGGCACGGGGCGGCGACGTGCTGTCGGATGTACTACGCAACGATGACGGCGGGATGAGGACTGAGCCCGCAACGGGCACTGCGGGGCAAAGCCGCACCGTTCGGCCTCGGGCGGGGCGCCACGTGTGAGGTGACTTACGCTGCCGCCATGAGTGACATGAACAATCCGAAGGTGGCCGTGGTGACGGGCGCCGGCTCCGGGATCGGCCGCGCGGTCGCGCTGGAGCTGGCCGGCGCGGGCTGGTCGGTGGCGCTGGCGGGGCGGCGCGCGGAGGCCCTGGAAGAGACGGCGGCGCTGGCGGGGCAGGGCGCGGAGGGTGCGGAGGCCCCGAAGGAGACGGCCGCCCTGGCCGCCAACGGTGCGGAGCTGCTCACCGTCCCCACCGATGTCACCGACCCCGCCGACGTCGCGGCGCTCTTCTCCGCCGTACGCGACCGCTTCGGCCGGGTCGACCTGCTCTTCAACAACGCCGGTACGTTCGGCGCGCCGGGGCCGCTGGAGGACCTCGCTTACGAGGACTGGCGCACGGTCGTCGACGTCAACCTCAACGGCGCGTTCCTCTGCGCCCAGGCGGCCTTCCGGGCGATGAAGGACCAGTCGCCGCAGGGCGGCCGCATCATCAACAACGGCTCGATCTCCGCGCACGTACCGCGCCCGCACTCCATCGCGTACACCGCGACCAAGCACGCCATGACCGGCCTCACCAAGTCCCTCTCCCTGGACGGCCGTCCGTACAACATCGCCTGCGGCCAGATCGACATCGGCAACGCGGCGACGGAGATGACGGGCCGCATGCAGACCGGCATCCTCCAGGCCAACGGCGAGCTGGCGGTGGAACCGGTGATGGACGCGGCGGACGTCGCCCGCACGGTCCTCCACATGGCCGCCCTTCCCCTGGAGGCAAACATCCAGTTCGCGACGGTCATGGCTACGGCTATGCCGTACATCGGGCGGGGCTGAGGGGGCCGGGGCGAGGCCGGGTGCCGGGGCGAGGCTGAGGGAAAGTCGGGGCGGGCGCGGCGGGGACTCCCTCCCCCCTCCCCCCTCTCCCTCGTGACGGGCGATCACACTCCCGTCACATCCCCACCACACTCCGCCCCGACCTCCTCCACCACCCTCCACCAGCGCTTTCGCACCCCATCCCAGATCGCCACCACCCTCGGTACGATCCCGCGCATGCCTCCCCACAACGACCTGGATGACCAGGGCATCGCGCTCCTCATGGAGTCCGGCACGCCACGGGAGCGCCGCGCGGTACTGCGCCGCCGGCGCCACCGCCCGTCGAGCCCCCGCGACGCCCGCCTCACCCAGCTCGTCGTCTCCCTGCTCTTCCTGGCCGGCGGCATCGGCGCCCTCATCGAACACGTCGACGCACACACCTCGGCCCGCACGGTCGCCGCGTACCTGGCCCTGATCGCCCTGTGCGCCGTCTCCGCCGAACTCAGCCGCCGCGGCCGCACCCGCATCAGCTTCTGGCTCCTCTGCACCGGCATGATCGCCCTCGGCCTCACCACCCCCTTCCTCCTCTGAAGCCACCCCCACCCCACACTTTTCGTGCAGTTGTAGAGACGGCTTTGTGCAGAAGCTCGGGCGAGCATGTGCCGAAACGCGACACCGAGGGTCCGCCCCACGCAAGGAAATCTTTCCGATGGCCCCTCCGCCCAGAAGCATCCAGAGCAGGGGCACGAGCGTAAGCACGCGAACCAAGAGCAGAATGCCCGGTGGCGACGACCGGGCCAAAGGCCAACAGGTCGTCGCCACCGGGCACGGGTTGCTACGCGGCGCTGTACTCGCGATCCCGGCGGGACATTCGTGTACCGCCCCACGTGCCGAGGGCCACGAACAGCGCTGCCAGGCCGGCGATTGCGGCTCCGTAGGAGGCCGGCTTCCAGGAGGCGGTCACCGGGTTGGCCGCGCCCTCGGGGTCGTAGCGGACGCGCAGGGTGTCGCCCCGCTTGACGCCGGTGGCGCAGCCGTCGCCCTCCTTGAGGTCGAGCGGGATCGCCTGGCCGTTCGGCTGCTGCAAGGTGCACCGGTTGGTCTTGCCCTGCTTTACCGACACGACCTTGGCCTCGGTCACGCGGCCGCGGTCCTGCAGCGCGGTGTCCTGCCCCGCGAAGAGGGAGAGAACGCCCAGTCCTGCGGCCGCAACGACCATCGGCAGGAGCTGCCACGTTCCCCGCTTGTTCCGGGGCATGCGCCGCAGCACGAAGAACGGTGTCAGCACGGAGGCGAGCGGCAGGAGGATCACCCCCAGCACGAAGCCCGTGCCCCTGAGCCACGGGCTCAGCGGGGCCGCGGGCCCCCACCACGGGAGCCCGGCGATCCCGGCCGCGCACACGAGGTAGAACAACAGCCATCGCAGCAATGCCGATCGGCCTTCACCGGATTGTTTCTCGGCAGTCCCCCGCGCGCCTACGGCGAACTCGCCTTCTTCCCGAGCCATTTACTGATCCCACTTCCGGATTGCCGCAGTCCTGCCGGACTCGTTCTTCTTGCCGTCAGTCAACGACGATGTCGCTCGGATCGACCACCTTCAGGGTGCGGGCGAATGCGTCGAACTCGTCGATGTTCGCGGACATCCAGCCGATGTCGTCGCTGATGGTGCGCATGGACAGGTCGATGCCGTACGAGTCGACGCGCCATCCGTAGTTGACCGACATGCAGAGGGCTTCGCCGCCCTTCGGCACGAAGTGGCGGATGGAGCGCAGCCCCTTGCCGAGGTTGTCGGTGGTGAAATCCACGATCTGGGGGTCCTGCGCGGCGCCGGGCTCGTTGCGCTGCACCAGCGTGTCCAGTACCTGTTCCACCGGCCCTTCCGACGGGGTCCCGTAGAAGAAGAACGGCAGGAGGTCCTTGCGGAGGTCCGGAGCGTACGCGAACAGGTGCTGCATGGGGATCTTCTGCGGGAACTGCTCGGAGAAAGCCTCGAGCACGCGCGCGAGCTCCTTCTCCTGCGACTTGTCACGAGAGCCCCCGTCCGAGAGGAGGGCACAGTGCAACTCCGCGCTCTTCTTCGCCCACTTCCGCCGCTGCCGGTCGGCGCCCCTCCCCTCGAGGATGGGGACGGCAATCCACCCGTCCGCCGGGTCTTCGGTGAAGTCGAGTGCGTACGGAAGGCTCATGCTGCGCTCCAGCGGAAGGTGGTCATGACGGCGTCGAAGAGTTCGGTGAGGATCTCAAGGAATTCCTGCGGAGTACCTTCGGGCGTGAGGGTGGTGAACGAGACGATGAGCCACTCGCTCACCTCCCCGGGATCCGGCACCGGCACGACGTAATTGATCTGCCGGCTCGGTACCGAGTCCTCCTTCTTCGGGTTGGCGGGGACGGACCGCTGGCAGCGAACGCCGGGCACTTCGTCCAGCTCGATGTCCTCCGACGGCCCGAAGTCCTTGGTCAGGTGCCTCATGATCTCGGCCGGCGAGGTCTGCGCGGCGAGGCCCGGGGAGACCTTGGAGACCAGGAAGGAGGCGGGCGCGAGGAATCCGTGGATCGGCTCCACGGGGAGGTAGATGTCGACGCCGTTGCGGCGCCTGGCGTCGGCGACCGCCCGGTTGAGCCGGTTGTGCAGCTCGAGCCGGACCTCCGTCACCTTGTCCTTGGGGGTCGCCGGATCCACGAATTTGACGGAGTGATCCACGATCCCCTTGATCGCGTCCTGCGTCTCGGACTTCGATCTCAAGGGGATGCGGTCCCACCCCGGCGGCATCAGGATGGTGTAGCCGCCAACCGCCATTTTTGGGGTTTCCACGGTGCTAATTCCTCGCGTTCAAAGGGAGCCGGTTACCAGGCCGACGAGGCAGGTACCTTCCAGGTGTTGCCCTTGAAATCGTTGTAGGCGTCCCAGCTGGGCTTCTGCCAGCCGCCCGTCGCGTCGCCGACGGCATTCAGCGTGTCGTTGTCGCCGAGCGCCTTGTCACCGACGTCCGCGGCGAAACCGGTCCACTGCATGCCGACCGCGCCGGCGTATGCCGCGTGTCCACCGTTGACGGTCGCCTGGGACACGGCACCCGGGTGCGCGGCGGCATTCGACTTGATCCCCTGGAGGATGCCGATCGCTTCGTCGTCACCCTGGTTCAGGATCTTGCCCAGCTTCCCGATGTCGGCGGTGTCGCCCGCGACCTTTCCGGCGTCCCTGGAGATGAGCTTCCGCAGGGTGTTCATCTCCGACCTGATGGCTGCCTTCGAGGCGTCGTCCGTGGCATTTGCGAGTGCGCGGGAGAGCTGATTGCGCATGCCCTTGGTGGCGGAAAGCCCTTCCTTCAGACGTGCGACGCGGCTCGTGGTGGCCGCGGTACGCGCGGTGGCACCCGCTGCCTTCAAGCCCTTGACCGCGAGCCCACCGGCAGCGAACGTGACCAGACCGATGCAGTCGAACGCCACGTCCATCCAGGACGCCTTTCCGGCGGCCACCAGCATTGTTCGCCCGGCGACCACCGCGAGGCCGATCGCGAGGCCCGCCCAGACCAGGAGATTCACCCCGGGAATGAACATCGCCACAATGGCGAGTGCCGTTCCGATCCAGCCGAGGATGTCGAGGAACAGCTTGAATCCATCGGCATGCTCGGCCACCCAGCCGACGGCGTCGTCCCAGAGGCTGTCCTCGATGTCGTCATCGAGCGCGTCCTCGATTTCACCGGCGATTTTGTTGCCGAGTCGCAGGTAGTGGCTCACCGCATCCGCCATGCGGGTTTTGGCCTCGTCTACCTTGTCCTCGTCCTTCTCGTCGACCTTGGCCTGGCTGAGCGCCTTGCGGGTCTCCTCCTGCGCGTATTCCAGTTCCTTGGCCCACTCGCGCAGGTGACCGCTCACCTTGGTGTATCTGCCTTCGACCTTGCTGAGCTTGTCCGCGAGGTCGCCGGCGCCCTCCCTGAGCTTGTCTGCGTACTTGCCCTTGAGGTTCTGGTTGTGCCCGGCCTGGCGGAGCAGTCGCGCCTGATCCTTGATAGTCGCGGCGATGTTCTCGAGACGCCGCGCCTCCTCGCGGATGTCGTAGGGGTCGCCGGGGGTCGGGTCCCCGTCGGAGATGGGACTCCAGTCGACTGGTCGGTTGCCCATGTGTCTCTCGCCCCTACTCGCTGTCGATCTTCTCGAAGCCCCGGATGACCTTCTTCACGTGGTCTTCCGTGCCCTTCATCTGCTCCATGAGCTCTTTGCGGTGGTCGTCCCAGTTATCGGAGAACTCCTCCATCGCGCTGATGATGCGCGTATGGCCGTACGCCTCCGACATCGCCCCCTGGTTCGCTCCGCAGTTGTTGAACTCCTTGCTGAGCTTGCTGAAGTGGCTCTTCATCGTGTTGAGCTCGTCGTAGTCGACTATCAGGTCGCCGTCGCTCAATTCCTCCGACCTCCCCGTTGTTCGATCCTGTAGGAAACCACCTGCCGGTCCGCGCACTCGCGGGCCGGCAGGCGGAAAACTCTCAAAAGTTCTTAGCCCACCGGCACAGTCACCGTGAACGCCTCCCCGTTGCCCAGGTGCAGCAGGCCCTTGCCCGGGGTCACCGGGCCGCCCACCGTGCTGCGGCTCAGGCGGACGCCGATCAGTTCGCCGCTCGAGGTGTCCTGCGGGGACAGCAGCAGGCCGCGCTTGGACTTCTTCAGGTCGACCTGCCAGCCGCTGAAGCCCGAGCAGACGTCGTCCTCGTCGCCGGCGATGACGATGCCGATGCCGCGGTCCGCGCCGGTCGAGATCAGCCTCTTGAACTCGTCCTCGGCGTCGCAGTCCTCGAGGAGCTCGCCGTCGTCGATCAGGATGACGATCGGGCTCTGTACGGACGCCGTCGACACGGCCTCCTGGAGCTCGTCCGCCTCGATGTCGCTGCCCGTGAAGACCGCCACGACGCCCTGAAGGCCCTTCAGTTCGCGCAGCGGCGAGGTCCGCGGGGCGCAGACGACGAGGCGGGCGCCGCGGCCCACGTACGTACGCGCCAGGTTCATCAGCACCGTCGAGCGGCCCGACTTCGCCGGGCCCGCGATCACGAAGGCCGGGATGCCCTGTGCCAGGTCCGGGCCGAAGGCCATCAGGTCGTCGCCGCCGACGCCCACCAGGCCCCACATCAGCGAGGCGGACGCCACTGGGTCGATGTGCTGCCACGCCTGGTCGAAGCTGATGCGGCTGGGCAGCGAGTCCACCCGGAACGGCCGCAGGGCCCGCGGCACCGCCGCGTCCCGGCGGGTCGCCCCGTCACCGATGGCCGCCAGGGCCGCGTTCTGCCCCTGACCGGTGGAGTCCTCGCTCAGCAGCGCGAACTGGATCTCGGTACCCGTCTCGTTGCGGAACGCACGGCCCGGCGGGATCTCGTCCGGCACCTTGCGGCTGTTGATGCCCAGCATCGAGAAGTCGGTACGGTCCGCGAGGCGCAGACCGATCTTGTCCTCCGTCAGCGAGGCGATCCGGCCGGTCAGCAGCTGCCTGTCACCGGTGATCACCAGGTGGACGCCGACGCTCGCGCCCTCGCGCATCAGGGTCAGCAGCTCGTCGGTCAGCTCACCGTGCTCCAGCTCGCCCAGCGAGGACATCCAGCCCTCCCAGCGGTCGAGCAGCAGCACGATGTGCGGCAGCCGCCGGTCCTCCGGCGTGGCGGCACGCTGCTCGCCGATGTCCGCGAAGCCGGACTCCGCGAGGAGCTCCTGCCGCCTGCTCGTCTCCGCCGACAGCCGGCGGATCAGACGGACGGCCCGCTCGCTCTGGTTGCGGCCCACCACGGCGCCGCAGTGCGGCAGCTTGGTCAGCGCGTTCAGCGCGCCGTTGCCGCAGTCGATGCCGTACAGGTGGACGTCGGCGCAGGAGAGGGTGCGGGCCAGCGAGCCCGCGATCGTCCGCAGCGCCTGGGAGCGGCCGCTGCGCGGCGCGCCCGCGATGAGCAGGTGGCCAAAGGTCGCGAAGTCGACCGCGACCGCGCGCCGGGCCTGGCTCGACGGCAGGTCCTCGATGCCGTACGGCGCCGGGGGCAGCGCGCCCATGCCCTGCACGGGCGGCAGGTCCTCGGGCAGCAGGGTCTCCGCGAGAGCCGGCAGCCACGGGCTGTGCGGCTGCGCGATCTGCAGGTGCGCGTTGGCCTCGCGGACGGCGTCGACCAGCACCTTCAGGTCGGTGATCTCCTCTTCCTCGCTCTTGGCGGCCGCGGGCTTCGCCAGCGCCGGGCGGCCCAGGTCCGTCCAGTCCAGCTCCCCGGTCCACGGGGCGATGGCCATCGGGTCCACGGTGCCGGGGCGGCGGCCGCCGACGCGGCCGGACTGGAACGGGATGAGCGAGGCCGCACCGGTACGCACGTAGGCGCGACCGGGGTTGTTCTTGGAGATGTTGCCGGCCTCGGGCGAGTCGATGACGTCCGTCGACTCGCCGCCGTCGGTGACCCGCAGGGCGATACGGAGGTTGGTGTTGGCCCGGATCTCCGGCGAGACCACGCCGGACGGCCGCTGGGTGGCCAGCATCAGGTGGATGCCGAGGGAACGGCCTCGCTGGGCGATGTTGACCAGACCGGTGACGAAGTCCGGCAGGTCGCGGACCATGGACGCGAACTCGTCGATGACCAGCAGCAGCCGGGGCAGCGGCGCCATCCCGGGGTTGCGGCGCACCAGGTCCTGGTAGTCCTCGATGTCCTTCGCCCCGACCTGCGCCAGGATGTGCTCGCGGCGGTGCAGTTCGGCGCCGAGCGACTCCAGGGCGCGCTCGACGAGGTGGGCGTCCAGGTCGGTGACCATGCCGACGGTGTGCGGCAGGTGGACACAGTCCTTGAACGCGCTGCCGCCCTTGTAGTCGACGAGCACGAAGGTCATGTTCTCCGGCGTGTTCGCCACCGCCAGCGCGGCGACGATCGTCTGCAGCAGTTCCGACTTACCGGAACCCGTCGTACCCGCGATGAGGCCGTGCGGGCCGTCCTTGCGGATGTCGATGCCGAACGGTCCGTCGTACGACTCACCGACCATCGCCAGCGTGGACTGCCCGCCGGTCTGCCAGCGGGCGACCACCGCGCCGGCCGTCGGCGGCTCCAGCCCGAGGACGTCGAGGAGCCGGCTGGAGTCCGGCAGCGCGCTGTCCGTCGCCTCGCCGCTGATGTCGCGCAGCGGCGAGAGCGCCCGGGCCACGCGGGCGCACCAGGCCGGCGAGACGAAGTCGGGCCGTACGCCCAGGATCTTGGCCGCGCCCTCCTGCTGCACGCGCAGCCGCAGCACGTTGGGGTCGTACTGCTCCACGGCCGCCGGCGCCGCCGGTGCGGGGGCGCCGCTCTGGTTGTCGAGGGAGAGCATCACGGCGGCGGTGTTGGTCAGCGCCGGGTTCTCGGGCGCGGACGACTTCTTCCGCTTCTTCTTCCGGCGCGACCGGCCGGCCTCGGCCGCCTTCTTCCGCTGCTCCTCCTCGTGGGCCCGCTGCAGTACCTGGAGGGCGTCGCTCGCGCCGCCGCCGACCTGCCGCTCGTGCCGGGCGTGCCGGGCATTGCGGGGCTCCGCGATCACGATGCCCTTGCACTCGCCCGGCAGGAAGCGCTCCTCGGCGTCCAGGCAGATCGCGTACATCGATACGGCCGGGCCTTCCTGCAGCAGCCGTACGACGCCGGGCATCGAGCGCAGCCGGCGCGAGCCGTCCCAGACGACGACGATGTCGGGGTCGGCGAAGCCCGCCTGGTTGTTGTTCTCCTTGGCGGCCTTCTGCCGGGCCTCCAGGATCTGGGTGAGTTCGCCGATACGGGCGCCGACGGTCTCGGTGTCGTTGCCGATGAGGACGTTGGCGTCCTGCGCGGTCGGACGGGCGTGCGGCAGCCAGCGGACCCAGTCCCAGCCGGCCTGCGCGTTCGCGTCGGTGAGTACGTAGAACTGCACGTCCAGCGGGCTGTGCAGGGCGGCCGCCTGGGTCACGGCCCATCGCGCCAGGCTGCGCGCGGTGTCGCCGGGACCGGCGAAGCCGATCACGCCGAGCTGGCCCAGGTGCAGGGCGACGGGGGTGTCGGGGATGTCCCAGGT
The DNA here is from genome assembly GCF_044544685.1 of Streptomyces sp. NPDC053542. Taxonomy (NCBI): domain Bacteria; kingdom Bacillati; phylum Actinomycetota; class Actinomycetes; order Kitasatosporales; family Streptomycetaceae; genus Streptomyces; species Streptomyces sp. NPDC053542. Next base: position 147,682 of record NZ_JBITXL010000004.1, read on the forward strand.
GACCTGGCGGCGGTGGTCGTCCTGCTCGGGGTCGTCGAGGACGACGGCGGAGGGCAGCCGGCCGGTGCCCACCCGCAGCAGCAGGTGGTCGGCGTCGTAGCGGCGGCGCTCCCACAGCCGGGTGCGGGGGCCGGTGGCGTTGGCCCAGATGGTGCCGGGGTCCGGGTGGTCGAGGTTGCGGTCGCCGCGCTCCAGGACCAGCGCCTCCTGCGCGTCGCGCTCGATGCGGGCCTTGTGCTCCTCGTACTCCTCGACCTGCTTGGCGTGCGACTTGCGGCCGTGCTTCTTGTCCCAGAAGTAGTTGCCGAGCATGATCAGCGGGCTGAAGACCGCCATGACCAGGTACGTCGCGCGCCCCATCACCATCGCCATGGTCACGGCCATGACGAGCGGGGACAGTGCCATCAGCCACGGCAGCGGCCGGGCCTCGTGCTCCTTCGGAGGCGAGGGCAGGCGGAACTTGGTGGTGCGCTCCGGGGGGCGCAGCCGCGGCGGTCTGTTGTAGTCGAGCGCGGAGCCGTCGTCGGACCACTTCAGGGCCGCGTCCGGGGGCGTGTAACCCGCCACGTCGAGCAGGGTGTTGCCGAGGGAGAGCTGGCAGCCGACCGGCAGCTGCTGTCCTTCGAACGGCTTGCCGTCGACGAGCAGCTGTCCGGGCTTGGACTCCTGGCCCTCGGGTGCCGCGCCCGGCAGGCCGGGCTGTCCGCCCGGCTGCTGTCCCGGCGCCTCGACGCCCTGCCCGCCGCCGTGCACGGCCAGGCGGAGGTCGTCGGCGGAGACCACGTAGAGCGTCAGCGCGCGCTGGGGCATCTCCGGGTCGTTGATGAACAGTTGGCAGTTCTGGCCGGAGCCGATGTCGTACCGGCCGATGCCGAGCCGGTACACGGCGCCGGCGTCGGGCCCGCCGGCCACCCGGACCTCGATGACACCGGCCTGCTCGCCGGGCAGCGTCCCGGAGGGGTCGTCCAGGCTCACCACCGCGCCGTCGCGCAGCGGAGAGCTGGTGACGGTGTGGGCGGGGTCCACGTGGTAGTTGTCGACGTAGAGCGCGGGACCCGGCTGCCCGGGCGCCACCCCGCCCCGTACCCGGGCCGCCAACTCCCGGGCGATGGCGTCGATGCGGGTCTCGGGGTCGGCATCGAGGACGAGGTCTTTGCTGGCGTGCGTATAGGGGTCGACGACGGTCAGCTTCAAACGCACTTAGCTCCTCCTCGAAATGCCTTCTAGGAGAGAGAGAATATCGTCCCGGGAGCTCGGTCGTGCACCTGCGGCATACCTCAACAATGTCCCGTTTTTAGGGGAGTTATTGGACGCCGTGACGGCGCTTATGTGCGCCTGTGACGGTGAGCGACTAAGGTGCCCAACGGCGTGTGCCTCGTAACCGGTGCGCGCCACGCGTATGCCGGGAGGGGGACCTCGCGGTCGTCAAACGGAGGGAATGGGGAGCGTCATGGCTAAAGACCTTGATGTCACATATGAGGACATGCGGGCCGCCGCGAAGAAGATGAACCGCGAGAAGGAGCGCATCGAGGAGAAGCTCCACGACCTGAAGACCTACATCGACGGTCTGCTCGAGAACGGCTTCGTCACCCGGCAGGCGTCGAAGAAGTTCGGTCACGACTTCGAGGAGTTCAAGCAGGGCATGTCGAAGACCAACGAGGGTCTCGACGGTCTGGCGCAGTACCTGGAGAAGGCTGCGGACTCCTTCGAGAACCTCGACACCGAGCTCGGCAAGTAAGTCGGCATCAGCCGCGGTTGAGCTCACCTGCGCACAGCGCACGGGGGTGTGGGCGGTGTTGGCCCGGATTGGCCGACACTGCCCTCACCCCTTTTTTGCTTTCTGCGGCATGGTGTGAGGAACGCAATACTCGGCCGGACCGTCACGTCGCCCGCCCGGAATTTCTTCATTTCCTCTCCATTTTCTTTACATCTCGGAGAAGGGCGTGCCTCGCCGAGGCGCGGCACCGGCCGCGGATAACGGAGAAGAGCGGCGCCCGGCCGCTGGTAACGGGGAAGAGCGGCACCGGCCGCTGGTAACGGGGAAGAGAAGAAAGGCGGACGAGTCGGCCTGTACGCCGGGTTCTGTCTCCCGGGGCCCTTGCGGGCCGCGGGGAGGCGGCCATCCATCTAGGGCTGCCGTTGCCGGCAGCCTCGTGCGGTCCACCCGCGGACTCGGGCGGGCAGCCCTCGATCATCCGCGCAGGGCCGTCAGCCGACGGCCCCTCTTGACCTTGCTCCAGGTGGGGTTTACCTAGCCCTCCGAGTCACCTCGGAGGCTGGTGGTCTCTTACACCACCGTTTCACCCTTACCGGCGCCTCGCGGCCCCGGCGGTCTGCTTTCTGTGGCACTGTCCCGCGGGTCACCCCGGGTGGGCGTTACCCACCACCCTGCCCTGTGGAGCCCGGACGTTCCTCGGGGAGGTCCGAAGACCCCCACGCGACCGCCCGGCCGGCTCGTCCGCCGTACCGGCCATGCTACCTGGCCGCCGGAACGAAACGGACCGGGTCCCGGCCCGGCTCCGCGGCCGTGAGGCGGACCCGGAGGGGGTGGCCGAGCGGAAGCGGCGGGCCGTCCGGGTCCGCGTCGACGCGGCCGACGACGGCCGGTTCGCAGAGGTGGACCGTGCCCTGCTGCGGCCGGTCCTCCCGGAGGTCCACGACGTACGCGTCGAAGAGCTCGCCCACCCGGTCCCGCAGCACCGCCGCCTCCACCAGGTCGACGGACTCCCGCTCCGCCTGGTGCGCGCGCCGCCCGCCCGCCGCCATCTCCTCGGGCAGCGCGGGCAGCGCCGCGCGTACCCACTCCGGTACCGGCTCCCCCGCCGCCGCGGCCAGGCACACCTCGGAGACGTACCGGTCCACCAGGCGGCGGATCGGCGCGGTGGCGTGCGTGTAGGGCGCGGCGACCGCGGCGTGCAGCGCGTCCCCGGGGGCGGGCGCCTCACCGTCGAAGACGGTGTACCCCGCGCCGCGCAACAGCGCCGTGCACTCCTGGAGGAACGCGGCGTGCGTGGTGCGCCGCGGATCCAGACCGCGGATCAGCTGCGCGTACGAGGTGTGGTGCGGCCAGTCGATGCCCAGCGCGCGGGCGCAGCGGTGCAGGCGGCCGACCGCGCCGTCCGGAGCGGCGGGGAGGGTGCGCAGGGTGCCGGTACCGCAGTCGAGCATCAGGTCGGCCGCGGCCATGCCGGTGAGCAGGGAGAGCTGCGCGTTCCAGCCGTCGGCGGGGAGCGGCGCCCGGTACGCGAGGCGGTAGCGGCCGTCCTCGACGACGATCTCCTGCTCGGGTACGTCCAGCGAGATCCCGCCGCGGGCCCGCTCGCGCTCCTCCCGCAGCAGCCCGATGTCGCGCAGCAGGGACAGCGGCTCCTCGGCGGTGCCGGAGTCGATCGTGCGCTGTACGCCGTCGTAGTCGAGCCGGGCCCGGGAGCGGACGACGGCCCGCCGCACGTCCGCCGCGACCAGCGCACCGTACTCGTCGAGGTCCAGCTGCCACAGGACGGCCGGGCGGTCCTGGTCGGGCAGGAGGCTGGCGGCGCCCTCGCCGAGTACGGGCGGGTGCAGCGGCACCCGGTCGTCGGGGAAGTACAGCGTCAGCACGCGCCGGTGCGCCTCGGCGTCCAGCGCGCCGCCGGGCGCGACGAACGCGGCGACGTCGGCGATGGCGTAGTACACGCGGAAGCCGCCGGGCGCGCGGCGCGCGAGGTACATCGCCTGGTCCAGGTCGGCCGCACCGGGCGGGTCGATCGTGAACAGCGGCAGGTCGGTGGCGTCCTCGGCCGGCATACGGGGACCGCGCGCGGCGCGCGCCGCCTCCTCCCGCACCTCGGCCGGGAAGTCCGCCGGGACCTCCATGCGCGTCCGCAGCTCCCGCAGCGCACCGCGCAGCAGGGCCTCGTCCTTGTCGGTCACTCGCATCGGGCGACGGGGCATGGTTCGAGGTTAGAGCGGCGGGGCGGGGCGGGCCCGGTGAGCGCCCGTCCCGCCCTGGGCCGTGGCGCAGCCCTTGTGGTCAGCTCTTGGCCCTCGTACGCAGCGCTCAGCCCCTGTACGCAGCTCTTGGTCCTCGTACGCAGCGCTCAGCCCCTGTACGCGGCCTCCAGGCGGGCGATGTCGATCTTCTTCATCTCCATCATGGCCCGCATGACCCGCTGCGCGCCCTCGCCGTCGGGCCCGCCGAGCAGCTCGGGGAGCGCCCGCGGCACGATCTGCCAGGACAGGCCGTACTTGTCCTTGAGCCAGCCGCACTGGCTCTCCTCGCCGCCCTCGGTCAGCCGGGCCCAGAGCTCGTCGACCTCCTCCTGCGTCGCGCAGTCGACCGAGAGCGAGACCGCCTCGGAGAAGGTGAAGGCCGGGCCGCCGTTGAGCGCGAGCAGCTCCTGGCCCGCGATCTCGAAGCGGATGACCATGACCGAGCCCTCGGGGCCCGGGCCGCTCTCTCCGTACCGCTGCATGTCCAGGATGCTGCCGCCGCCGAAGACGGACCCGAAGACGGAGAGGTAGTGGTTCACCGCCTCCTCGGCCTGGTCGTCGAACCACAGACACGTCGTGATCTTCTGCATGGTGCGCTCTCCCGGTTCAGGAACGGCGTCGTGGGCCGAAGCTACTCCGGGCGGGGCGGCCCGGCACGGATGCGCGCGGGCCGTACGCGGAACGGATGCCCGTACGCGCGGCGGATAAAGTTCACCGGGGCCGCACCCCGTACCGCTACGACCGTTTGAGGAGACCACCGTGCTCGTTCTGCTGCCGCCGTCCGAAGGGAAGGCCGCAGGCCAGGCCGGGGACCCGCTGGACGTGGCCGCGCTGTCCCTGCCGGGCCTCACCGCCGCGCGCGAGACGGTGCTGACCGAACTGGTCGAGCTGTGCGCGGCGGACGCCGGCAAGGCCCAGGAGGTACTGGGCCTGAGCGAGGGACTGAAGGGCGAGGTCGCGAAGAACGCCGCGCTGCGGACGGCCGGCGCGCGCCCGGCCGGGGAGATCTACACCGGCGTCCTGTACGACGCGCTGGGCCTCGCGACGCTGGCCCCGGAGGCGCGCGCGCTCGCCGAGCGCTCGCTGCTCGTGTTCTCCGGGCTGTGGGGCGCGGTGGGCATCGCCGACCGGATCCCTTCGTACCGCTGCTCCATGGGAGTGAAGCTGCCGGCGCTCGGGGCGCTCGGCGCTTACTGGCGCGGGCCGATGGCGGAGGTCATGCCGGAGGCCGCCGGGGACGGTCTGGTACTGGACCTGCGTTCCGCGGCCTACGCGACAGCCTGGAAGCCGAAGGGCGAGGTCGCCGAGCGGACCGCGACCGTGCGCGTGCTCCAGTCGAAGATCGTGAACGGCGTCGAGAAGCGGTCCGTCGTCAGCCACTTCAACAAGGCGACGAAGGGCCGGATGGTCCGCGACCTGCTCTCGGCGGGCCTGGAACCGGCCGGCCCCGCGGAGCTCGTGGAGGCGCTGCGGGGACTCGGGTACGCGGTGGAGGCCGAGGCCCCGGCGAAGGCCGGCAAGCCGTGGTCCCTGGACGTGATCGTCACCGAGGTCTGACACCAATCGATCTGGTCCCAGTCGATCTGACACCAGTCGATCTGGCCTCAGCCGATCCGCCACCAGTCGACCCGCCACCAGTCGATTGCACAGGATGCAACGCTCGTTGCGAAGAATGCGGCCGAGGCGCACTATGAACGCGTGACTAGTGCTGCCTCTGCCTCCGCTGCCGCGTCCCCCGAGGGCTCAGTCCTCGGGCTCGCCCCCGTGATCCCCGTCGTCGTCATCGAGGACGCCGCCGACGCCGTACCGCTCGCCCGCGCGCTCGTCGCGGGCGGCCTGCCCGCGATCGAGGTGACGCTGCGCACCCCGGCCGCGCTCGACGCGATCCGGGCGATCGCGGCCGAGGTCCCGGACGCCGTGGTCGGCGCGGGCACGGTGATCACGCCCGAGCAGGTCCGCGAGACGGTCGCGGCGGGCGCCCGCTTCCTGGTGAGCCCGGGGTGGTCGGCGCCGCTGCTGAGCGCGATGAAGGACTCCGGCGTACCGTTCCTGCCCGGCGTCTCGACGACGTCGGAGGTCGTGACGCTGCTGGGCGAGGGCGTCACGGAGATGAAGTTCTTCCCCGCGGAGGCCGCGGGCGGCACGGCGTACCTGAAGTCGCTGGCCTCGCCGCTCCCCCAGGCCCGCTTCTGCCCGACGGGCGGCATCACGGAGGAGAAGGCACCGTCGTACCTTGCGCTGCCGAACGTCGCGTGCGTGGGCGGCACGTGGATGCTCCCGGCGGAGGCGGTACGCGCGAAGGACTGGGACCGGGTCTCGCAGCTGGCCCGCGGCGCGGCCGCACTGGCCTGACGGCACAACGCCCCTCAGGGGCGCGGGGCACTGCGCGACCGGCCACGACGGCGCGGCAGTCGGCAGCCGGGGCGCGGCCCCACCCCGGTGGCCGCGTCGGCCGGGCTCACCGCAGGTGCGACGTGTCGTTCAGCAGCCGCAGCGACGCGTTGCCGTCCGCGTAGTACGCGATCGCCGACAGCGACGCCGCGGAGAGTTCCATGCGGAACAGCGACTCCGGCGGGGCGCCGAGCGCCAGCCGGACCAGCGTCTTGACCGGCGTCACATGCGTGACGAGCAGGACCGTCTTGCCGGCGTACCGCGCCTGCAGCCGGTCCCGCGCCTGTGCGACCCGCCGCGCGACGGCCGCGAACGACTCGCCGCCGCCGGTCGGTTCGGCCTTGGCGGAGGCGAGCCAGGCGTTCAGGTCCTCCGGGTAGCGCTCGCGCACCTCGGAGAAGGTCAGCCCCTCCCACGCGCCGAAGTCCGTCTCGCGCAGCCCGTCCTCGATGCGGACGTCCAGGCCGAGCCGGGCCGCGATTGTCTCGGCGGTCTCCCGGCAGCGGCGCAGCGGGGAGCTGACGATCGCCTGCACCGTGCCCCGTACGGCGAGCGCGGCGGCGGCCTCACGGGCCTGCAGGCGCCCCGCTTCGGAGAGTTCGGGGTCCGAGCCGCCGCTCCCGGAGAACCGCTTCTCCGGGGTCAGCGCGGTCTCGCCGTGCCGCAGCAGTACGAAGGTGGTCGGCGCCCCGAGGTCGGCGGGGGCCGCCCAGCCCGAGGGCGGCGTGGCGGTGGCGGTCGCCCCGGCGGGCTCGCGCACCTCCGCCGCCAGCGCCGCGCGCGACGCGCCCGGCTCCCACTGGCGGCCCGCCGCGCCCGCGTCCATCGCCTCGTTGGCGAGCCGGTCGGCGTGCTTGTTCTGCGCGCGCGGAATCCACTCGTACGTGACCCGGTCGGGCGGGAAGACCGCCTTGGCCGTGGCCGCGAGCGGCTGCATGTCCGGGTGCTTGATCTTCCAGCGCCCGGACATCTGCTCGACGACGAGCTTGGAGTCCATCCGGACCCTGATCTCCGCCTCCGGGTCGAGCGCGTGGGCGGCCCGCAGCCCGGCCACCAGGCCCCGGTACTCGGCGACGTTGTTCGTGGCCGTACCGAGGTACTCGGCGGCCTCGGCCAGCGTCTCGCCGGTCTCGGAGTCGATGACGACGGCGCCGTAACCGGCGGGCCCGGGATTGCCCCGCGACCCGCCGTCCGCCTCGACGATGAACGTCCGCGGCATGGGGCCTACAGGCCCGAGTCCGGCGTACGGACCAGGATGCGGCTGCAGTTCTCGCAGCGCACGACCTGGTCGGGGGCCGCGGCCCGCACGTCGTTCAGCTCGGTGATGTCCAGCTCCAGGCGGCAGCCCTCGCAGCGGCGCTGGTAGAGCCGGGCAGCGCCGACGCCGCCCTGCTTCTCGCGCAGCCGGTCGTACAGCTTGAGCAGGTCGGCCGGGATGTCGGCGACGGTCAGCGCGCGCTCCTTGGTGACCGCGGCGGCCTCGTCGTCGATCTCGGCGAAGGCGGCGTCGCGGCGGCTGACGGCGTCGGCGACCTTGGCCTGGATGGCCTCCACCCGCTCGGTCAGCTCGGTGACGCGCTCCTGCGCGGACTCGCGGCGCTCCATGACCTCGAGGACGACGTCCTCCAGGTCGCCCTGGCGCTTGGCGAGCGAGGCGATCTCGCGCTGGAGGTTCTCCAGGTCCTTGGGCGAGGTGACCGCGCCGGAGTCCAGCCGCTGCTGGTCGCGGGCGGCGCGCTGGCGCACCTGGTCCACGTCCTGCTCGGCCTTGGTCTGCTCGCGGGCGGTGTCGCTCTCCTCGGTCTGCGCGGCGACGAGCAGGTCGCGCTGCTGGATGAGGTCGGCCTCCAGGGTCTGGAGCTCGGCCAGCTCGGGGAGGTTGTTGCGCTTGTGCGCCAGCTGGGTGAGCCGGAGGTCCAGGGACTGGACGTTCAGAAGGCGGATCTGGTCTGCGGGCGCGGCGTTCAGTTGGGGGCTCCTGGTGAGTCGGGGGTCGTGGAGGACGCCGCGTGGGCGGTCCAGGGGTCGGTGACCGTACGGGAGACGTGCGTACGCAGGTCCCAGCCGTGCCGGTCGGAGATCTCGTCGAGCTGCGCGGCCGCCTGCTCGCACCACGGCCACTCGGTGGCCCAGTGCGCGGCGTCCAGCAGCCCGAGCGGGCTCTTCTGGGTGGCCTCGGAGGCCGGGTGGTGGCGCAGGTCCGCGGTGAGGAAGGCGTCCACGCCCGCCGCGCGCACCTCGTCGAAGAGGCTGTCGCCGGAGCCGCCGGACACCGCGACCGTACGGACGGTACGGTCCGGGTCGCCGGCTGCGCGGATGCCCTGCGCGGTGGCCGGCAGCCGCTCGGCGGCGTAGCGGGCGAACTCCGCGAGGGTCATGGGGCGGTCGAGCTCGCACACCCGGCCGAGGCCGCGGCGGCCCGCCGGGTCGCTCGCGTCCGGCACCAGGGGGCGCAGCACGCGCAGGTCGAGTGCGCCGGCGAGGGCGTCGGAGACGCCGGGATCGGCGGTGTCGGCGTTGGTGTGCGCGACGTGCAGCGCGATGTCGTTCTTGATCAGCGTGTGGACGACCTTGCCCTTGAAGGTGGACGCCGCGACCGTCGTCGTCCCGCGCAGGTAGAGCGGGTGGTGGGTGACGAGCAGATCGGCGCCGATCTTCACGGCTTCGTCGACGATCTCCTGTACCGGGTCGACGGCGAAGAGCACGCGCTGTACGGGCGCTTCGGGGTCGCCGCAGACGGTGCCGACGGCGTCCCACGCCTCTGCCCGCTCGGCGGGCCACAGGGCGTCGAGGGCGGAGAGGACTTCAGACAGTGCGGGCACGGGTGGAAGGTTACCTCCCAGCACCGGCGGAACGCCCAGCCGCGGTGGCCCCGGAATGCGGGGCGCACCTGCGGCGGGTGCCCGGCGCACCCGCGGTGGACCGCCGCCGGACGCCGCGCTGCCCCCGTACGGGCCGACCCGGCTGGCACATCCGTCACATCACTCGCAGGCGAATCGGACAACAGCCACTCATACGCGTGAAGTGACCCATCACGCGTTGATCGACACGAAGTGCGAAAACTAGCTTCGACCGTGACTGGAGGTGACCATTCCATGACTGCCTGTGCAATCGAAGGCGTTGGAACCGACGGGAACACCGAGGACGTCACGGAGACCGCCGCTGCCGGACCGCCCGAGCTCCCCGGACTGCGGGGGCTCAGCGGGCTGCCCCACCGCCCCGCCGCGCTGACGCTCACCGCCGACGGGTCGTACGCCGCGCGGCTCGTCCAGGGGCCGGGCGGCGCCTGGTACCCCGAGCGCTGGACGCTGGACGGCTGCGAGCCGTACGCGGTACCGCTCCCCGGCCGCCGTCCCGAGCAGCCGGACAGCAAGCTGCTGCCGCTCAGCGACGGCCGGGTGCTGATCCTGCGCCGCACGGAAGGCCACTGCACGGTCGCCCTCCTGTACCCCACGGGCCCGGGCACCGGCGAACTCCCGCTGGGCGCCGTGGAGACCGCGGAGCTGACGCTGCTGCCGCCCGCCCCCGGGGGCACGACGGCCCACGCGCTCGCCCCCGTGGGCGGCGACGGCGCGGGCCGGGCCACCGCCGTGTGGCTGCTGCACGGCGGGGCCGAGGGCCCGCAGCGGATCGCCCTGGTGCCGGGCCGCTGCACCGGCGGCGCCTGGCTGGACCGGGAGGGCCGGCTGCTGGCCCTGGACCGCGAACTGGACGGCCTCACCAAGACCGTCGTGGTCGACCTCGGCCGGGACGGCGAGGTCAGCCCCCTGCTGCAGATCACGGAGCGGAGCAACGACCGGCTGCTGCTGGCCGACCCCGAGAGCGGGCTGATCCTGCTGCGGTCGGACGCTCCCGGGTACGACCGGATGGGCTGGGGCGTACTGGGCAGCACGCTGCCCGTGCGGTTCCCCGAAGCGCTGCGCTCGGCGGACGCCGCGCTGACCCCGTTTGCCGTGCAGCCGGGACAGGCGCTCGCCCCGGAGAGCTGCGCGGTGGCCTTCCGAGTGGACGCGGCGGCGGGCACCTGGCTCGCCACGTGGCGGCCGACGGCGAAGCGGCTGGACCGGCCGGCCGCGCCTCCAGGGTGGCTCGCCGGCACGGGCCACTGGACGCCGGACGGCGAGCTCCGGCTGCCGTACGCGACGCCGGCCACCCCGTGCGGCGTGGCGCGGGTGACCGTCCCGGGGGACGCGGCGGACGCGGCCCCCACGGACGCCGCGGCCCCGTCGTCCGCCCTCCCCGTACCGCGGTCGAGACCGGTCCCCGCATCGCATTTGCAACGCCTCACACGCCTCCCCTGGAACACCTCGTCCGCTTTGCCGCCGACTTCCGGAATCCGCACGGCCCCCTCGGGGTATCCGAACGACTGCACAACATCCCCACAATCGGACCCGGCCGCGGGGGAACCGCGCACGGACCGGACGCATCCCCAAATGTGCAGGCCAGTACCGCTGCAGCAGGCGCCACTGGCGGCCCGGGAGGCCCGGTAGAGCGGCAAAGCACGCCCCGTTAGAATTCGAAAGGGGGCTACGCAGCCGGTTGACCCGGCCACCGACGGTGATGCCGGGAGGTACCCCGGCGCAGCTGGCGGAGGTCCCGATGCGTACACCTGTAAGCGATCTGACGGAGTGACACTTTCCATGTCCGAAGCCCGAACCGACACGACCGAGGCGCGCCCGCAAGGGTCCCCCGCCCAGGCCGCCACGGCCGCAGGCTCCGGCAAGCACCGTGGCCCGGCAGCGAGCGAGGACGCGGCCGCGTCCGGCGCCGGGCGGCACCGCCGGCCCAAGAACTCCCGGGAAGCCTGAGCAGCACCGGCCCTCCCGAGTCGGGGGGGGGGGGGGGGGGGGGGGGCGGCGGGGGGGGGGGGCGGGCGCGCGCGCCCGGCGGGGGGGGGGGGCGCTGG
>NZ_JBITXL010000004.1:158960-206208 GCF_044544685.1 Streptomyces sp. NPDC053542
CGAAGGCGCACCCCGGACACACGACGGCCTTGGCCGCCACGAGAGACGTCTCTCGTGGCGGCCACGGCCGTCGTGTGTCCGGGGTGCGCCTTCGGGACCTGCGGGGCTCAGCCCTTCATGGTGAGCGCGGCCCTTCTTTGCGGGCGCTGCCCTTCGTTGCGCGGCTCTGCTCTTCGTTGCGGGGCGCTGCCCTTCGTTGCGCGGTTCAGCCCTTCTTGAGGGCCAGGATCTCCGTCGCCGCGAAGTTCTCCTGCGGGGCGCGGCCCTCGAAGTACGGCGTGAGCGCCGCGTCCAGCTCCTCGTACGTGAAGACGTCCTTGGCCGTGTCGAACTGCGCGGCCACCCGGGGCCGGTCGACGAGCGCGACCATGCCGCCGTGCACGACGAAGACCTGTCCGTTGACGCGTGCCGCCGCGGGCCCCGCGAGATACCCCACCAGGGGCGACACATGCTCGGGTGCCAGCGCGTCCAGCTCGCCCTCACCCGGTACCGCGAAGGCGGCGAAGACGTCCTCGGTCATACGGGTGCGGGCCCGCGGGCAGATCGCGTTCGCCGTCACGCCGTACTTGCCCAGGGCCGCCGCGGTCGACGTGGTGAGCCCCACGATGCCGCCCTTGGCCGCCGCGTAGTTGGGCTGGCCCGCCGAGCCCGCGAGGAACGCCTCGGACGAGGTGTTGACGATCCGCCCGTACACCGGCCCGCCGGCCGCCTTGGAGCGCTCGCGCCAGTACGCGGCGGCGAAATGGGTCGTATTGAAATGGCCCTTGAGATGAACGCGGATGACCGAGTCCCACTCGTCCTCGCTCATCGAGAAGACCATACGGTCCCGCAGAATGCCCGCATTGTTCACGAGGATGTCCAGCGTGCCATAGGTGTCCACGGCCAGCCGGACCAGGCCGCGGGCCGTGTCGTGGTCGGCCACGTCCCCGAGGTGGGCCGTGGCCTGCCCGCCGGCCGCCCTGATCTCGGCGGCGACCTGCTCGGCGGGCGCCGCCGACGCCTCGCCCGAGCCGTCCCTGCCCGGCTGCCCGTAGTCGTTGACGACGACGCTCGCGCCGAGCCGCGCCAGTTCCAGCGCCTCGGCCCGGCCCAGGCCGCGGCCCGCTCCGGTGACGATCGCCGTCCTGCCCCGCAGCGTCCTCGGTTCCCCGGTCATCGGCTCCCCCTCGCCCTCACAGCTCGATGCAGGTGCGCAGGGACGTCCCCGTACGCATCTGGTCCAGCGCGTCATTGATGTCCGCGAGCGGCACCCGGTGGGTGATCAGCCCTTCCAGGTCGATCCGGCCGGCCCGCCACAGGGCGATGGCGCGCTCGTACGAACGGACCACGTCCCCGCCCCCGTACAGCGAGGGCAGGATCTTCTTCTCGTCGAAGAACAGCTCGAACATATTGACCTGGAAGAAGTCGTCCATCGCGCCCGCGCCGACGACGCACAGCGTGCCGCCGCGCCGGGTCGTCTCGTACGCGGTGCGGGCCGTCGCGGACTTGCCGACGACCTCGAAGACGTAGTCGAAGCCCTCGCCCGCGGTGATCCGCTGCTTGGCGTCGGCGAGTTCCCCGGGGGCCACCGCCTCGGTCGCTCCGAAGCGCAGCGCGGCCTCGCGCCGCGACTCCACGGGGTCCACGGCGACGATCTGCGCCGCGCCGCAGGCCCGCGCGCCCTGGATCGCGGAGATTCCGACGCCGCCGCACCCGATGACCGCGACCGACGAACCGGCCGCCACTTGCGCGGTGTTGATCGCCGCGCCGAGCCCGGTGGTCACCCCGCAGCCGATCAGCGCGGCGATGTCGTACGGCACGTCGTCGGGTATCGGTACCGCGCAGTTGGCGCCGACGACGACCTCCTCGGCGAAGGTCCCGGTGCCCGCGAACCCGAAGACGTCCCCGTCGCCCCGCTTGAAGTTGGGCGTACCGGCGTTCATGAACCCGGTGAGGCACAGCTGGGTCTGGCCGCGCTTGCAGGACGGGCACGCGCCGCACGCGGGCAGCCAGCACATCAGGACGCGGTCGCCCGGCGCGAGCCCGGTGACGCCGTCCCCCACGTCCAGGATCTCGCCCGCCCCCTCGTGCCCGGGGATGAAGGGCGCGGGCTGCGGCAGCACCCCGTTCATCGCGGAGAGGTCGGAGTGGCAGAGCCCGGTGGCCCTGATCCGCATCCTGACCTTGCCGGGGCCGAAGCCCACCGCCTCGACGTCGTCCAGTACCTCGAGCTTGTCCTGCCCTGTCTCGTGCTGTACGGCTGCGCGCATCTGCGGCTCCTCCTCTAGGGCGTGTCCTGGCTGTGCTCCACCACCGTGTCCGCCAGCACCGGTGCGTCCTCCCGGTCGGCGGCCGTCACCACGACCTGAATGCGGTCCTGCGCGGTCCGCCACATCCGGATCCGCAGCGTCTCCCCCGGGAAGACGACGCCCGCGAACCGCGTCGCGTACGACCGGACGCGCGCCACGTCGCCGCCCAGCAGCGTGTCGACGACCGCCTTGAGCGTCACGCCGTACGAGCAGAGCCCGTGCAGGATCGGCTTGTCGAAGCCCGCGAGCTTGGCGAACTCGGGGTCGGCGTGCAGCGGGTTCCAGTCGCCGGAGAGCCGGTACAGCAGCGCCTGGTCGGCCCTGATCAGCCGGGTCACCGTGCGGTCCGGCGCCCGTTCGGGCACGTCCAGGCGGTCGGAGGGCCCGCGCTCGCCGCCCCAGCCGCCCTCGCCCCGGACGAAGATCTGGGTGTCGCTGGTCCACAGCGGCCCGTCCGCGTCGGCGGTCTCCGAACGCAGCACGATGACCGCGGCCTTGCCCTTGTCGTACACGGCGGGGATGGTCGCGGTCTGCCGGGCGGCACCTCGCAGCGGGATCGGCCGGTGCAGGGTGATCTTCTGGGCGCCGTGCAGGACGGCCGCGAGGTCCACGTCGATGCCCGGTGCCGAGAGCCCGCCGACCACGGCCATGCCGGCGCCCGCGACGGTGGCGAAGCTGGGCAGCACGTGCAGCCGGCTCTCCAGGGTGTAGCGCAGCTCGTCGGGGTCGGTGGCGGCGCCGGGCCGCTCCTCGGTGGCCGCGCCCGCGCCGATACCGAGGTGGTAGAGCTGGATGTCCTTGTGGTCCCAGGCGATGTCGGAGGTACGCGGCTCGGCGGCGATGGCCTTGGCGGCGTCGATGGGCATGGGGCGGGGCTCCTTCGCCGTGCGGTGCGGGTGGCGGGCCGGGAGTCGGCAAGACCCCGGCCGGCCGTCCGCACCGTCGGCCGGCCGGGGTCGTCAGCGATCGGCGACGCGGGGCGCGCGGCGCGGCCGGCACGGCCGGCGCTGCACTAGAACGCGTTCTACCGATGGGGCATGTATAGCCCATCCCGGGCGGACCCGGAAGACCCCTGACGGATCGTCAGTTCCCTGGAGCCGCAAGCCCGGTCACCCCACCCATGACATTTGTCCTTTCCGGTCGAAGACATTCCCTTCTACCGAGGTCGGACCGGTCTCCGTAGATTCATGAGCGTGACGACGACAACGGGGAAAACGGGGAGAACGGGGACGGCGGGAATGACGGGAGCGAGGGGGACGACGGGGAGCGTGCGAGAGGGCACCGCGGTGGCGTTCTCGGGCGTGGTGAAGACATACGGCGAGGTGCGGGCCGTGGACGGGCTGGACCTCACGGTCCGCCGCGGCGAGACCGTCGCCCTGCTCGGGCGCAACGGCGCGGGGAAATCGACCACCATCAGCATGCTGCTCGGGCTGCTGCCGCCCACGTCGGGCGAGGTGCGGCTGTTCGGCGGCACACCGGAGCGGGCGGTACGCGAGGGGCGGATCGGCGCGATGCTGCAGGACGGCCGGCCGATACCGCGGGTGACGGTGCGGGAGCTGGTCACCTTCGTGGCGGCCACCTATCCCAAACCGATGGCGGTGCCCGAGACGTTGGCGCTGGCCGGCCTGGAGGCGCTCGCCGGGCAGCGGGTGGACAAGCTCTCCGGGGGCCAGGCGCAGCGGGTCCGCTTCGCGGTGGCGCTGGCGGGCGATCCGGAGCTGGTCGTGCTGGACGAGCCGACCACGGCGCTGGACGTCGAGGGGCGCCGCGACTTCTGGCGGGCCATGCGGGCGTACGCGCGCCGCGGCAACACCGTGGTGTTCTCCACGCATTACCTGACCGAGGCGGACGAGAACGCCGACCGGATCGTGGTGGTCGACCGCGGCCGGGTGGTGGCCGACGGCACCGGCGAGGCCATCAAGCGCACCGTCGGCGGCGCGCTGGTCTCCTTCGACCTGGCGGGCACGCCCACCGACGGCCTGGCCGGACTGCCGGGCGTCACGTCGCTGGAGATACGGGGCGACCGGGCGCTGCTGCGGTCGGCGGACTCCGACGCGACGGTGCGCGCGCTGGCCCGGCTGGACCTCATAAGGGGCCTTCAGGTGGCCCCGGCCAGCCTCGAGGACGCGTTCCTCTCCCTTACTTCCTCCCGCACGGACGCCGGGGACGGCGGCCCGGCGGTCAGCGGTACCGGTGCCCTGGAAGGCGCCGCGGCGGTCGGCGAAGGAGCCCGGTGATGATCGACTACATCCGTCTGGAAGTCCGCAGAACGCTGCGCGACAAGGGCTTCGTCATCTTCGGCATCGGGATGCCGGTGCTGATGTACCTCCTCCTCACCAACCTCGTCGGGGACACGGGCAAGGACGCCGGCGCCTGGAAGGTCACCGCCATGGTCGGCATGGCGTCGTACGGCGCGCTGGGCGCGGCGCTCGGCACCGGCAACGGCGTCGCCGAGGACAAGAAGCTCGGCTGGCTGCGGCAGCTGCGGATCACGCCGCTGTCCCCGGCCCGGGTGGTGGTGGGCCGCGGGCTGAGCGCCTCGGTGACCGTACTGCCCGCGATCGTCGTGGTGCTGCTGCTGGGCGCGCTGGTCAACGGCGTACAGCTGTCGGCCGCGCAGTGGGCCGGGCTGGTGGTGCTGCTGTGGCTGGGCACCACACCGTTCACCCTGCTCGGCCTGGGCAATGGCTACCGCCTCTCGACGCAGGCCGCGGGCATGGTGAACGCCGGCTCCATGATGGTGCTGGCGATCATCGGCGGGCTGTGGTTCCCGGCCGCGGTGTTCCCCGGCTGGCTGCAGGAAATATCCCGCTGGACCCCGTCGAACCGCTTCGCGGACCTGGGCTGGAGCGTCACCGCGGGGCACGGCCCGTCGGCGGGCACGATCCTCGTGCTGGTGGCCTGGCTGGCAGTCTTCGGCGCTTACGCGGTGTACGCGTACCGGCGTGCGGCGCGGACGGCGTGACGCGATGAGGCGGTCCGCGGCGCCCGGTGGGAACCGGGAGAGGGAGCGGCGCCCTCTCCTCGGGTGGCTGCCGTGGAAGGCACGGCCCGGGAGGACGACGGCGACGGTCGAGGGCGCGATGGGCGAGAAGGACTGCGGGATGCCGCTCTGGGGGACGTGG
The DNA here is from genome assembly GCF_044544685.1 of Streptomyces sp. NPDC053542. Taxonomy (NCBI): domain Bacteria; kingdom Bacillati; phylum Actinomycetota; class Actinomycetes; order Kitasatosporales; family Streptomycetaceae; genus Streptomyces; species Streptomyces sp. NPDC053542. The sequence goes on from NZ_JBITXL010000004.1 coordinate 164,374, forward strand.
GGTCCGACGACCCCGATCGGTGCCCCGCAGCGGAAGGGTCCGACCTCCGCCACGTTCATGCCCTGGCTGGTCATGGGCGTGGGCGCGCTGTCCAACACCCTCCAGGGCAGGACGGGCAATCCCTGGCTCGCGGGCGCGGGCCTGCTCGTCTTCAACTCCCTCTATGTGGCGGTGGTGCGGGCCGCCTTCGACGTCCGGGCGCGCGCGGCGGCGTGGCCGTACTGGCTGCTGGGCACGCTGGCGGCGGTGACATACGCGCTGGCCATCGGCTACGGCGGTTCGTGGATGCTGTTCTTCCCGCTGATGTCGCTGGCGGGCGGGACGCTGCTGCGGGGCAGGCCGCTGTTCGTCTTCCTCTTCGTCGCCAGCGCGTCGGCGGGGGCGATCGCCGGGCGGGGCAACGGCGACCCGTGGGACTCGGCGACCATCGGGTACGGCACATTCGTCTCCGGCATGGTCACGGCGGCCATCCTCGGCCTCTTCGCGGCCAACCGCCAACTGCACGCCACGCAGGGCGAGCTGGCCCGTACGGCCGTGGAGAAGGAGCGGCTGCGGTTCTCGCGCGACCTGCACGACCTGCTGGGGCACACGCTCTCGGTGGTCGTGGTGAAGGCGGAGGCGGTGCGCCGGCTGGCGCCGCGGGACGTGGACGCGGCGCTGGCCCAGGCCGCGGACATCGAGGCGGTGGGCCGGCAGGCGCTCACCGAGATCCGCGAGGCGGTCACCGGCTATCGCCAGGGCAGCCTGACCACCGAGCTGGACCGGGCCCGTTCGGCGCTGGAGGCGGGCGGCATCGAGCCGGTCGTGCGGCAGTCGGGGCCGCCGCTGTCCCCGCAGGCCGGCGCGCTGCTGGGCTGGGTCGTACGGGAGGGCGTCACCAACGCCGTACGGCACAGCGGCGCCACCCGCTGCGAGATAGAGGTGCGGGTCGACGGCGGCCGGGCCCGGCTGACGATCACCGACGACGGCCGGGGCCCCGCGAGCTCCCACTCGCCCGCCGGGGGCGGGGGCGCGGGGCTGACCCGTCTCGCCGAGGACGGGGGCACGGGACTGGCCGGACTCACCGGGGGCGGAGGCACAGGGCTGACCGGGCTCGCCGAGCGGCTGGCCGCGGCCGGCGGGACGCTGGACGCGGGGGCCGACGGGCGGCGCGGTTTCCGGCTGGTGGCGGAGCTGCCCGAGGACGCGGACGTACTGCCGGAGGTGGAGGGGGTGTCCAGGTGATCAGGGTCCTGCTGGCCGAGGACCAGGGGATGATGCGCGGCGCGCTGGCGCTGCTGCTGAACCTGGAGCCGGACATGGAGGTGGTGGCGCAGGTGCCGGCCGGCGACGAGATCGTCGACGCGGCGCTGGAGACCTCCCCGGACATCGCGCTGCTGGACATCGAGCTGCCCGGGCGCAGCGGCCTGGACGCCGCGGCGGATCTGCGCGAGGCGCTGCCGGACTGCAAGGTGCTGATCGTGACGACGTTCGGGCGGCCGGGGTATCTGCGCCGGGCGATGGAGGCCGGGGCGTGCGGTTTCCTGGTCAAGGACGGGCCGGTGGAGGAGTTGGCCGCGGCGATCCGGCGGGTGCTGACCGGGGAGCGGGTGATCGACCCGGGGCTGGCGGCGGCCGCGCTGAGCGCCGGACCGAATCCGCTGACGCCGCGCGAGCGGGAGGTGCTGACCGCCGCGGTGGACGGCGCGACGGTGGCCGACATCGCGGGCAAGCTGCACCTCTCGCAGGCGACCGTGCGCAACTACCTCTCGGCGGCGATCGGCAAGACCGGCACGCGCAACCGCATGGAGGCGGTACGGGCGGCGCGACGCAACGGCTGGCTGTAAGAGCGGCGGAGGAGCCTCGGTACGGCCGGTGGCCACCCAGAGCCGGTGGTGACCGGGCCGGTGGCCGCCCCGCCCCGCTCGGGCGGCCGGTGGCTCAGCGGGGAGTCCCCTCGCGCACGTACTCCTCGTACTGTGCGGCGGTGAGCAGGGCGTTCGTGCTGTCGGTGACCTGGATCCGGAGCAGCCAGCCGTCGCCGTAGGGGTCGGTGTTGATCTGTTCCGGCTCGTCGTTGAGCGAGGTGTTGACCGTCAGTACGGTGCCGCCGACCGGCAGATAGACCTCGCTGACGGCCTTGACCGACTCCACGGAGCCGAAGGGTTCATCGGCGTCGAACCGCTCGCCTTCCTTGGGCAGTTCGACGTAGACGATGTCGCCGAGCTGCCGCTGGGCGTGGTCCGTGAGGCCGATCGTGGCCCGGTCACCGTCCAGCCGGAGCCACTCGTGGTCCTTGCTGTACGACAGGTCCTCGGGAAAGTTCGCCATGCGGATGACGGTGGCACTGCCGCGAGCGGGCCGACAAGGCGGAAACCGGGCTCACAGACGCCGCAGGCGGGCCTCAAGTACGCAGGTAGGACGCGCCGTTGACGTCCAGTACCGTGCCCGAGCTCCACTGGGCCTCCGGGGAGGCCAGCCAGCGGACGGCCGCCGCGATCTCGGCCGGCTCGGCCACCCGGCCGAACGGGCTCTGCGCGCGGATCGCGGCGCCCTGTTCGCCGGCCAGCCGGTGACCGACGCGTTCGGTGTCGATGAAGCCGGGCGCGACGGACGCCACCGCGATGCCGTACGGCGCGAGCGCGACCGCGAGGGACTGGCCGAGCGCGTGCACCGCGGCCTTGGTCGCGCCGTACGCGGGATGGTCCGGCTCGCCGCGGAAGGCGCCGCGCGAGCCGACGTTGACGATCCGTCCGCCGCCGCCCTGCGCGATCATGCGCTGGGCCGCGCCGTGGCTGAGGTGCGCGGTGCCGAGCAGGTTGACCGCGACGTGCTGCTGCCAGGCGGCGGTCCAGTCGGAGTAGGAGGTGGTGGCGGGCGGGTGCGGGGTGTTGACCGCGGCGTTGTTGACCAGGACGTCGATGCCGCCGAGCGCCGCGTCGGCCGCGTCGATCAGGCCGGCGGCGCCCTGCGGGTCGGCGATGTCCGCGTGGAGCAGTACGTGGCCCTCGCCGGGCAGCGTGGCGAGGGTGTCCTCTGCGTCCGCCCGGCGCGTGCCGTAGTGCACGGCGACCCGGTCACCGTTCTCGGCGAAGGCGTGTGCCAGGGCCCGGCCCAGGCCGCGCGAGGCGCCGCTGACCAGCACGCGGCGGCCGTTGGCGGGAAACGGCGGGGGAACAGGGGCAGCAGCGGTGTCAGCCATGCCCGCATCCTGCCAGCCCCGCCCGCACCCCTTCGCGGCGAGCCGCCGCCCGCACCCCGGCGGACCGGACACAGCAGGCCGAGGCCCCGACGGACCGGGCGCAGCGGGGCCTGGCCCGGCGCTTCAGGCGGCGTGCGGCGCAGCGTCCTTCTCGCGCCCCGGCAAGGAGAACAGCATCAGTAGCACGCCGGCCAGCAGGACCACGGCGCCGACCCGGAAGGCGAGCGCGTAGCCGTCGGCGAGCGCCACCCGGCCGCTGCCCACCACCCCGGCCGCGACCGTGGAGAGTACCGACAGGCCGAGCGCGCCGCCCATCTGCCGCGAGGTGTTGATCAGTCCGGAGACGAGTCCGGCGTCGCCCGCCGCCGCGCCCGACGTGCAGATCGCGGCGATCGGGGTGGCCGACAGGCCCGCGCCGAGCGCCATCGTGACGCCCGGGCCCAGGATCGTGCCGAGGTACGTGCCGTCCGCGTCCATCGTGGACTGCCAGGCCATGCCGACGGCCGCGAGCAGCACACCCGCCACGGCCACGGTCTTCGCGCCGAGCCGGGGCAGCGCCATCAGCCGGGGCGCCGCCTTGGAGCCGATCACGATCGAGAGCGAGTGCGGGAGGAAGGAGAGGCCGGCCTGGAGCGCGGTGTAGCCGAGGACGTTCTGCGTGTAGAGCGAGAGGAAGTACCACATGGAGAACATGCCGGCGCCCACGACCACCATCGCCGAGGTCGTCGCCCACACCGACCGCGGCCGGAAGACGCCCAGCGGCATCAGCGGTGCCGCGGAGCGGGCCTCGACCGCCACGAACGCGCCGAGCACGACGAGCCCGGCGAGCAGCGGCAGCAGCGCGCCCGCGGCCGTCCAGCCGCGCTCGCCGGTCTGCACGATGCCGTACGCGACGAGCGCGAGCCCGCCGGTGACCAGCAGCGCGCCGGGTATGTCCAGTCGCCGGCGGCCCTCCTGCCGGCTCTCGCTCAGACAGAGCGCGGCGCCGACCAGTACCAGCGCGCCGATCGGCACATTGATCAGCAGCACCCAGCGCCAGGACAGGAACTGCGTGAGCAGCCCGCCGACCAGACCGCCCGCGGCGCCGCCGCCCGCACCGACCGCGGTCCAGGTGGCCACGGCCCGGGTGCGGGCCGGGCCCTGCGGGAAGGAGGTGGTGAGGATGGTGAGGGTGGCCGGGGCGAGCACGGCGGCGCCGACGCCCTGCACCGTACGGGCGGCGATCAGCTGCCAGGGCTCCTGGGCGAGCCCGCCGCCCAGACTGGCGGCGGTGAACAGCCCGAGCCCGATGAGGAAGACCCGCTTGCGTCCGAAGAGATCAGCGGCGCGCCCGCCGAGCATCAGGAAGCCGGCGAAGGTGATCACGTACGCGTTGACCACCCACTGCAGCCCCAGCTCGCTCAGCCCGAGCGAGGCCCGCATCGACGGCATCGCGACATTCACCACGGAGACGTCGAGCACCACGAGGAACTGCCCCGCGCAGACCGAGAGCATCACCGCCCAGGCAGGCGGCGCCTTGCGGGCGGTCGTTCCGGACGGCTGCTGATCAGTGGTCGTGAGCGGGGGCATGAGGGCCATCGTGTCATCCGACAGATGCCTGGGGCATCGGATTATCGGCCCAGCGGCCCCGGGCCGGAGGACCTAAGACCGCCCGGCCACAGGTCCTGCCCCCACTCCCGCCCAGGTAAAGGCGCACCCCGCGGCTACGCCCTCCGCAGCACCGTCACCACCGCCGCCCCGCCCAGCCCGATGTTGTGCGCCAGGCCCACCCGCGCGCCCGGGACCTGGCGGGGGCCCGCTTCGCCACGGAGTTGCCAGGTCAGTTCGGCGGTCTGGGCGAGGCCGGTGGCGCCGAGGGGGTGGCCCTTGGAGATCAGGCCGCCGGAGGGGTTCACGACCCAGCGGCCGCCGTACGTCGTCGCACCGTCCGCGACGAGCTTGCCCGACTCGCCGTCCGCGCACATGCCCAGCGCCTCGTAGGTCAGCAGTTCGTTGACGGAGAAGCAGTCGTGCAGCTCGATCACGTCGACGTCCTCGATACCGAGGCCGCTCGCCTCGTACGCCTGCCGGGCCGCGGCGCGCGACATCGGTTTGCCGACGACGTCGATGCAGGAACCGGAGGAGAAGGAGTCCTCGGTGTCCGTGGTCATCGCCTGGGCGGCAATCTCCACCGCACGGTCCGCCAGGCCGTGTTCGCGCACGAAGCGCTCGGAGGCGATCACGGCCGCGGCCGCGCCGTCGGAGGTCGGCGAGCACTGGAGCTTGGTGAGCGGGCGGTGGATGGTCCTGGCGGCGAGTATCTCCTCGACCGTGTAGACGTCCTGGAACTGGGCGTACGGATTGTCCGCCGAGTGGCGGTGGTTCTTGGCGGCGACGGCGGCCAGCTGCTCGGCGGTCGTCCCGTACTTCTCCATGTGCTCGCGGACCGCGTTGCCGAAGATCTGGGCGGTGGGCGGGGTCATCTCGAATCCGTGGGCGGCGGCCATGACGCCGTAGTGCCGGGCGACGGGAGAGGTGGCGCCGAGTCCATTAGCGGCTCCGCCGCGGGCACCACCGTCCGCGCCGCCGCCCAGCGCGCCGCGCTTCATCTTCTCGAAGCCGAGCGCCAGGACACAGTCGTTGAGGCCGGACTCGACGAACTGGCGGGCCAGCATCAGGGCCGTCGCGCCGGTCGCGCAGTTGTTGTTGACGTTGTAGACGGGGACGCCGGTCAGGCCCAGTTCGTACGCGGCGCGCTGGCCCGCGGTGGATGCCTGGTAGCAGTAGCCGACCGGGACCTGTTCGATCTTCTCGTACGGAATACCGGCGTCGGCCAGCGCGGCCGAGCCCGCCTCCCCCACCATGTCCCAGTACTGCCACTCGCGCGTCTCGGGCTTCTCGAACTTCGTCATCCCGACGCCGACGATGTACGCCTTGCCAGTCATACGTGCCCTCCTGGGAGTCAGATGAGGGGGCGCGGCTCGGGGTCCCTGGGGAGGCCGAGCAGCCGCTCCGCGACGACGTTGAGCTGTACCTGGGTGGTGCCGCCCGCGATGGTCAGGCAGCGGGACATCAGGAAGCCGTGCAGCGCCCGCTCCCCCGCGCCCTCCGCCACCGCGCCCGCCGGACCGAGGAGTTCGAGCGCCAGCTCGGCGACGGCCTGCTGGTGGCGGGTCTGCACGAGCTTGCGGATGCTGGCTCCCGCGCCCGGTTCCAGGCCGTCGACCTGCTGGAGGGTGGTGCGCAGCCCGATGCAGCCGAGCGCGTGCGCCTCGGCGGCGAGCGCGCCGACGCGGTCCCGCAGGGCCCCGCCCGCATCCGCCCCGCCCGCATCCGCCCCGCCCGCATGCGCCCGGTCCGCGTCCGCCCCGTCCGCGTCCGGCTCACCCACCCGCGCGATCAGCGCCTCCAGCCCGGTGTCGAAGGTCAGCTGGTCGGCCATGTGCACGCGTTCGTTGCCGAGCGTGTGCCGGGCGACCCGCCAGCCGTCCCCGGCCTCCCCGACCACGGCGTCCGCGGGCAGCAGCACGTCGTCGAAGTACACCTCGTTGAAGAGGGCATCCCCGGTGATCTCCGTCAGCGGCCGGACATCGATGCCCGGTGTCTCCATGTCGACAACGAAGAAGGTCAGGCCCTTGTGCTTGGGCGCGTCCGGGTCGGTACGGGCCAGCAGGATGCCGTACCGCGCCCACTGCGCCGCCGACGTCCACACCTTCTGACCGTTGATCCGCCAGCCGCCGTCCTCGGTCCGCTCGGCCCTGGTCCGCAGCGACGCCAGGTCGGACCCGGCCTCCGGCTCGGAGAACAGCTGGCACCACAGCTGCTCGCCCCGGAGCGTGGGCAGCAGGTACCGCTCCTGCTGCTCCGGCGTGCCGTAGGTGATCAGCGAGGGCACCACCCAGGTGGCGATGCCCAGGTCGCTCACCTTCACCCCGGCCGCCCGCAGCTCCTCCTGCACGGCGAGCTGCTGGAGCGGCCCGGCGCCGAGGCCGTACGGCTCGGGGAGGTGCGGCGCGGCGTAACCGGTGGGTGCGAGCGCCCGGCGCGCGGCGGCCGGGTCGAGCCCCTTGACGTCGGCGATCACCGCGCGTGCCGCGGCCCGGTACGGCTCCGCCTCGGCGGGCAGTTCCAGTCCCAGTGCGCGCCGGGCGCCGGCCGCGCCGTACCGGGCCGCGCGCTGCCGGTGCCCGGCCGGGCCGCCCAGCAGCTGCCGGGCCACGGTCGCCCGGCGCAGGTACAGGTGCGCGTCGTGCTCCCAGGTGAAGCCGATGCCGCCGAGTATCTGGATGCAGTCCTTGGTACAGGTGAACGCGGCCTCCAGGGCGGTCGCGGTGGCCAGCGCGGACACCAGGCCGCGCACGTCCGGCGCCTCGTCCATGGCCCGGGCCGCGTCCCAGGTCAGAGCCCGCGCCTGTTCGAGCCGTACGAGCATCTCCGCGCACAGGTGCTTGACCGCCTGGAACTGCCCGATGGGCCGCCCGAACTGTTCGCGCACGGCGGCGTACTCGGCGGCGGTGTGCAGCGCCCAGGCGGCGGTGCCGCACGCTTCGGCCGCGAAGAGCGTCCCGCTCAGGTCCCGTACGAGCGCCGCGTCGACGGCTACCAGGCGGTCGGCGGGGATCCGCGCGCCGGACGCGGTGACCTCGGCGGCGGGGCGCGTGGGATCGGCGCCGCGCGGCACGCGGACGGTCAGCCCGGCCGTCCCGGCGTCGACGGCCAGCCAGACCGTGCCGGTGGCGGTCCCGGCGGCGAGCAGCAGCAGATCGGCGTCCCCGCCGCCGAGTACGGGCGGGGCCGTGCCGTCCAGGACGTACCCCTCGGGCCCCTCGGTTCCCTTGGTCCCGCCGACCGCCGCCATTCCGCCGGGCTCCAGCGCGACGGCGGCGATGCGCTCGCCCGTGGCCACGGCCCGCACCAGGTCCGCCCGCCCACCGCGGTGCAGCAGCTCGGCGGCCAGGGCGCTGGGGAGGTACGGGCCCGGCAGCCCGGCCCGGCCCGTCTCCTCCAGGACGACGGCCAGGTCCAGCAGCTCGCCACCGCCCCCGCCGTACTCCTCCGGAAGCTGCGGGCCGAGCAGGCCCTGGGCGGCCAGCGCGTCCCAGTGGGCGGGCCGCCCGCCGGCCCCACCGCCCTCGTCGACGAGCTTGCGCCGCGCCTCCGGCGGCACGGCGCGCGCCGCCCAGCCCCGCACCGCGTCCGCCAACTCCCGCTGCTCCTGCGTGATCCCGATGCCCATGCGGGGCAGGCTAGAACACGTTCCAATCTGACGGAAGGTCAGATACGCGATCGATGCGGCCCGTTGTCATTTCGGCTGGTCAGGGCCGTTGTCAGTGGTGGTCCGTAGACTTCTTCACATGGCCCAAGAACAGCTGCCCGCAGCTCCCGCCCCGGACGCCGCCGTCTTCCCCTTCGGAAAGCAGCGGAACCGCAGCACGCTCCGCGGCGGGATCTGGGCCCTCCTCCTCGCCGTCGCGCTGCCGCTCGCCTGCGTGGCGTATGAGTACGGCGTCGGCGCGTGGATCTTCGCGGTGCTCTGGTTCCTCGTGTTCGGCGCGGTCGGGGCGGGGACGATCTGGGCCGGGTGGGTGGACCGGCACGCCTATCTGGCCTTCGACGCGACGGGCGTCTGGTGGCTGCACGACCGGAAGGAGCGGGTGAACGGCGTCATACCGTGGGCCTCGCTGGAGGCGGCCGAGCTGATCCGGTGCCCGCAGCGCCCGGAGCCGCGGGGGCAGACGCGGAAGACGGCCCCCGGGCAGAAGGGCACGGGGAGCCGGCCGGGGCCCCGCCTGATGAGCCTCGAACTGTTCCCCACCGGCGGGGTGGACGCGGACGATCCGGTGCTGGCCCCGCTCATCGCCCGGGACCAGGACCCGGCGCGCCCGCCGCACGTGCCCGAGCAGCGCTACCGCATAGGCATACCGGTGTTCGCCACCCGTCACTACGGCTCCGCGCTGGTCGCCGCCGCTCGCAGCCACGCGGGCGGGCTCTGGTCCGGCGAGTACGAGCGTCCCGCGGGCCACCTCCGCGTCCAGGACCTGATCAGCTGACCCACCGAAAGGAGGGCCCGGAAGGGAGGGCCCGCCTCAGGGAGGTCCCGCCTCAGGGAGGACCCACCGAAGGTAGGCCCCGCCGAAGCCAGGACCCGCCGGAGCCGGGACCCACCGAAGGCAGGACCCGCCGGAGCCGGGACCCGTCGCGAAACGGCAGGTGAGGCCCGCCGCTGGGGTCTCCGTCGGCGTACGGCAGCATGGGCACCTACTTCCGAGTACGCCCAGGAGGCACCCATGGCCGCCGCTGCCGCCGTCGCACCCCAGCCGGACATCCTTGCCGCGTTCGAGGCGGCCAAGGGGTTCATGCCCGTCGACGAGGGGCTCGCGCTGTACGCGGCGGCCGTCGAGGCGGGCGGGCTCGGGCTGCCGCTGATCGAGATCGGGACGTACTGCGGGCGGTCCACGCTGCTGCTGGCCGACGCGGCGCGCGCCGCCGGGGTCACCGCCGTCACCGTGGACCACCACCGCGGCAGCGAGGAGCAGCAGCCGGGCTGGGAGTACCACGACACGGAGGTTGTCGACCCCGAGGTCGGGCGGATGGACACGCTGCCCGCCTTCCGCCGCACGCTGCACGCGGCCGGGCTGGAGGAGCACGTCCTCGCGCTCGTCGGCCGCTCCCCGCAGGCCGCGGCCCTGTGGCGGGCCCCGGCGGGCCTGGTCTTCATCGACGGCGGGCACACCGACGAGCACGCCACGGCGGACTACGAGGGCTGGGCGCCGCACGTCGCCCCGGGCGGCCTGCTGGTGATCCACGACGTCTTCCCCGACCCGGTGGACGAGTGGACGGGCCAGGCCCCGTACCGCATCTACCTGCGCGCCCTGGAGTCCGGCGCCTTCACGGAGGTCTCGGCCCACCGCTCACTCCGCGTCCTGCGCCGCACGGGCAACGGCATCTGAGGACGGACGGAATCCGAGGACGGGCGGGATCCGGGGACGGGCGGGATCCGAAGGACACGTACCTGGAGGACACGCATCTGAGGGACGCGCGCCCCGCGGGAACACCGGCTTCCGGGCGCCGGACGTTACGATCGCGCTGTGTCGAACGGCAGTACTCCCCCCACCTCCCGCCGCCCTGCCCGCGCCCTGCTGGCCGTGCCGGCGGTACTGGCAGCCCTCTGCTGCGCCGGCTGCGGCGCCGCCGGCCAGGGCACGGCGTCCCCCGCCAGGCCGGGCCCGGAGCGGCCCGCGGCCGCCGGATCACACACCCCCGCCGGCCGGCCGGCCGGACAAGGCGAGGATGACGGGGACAAGCCCCACGGGGACCCGAGCGACAGGGACAAGCCCCACGGGGACCAGACCCACGGGGACCAGAGCGACCGCGACAAGGGTGGCCGCGACAAGGAGGGCCGCCGGCGCGGTCCGCTCCAGGGCAAGGTCGTCCTGATCGATCCCGGGCACAACCCGACCAACCGCGACCACACCGCGGAGATCGCGCGCCAGGTCGACGTCGGGAACGCGCGCAAGGAGTGCGACACCACCGGTACCTCCACCAACGCCGGGTATTCCGAAGCGTCCTTCACGCTCGACGTGGCGCGCCGCGCCCGCACGCTGCTGCGGAAGGAAGGCATCAAGGTCGTCTTCACCCAGGACGGCGACCGCCCGTACGGCCCGTGCGTGGACGAGCGTGCCGAGATCGGCAACGCGGCGCACGCCGACGCCGCGCTCTCGATCCACGCGGACGGCGCCGGGGCCGGCAACCGCGGCTTCCATGTGATCCGCCCCGGCGTGGTGCACAGCGGCGGCGCGGACACCCGGAAGATCACCGGCCCCTCGCGCGACCTCGCCGACCACCTCGTGGGCCGCTTCGTCGCGGCGACCGGCAGCGCGCCGGCCAACTACATCGGTGCCGGCAAGGGGTTGGACACCCGTACCGACCTGGGCGGGCTCAACCTCTCCCGGGTGCCGAAGGTCTTCCTGGAGTGCGGCAACATGCGCGACGCGCAGGACGCCGCGCGCCTCACCGACCCCGCCTGGCGCCAGAAGGCGGCCGTCGGCATCACCGAAGGCATCACGGGCTTCCTCAAGGGCTGAGAGCCGCCGCCCACAGGTGCCGACCGCGCCCCATATACGGACGTTCCATGCCCGATATACGGACGAGACGACCCAGCGGATCCGACGGTAGGTTCCCCCTTACGATGGGGCCACCCCCGCGCCTCGCACCGTGCGCAACCGGTGACAGCACGACCCATGACGAAACACGGCAAAGGACTTCTTACGTGAACATCCGATCCCTCACACGAGGCGACGGCGTGGTGATCGGAGCAGCGGTGTTGCTGTTCATCGCCTCGTTCCTCGATTACTCCGGCGGCTTGGAGAGCTTCAACGCCTGGGACATGCTTCCGGTCGTCATGAGCATCTATCTGGCGGGTGTCATCGGTGCGGCCCTGATCGTGCTCCACCGCATGACGCCGCAGCCTCGCAAGATCGCCGGCCTCGAGCTGGGACAGTTCGGTGTCGCGATCACCATCTTCGCCGCGTGGACCGCGTTCTGGACGATCATCGGTGTCGGCAGCGCGGGCCCCGGCATCATCATCGGCTTCATCGCCGCGCTGATCCTCGCGGGTGCGGCCGTCGCCTCGCCGCTCGTCCCGGCGCTGCAGGGCCAGCTCATCACCGCCCCCGCCACCACTCCCTCCGCGTACCCCACGGGCGCCAACGCCGCCTACGGCTATCCGGGCGCGCAGCAGGTGCCGGGCCAGGGCTACGGATACCCGGGCGCGCAGCAGCAGGGCGGCCAGCCCTCGTACGGCGGCCAGCCGCAGCCGGCCCAGGGCGGCCAGCCCGTGCAGGGCGGCCAGGCCGCGCAGCCGCAGACGGCCGACCAGCAGACCGCCGCGCCGGCCGAAGCTTTCGCGCCGTTCTGGTTCGCTGTTCCGGTCGCCCGCCCGCTGTACGGCGAGGACGGCAGCACGGCGCCGATCGCCGAACTGGCCCCCGGCACCTGGTACCTCGCGGTCGAGCAGCGCGGTCAGGCGCTGATCGCGCAGACCCAGGACGGCCGCCGCGGCGTCCTCCAGGACACCACCGGCATCCAGCGCGGCTGACGCCACCCGCGCTCCCGGCCCCTCGCCCCCTTGCGGGCGGGGGGCCGTTGCCTTCCCCGCCGCGCCCCCGTACAGTCACCGCACCGACCTGACGGTACGTCAGGAGCAGAAGTGGCACGTCAGAAGTGAAGTGTGTCTGGAGGGATCGGCATGCGGCTCGGACTGGCGCTCGGCTACTGGGGCCGCGGCCCCGACCCCCGCCACCTCGAACTCGCCCGCGAGGCGGAGGCGTTGGGGTACGACTCGGTGTGGACGGCGGAGTCCTGGGGCTCGGACGCGTTCACCGCCCTCACCTGGATCGCCGCCCACACCTCGCGGATCGGGCTGGGCACGGGCATCGCGCAGATGGCGGCCCGCACGCCCACCGCCACCGCGATGCACGCGCTCACCCTGGACCACCTCAGCGGCGGCCGGATGATGCTGGGCCTGGGCCTGTCCGGTCCGCAGGTCGTGGAGGGCTGGTACGGCAGGCCGTTCCCGAAGAGCCCGCTGACCGCGACCCGGGAGTACGTCGACGTGGTGCGCCAAGTGCTGCGCCGCGAGGGGCCGGTCACGCTGGACGGCCGCTTCCACACCCATCCGTACCGCGGCCCGGACGGCACCGGCCTCGGCAAGCCGCTCAAGCCGATCACCCACCCGCTCCGCGCGGACCTGCCGGTGTTCCTCGCCGCTGAGGGGCCGAAGAACATCGCCCAGACCGCCCGCATCGCCGACGGCTGGCTGCCGCTGTACTGGTCACCGGAGCGCACCGAGGTCTACCGGGCGTCGCTCGCGGACGCACCGCCCTCCTTCCGCATCGCCCCCATGGCCCGCGCCACCGTCTGCGACGACGTCGCCGAGGGCCTGCTGCCGGTCAAGGCGATGCTCGGCTTCTACATCGGCGGCATGGGGCACGCCACCAGGAACTTCCACGCGGACCTGATGGCGCGCATGGGGTACGAGGAGGCGGCCCGCCGGATTCAGGACCTCTTCCGGCAGGGCCGCAGGGAGGACGCCGTCCTGGCCGTCCCCGACGCCTTCGCCGACGAGATCTCCCTCGTCGGACCGCGTCAGCGCATCGCCGAGCGGCTGGAGTCGTGGCGCGCGGGCCCGGTCACCGACCTCCTCGTGACGGCCCCGGACCCGCACACCCTGCGCGTACTCGCCGAACTCAACTCCTAGAGCTCAACTCCTAGCCGAAGCTCACCAGGCCGAGCCACTCGTCGAACAGGTCGCGGTCGCCCTGGACCGTGACCGTCGGGGTGTCCGCGGGCAGGCGCCGGTAGAAGACCAGCAGTACGTCCGTCAGTGGGCCGCTGAGCGTGGCGGCGGCCCGCTCGTCCTGGCCGCCGTGCCGCCAGGCGATCCGGTCGCCGGTCAGGTCGATCACCCAGCGGGTGCCGGCCGGTCCGGTGTCCGTGGCGTGCAGGCACACCGTGCGCCCCGGGCCCAGCAGCCCCGCGAGCTCCGGCCGCCGCTCCATCGTCTGCGGCAGGCTCCCGATCTCCAGCCACTCCTCCAGGGTGTCGGCGGCGACCTCCGGAGCCAGCGCGTAGGGCACGCCGGCCGCGAGCGCGGCGTCCGCGCGGTGGATCACGGTCTCGTGCACCGCGCGCCGTACCCAGAAGTCCGTGCTCTGCTCGTCGGCCCAGCTCCACACCGGGGTGCCCGGTCCGGCCGCCGCCAGCTCGGAGGCCGCCAGCGCCGCGCTCTCCCGCAGCCAGGAGCCGAGCGCCGCCGGCTCGCCGTCCCCGGGCCCCTCGGCCTGCGGTACCTCCTCCGGGGGCACGGGGGCCTGCGCCCGGGTCCGTACGTTCGCCGCCATCCAGCGCAGTGCGCCGCCGAGATGGCGGGTCAGGTCCCCGACCGTCCAGTCCGGGCAGGTGGGCACGGTCCCCTTCAGGTCCGCCCCCTGCAGTGCCTCCCGGAACAACCGGGCCTGCAGCGTGATCTCTTCGCAGTACCTCTCGTACCCAAGGCGCGTCATACCCGCACACTAGTGCGCTTCTTGGGCCCTTGCCCCGAATTTCGGGGCAAGGGGATCACCCGCAGCAGTCCGGGACCAGGCCCGTCGGGAGCCGCTCGCCGCCGAAGACCGCCGTGGTGGCCTCGTCGCCGCCGAGCGCGGCCACCGCCAGCAGCAGCGAGCCCGCCGTCCACGAGGTCAGCTCGCGCGGCCAGACCACCTCGTCGTCGAAGACATAGCCGGTCCAGTACATGCCGTCCTCGGCGCGCAGGTGCCGGATCGAGCGGAGGATGTCCACCGCGCGGTCGGACTCGCCCATCGCCCAGAGGGCCAGCGCGAGTTCGGCGCTCTCGCCGCCGGTGACCCACGGGTTCGGCAGCACACAGCGCACGCCGAGACCGGGCACGACGAAGTCGTCCCACTGGGACTCGATGCGCTCCTTCGCGGCCTGGCCGCGTACCGCGCCGCCGAGCACCGGGTAGTACCAGTCCATCGAGTAGCGGGACTTGTCGAGGAAGCGCTCGGGGTGGTGGGTGATCGCGTGCCCGAGGGCGCCCACCGCCAGTTCCCAGTCGGGCTGGGGCTCGTCCCGCTGGTCGGCGATGGCGAGGGCGCAGCGCAGCGCCTGGTAGATGGAGGAGGAGCCGGTGAGCAGCGCGTCGTTGACGGGCGTGCCGTCGTCCTCGCGCTTCCAGCCGATCTCGCCGCCGGGCTGCTGCAGGGCGAGGACGAACTCGATCGCGGCGTACACGGCGGGCCACATGCGGTCGAGGAAGGTGTCGTCGCCGGTGGAGAGGTAGTGGTGCCAGACGCCGACGGCGATGTACGCGACGAAGTTGGTCTCGCGCCCGCGGTCGGTGGGCTCGGCCGCATCCCCGTCCGCATACGCGGCGTACCAGGAGCCGTCGCGGAGCTGGTGCTCGGCGAGCCACAGGTACGCCGCTTCCGCACGCTCGTGCTCGCCGGCCGCGTCCAGCGCCATCGCGGCCTCGGTGTGGTCCCAGGGGTCGAGGTGGTGGCCGCGGAACCACGGGATGGCGCCGTCCGCGCGCTGGGTCGCGAGGATGCCGGCGACGGTGCGGGCGGCCTGCTCCGCGGTGAGCACTCCGGGCAGGACGAGTCGTTCGGTGCGCCCGGGGCTCGTCACAGGGCGGCTCGCGCGGGCTCGTCGTGCGTGGCGGCGGCGTGCGCCTTCGGCTCGTGCGGCTTGGTGGCGTACGCGACGAAGCTCTTGCCGATGAGCGGGTTCAGCGCGTTCTCGGCGACTCTCGTGGCCAGCGGCTTCTTCATGATGTCCCAGACCAGGAGCTTGTGGTACGCCTTGACCGGCAGCGCCTTGTCGTTGTCCACGCCGAACGCGCACTTGAGCCACCAGTACGGGGAGTGCAGCGCGTGCGCGTGGTGCGTGCCGTACGGGCGCAGGCCCGCTTCGCGCATCTTGCCGAGCAGTTCGTCGGCCTTGTAGATGCGGATGTGGCCGCCCTCGACCTCGTGGTACGCGTCGCTCAGCGCCCAGCAGACCTTCTCGGGGCCGTAGCGCGGGACGGTGACGGCGATCCGGCCGCCGGGCTTGAGGACCCGGACCATCTCGGCGAGCACGCCCTTGTCGTCGGGGATGTGCTCCATGACCTCGGAGATGATCACGACGTCGAAGGAGTCGTCGGGGAAGGGCAGCGCGAGCGCGTCGCCCTCCATGGCGGTGGCGGTGGCGCCCGCCGGGGCCTCGCCGGCCTCCTCCATGGCGGCGAACCACTTGGCGACCTCGCGGATCTCCTCGGCGTTCTGGTCGAGGGCCACGACGTGCGCGCCGCGCCGGTAGCACTCGAAGGCGTGCCGGCCCGCGCCGCACCCCAGATCGAGTACGCGGTCACCCGGTGCGAGCGGGAATCGGGAAAAGTCGACGGTCAGCACGGCCTCTCAGCTTTCGTCCTGGGGTGTTCCCGGCCGCGGAGGCCGGCCGGGAGCGGTGTTCGTCAGGTCAGGGTGCGGCCGCGGGGGCGGCCGCCGGCGTGGTGGGGGCCGCGGCGGGCCGGTGGGCGGCGCGGGCCGCGATGGCCTCGCGGTAGCGCTCGGCGGTGCCGATGGCCGCCTGCCGCCAGGTGAAGCGGGCGAGGACCCGGGCGCGGCCCGCGGTACCGAGCCGGCGGCGCAGCTCCGCGTCGCCGAGCAGCCGGTTCAGGCCCGCGGCGAGCGCGCCCGCGTCGCCCGGCGGCACCGCGAGACAGGTCTCGCCGTCGGGCCCGGCGACCTCGGGGATGGCGCCGCCGGTGGTGGCCAGCAGCGGCGTACCGGTGGCCATGGCCTCGGCGGCGGGGAGGGAGAAGCCTTCGTAGAGGGAGGGCACGCAGGCCACCTGGGCGCCGCGGACCAGGTCGACCAGCTCGGCGTCGCTGATGCCCTTGACGAACTCGATGGCGTTGCCGAGCCCGTACCGCTCGATGGCGGCGGCCACCGGCCCGTCGTCGGCGCGCTTGCCGACCACGACGAGGTGCGCCTCCGGGTTCTCCGTACGGACCTTGGCGAGCGCCTCGACGAGGTGGATCAGGCCCTTGAGCGGCACGTCCGCGCTGGAGGTCGTGACGATGCGGCCGGGGACCTCGGGGACCGAGGGGTCCGGCGAGAAGAGGTCGGTGTCGGCGCCGATGTGCACGACGTGGATGCGGTCCTGACGGACGCCCAGGTGGTCGGTGATCTCCTGGGCGGAGGAGCCGGAGACGGTGAGGACGGACGGCAGCCGGCGCGCGACGCGCTTCTGCATGCGCGTGAAGCCGTACCAGCGGCGGACCGAGGCGCGCCGCTTCCAGCCCTCGGCTGCGGCCAGGTCCAGCTGCCGGTCGACGGTGATGGGGTGGTGGATCGTGGTGACCAGTGGCGCGCCGAGGTCGCCGAGCAGGCCGTAGCCGAGCGTCTGGTTGTCGTGGATCACGTCGAAGTCGCCGCGGCGCGCGGCCAGATGGCGGCGGGCCCGCAGGGAGAAGGTGAGCGGCTCGGGGAAGCCGCCGGTCCACATCGTGCCGACCTCGAGGGCGTCGATCCAGTCCCGGTACTCGCCGCGCTTCGGCGTGCGGAACGGGTCCGGCTGCCGGTACAGGTCCAGGCTGGGCAGCTCGGTCAGCGGGACGCCCCCGTCGAGCACGGGATAGGGCTGCGCGCCGATGACCTCCACGGAGTGGCCGAGCCCGGCCAGTTCGCGCGAGAGGTGGCGTACGTAGACGCCCTGGCCGCCGCAGAACGGGTTCCCTTTGTACGTGAGCAGGGCGATCCGCAGGGGCCGGTCGCCGGTGGCGGCCTCGGCGGGGCGAGCGGCGGCTGCCTGGACGGCCTCAGCGGACACTCTCGGCCCCTCTCTCACTGGACTTTCGCCGGAGCGTAACCGCTGGCGCTAATCTAGAACAAGTTACAGAACCGATCGGTTACCGACGAGTTCACCAGGCTCGAATCTACCGGTCGGGGCATCGGCGAAAAGAGCCGCACCAGGTGATTCGCGCCACGACCCACCCCCTGCCATGCTGAGCCGATCAGCAGATCGACAACCCCCGCAGCACGGACGGACCGCCACGGAATGGGACACATGACTTCCGAACACCGGCCGGCGCTTCCCGCCACCCCTCCACTGACCGAGCGCCAGGAAGCGCGCCGCCGCCGCATCCTGCACGCCAGCGCACAGCTGGCCGTGCGCGGCGGCTTCGACGCCGTGCAGATGCGCGAGGTCGCGGAGTTGTCGAACGTCGCCCTGGGCACGCTGTACCGCTACTTCCCCTCGAAGATCCATCTGCTGGTGGCGACCATGCAGGACCAGCTGCAGCACATGCACGCGACGTTGCGCAAACGGCCGCCGACGGAGAGTGACCCCGGGGCGCGGGTGGCCCAGACGCTGATGCGGGCGTTCCGCGCGATGCAGCGCGAACCGCACCTGGCGGACGCGATGGTGCGCGCGCTCACCTTCGCCGACCGGTCGGTGAGCCCCGAGGTGGACACCGTCTCCCGGCTGACGACGGCGATCATCCTGGACGCCATGGGGCTGGAATCCGCCGCCACCCCGGAGCAGCTCTCGGCCGTGCGGGTGATCGAGCACACCTGGCACTCGGCGCTCATCACCTGGCTCTCGGGACGGGCTTCGATTGCGCAAGTGAAGATCGACATTGAGACCGTCTGCCGGCTCATCGAGCTGACCGGCCCGTCGCGCCCGGAATAGCCCGCTTCCGCGCCGGAATTCCCTTTCGCGGCCCCGGTCCGGCGCCCGTTCGGTGCCGGTTTGGTGCCGTCACGGAGTGCATACATGCATCTTGCCGTGCATCCGTGCGCCCCCTTGCCCCCTCTTGGCCTGATCTGCGGCCCCACGGCGCGCCCTTTACAGGTATGAATTCGGGGTGGTTGCCAAATAAGGCCGGTACACGGGGGTCTGGAGGGGGACTGCAGTGATCCGGGTGCTGCTGGTGCACGACGTCTGCCTGTTCCGATGGGCGTTGGCTGAGGTGCTCAGCAGGGAAAACGACATAGAGGTGGCGGTGTCCACGCCGGAAGGCGCGGCGGGCCGGGTGCGCACGCTGCAGCCGGACGTCTGTGTGGTGGATGTGGACTCCGCGATGCCGATCGGAGTGAGTACGTTGCGAAAGCTATCGGACAGCAGTGCCGCGCCCGCGGCACATGCCGACGGTACTTCCGCGAGAGAGGAAGCGGGATGGAGTGACGGTGCGTATCGGAGTACCGACGGGTACCGGAGCGGTTGGGCGCCGAGAGCGGCGGCCGGGGCGCACGGCTCCGTGGTGAGCGGCGTCGGCGCCGCCACGAGAGGTGTCCCCGCGGGCGGTACGCAGACGAGGACGGAGGCGCACGGCAGTGCCGCCCACTCCGTCCCGGGCCGCGCCGCGCCCGCGCGCGGTCCCATGGCGCACATCCCGCAGCAGGTCAACAGATGCCGGGAGCACCCGGTGAGCGGCGCGGCGGAGGCCGTGCCGTGCGGCGGCGGAGATTCCGGGACCGGCGGCGGCCGGGAGGGCGCGGCCGGGCCTGCCAAGGGGCCTGCCCTGCTGGTCCTCGGCTCGGCCCACCGGCCGGGCCCGCTGCGCCGGGCCTTCGAGGCCGACGCGCTCGGGTTCGTCGACAAGGAGGGCTCCCCCGGGCAGCTGGCCGTCGGCATCCGGCAGGTCGCCGCGGGCCGGCGCTTCGTCGACGGCTCGCTGGGCTTCGGCTTCCTGCAGGCCGCCGAAATGCCGCTCACCCAGCGGGAGCTGAGCGTCCTGACGCTCGCCGCCGAGGGCGCCTCGGTCGCGGAGATCGCCGGCACGCTGCACCTGTCCAACGGAACGGTGCGCAACTACATGTCGGCGATCACCCGCAAGACGGGCGCCCGCAACAGGGTCGACGCCATCCGCATCTCCCAGGGCGAGGGCTGGGTGTGACCCCGGCCCACGCACCGGGAGGGCGTGCCGGCCGCGCCCCGCTCACGGCGCGAGGGCCGGCTCCGCATCGGCATCCGCCCATTCCCCCACGAGGTCGCGGTAGAGCGCGGAGCGCCGCAGCAGGTCGCGGTGGCGTCCGCACAGGGCGTACGTACCGTCCATCACCAGGACGCGGTCCGCACGGAGCGCCGAACTGATGCGGTGCGCGACGACGATCAGCGAGCCGCCCGGCCGGGCGGCGAAGGCCCGCTCTGCGCGGGCTTCCGCCGTCGCGTCCAGATGGCAGCCCGCCTCGTCGAGGATGGCGAGCGGCGCCGGCGCGAGATGGGCGCGGGCGAGGGCGATCAGCTGGCGCTCGCCGGCGGAGAGCGTGCCGGGCGTGACCCGCGCGCCGAACCCGCCCAGCCGCCGTACCAGGTCCGCCGCGCCGACCGCCACGGCCGAGGCGCGCAGGGCCGTGTCCGGCACCTCCTCGGGGCGCGGGCAGAGGTACAGCATGTTCTCCCGGAGCGTCCCGGAGAACGCATAAGCCTGCTGGGGTACGAGAACGCGCCTGGACCCCGCGCCGTTCCCGCCCAGCCGGATCTCTCCCCGGTCGGGGACCAGTACCCCCGCGAGCAGCGCCGCGAGCGTCGACTTCCCGATGCCGCTCGGCCCGACGACGGCCAGGTGCCCGCCGACCGGAAGGGTCAGCTCCAGCCCCTGCACCACGGGCGTCGCATGCTCCCCGTACGCGAAGGACACACCCCGCGCATCCAGGGCCAGCCCGCTGCCGGCGGGCGGCGTCGCCCACGCGGGCAGCGGTACGGGAGCCTCGGCCGGCGCGTTGTCGGCGCAATCCCCGGCGTACGCGCCCGCGCCCTGCGCGGACCGGCCGCCCAGCGCACGCCCCGGCACCGGGATGCCCCCGGGAAGCGTCAGCCGCTTGGGCGGCAGCGCGTGCCGCGGCCGCTTGGCGTGCCGCGCCCCGCCGCCACGGCCCGCCGCGGACGCCGACGCCGACCCCGACGCGGACATCGCAGAGGTGACCGGAGCCGCCGGGGAACCCACGGGCAGCGCCGGCAGTTCGGGCACGGCGGGCAGCGCGAGCCGTCCGGAGGCACCGTCGGAACCGGGGAGAGCGGGCCTCCCCGGAGCCCCGGCGGGACCGGGCAGCGCGGGCCCGGCGGGCACGGTGGGCTCGGGCGCCGTCCCGGCGCCTGCCGCTTCCGTGCCCGCCGGACCCGGCGCGTCCGTCGTGGAGCCCGCGGCGTCCGCGGCGCTCCCGACGCCCCATCCGGCCCCCATCAGGCGGCGCAGGACGACGCCCAGCCGGGTGCCGGACGTGCCCAGGCCGTGCATCAGGGCCTGCAACGCGGGCAGCATCGACTGCGTGAGGTAGGCCAGCGCGCCGACCAGCGCGCCCGGCGTCACCCCGTTCTCCAGCAGCCACGGCGCGGTGACCAGCAGCAGGACCACCGGCAGCCGCCCGCCCACGCCGAGCGCCACGTCCCGGCACACGCCCCAGCGCGCGAGCGTGCGCGACGCACGCCACTCCGCGTCGAAGCGCTCCCCCACCTCGCGCGCCACCCGCTCCTCGGCACCGCCGGCCGTCACGTCGCGCAGCCCGCCGACCGCCACGCCCACACCGTGCGCGATGGCCTCGTCGGCCGCCAGGTACGTCTCCTGACCGCGCGCCACCGGACGCAGCGTCACCGCGAAGAGGGCGAGGCCGAGGACGAGCGGCGGCAGGACGACGAGCAGCAGTACCGGAGCGAGCGAGCAGAGGCCGGCCAGCGCACCTGCGGCGGTGAAGACGAACCCCCGCGACACCATCACCAGCCCGCCGAAGGTGTCGCGGGCGATCTCCACCTGGTGCGCGGCGCGGGAGACCGCGCTGTCGTCGGCCTCCCGCAGCGCGCGGGTGACGACCCGTCGGAGCAGCTCGTCGCGGAGCGGCTCCACCAGGTCGGCGACGGAGCGGTAGACCCGGCCCGTGCCGTACGAGCCGGCCGCGACGGCCAGCGCGGCCGCGGCCAGCCAGCCCAGACCCACGGCGACCCGGTCCGCGAGGAACCCGTCGTCGATCGCCCGGGCCAGCGCGAAGCCGAGCAGGAACGTCTGGGCGGCCTCGGCCACGGACCAGGCGGCCAGTCGCGCCACGACGACGCGCCGGCGCCCCAGGAACCGCCGGGCCGCGTCCCGCAGCCGCGGCTGCCCCTCAGGAGCGGCCCCGCCCCGAAGCCGAGGCTCCTCCTCGATGGCGGCCCACTCCCGCACTCTTCCGTCGCTCCCGCTCATGCCGTTCCCGCTCCCGTTCCCGCCGGTCACCGTCGTCCGTTCGCCTGCCGCCGCGGGCCGCTCCCCCTGAGCGGCCCGCGCCCCCTCCGGCCTCACTCGGCACCCCGCCGGGCCCCGGCGGCCTCCTCGGAGGGGGCCCCGGCTGCCGGCCCGCCCTCCGCACGGGCCGGCAGCTCACCGCGGACGAGCAGGTCGGCCAGGGCGCGCCGGCGGCGCTGCGTGACGGGCATCCCCTGCGGTACCGGAATCCGCTCCGGCACGCCCCCGCGCTCTCCCGGCGCGAACCCGTCCTGCGCGGCGCCCGCAAGCTGCCCCGCGCCCTGGCCGTGGGCCCAGCTGGGGACGCTCCCGGCGGGCGACGGCAGCCGCGGCGCCGCCACGGGCGTCAGCCCCTCCGGCTGTCCCTCCGCGGGGCGTTCCCCCTCGGCCCGTTCCCCCTCGGCCCGCGCCCGCTCCGGCCGCGTCCCCTCCTGGCGCGTCCCCTCCGGCGGCGTCCCCTCCTGGCGCGGCCCGTGGCCGATCGCCCGCCGCGGCCGCGCGGCACCCGCTCCGGCCGGCCGTTCCCCCGCCGCCGACGACCTCGCCGGCAGCCCACCCGCCACGGCCGGCTCCCGCACCGGCAGCTTCCCCACGGCCGGCTGCCCCGCCGGCCGCTCCCGCCAGATCGCCGGAACGTCCACCGGACCGTCCGCCGGCCCGTCGGCCCCGCGGTCCCCCGCCCCCGGTGCCGCCTCCTCGTCCGCGCCGAAGAGGGCCCGGTAACGCGGGTCCTCCCAGAGCGTTTCGTGCGGCGCCAGCGCCCGGATGAAGCCCGCGTCCAGCCAGGCGACCAGGTCGGCGCGGGCCGCGGTGGCGGCCCGGTGCGCGATGATCAGGCGGGTGCCGGCGCGCACGTCGCGCAGCAGCGCGCGGCCGACGCGGAGTTCGGTGACCGTGTCGAGGCTGGACGTCGCGTCGTCGAGGATCAGCAGCCGCTCGGCGTGCGCGAACGCGCGGGCCAGCCCCAGGCGTTGCACCTCCCCGCCGGACAGCGGCACGTCGGCGCAGGGCGTGGCGTACCCCTCGGGCAGCCGCCGGATGAAGGACGCGGCGCCCGCCGCGTGGGCCGCCGCCTCCACGTCGCCCGGTCCCGGCTCGTACACCCCGTACGCCACGGTGTCGTGGACCGTGTCGCCCAGCAGCGCGGGCCGTTCGAAGGCGTAGCCGATCGAGCGGCGCAGCGCGTAGTGGCTGAGGCGGCGCAGCGGCTCGCCGTCCAGCAGGACCTCGCCCTCGTCCGGTTCGATCAGCCGCCCGGCGACCGCGGCGAGCAGGGACTTGCCGGTGCCGGAGCTGCCGACGATCGCCATCGTGCAGCCGCCGGGCACGCTCAGGTTGAGCTCGTCCAGGACTCTGTGTCCGGCCTTCCGCACGGTGATGCCGCGCAGTTCGAGCGCCCCCGCGCACGTCCCGGCGCCCGCCTCCGTACGCGCGCCTGCCTCCGTCTGCGCGTCCGCGTCCTCCGGCACGGCCTCCCCCGCCGCCTCCTGGTCGCCGTACTCGATGGCGGGCAGGTCCTGGAGCTCGGTGAGCCGGCGGGCCGCGGCGCGGCTGTGCACCAGGCCGTTGAGGTGGCCGACGAGCATGCCGACGCCGGCCGCGAGCACGGCGTACCGGGAGGCGGCGAGCAGGTCGCCGACGCTGAGGGCGCCGCTGAGCAGCCGCAGCCCGCCGACGGCGAGCACGGCGATCTGCAGCAGCGGGACCAGCGCGGCGGCCTGGGCGGTGGAGCGGCCGCGCACCCGCCACATGCGGTGGCCCTGGCGGGAGAGGGCCGGCAGCGGCGTGAGGATGCGGGCCGCCTCGCGCTCGTGGCTGCCGGCGGCCGCGATGGTGCGGGCGCCGCCGACCGCTTCGAGGAGGCGCCCCGCGATGTCGCCCTGGATCCGCTGGTACTGCGCCACGCAGTCCCCGGTGTCGCGGACGAAGGCGCGCATCAGCAGCGCCAGCAGCGGCAGTCCGATGACGAAGGCGGCCGCGGTCCACAGGTCGAGCAGGGCCAGCGCCACCAGCGCGCCGACCGGGGTGAGCGCCGTCGCCGCGGTGGCGGCGAGCGCGGTGGGCGCGGTGCCGGCCGTGCCGGCGTTGCCGACGAGGCGCGACACCAGGTCGCCGGGCTCGTACCGTTCGGTCGCCGTGGGACCGGCGGCCAGTACGCCGCGCAGCGCCCGGCGCCGCAGCCAGGCGGTGGCGCGGGCGTCCGTCGTGCCGGTGAGCAGCCCGTCCAGCGCGCCGATGAGGACGACCAGGGCGGTGAGTCCGGCGCAGGCGGACAGCCAGGGCCACGGCGCGGGGCCGCCGTCGAGCAGCAGGTCGAGCGTGTGGCCGAGGGTGGCCGGGAGGGCGAGACCGACCGCGGCGCCGCCGGTGGTGAGCAGCAGGACTGCCGAGGCCCGGGGGGCGCTGTGGCGCAGCGCGCCGAGCAGCAGCCGGTCGGCGGGTTTGGCGGTCACGGGTTCTTCCTCCCAGAAGGGGTCTTGCGGACGGGGGCTCGCGGACGGGGCGTGCGGTGAGCTGTACCTGACAGGCGAAGAAGCGGAGGGGTGAGGATGGTGTGCGTGCGGCTCCCCCAGGAGCCGCACGCACACCGGTTCGTCCCGGCGTCGGCCACCGGAGCAGGCCGGACGGTGCGGGCGGTGTGCCGTGCCGGACCGGACCGGACCTCACGATCCGGGCCGGGCACGGTCACCTCCCGTACCGCGGTCGGCCTGTATCACCTCCCGGTCACGCGGTCGACGCGTACCGGGACGAACCTGATCAGGGGGTCAGCAGAGGAGGAGGCTCAGGGCGCTGTCTTCGACCTCGCACGCCAGCAGGCTGACGGTGCTGTCCGGATCACCCTCGTGCTCCGGAGCCTCCAGCATCTGCAGATCGAGCAGTGCCACGTCTCGCGTCCTCTCGTGTCGTGTCATGTCGTCGTCATCCGATCCGCAGCCCGTCCGGCTCCGGCAGCGGCGGGAGGAACGGCAGTTGCACCGGTTCCTCGTGCAGGGCCGAGCCCAGGGCCAGCAGGCAGCCGGCCGTGCCCGTGGACAGGTCCATGGAGAGCCGCATCATCTGGTCGCCGGGGAAGGCCAGTTCGCCGCGGTAGGGCATGGCGTACCAGCTCAGGTCGGCGATCTGCGCGGCGAGCGCGGCCTCGACGTCGGGGTCGGGCGTCGTCGTGCGGGCCAGGTGCAGCACCATGCCGGCGCGGCCCCGGAAGAGGCCGGGCTGCGCGTAGAAGCGGGCCTGGGTGGCCGGCAGGATCGCGGCCCGCGCCTCCTCGAACTCCGGGTCGGCGCGGTGCGTCAGGTAGTCGTCGAGCACCATCGCGATGCCCGCCGAGCCCGCGCCGAGGTACGGCATGGTGCGCCAGCCCTCGTCGACCAGCAGCGTGCCGCGTTCGTTGCGGACGCACCGGGCGAGGTCGCTGCGCAGCGCCTGCGCGGCGAGATCGAGCAGCCCGGGGTCGCCGGTGCCTTCGTACAGCCGCAGGAAGAGGAGCGCGGGGCCGCTCGCGCCGCGCAGCAGCCCGGCCCGGTTCGCGCAGCTCTCCAGCCGGTCGGCGGCGTGGCCCGCCGCCTCCAGCGCCCGGTCGCGCAGCTCGCGTTCGCCGCGCCGGCGCGCCAGGTGGTCCAGGGTGAGGCCGATGCCCGCCAGGCCCCCGTACAGGTCGGGCGCGAGCCGGTACCACTTCTCGGCGAGCACCCGCTCGATCAGCTCGTCGGCCCGTTCGCGGTGGCCGAGCCGGTCCAGTACGTAGGCGACGCCGGCGAGTCCGTCGTAGCACCCGAGGGGGGTGCCGAGGGGAGGCGGAGCGGTCTGCCGCAGTAACCACTCCTCGCCCTCCTCGAACCCCTCGGCACCCGTCTCGTGGAGCGCGTACAGGACACCGGCCGCCCCGTGGGCGATGCCGAGTCCGCCGCCGTCGGCGAACTGGGCGATGTCGCCGGGGAACAGGCGGTCCGTGCGCTCGGGCGTGGCCGAGGCGAGGATGCCCCGGACCATGGACTCGCGGCTGCGCGGCCAGTCGGCCGGGTCGCAGACGTACGGTTCGCGGGTGTCGACCGCGACGAGGTGGCGGGCCTGCGCGGGACGCCGGATGCGCGGCCTGGCGGGCCGGTGCGCGCAGATCGTCCGCACGGCCTCCTCCAGGAATCCGGCGGGCACGCACGGGAATTCGCGGACGACGATCTCGGCCAGGTCCGCCGCCTTGTCCCGCTCGATGGCCAGCAGCGTGGTCATCGGCAGGAAGAGCGCGAGGCGCAGGCAGGCCAGCGCGTACCGGTCGACGTCGTAGCCGGTGAGGTCGCGCGGGGCGACGAAGCCGGGGTGCGCGAGGGACTGCCGGGTCGTGTCGTCGGCGTCGGTGGCGGCCTCGAAGTCCAGCAGGGTGACGCTCATTTCGTCGGGCGCGACCATGATGTTGAACATGTGCAGGTCGTTGTGGACCAGGCCGCGGCGGTGCACCGCGGTGACGGCCTGCTCGACGGCGTTGTACATGCCCAGCGCCCACTCGGTGTACGAGGTGAGCGCCTCCGGGTCGGGGTCGGCGGTGAGCAGCGGGTGGCGCTCGGCGAAGAACGAGTTCAGCGGCTTGCCGGGGATGTGCTCCAGGACCAGGAAGCGGTGGTCGCCGACGGTGACGAAGTCGCGCACCTCGGGGGCCACGCCGAGGCCCGACAGCCGGTGCAGCGCGGCGCGTTCGCGCTCCAGCCGGGTGACCGCGTCGGCGCGGTCGGCGGCGAGGCCGGCATGCGGCCTCGCCTCCTTGAGGACCACCCTCTCTCCGGTGCTCCGGTCCCGGCCGACGTAGACGCCGCCCCCGTTGGAGAAGTGCAGCGCCGACTCGACGGCGTACGGCAGGTCGGCGACGGTCGTGGCGTTGCGCGCCGCGAGCTGCGGGGCCAGGAAGCCGGGCAGCTGCACCCACTCCGGCGGCCGGAAGGCGGGCTCGCGGCGGTCCGGGACCAGCCGCCCGTCGGGGTTCTCGATGGCGGGCACGAGCGCCCCGGTGCCGTCGACGCAGTACCGCCGGGCGAAGCCGCCGTACCGCACGTACAGCGGCCCGTCGTTCCACCGCAGGTCGCTCAGGATGTACGGGCCCGGCTCGCCGTCCAGCAGCGAACCCAGCTCCTCCAGAACGCGGTGGCATTCCGCTTCGTCCAGCGGGTAAATGGTGGCGAATTTGCCGCTGGCGGCCCGGTCCGCGTACTTGGAATTCCGCAGGTGCAGCGGGCGCGGACCGGGGACGAATTTGAAGGGAATGGCCCGGGCCACGCAGTAGTCCCAGACCTTGGACGCTATCTTCTCCGCATTGTCCGGGCAGGCCGACACATGTATCTTCCACCCCTGCTTCGGCCTGCCCGGACGCGGGTTCCCCTCGCTGTCCACGGGATTGACGTGGAGCCAGTCCCCGGAGAGGAAACAACGCCACCCTTCGGGGACCGCGCGCTGCGCCGCTTCGTACACCGCACTGTCGTCGGCTGCGGCGCTTTCCCCGACGGACAAACGGTCCGGGGTTTCATAGAAATACCTGTCAGCCAGGCAGTACACCTCGTACCGCTTGTCCATCGTCTCCCCCCTCGGCGGCGTGGAATAGAGATTTCCACGCGACGGGAGGGAGGGACAGTCACAGACGTCATGAGGTCACCGTGAGGAACGCACAAGTAACTCTAAGTACGAACCAGCAGGTCGCACGCCTGTTCGATGGGGCTCGGGCCGGGGCGCTACTCCTCCGGCGGGAAGACTGATTCCCCGGAGTCCGCCTCCGTAATCAGGATCGCCTCGACCGGACATCCCTCGGCGGCCGCCAGCACGGCTTCCTGGGCGTCCGAGACGCCCGCCACCGGGTGCGACTGCCGCGCGGAGTCCAGCCGGAAGTCCCCGGGCGCCGTGCTCGCGCACAGCCCCGAGCCGATGCAGACCCCGCGGTCCACCTCCACCTGCCAGCGGTCACCCATGCGCTCACGCCCCCGCCGGCAGGTGGATCATCTTGTGCTCCAGATACGCGCCGTACCCCTCGGGGCCGAACTCCCGCCCGATGCCGCTGTTCTTGTAGCCGCCGAACGGCCCGAGCATGTCCAGGCTGAAGGTGTTCACGGAGTACGTGCCGGTGCGCACCCGGCGCGCCACCTCGATCCCGCGCTCGGTGTCGGCGGTCCACACCGAGCCCGACAGCCCGTAGTCGGAGTCGTTCGCGATCCGTACGGCCTCCGCCTCGTCCTCGTACGGCAGCAGGCAGATCACCGGGCCGAAGATCTCCTCGCGGGCGATCCGCATGCCGGAGGTGACCTCGCCGAAGAGGGTCGGCTCGACGTACCAGCCGGTCTTCTGGTCCGCCGGGCGGCCGCCGCCGGCCAGCACCTTGGCGCCCTCCTGCTGCCCGGACGCGATGTACTCCAGCGAACGGCGCCGCTGCCGCTCGGCGACCAGCGGGCCGACCTCGGTGGCCGGGTCCAGCGGGTCGCCGACCTTCAGGGCCGTGGCCGCCGCGGCGAACCGCTCGGCGATCTCGTCGTAGTGCGAGCGCGGCGCGAGGATGCGGGTCTGCGCCACGCACGCCTGCCCGTTGATCATCCACGCGAAGGGCGTGATCCCGGCGACCGCCGCATCCAGGTCCGCGTCCGGCAGGATCACCGCGGCCGACTTGCCGCCCAACTCCAGTGTCACGCGCGTGAGATGGCGCGCGGCCACCTCCATGACGCGCTTGCCGGCCGCGACCGACCCGGTGAAGGACACCTTGTCCACGCCCGGATGCCCGACCAGGTACTCGCTCACCTCGCGGTCGGCCGGGAGGATGGAGAGCGCACCCTCGGGCAGCCCCGCCTCGGTGGCGATCTCCGCGAGGAGGTACGCGTCGAGCGGCGTCTCCGGCGACACCTTCAGCACCACCGAGCACCCGGCCAGCAGCGCGGGGGCGAGCTTGGCGGCGGCGGTGAACTGCGGGACGTTCCACGGCACCACGGCCGCGACCACCCCGACCGGCTCGCGGCGGATCAGCAGCGGCCCGAGGGCGCCCTGCCGCCGCTCCTCGTACGCGAAGTCGCGGGCGACCGTGATCGCCGCGTCCCACGCCATCATCGCGGCCAGCGACTGCACCATGACGCCCGCGGTGTACGGGGTGCCGTTCTGCGCGCTGATGAGCCGCGCGAACTCCTCGCTCCGCACGGCGAACGCGTCCTTGATGCGCGTGATGACCGCGATCCGGTCGGCGAGCGGCGTGTCCGCCCAGACGCCGGAGTCGAAGGACGCGCGGGCGGCCGTGACGGCGCGGTCCACGTCGGCCCGCGAGGCGTGCGGCACCCGGCCGATGACCTGCTCGGTGTGCGGGGAGATGACCTCGATGGTGTCCTCGCCGGCCGGATCGACCAGCTCACCGCCTATGTAGAGCTGTCCGTGCTCGATCAGATCGGCCATCGACTCCGCCTCCTGCGGTCGCGTTACCCGATGCGCTGTCCGACGCATCGCCTGGCGCATTGCCTGGCGCATTAACTGACGCCGCATCAGAACTGATACCAGTTCTAGTTATGCTGAACAATGCACGCGACGGCGTGCGGGCCGAGAGGGGCGTGGCATGCCGCATGTGATCGACCACCGGGGCGGGGTCCGGAGCATCGCCGTCCCGATACCGGACAACCCGCTCGGACACACCCTCGTCCACGTCCTGGAGACGGACCGCGGCCCGGTGCTGATCGACACCGGCTGGGACGACCCGGCGTCCTGGGACGCGCTCACCGCCGGGCTCACCGCCTGCGGCACCGACGTCACCGAACTCCACGGCGTGCTCGTCACCCACCACCACCCCGACCACCACGGTCTGTCGGCGCGGGTCCGGGAGGCGTCCGGCGCGTGGATCGCGATGCACGCCGCCGACACGGAGGTCGTCCGCCGCACCCGTGAGGCCGAGCCGGGGACCTGGCTGACGTACCTCATCGGCAAACTGGCCGCGGCGGGCGCGCCCGAGGAGCACCTCGCGCCGCTCTACGCGGCCCGCGCCGAGGGGCGCACACGCGGGCTCCCCGAGAAACCTCCCGCGCTCCCGGATCGCGAGATCGTCCCCGGCGAGCTGCTGGACCTCGCGGGGCGGCGGCTGCGCGCCGTCTGGACGCCGGGCCACACACCGGGCCATGTCTGCCTGCACCTGGAGGAGGCGCACCCGGCGGCGCACCCCGGCAACGGGCGCCTCTTCTCCGGCGACCACCTGCTGCCGGGCATCAGCCCGCACGTCGGCCTGTACGAGGACCCGGACGACCCGCATTATGCCGACCCTTCCCCAAGCTCTCGGCTTCGCTCGAGCAGGGGAGACCCCATTGGCGACTACCTGGACTCCCTGGAGCGGATCGCGCGGCTCGGCGTCGCCGAGGTACTGCCCGCGCACCAGCACGCGTTCACCGGCGCCGCCGAGCGGGCGGCGGAGCTCCTCGCGCACCACGAGGAACGGCTCGGTGGCCTGCGTGCCCTGCTCGCCGCCCCGCTCACGCCGTGGCAGCTCGCCGAGACCATGACGTGGAACCGCCCGTGGGCGGAGATCCCGTACGGCTCGCGCACCATCGCCGTCTCCGAAGCCGAGGCGCATCTGCGGCGCCTGGTGAAGACGGGGCTGGCGGAGCCGGTGCCGGGCTCGGACCCGGTGACGTACCGGGCGGTGTGAGGGACTTCCCATCCGGCGGCGACGGTGTACGTGCCGGAGACCGGTCGCTACCCGCCGGTTAAAGTGGTCCGGACAAGTTCATTCGTGCCCGACCGGGGGAAGCCGGTGGAAAACCGGCGCTGACCCGCAGCCGTGAGCGCTGGCGCGCACCCGTGCGCCGGAGCGAGCCGGAACGCCCGGCGGGGCACACCCAAGGCTCCCGCGTACCGTACGGCCGCCCTTCAGCGGCCGCCCGGCGCGCGGCACCGTCGAGGTATACGGAGCTGAGCCCGGTGCCACCGCGCCCGCGCGCCGCGCGGCCGTGGTGCGGCGGAGTGCGGCTGCGTGACCTCCCACCTCGCGCACCCCGCGAACCGACCGAGAGGCACCGACCCCATGGCCATCACGGCCCGCTCCCTCGCCGCCCCGGCGCGCCGCTGCGCCGCGGCCCTGGCCGCCGCCGTGCTGTGCGCGGCCGCTGCCCCGGCCGCGTTCGCCGCCGACCCCGCGCCCGCCGCGTCCCCGAAGCTCCCGAAGGGCCTGTACGGCAGCACGGACCCGAAGTACGACGGCGTCTGGCGGCAGTCGCTGGCGCTGCTGGCGCAGGACACCGCGGGCGTGCGCCCGGCGGACTCGGCGGTGGACTGGCTCGCCGGACAGCAGTGCGCCGACGGCGCGTTCACCGCGTACCGCGCCGACCCGGAGCAGCCCTGCGACGCGAAGACGATGCGGGACACCAACCAGACGGCCGCCGCCGTGCAGGCGCTGGCCGCGGTCGGCGGGCACGCGGACGCGGTGCGCGAGGGCGTCTCCTGGCTGAAGTCCGCGCAGAACGACGACGGCGGCTGGGGCTCCGCCGCCGACGCCCCGAGCGACGCCAACTCCACCTCGGTGGTGATCGGCGCGCTGGCCGCCACGGGCACGAAGCCGGCATCGGTGACCTCCAAGAAGGGCGGCAGGACCCCGTACGAGGGGCTGCTCGCCTTCCGTCTCGGCTGCGACGCCGAGAAGAAGGACCGCGGCGCGTTCGCCTTCCAGGCCAAGGACGGGAAGCTCGCCGCCAATGAGGACGCGACGGCAGCGGCTGTACTGGGCGCGCTGGGCAAGGGCTTCGTGGTCGAGCCGGGCGCGCACTCCGTGAAGGCCGCGTCCTGCGAGGAGGCGGCGAAGGACCCGCACGCGGCCGCCGGCGGCGCCGCCGACCAGCTCGGCTCCGTCCTGGACGCGCACGGCCACCACCTGATGTCCGCGATGCCCGGCGCCGAGTCGCAGCCGGACGTCGGCAACACCGCCGACGCCGTCGTCGCGCTGGCCGCCGCGGGGCGCGCCGACGCGGCGAAGCAGTCGCTGGGCTGGCTGCGCGGGCACTCGGCGGCCTGGGCGAAGCAGAGCGGCCCGGCCGCGTACGCGCAGCTGATCCTCGCCGCGCACGCCACCGGCGGCGACCCGCGCGACTTCGGCGGCACGGACCTGGTCTCGAAGCTGAACGCGACCGGCCCGAAGCCCGCATCCGCCGTCTCGGACCAGCAGGCCGAGAAGGATCAGAAGCAGGACGAGGGCGGCGTCTCCGTGTGGTGGGTCGTGCTCGTCGGCCTGGCGGCGGGCGCCGGCATCGGCTTCCTGCTGAGCGGCCGCAGGAAGCAGAACCAGCTGTGAGCAGCGCCGTTCGTCTCGCGCGCGGCCTCGGTGCGCTGGTCCTGGCCGGTACGGCCACGGGCCTGGCCGCCGCGCCCGCGCACGCCGAGGAGTACCGCTACTGGTCCTTCTGGACGGCGGACGCGGCGGCCCACGGGGGCGGCGGCTGGACGTACGCCACCGAGGGGCCGTCGACGGCGCGCCCCGCCGACGGCGCCGTGGCCGGCTTCCGCTTCACCGTCAGCGCCGATTCCGCGCGCGCCGCGAAGCCGCGCGCGGCCGCCGATTTCGACGCGGTCTGCGGCGGTACGAAGGCGGCGGACGGCCGCAAGCGGGTCGCCGTCGTCCTCGACTTCGGCACCGCGGCGGACGCCCCGAAGGGCGAGACGCCGCCCGCGGCCCGTACGGAGTGCGTGCGGGTGCCCGAGGACGCGAGCGCGGGCGACGCGCTGGCCGCGGTCGCGGCGCCGCTGCGGTACGACTCCAGTGCGCTGCTGTGCGCGATATCGGGCTATCCGGAGACGGGGTGTGCGGAGCAGGCGGGCGGGTCGTCGGGCGGGGCGTCGGACCGCTCGCCCGGGTCCGGCGGGTCCGCGGCGCCCGAGGGCGGCGCGTCCGGCTCCGGTGCCGGCGGGCCCTCCGCCGGCCTGATCGGCGGCATCGCCGCGGTCGCCGTCCTCGGCGCCGCCGCGGTGTGGCAGGCCCGGCGCCGGCGCGGATGAGCGGCGGCCGGGGAACCGTGACGAGCGACGTGACGGGCGCACGGCCGGGCCGCCGCGCCCCCGACCGGCCAGGCGCCGCCGCCCGGCTGCGCGCTCCCCTCGCCACACGGGGGCGCGCGCTGCACGCCGGCGCGTGGTGGCTGTGGGCACTGGGCCTCGCGACGGCCGCGTCCCGCACCACCAACCCGCTCCTTCTCGGCCTGCTCATCGGCGTCGCCGGATACGTGGTCGCGGCCCGGCGCTCCGACGCGCCCTGGGCCCGGTCCTACGGCGCGTTCGTCAAGCTCGGCCTGGTCGTGCTCGCCATCCGGCTGGTCTTCGCCTTTGTGCTCGGCTCGCCCGTCCCCGGTACGCACATCCTGGTCACGCTCCCCGAAGTGCCGCTGCCCGACTGGGCGCGCGGCGTGCGGATCGGCGGCCGGGTCACCGCCGAGGGCATGCTCTTCGCCCTGTACGACGGGCTGAAGCTGGCCACGCTGCTGATCTGCGTGGGCGCCGCCAACGCGCTCGCCAACCCGGCCCGGCTGCTGAAGTCCCTGCCCGGCGCGCTCTACGAGGCGGGCGTGGCCGTCGTCGTGGCGATGACCTTCGCCCCGAACCTGGTCGCGGACGTCCAGCGGCTGCGCGCGGCACGCCGGCTGCGCGGCCGCGCCGACCGCGGCGTCAAGGCCCTGCTCCAGGTCGGACTGCCGGTACTGGAAGGCGCGTTGGAGCGTTCGGTGGCGCTCGCCGCGGCGATGGACGCCCGCGGGTACGGCCGTACCGCGCAGGTACCGCGCGCCGTCCGGCACACCACCACGGCGCTCACGCTCGGCGGCCTCCTCGGCATCTGCGCCGGTACCTACGGACTGCTCGCGGCCCAGGGCGCCGGGTACGGGCTGCCGGTGCTGGCGGCCGGGCTCGCCGCCGCGCTCACCGGACTGTGGCTGGGCGGCCGCCGCTCGGTCCGCACCCGCTACCGGCCCGACCGCTGGGGCGTACGCGCCTGGCTGGTCGCGGGCTCCGGCGTGGCGGTGGCCGCACTGATGATCTGGGCGGGCTCCTACGCGCCCGCGGCCCTGCACCCGCCGGCCGTACCGCTGACGGCGCCGGAGCTCCCGCTCTGGCCCGCGCTCTCGGTGCTGGCCGGACTGATCCCGGCATTCGTCGCTCCGGTACCGGCGAACTCGCCCGCGAAGCCCGCGAAGCCCGAGAAGGCCGCGAAGCCCGAGACGCAGCGCCCGCAGAGGCCGAAGGACCCGCAGGACCCGAAGGACCCGCAGAACCTGAAGGAGAGGACGACGTGATCCGGTTCGAGCAGGTGTCGGTCACCTACGGGGACGCGGGCGCACCCGCCGTCCAAGGAGTCGACCTGACCGTCCCCGAGGGCGAACTCTGCCTGCTGGTGGGCCCGTCCGGCGTCGGCAAATCGACCGTACTGAACGCCGTCTCCGGCCTCGTACCGCACTTCACCGGCGGCACCCTGCACGGCCGGGTCACCGTCGACGGCCGCGACACCCGCACCCACCGGCCGCGCGAACTGGCCGACGTGGTCGGCACGGTGGGCCAGGACCCGCTCTCCCACTTCGTCACCGACACCGTCGAGGACGAGCTGGCGTACGGCATGGAATCGCTCGGCCTCGCGCCCGACGTGATGCGCCGCCGCGTCGAGGAGACCCTCGACCTCCTCGGCCTCGCGGGGCTGCGCGACCGGCCCATCAGCACCCTCTCCGGCGGCCAGCAGCAGCGCGTCGCCATCGGGTCCGTCCTCACCACGCACCCCAAGGTGCTCGTCCTGGACGAGCCGACCTCCGCGCTGGACCCGGCCGCCGCCGAGGAGGTACTGGCCGTGCTCCAGCGCCTGGTCCACGACCTCGGCACGACGGTCCTGCTGGCCGAACACCGGCTGGAACGCGTCGTCCAGTACGCGGACCAAGTCATCCTGCTGCCCGCGCCCGGCGCCGCGCCCGTCATCGGCGAGCCCGCCGAGATCATGGCCGTCTCCCCGGTCCACCCGCCGGTCGTCGCCCTCGGCCGGGCGGCGGGCTGGTCACCGCTGCCGCTGACCGTACGGGACGCCCGCCGCAAGGCCGGCGCACTGCGCGAGCGGCTGGCGGGGCGGTCCCCGGCGTCTCCCGCGTCTCCGACTTCTCCCGCGTCTCCAGCTTCTCCGGCTTCTCCGGCGGGGGCGGCCGGCGTGCGGTCACAGCCGTCCGCGCCGGTCGCCGAGGCCACCGGACTCTCCGTACGCCGCGGCCGCATCGACGCCCTGCACCGCGTCGGCCTGTCCGTACACCCCGGCGAGACCGTCGCCCTGATGGGCCGCAACGGCGCGGGCAAATCCACGCTGCTCAACACCCTGGTCGGCATGCACGAACCGGCCGCCGGCTCGGTACACGTGGGTGGCGCAGTGCCGCACCACACCGGGCCGCGCGAGCTGCTGCGCCGGGTCGGGCTGGTACCGCAGGAGCCGCGCGACCTGCTGTACGCGGACACCGTCGGCGCCGAGTGCGCGGCGGCGGACGCCGACGCGGGCGCGGCACCGGGCAGTTGCCGGGCGCTGGTCACCCGGCTGCTGCCGGACGTCGCGGACGGCACTCACCCGCGCGACCTCTCCGAGGGCCAGCGCCTCGCCCTCGCGCTCGCCGTGGTCCTCACCGCGCGGCCCCCGCTGCTCCTCCTCGACGAGCCGACCCGCGGCCTGGACTACGCGGCCAAGGCCCGCCTGGTGGAGGTGTTGCGCACGCTCGCCGCCGAGGGCCACGCGATCGTCCTCGCCACCCACGACGTCGAACTGGCCGCCGAACTCGCCCACCGCGTCGTCATCCTGGCCGACGGCGAGATCGTCGCGGACGGCCCGACCGCCGAGGTCGTGGTCGCCTCCCCGGCCTTCGCCCCGCAGGTCGCCAAGGTCCTCGCGCCGCTCCCCTGGCTCACCGTCCCCCAGGTCACCCACGCCCTGGCCGAACTGGAGCACACGGCATGAGTACACGGCCGGCACGGACGGGCAGGAGGGTGCGGGCCGTGCGGGCTTCCGGTTCCGGTACGGCGCAGCGGCAGGTGCGGGCCGTGCGGCTCGGCCCGCGGTCGGTGGCAGCGCTCGTACTGGTCTCCGTCCTCGGCGTGATGGCCTTCGGCTGGCCGCTGCTGGCGGACTCCGCGTCCGGCCTCGCGCACTCCAAGGACGCGCCCTGGCTCTTCGCCGCCCTGCTCCCCCTCCTCCTCGCCGTGGTCGTGGCGACCATCGCGGACGTCGGCCTGGACGCCAAGGCGATCGCGATGCTCGGCGTACTCGCCGCGG
Source organism: Streptomyces sp. NPDC053542 (assembly GCF_044544685.1). Lineage (NCBI taxonomy): Bacteria > Bacillati > Actinomycetota > Actinomycetes > Kitasatosporales > Streptomycetaceae > Streptomyces > Streptomyces sp. NPDC053542. The sequence continues at coordinate 200,548 of NZ_JBITXL010000004.1, forward strand.
CCGGCGCCGCACTGCGCCCCCTCGGCGCGGGCACGGCCGGCATCGAGCCGATGTTCTTCCTGATGGTGCTGTCGGGCCGGGTGCTGGGACCGGGCTTCGGCTTCGTGCTCGGCGCGGTCTCGATGTTCGCCTCCGCGCTCCTCACCGGCGGTGTCGGCCCGTGGATGCCGTTCCAGATGCTGTCGATGGGCTGGGTGTCGATGGGCGCGGGCCTGCTCCCGGGCCCCGACCGGCTCCGCGGCCGCCGCGAGGTGCTGCTGCTCGCGGTCTACGGCACATTCGCCTCCCTCCTCTACGGCCTGATCATGAACCTCCAGGGCTGGCCGTACATCGCGGGCCTCGCCTCCGGCGTCTCCTTCGTCCCCGGCGACCCGCTCCCCGACAACCTCGCCCGCTTCGCCGCGTACTGCCTGGCCACCTCCCTCGGCTGGGACCTCCCCCGCGCGGTACTCACGATCGTCCTCACCCTCACCCTCGGCCCCACCGTCCTGAAGGCCCTCCGCCGCGCCACCCGCCGCGCGGCCTTCGACACCCCGGTGGCCTTCGCCCCGCAGCCGACGCGTTCCGAGTGAAGGGGTGTTCCGCCGCCCCTGCAGAGCTAATGGATATGCTCGACGTTATCCCCTTACATGGCCGGAGTAGGACGTGAAACTTCCTCTTTCCGATTACGCACTCGGGGCGGGCGTCGCGACCGACCTGGTCAACACCTCCGCCCTGGTCCGCCGGAGCACCGGCGAGGTGCTCGTCGACCCGGCCGCGCTCGGCCGCTTCCTCGACGAGCACCGCATCCCGGTGGACGCCGCGGACGCCGCGGCCCCGGGCAGCCGACCGAGCGAAGCGGACCTGGAGCAGGTCCTCGCGCTCCGCCGGGAGGTGCGGGCGCTCCTGGAGTTCGACAGCGAGGACCGGCTCGCCGAAGGCGCGAACGCGCTGGTCAGCCGGGCGGGCACGGGGCCGCTCCTGGCCCGGGACCCGGACGGCCACTGGCAGTGGTACGTCACCACCGGACCGCGCACCCCGCTCGCCGACGAGCTGGCGGCACTGATCGGCACCGGCCTGCTGGGCGTGGTGCGCACCCTGTCCCACGACCGCGTCCGCCACTGCGCCTCGCCCGTGTGCGACGGGATGTTCGTCGACACGAGCAAGGCGGGCCGGCGCCGGTACTGCATGCCCGACCTGTGCGGCAACCGCCTCAACGTCGCCAGGCACCGCGCCCGCCGCCTCGCGGACACGACGTAGTCGGGCGACGCCTGAGGGCACCCCCCTCCGCCACTTCCCCCCGGGGGGCCTCCCCCCCGCCCCCTCCCCTCCCACCCCGCTCTCCTTGTGAAGCCACGCACAAGGACCTTGGTCACATACGAGGCCCGGTAGCAGGAGCCGGCACGGGCCTCGCCCCGGTTTCGCCCGCCGGGCCCACGGCCCGGTACGAAGCGGCTACGTAACAGCGGCGCTTGCCCGCACCCCGAGCCACCTCCCACGGTGAAGTGGTCGCCGGGTTCGCAAACCTCACCGCTGCCCGGCGACGCAGCTCGCCTCGCGACTCGTCTCGCCCACGGCGACTCCTCCCCCGTACCCCGTCGGAAGGTCCTTCCTCCGTGCTGTCCCCCGTGTCCTCGCCCGCCGGCCGCACCGCTTCCCCCACCGTCTCCCGCAAGCGGGCCGCAGGCGCCGCCGCCGTCGGTGCCGTGGCCCTCGGCGCCGCCGCGGCCGCCTTCGGCGCGTCCCCCGCGCACGCCGCCGACCGGGCCGGCGCGGCCGAAGCACCGGCCGGCGCGGCCCAGGCGCAGGCCGCGGCGCACCAGCAGATCCCGGACGCGCGGCAGTTCCAGTGCTTCAGCAACATCGTGGAGCGCGAGAGCGGCTGGAACCCGCAGGCCACCAACGCCTCCTCCGGCGCGTACGGCCTCGTCCAGGCGCTGCCCGGCTCGAAGATGGCCTCGGCCGGCGCGGACTGGAAGACCAACCCCGCCACCCAGGTCAAGTGGGGCCTGAACTACATGAACGAGCGCTACGGCAGCCCCTGCGGCGCCTGGTCCTTCTGGCAGTCCCACAACTGGTACTGAGTTCTCGTTCTCAACCGGCTCCCCCCTCCCGACGGCGCGCCCGGGTCCTAGACCCCGGTCGCGCCGTCGAGGCGTTCGCGGAGCAGGTCCGCGTGGCCGTTGTGCCGGGCGTACTCGGCGATGAGGTGCACCAGGATGCGGCGGAGCGCGATGGGCCGGCCGCTCGCCGCATGCGTGCCCGTCGCGTCCAGGGAGGGCGCGGCGGCGACGAGCTTGCGGGAGTGCGCGCACTCGGCGCGCCAGAACGCCAGCTCTTCCTCGACGTCCCCCTCCAGCATCTCGAAGTCCTGGTCGGGATGGTCGTCGGAGTAGTAAGGGAAGTCGTCCCGCTCGCCCGCGAACTGCACGCGCAGCCACCAGTGCTCGACACCGGCGAGATGCCGGATCAGGCCCTGCAGGCTCAGCCCGGACGGCGGAACGCTCTTCTCGGAGAGGCGCTCGGGCGGCACCCCGGCGCACTTCAGCTCGAAGGTCCTGCGATGCCAGTCCAGGAACGAGGTGAGGATCTCGCGCTCGTCCCCGACGAGGGGCGGTGCCGGGCGCTCCTCCTCCCCCGCCCAGACCGGCGGCAAGTTCTCCGTAGGGATCTTCGGTGGCCCTGTCGGCCCTGCGGCATCTGTCAGTTCTGCCGAATTCGTCGGTTCCGTCGAATCTGTCATCATGCCAGGAGTGTGACAGGCGCCACTGACAATGGCCGCCGGGCCGCGAGCGCGGCCACCCCGCACCGCCGCCCGGCTCCGCCGCCGGCCGATCGTCACAGCCGCTGAATGATCGTCCCCGTCGCCAGCGCACCGCCCGCGCACATCGTGATCAGGGCGAATTCCTTGTCGGCGCGCTCCAGTTCGTGCAGTGCGGTGGCGATGAGGCGGGCCCCGGTCGCGCCCACCGGGTGGCCGAGCGCGATCGCTCCGCCGTTGACGTTCACCTTCTCCAGGTCCTGTTCGAAGACCTGCGCCCAGGACAGGACGACGGACGCGAACGCCTCGTTGATCTCGACGAGGTCGATGCCCTTGAGGGACATCCCGGCCTTACCGAGGACCGCCCGGGTCGCGTCGACCGGCCCGTCCAGGTGGAAGTGCGGGTCGGCGCCGACCAGCGCCTGGGCGACGATGCGCGCCCGGGGCTTCAGCTTGAGCGCCCGGGCCATCCGCTTGGACGCCCACATCACCGCGGCGGCGCCGTCGGAGATCTGTGAGGAGTTGCCCGCCGTGTGGACGGCCGTGGGCATGACCGGCTTGAGCGAGCCGAGCGCCTCCATGCTCGTGTCGCGCAGCCCTTCATCGTGGTCGACCAGCCGCCACATGCCCTGCCCGGCCGCCTGCTCCTCCTCGGTGGTGGGCACCTGGACCGCGTACGTCTCGCGTTTGAAGCGCTCCTCGGCCCATGCCCGCGCGGCCCGTTCCTGCGAGATCAGCCCGAGCGCGTCGACGTTCTCCCGGGTCAGGCCGCGCTTGCGGGCGATGCGTTCGGCCGCCTCGAACTGGTTGGGCAGGTCGACGTGCCACTCGTCGGGGAAGGGCTTGCCGGGGCCGTGCTTGGAGCCGCTGCCGAGCGGGACGCGGGACATCGCCTCGACGCCGCAGCCGATGCCCACGTCGATGACGCCGGCCGCGATCATGTTGGCGACCATGTGGTTGGCCTGCTGGGAGGAGCCGCACTGGCAGTCCACGGTGGTCGCGGCGGTCTCGTACGGCAGCCCCACGGCCAGCCAGGCGTTCCGGGCCGGGTTCATGGACTGCTCGCCGGCGTGGGTGACCGTCCCGCCGACGATCTGCTCGACGCAGTCCGGCTGGATGGCTGTTCTCGCCAGGAGTTCGCGGTACGTCTCGCCCAGTAGGTAGGCGGGGTGGAGATTGGCGAGCGCTCCCCCGCGCTTGCCGATCGGCGTGCGGACGGCTTCGACGATGACGGGTTCAGCGGCCATGACTCGTCCTCTCCTGGCTGTCCGGGCGGCCCGGCACCCGGACAGAACTAGTACGCGTTCTAGTTCTGCCGCCCAGTCTCACGAGCCACACGCGCCCGCGCAAGGGTGCTGCGTCGGCCGTACTCGCAAGCATTTCCCGCGTGAGCCTTGCCACTTGTAGAACTCGTTACTACCTTCGCGGCAGATTCTGATGGCTCGTCAGCACAAGCGCGTGAGCCCGTCAGAACGAGCAGGCAAGCCGGACCCAACCCGGACCTGGAGTCGCCGATGCCCTGCCCCGCGCTGCCCGACGGGTTCGACTTCACCGATCCCGACGTCTACCAGGAACGCGTACCCCTCCCCGAATTCGCCCGGCTGCGGCGGACCGCGCCCGTGTGGTGGAACGCCCAGCCGCACAACATCGCCGGCTTCGAGGACGACGGCTACTGGGTGGTGACCCGGCACGCGGACGTCAAGGAGGTCTCCACCCGGCCGGACGTCTTCTCGACGAACCGCAACACCGCGATCATCCGCTTCAACGAGTCGATGACCCGCGACCAGATCGACGTCCAGAAGCTCATCATGATCAACATGGACCCGCCCGAGCACACCCGGGTCCGCCAGATCGTCCAGCGCGGCTTCACCCCGCGCTCCATCCGCGCGCTGGAGGACGCGCTGCGCGAGCGCGCCACCCGGATCGTCGCGGAGGCGAAGAAGAACGGCCGCGGCGACTTCGTCACCGACATCGCCTGTGAGCTGCCGCTGCAGGCCATCGCCGAGCTGATCGGCGTCCCCCAGGAGGACCGTTCCCGCATCTTCGACTGGTCGAACAAGATGATCGCGTACGACGATCCCGAGCTGGCGATCACCGAAGAGGTCGGCACCAACGCCGCCATGGAGCTGATCTCGTACGCGATGAACCTCGCGGCGGCGCGCAAGGAGTGCCCGGCGAAGGACATCGTCAGCCGGCTGGTGGCGGCGGAGGACGAGGGCAACCTCGGCAGCGACGAATTCGGCTTCTTCGTGCTGCTGCTGGCCGTGGCGGGCAACGAGACCACCCGCAACGCGATCACGCACGGCATGCACGCCTTCCTCACCCACCCCGAGCAGTGGGAGCTGTACAAGAGGGAGCGGCCGTCGACCACCGCCGAGGAGATCGTGCGCTGGGCGACCCCGGTGGTCTCCTTCCAGCGCACCGCCACCCAGGACACCGAGCTGGGCGGGGCGCACATCAAGGAGGGCCAGCGGGTCGGCATCTTCTACGCGTCCGCCAACAACGACCCCGAGGTGTTCGACCGGCCCGAGGTCTTCGACATCACCCGCGACCCCAATCCGCACCTGGGCTTCGGTGGCGGCGGCCCGCACTTCTGCCTCGGCAAGTCCCTCGCGGTGCTGGAGATCGACCTGATCTTCCGCGCCATCGCCGACGCCCTGCCGGACATCGCGCTGACCGGCGACCCCCGGCGGCTGCGCTCGGCGTGGCTCAACGGCGTCAAGGAGCTGCGGGTCAGTTACGGGTGACTCCCGCACCCTGCCAGTACGAGCAACTCCCGTTCGCCGTAAGGGCGGTGGGGGGCCGCGCGGGGGGGGGGCCCCCCCCCCCCGGTTTGGGGGAAACAAAAAACCCCCCCCCCAAGCAACCCCCAACGCAGCCGCATACATAAAAAAAAAAACCCCCCAAAACCACGCGGGAAA
>NZ_JBITXL010000004.1:206218-544060 GCF_044544685.1 Streptomyces sp. NPDC053542
CGGCGCCGGGCTGGGCTCACCGGCGTCTCGTTGGGGGGGGACTTATCGGGTTCCCCCCCGCACCCGCCAATAACGCCAACCGCCGGTCCGCCTTAGGGGGGGGGCCCCCGGGTGGCGGGGGCCCACCGCCCTTCCCTTTTGGCGGAAAACCATCTGCCGCGCAACCTTGCCAACGCCTACTGGCGCACTTACATTCAACTCAACTCGCCAGTAACACCGGCGGTAACACTGGCAGTCGGTAACACCGGGCTCGCGGCTCGACCCGCCGCGCTCACCCCCTCCCCACGCGCCTCGCTCTTCTCTCTTCTCCCCCCACTCATCGATCACGCACGCATCGAAGGGGATATATGCCATGAAAGACGCACACGGCAGACCGGTCACGGGACGCGTCAGCGCGCGGAAGTTCGCCGTGCTCGCCGTCCCGGCCTTCGCGGGCACCGCGGCCCTGGCCATCGCCCTGGCCAACGGGGCGCTGGCGGCGTCCTTCGCCGTATCGGGCCAGCAGTTCAAGGTCTCGGCGAGCAGCCTCGACGGGGACGGCTTCGCGCAGTACGGCGGCGTGGACGCGAACGCCCGCGGCGAGCTGCTGCCGGTCGCGGTGACCGCCATCAAGAAGGCGGAACTGAACAACCTCTGCCAGTCGGTGGTCACCAAGCTGCCGGTACTGGGCAACATCTCGCTCAACCTGACCGCGGGCAAGAACGGCAAGCCCGTCGAGGCCAAGAACCTCTACGTGGACGCCACCCAGCTCTCCGGCAACGCGTCCTTCCACAACATCGAGATCGGCCGCGACGCGTCGACGCTGGACAAGGGGCCGGCCGACGCGCAGGGCATGCAGGACGCGTTCTCCCAGCAGGCCGATGACGTGCACATCACCGATCTGAAGCAGACCGCGTGGGCGACCAACGCGGGCACCTTCAAGCTCTCCGGCCTGAGCATGAAGATCAGCAAGGGCAAGAAGGAATGCTTCTGACCCGGCGACCGACGGCCCGGCGGTCGGCCGACGGTCCGGCCCGCCCTCGCTCCGCCTGGTGGCACTGGCGCAAGGCGCGCCCCTTCTGGGGCGGGCTGGCCACGATCCTGGCGGGCGCCGAGATCTGCGTGATCCCGCTCGCCCCGCTGAAGATCATGCTGCAGCAGGGCATCGCCGGCATCCCGTCCGTGCTGCTCGGGCTGGTGATGATCGTGCTCGGCCTGGCGGTCTGGATCGCGCCGCAGTACCGCGGGCTGGCAGGCGTACTGACCGTCCTGCTGGCGGCCGCCGCGCTGGTCATGTCCAACCTCGGCGGCTTCCTGATCGGCACCGTGCTCGGCATCCTCGGCGGCGCCCTGATGTTCGCGTGGCAGCCGCTGCCGGCCGCCGTGGACTCCGCGGCCCCGGAGCCGCCCACCGCAGAGTCCGGCACCCCCACCGACCCACCCCCCGCACCTCCGCACCGGTAACCGCACGTTCACCCGCAACAACGGCAACCGTGAAGGAGCTCCCCCCGATGAGACACCACCTCAGACCCGGCACGTCCCGCCGCGCCTCCGTCCGCACCCTGCTCGCCGCCGGCACCGGCGTCGCGGCGGCCGGCGCGCTGTGCCTGGCCGTCACCGCCCCGGCCACCGCGGCGGCCCCCGCCGCGGCCGGCTCCACCACCGTCACCCCCGCCGGCCACGCCTTCGCCGCGAAGCTCAGCGGCAAGGCCACCTTCAAGGCCGGTTCGGTGACCGTGACCTGTACGGTCTCCAACGCCACCGGCAAGGTCCCGGACGCGCCCGCGAACCACAACGACGCGGGCCCGGTGGCCAGTACGATCACCGCCCCGACGTACAGCTCCTGCACGACGAGCATGGCGGGCGTCAGCGCCACCGTCACCACCAGCGGCAGCTGGGGCGTGGCCATGCAGAACGGCGCGCCCAGCACGGCCGCCATGCAGATCCCCCAGGGCGGCGTCGTCGTGAAGACCAGCGGCCTCGCCACCTGTACGGTCACGGCGGCGCCCGCCGGGCCCGCCACCGTGAACGGCACGTGGGCCAATGGCGCGCCGTCCACGCTCACCTTCTCGGGCGCAACGGTCCCGGTGACCGTCACCGGCGGCTTCGGCTGCCCGACCAGCGCGACCACCTCGACGTTCGGTGCCACGTACACGGTGTCCGACACGACCGACCCGGCCGCACAGATCACCGTCACCGGCTGACCGCCGTCACCGGCCGACACCGTTACCGGCCGACAGCCGTGACCTGCTGACCGGCCGGCCCGCATCCGTCCGAGTGGCGCTCCACCGCCGCCGGGCGGATGCTGGACGGGCGACGATCCGACGGCGCGGTACTCACCGGAGTGCCGCGCCGTCCACGTGCGCCAGGCCACACGAAACGCCCCAGTTCCGCCGGATCGCAGCGACAAGGATCACAGGCATACTTTCGCGATGTCCGGTTTGGCGCCGAGGTCGCCCTTGCGATGCGGCGCTTTTAGCCGATTCCTTTATGCAACCGTGCACACTCCGTGACGGTCCGTTCTGCCCCTATGGTCGATGTTCGCTTGCCGGAGGCCCGTCGTTTGCTTGTCGGAGGCCCGGCGGGCGAACGTTTTGCAGTCGTCCCAGAGAGCGCAGGCGAGCGAGCACGTGCCGACGCACACTTCCGTCGCACCCGGCCCGGATACCCGCACGAAAAGTCCGTCCAGCACCTCGGTGCACGGTGCCACGGTCGTCGACCCGGCCATGGCCAAACGGGCCGTCTCGGCCGCCGCGCTCGGTAACGCGATGGAGTGGTTCGACTTCGGCGTCTACAGCTACATCGCGGTCACCCTCGGGCAGGTCTTCTTCCCCTCCGGGAACCCGACCGCGCAGTTGCTGTCGACGTTCGGAGCGTTCGCGGCGGCCTTCCTCGTGCGGCCCATCGGCGGCATGGTCTTCGGCCCGCTCGGCGACCGTATCGGACGCCAGAAGGTCCTCGCGATCACCATGATCATGATGGCGATCGGCACCTTCGCGATCGGCCTGATCCCCTCGTACGCCGCCATCGGCGTCTGGGCCCCGGTGCTGCTGCTGATCGCCCGCCTCGTGCAGGGCTTCTCCACCGGCGGTGAGTACGGCGGCGCCTCCACCTTCATCGCCGAGTACTCGCCCGACAAGAAGCGCGGCTTCCTCGGCAGCTGGCTGGAGTTCGGCACGCTGGCCGGCTACATCGGCGGCGCCGGCCTGGTCACCCTGATGACCGCGCTGCTCAGCCACGACGACCTGATCTCCTGGGGCTGGCGGATCCCGTTCCTGATCGCGGGCCCGATGGGCGTCATCGGCCTGTACCTGCGGATGCGCCTGGAGGAGACCCCGGCCTTCGCGGAGATGGAGAAGGAGGCGGCGGAGCAGGAGAAGGAGCGCCGCGCCGCCGAGAAGAAGACCGGCATCCGCGAGATGATCTTCGGCCAGTGGCGCGCGATGCTGCTCTGCGTCGGCCTGGTCCTGGTCTTCAACGTCACGGACTACATGCTGCTGTCGTACATGCCGAGCTACCTGACCTCGGAGCTGAAGTACGACGAGACGCACGGCCTGCTGGTCGTGCTGGCCGTGATGGCCCTGATGATGTGCGTCCAGCCGTTCGCGGGCCGGCTCTCCGACCGCTTCGGCCGCCGCCCGGTCATCGCCGCCGGCTGCATCGGCTTCTTCGTCCTCTCCGTCCCGGCGCTGCTGCTGATCCGCCAGGGCTCGCTGGCCGCGATCGGCCTGGGCATGGCCGCGCTCGGCCTGCTGCTGGTCTGCTTCACCTCGACGATGCCGTCCACGCTGCCCGCGCTCTTCCCGACGAAGGTCCGCTACGGCTCCCTCTCGATCGGCTTCAACATCTCCGTCTCGCTCTTCGGCGGCACGACCCCGCTGGTCGTGACGGCCCTGATCAGCGCGACCGGCGACAAGATGATGCCCGCGTACTACATGATGGCCGCCGGCGTCATCGGCGGTCTCGCGGTGTGGAAGATGGCCGAGAGCGCCGGCCGCCCGCTCCCGGGCTCCAAGCCCGCGGTGGCCACCGAGGCCGAGGCCCGCGAACTGAGCAAGGCGGCCTGACCCGCCCGCGCCGACTGCACGAGAGAGCCCCCTGCCCCGCGGCAGGGGGCTCTCTCGTGCGCGCGGACCGATGCGGCAGGATGACGGCATGAGCATCGTGAAGATCAATGTGCTGACCGTCCCCGAGGAGCAGCGGGAGGTCCTGGAGAAGCGCTTCGCCTCGCGCGCCGGCGCCGTGGAGTCCTCCGACGGTTTCGAGTGGTTCGAGCTGCTGCGCCCGGTGGAGGGCACCGACCAGTACCTGGTGTACACGCGGTGGCGGGACGAGGAGTCCTTCCAGGCGTGGATGGAGGGGCCGATGAAGGCCGCGCACCAGGGCGGCGGCGAGGGTGCCGAGCGCCCGAAGCCGGCCGCCTCCGGCTCCACTGTGTGGTCCTTCGAGGTCGTCCAGCAGGCCGCGCCGAAGCAGGGCTGATCCGTATGACGGGGGAATGCGTGGCCGGCCGCCCGGTGTGGGCGGTCGGTGCGGAGCCGGTCGCCTCGGCCGAGGCGGCCGGCGTGCTGCGGGAGTACCTCGCCGAGGTGGCCTCCCGCTGGTACGGCCGTCCGGCCACCGATGAGGAGCTGGACCGGGCCATCGCCGAGGATCCGGTCGATGACCTGACACCGCCCGGCGGGGTGTTCCTGCTGGCCCGGTACGGCGATGAGCCGGGCGGCTGCGCGGGCGTACGGCTGCTGGCTCCGGGCACGGCCGAGCTCAAGCGCATGTACGTCCGGCCCGGGCTGCGCGGCAGCGGGGGCAGCGGCGCGCTGCTGGCCGCCGTGGAGGCCGCCGCGCGCGGCATGGGCGCCCGGCGCGTCCGGCTGGACACCCGGCTCGACCTGGTGGAGGCGATCGGCTTCTACCGGCGGTCGGGGTTCGTGGAGATACCGGCGTACAACGAGGGTCCGTACTCGCAGATCTGGTTCGAGAAGCGGCTGGACTGAGCCACGGGCCCGGCGGACCGGGGATCAGCCCGCCGGGGTGGCTCGCGTCGTGCGGTGCTGGAGGGGTCTGGCGTCGCCGTTGTGCGGGCGTTCGCCGTCCGAGCCGCCCATTTCGGCGGTCAGCTGCTGGACGAGCTCGGTCAGGTCGGTGGGGCGGTCCTTGGTCCACCAGTCGCCGAGGAGGTCGGCAAGGGCCTCCTGGCGGGCGGCCGCGAGGCGGTGCGCGATCCGCCGGCCGGCCTCGGTGAGGACCATCGGCATGCCCTCCCGCTCGGCCAGCCCGCGCTCCTCCAGCTGCCGGGTCGCCTCGGAGATCACACCGAGGGGTACGGTGCTGCGCTCGGCGAGCAGCGCGGGCTCCACCGAGCCGTAGCGGTTCATCCGCAGCATCATCCAGCTCGCCGCCGGTTTCAGGTCGAGGCCGGCGCGCGCGGTGATCGACTGGTACAGCTTCTTGCGGCCTTCCAGGCAGGCGAGCTTGCTGAGCGCGCGGGCGCACTCGTCGCGGGAGGAGCGTTCGACCGGGTTGGAGGAGAGGACTTCCGTGGTGTCCGGGGCCGTGACCGAGCCGCGCAGCGGCTCTTCCTTGAGCAGCCAGGCCAGTGCGAAGGCGAGCAGGACGACGGGCACCGCGTACAGGAAGACGTCGGTGATGGAGGTCGCGTAGGCGTCCAGGACGCCGGACGCCTGGCCGGGCGGCAGCTTCGCCACGGCGCGCGGGTCCTCGGCGAGCGTGCCCGGGTCCACGCCGGGCGGCAGGCGGCGGCCGGCGAGCGCGTCGACGATCCGCGGGCCCAGCATGTTGGCGAAGATCGTGCCGAAGATCGAGACGCCGAAGGACGCGCCGATCGAGCGGAAGAAGGTCGCACCCGAGGTGGCCACGCCCAGATCGGCGTACGGGACGGCGTTCTGCACGATGAGCACGAGGACCTGCATGACCAGGCCGAGGCCGAGGCCGAAGACGAAGAAGTACCCGCTCATCTCGGCGACGCTGCTGGCGCGGTCGAGGTTGTGCAGGAGCAGCAGGCCCACGGCGGTGACCGCGGTGCCGGCGATCGGGAAGACCTTGTAGCGCCCGGTACGGCTGACCAGCTGGCCCGAGACCGTGGAGGACAACAGCATGCCGACCACCATCGGCAGCATGTGCACGCCGGACATGGTCGGCGAGACACCGTGCACGACCTGTAGGAACGTCGGCAGGTACGTCATCGCGCCGAACATCGCGAAGCCGATGACGAAGCCGATGGCCGAGGTGAGCGCGAAGGTGCGGATCGTGAAGAGCCGCAGCGGCAGGACCGGCTCGGCGGCCCGCCGTTCGACCAGTACGAAGGCGCCGAGGAGCAGCACGCCGAGCACCCCGAGGCCGATGATCTGCCAGGAGCCCCACGGGTAGCTGACCCCGCCGAGCGAGGTCATCAGGACGAAGCAGGCGGCGACCGCGGCGATCAGGACGGTGCCGGGGTAGTCGATGCGGTGCGGGGTGCGGCTCGACGGGATGTGCAGCACGGCGGCGATGACGATCAGCGCGACCGCGCCGATGGGCAGGTTGATGTAGAAGACCCAGCGCCAGCTGAGGTGGTCGACGAAGAGCCCGCCGAGCAGCGGCCCGAGCACGCTCGTCCCGCCGAAGACCGCGCCGAACAGGCCCTGGTACTTGCCGCGCTCGCGGGGCGGCACGATGTCGCCGACGATCGCCATCGACAGCACCATGAGGCCGCCGCCGCCCAGGCCCTGGATCGCGCGGAAGGCGATGAGCTGCGGCATGTTCTGCGCGATGCCGCACAGCACGGAGCCGATCAGGAAGATGCCGATCGCGGCCTGGAAGAGTTTCTTGCGGCCGTACTGGTCGCCGAGCTTGCCCCACAGCGGGGTGGCCGCCGTGGACGCCAGGAGGTAGGCGGTGACCACCCAGGAGAGGTGGTCCAGGCCGCCGAGCTCGCTGACGATCGTGGGCAGCGCCGTGGCGACGATGGTCTGGTCGAGCGCCGCGATCAGCATGCCGAGCAGCAGCGCGCCGATCGCCACCAGGACGGTCCGCTGCGGCCGGTCCTCGGCGGGGACGGCGGGAGCGCTGGTGTCCTGCGCCATGGACGTCTCCTTACGTCGGAACCGCGGCGGGCGGGCAGGGGCGGGCCCGGCCGCGGCCGGGGAGCGGAGCCGCACTCCCCGTCCCGATCATTTTGCCCCGCTATGGCCGGTCGGGCGACGCGTCGGTCGCCGCTTGTTCACGTCCGGGGCCCCTGTGCAGGAAGCGGCGGCGACTGGATAATCGCAGCCGAAGACGAGGGAGGGGACCCGCACGTGGAGGCCAGGAACTGCCCGACCTGCTTAGCCCCCGCTCGGACCGACGGCCGCCCCGGCTGCCGGTGCGAGCAGGCGGCAGCGCCGGATTTTGACCCCTTGCACATCCGTCCGTACGTCTCGTTGCCGGACGCGCCCGACCCGGACGATCACCCGGACATGCACCGCAGGCCCCGCTCCTTCACGGTGCGGGCCTACAGCCCGCCGGCGTTCCCGCCGCCTTCGTACGTCCGGGTGGAGCGGCCGCCGTACGCGCCGCGGCCGGCGCCCGAGCCGTACACCGCGCGGGCCGAGGAGCCGTACGCCGCGCCGGCCGAGGAGCCGGTCCCGGAGCCGTACGAACCGTATGAGCCGTACGAACCGTACGAGCCGCACGCCGAGGAAGTCCCCGCGCCGCACGACGCCGGGTTACCCGGCCCGCGCCGGGCCCGGCTCCCCGTCGCGGGGCCGGTGGCCTTCATGGACCCGCCGCCGGAAGCCGCCCCCACGGCCGCGACGGCCCCGCCCGCGCCCCGGCGGCGCGGCCGGTCCGCGCTGCTGGCCGGGCTCATGGTCACCGCGGCGGCCGGCTCGGTCTGTGCCGCGCTCTTCGGCGGTGAGCTGCGCACCGCGGACGGTACGGGCCAGGCGCTGCCCGACCTCGGCGGGCGCTCCAGCGCCGACCTGCCCACGGAGGAGGCAGGGGAGGCCGGCGAGGCCGGGGAAGCCTCGCAAGCCGAGGACGCCGGGGAAGCCGCGCAGCCCCGGCCGTCCGCCCCCGCCGCTGCCTCCCGCTCGGCGGCCCGGCTGCCCGGCCCGCGGGCCGTCAGCGCGACCGTACTGTCGGCGGGCGCGAGCGGCCCGGAGGTCGTGGAGCTGCAGCGACGGCTGGCGCAGCTGGCCCTGTACGCCGGACCGGCGGACGGCCGGTACGACGCCGGGGTGACCGCCTCCGTGGCCCGTTACCAGCGGACGTACGGCGTGACCGGCGAGCCGTACGGCGTCTACGGGCCCGTGACCCGTGCCTCACTGGAGTCCCGTACGGCCCGCCGCTGACCACCCCTGACCAGCCCTTTCTCCGCTCCGTACCACTTCGCCCCCTTGGTCCTTCGGCCAGGGGGGCTTGGCGTGTGCCACCCGCGCTTTGTATCGTGGATGAACAAAGTGGTTCCGCCCGCTTCCCCTGACCGGCGGGCGGAGCCGCTCTGTCTCGCACCACTCAGCTCTCCAGCCGAGGAGCCCGCCGATGACGGCACCCCGCACGCTCACCGCCCGCGCGCTGCTGCTCGACATGGACAGCACCATCGTGAACTCCGAGGCCGTCGTCGAGCGCTGCTGGCGCCGCTGGGCCGCCGAGCAGGGGATGGACGCCGCAGAGGTACTGAAGGTCGTGCACGGCCGCCAGGGCTGGGCCACCATGGCCGCACTGCTCCCCGACCGTCCCATGGAGCTGAACCACGAGGACAACCGGCGGATGCTGGAGCAGGAGACCGCGGACACCGACGGCGTCGTACCGGTGCCGGGCGCGCCCGCGTTCATGGCCGCGCTCGACGGTGTGCCGCACGCCCTGGTCACCTCCGCGAGCATCCCGCTGGCCGACGCCCGGATGGGCGCCGCCGGGCTGGCGATGCCGGCCGTACGGATCACCGCCGAGTCGGTGAGCGCCAGCAAGCCGGACCCGGAGGGCTTCCTCAAGGGCGCCGCCGAGCTGGGCTTCGCACCCGAGGACTGCGTCGTCTTCGAGGACTCCGAGGCGGGCATCCGGGCCGGCCAGGCCGCCGGGATGCGCGTCGTGGGCGTGGGCGAGCGGGCCGCGGCCTTCGCACCGGCGGTGCAGGTGGACGACCTGACGCAGGTACGCGTCGAGGTACTCCCCGAGGGCGGCGTGCGGCTGCACTTCACCGCCTGAGCGCGCCACACAGACCACGAGGGGCGCCACCCGGCCGGGTGGCGCCCCTTCGCGCTGTCACAGGCGCGCTCAGCCCGCGATCGCCTCGTACAGGCTGAACCCCGCGAGCACGATCATCACGCAGGCCGCGATCTTCGTGATGAGCTTCAGGGGGACGAACCGCATCAGCGTGCGCCCGCCCAGAATGCCGAGCGCGGCCACCGCCCACAGGGCGAGCACGGCGCCGATGCCGACGGAGACGGGATCGCCGTAACGGGCCGCGAGGTTCGCCGTCATGATCTGCGTCAGGTCGCCGAACTCCGCGACCAGGATCATCATGAAGCCCGCCCCGGAGACCTTCCAGAAGCTCTGGTCGGCGGGCTTCTTGACCTCTTCCTCGTCGTCGTCCTTCTTGAAGAGCAGCACGGCGGCGCCCGCCAGGAAGAGCACGCCGACGATGCCCTGCACCAGGCGGTGCGGCAGCAGCGTGAGCACGCTGCCCGCGGCGATGGCGAGCGCGACGTGCACCAGGAAGGCCGCCGCGACACCCACGAAGACGTACGAGGCTCTGTAGCGGGTGCCGAGCATCAGCCCGGCCAGTGCGGTCTTGTCGGGCAGCTCGGCGAGGAAGACGACGCCGAAGACGACGGCTGCGACGGAAAAGCTGAACACGGGGTGGGATACCTCGTTCGATAGGGCCGCACCGAAAGGGGCCCGGGAAAGGGGTCGCTTCGGCACGGCAGCGTCGGACACTGCGGCCGAAGGTCTCGCTGGCGTACGGACGGAATCCGTACGCTCCGGGCGCCGGCGGGCCACGAGGGCCCGCAGTATGTCGACGGTCCGGCGGAGAGCTACTCCCCTTCTGCTGGGCTCAAGGGTACGCGGTGCAACCGGCCGCACGCGACCAGCTCCAGTACCACCGATACCGCGACCGCCTGCACGGCCAGCAGCGCCACCAGGACGAACAGCTGCACCGCACCGGCCTGAACGGGTGAAGCGCCGCCCAGCAGCATGCCGACGAACGCGCCCGGCAGTGTGACCAGTCCCACCGTCCGGGTCTGGTCCAGCCCCGGCAGCAGCGCGTCGGAGGCGACCGGCCGGGCGACCTCCAGCCGCGCCTCCCGGTCCGGCAGCCCGAGCGCGAGACCCGCCTCGACCTCCCCGCGCCGGGTCTCCAGCTCGTCCAGCACGCGCCGCCCGCTCAGTACCGTCGCGGTGAGCGCGCCGCCCATGAGGATGCCGGTCACGGGGATGAGGGTGACCCCGCGCGGCGGCACCAGCCCGGTCAGCAGCAGCGCGGCGACCACCGGCAGCACCCCGGCGGCGATCGGCACCGCGGCCCACCACCAGGTGCGATTACGGGTGATCCGGCGGCCCGCGGTACGCACCGCCACCGCGAACATCAGCAGCAGGAAGCAGACCAGCAGCGGGACCGCGCGCACCACCCAGCCGATGAGGAAGGAGACGGCGGCGAGCTGGGCGGCGGCGCGCAGGCCCGCGACGGCGATGTCCCGGGCGTGGTCCAGCCGGCACAGCGCGGCGACCGTCACGGCGGCGACGAGCAGCACCGCGAGCACGACCGCGAGGGTGGCGTTGACCGGCAGCAGCACACGATCACCTTAAGGAATCGGGTCGGTCGGCGAGGTCAACGAACGTGCGTTCGGCGCTTGCTGGCGGCGCGTCACCTCTTGATCTGACGTGAACATGTCGTCACTCTGTTACCTGGAGCCCACGCGGGCGAAACCCCCACTCGCCATCGTGTGGCCCGATCGACCGCACCATCGACCGATCGACCGATCGCTCGCGACTTCCTTCCCCCCACATCACACGGGAGTTCCGATGTCCAAGGTCTACGCGCGTCGTGCGGCCCTCGCCGCCGGCTCGGCCGCCGCGCTCGTCTGCACGCTGCTGCTCAGCGGCCAGTCCGCACAGGCCGCGCCGCCCTCGCCGCCCGATGCCGCCACCGCCCGTACGTATCTCGACGGGATCAAGGAAGCGGCCGAGGGCCCGCAGGACGGTTACAGCCGCGACAAGTTCCCGCACTGGAGCGACCAGGGCGACAGCTGCAACACCCGCGAGGTCGTCCTCAAGCGCGACGGCAAGGACGTCGAGACCGATGGCAGCTGCGCCGCGACCAGCGGCTCCTGGACCTCCCCGTACGACGGCGCCACCTGGACGCAGACCTCCGACGTGGACATCGACCACATGGTGCCGCTCTCAGAGGCGTGGAAGTCCGGCGCCGCCGACTGGACCACCGACCGCCGCGAGCAGCTCGCCAACGACCTCACGCACTCCCAGCTCCTCGCGGTCACCGACAACGTGAACCAGGAGAAGGGCGACCAGGACCCCGCCGAGTGGCTGCCGTCGAAGACCTCCTACCACTGCGAGTACGCGCGTATGTGGGTATGGGTCAAGCATGAGTACGGCATGACCGCCGACTCCGCCGAGAAGGCCGCGCTGAAGAAGATCCTCGACGGCTGCTGACCGGACGTCCGACCGGCTGCCGGCCGGCAGCCACCCCCGACCGGGCGGCTCCGCCCTCCATCCCCATGCCCCGCGGAGCCGTCCGACCCACCTCCCTCCGGCCGCCCGGCCACCGCCCGGCAGTACGCGGTACTCCTATCCTCGGAGCCGAGGCGCGGGCGCTCGCCCGTACGAGGTGCGGGCACCGGCCCGCGCGAGGGAGGACCGCGATGACCGGACTGCGGCTCGGACCGCTGCTGCGCTACGTGGACGAGGACAGCGCGACGGTGTGGGTGGAGACCGGGGCGCCCTGCGAGGTGACCGTGGCCTGCGGCGACGGCGTCACCGCCACCGACCGCACTTGGCAGGTCGCCGGGCACCACTACGCGCTGGTCCCCGTCGAGGGCCTGACGCCGGGCGCGGAGACGCCGTACCGGGTCCTGCTGGACGGCGAGCAGGTATGGCCGCTGCCGGACAGTCCGTATCCGCCCTCCGTCATCCGCACGCTGCCGCCCGAGGGGCGCGGCCCGCTCTCGGTGGCGTTCGGCTCCTGCCGCTGGGCCGCGCCGCCCTCGGGGAGCCGGAGCCACCATCTGTCGGCGATGCCGGGCGTGCCGGGCGACCACCACGACCCGGCGGGCCCGGACGCGCTGGACACCCTCGCCGCCACGCTGGCCCGCGATCCGGCCCGGCCCCGCCCCGACGTACTGCTGCTCCTCGGCGACCAGGTCTACGCCGACCAGACCTCCGAGGCGACCGCGGCGCTGCTGGCCCGCCGCCGCGACACCTCGCGGCCGCCGTGGACGCAGGTGGCGGACTATGAGGAGTACACCCTCCTCTATGAGGAGTCCTGGCTGGACCCGGAGGTGCGCTGGCTGCTCTCCACGGTCCCCAGCTGCATGATCTTCGACGACCACGACGTGATCGACGACTGGAACACCTCGGCCGCCTGGCTGACCCGGATGCGCGCGACCCCGTGGTGGCGCGACCGGATCCTCGGCGGCCTGATGTCGTACTGGGTCCACCAGCACCTGGGGAACCTCTCCCCCGCCGACCTGGCGCGCGACGAGCTGTACGGCCGGGTGCGGGCGGCGGCGGACGGCACGGACCCGGTGCGCGAGTTCGCCGCCGCGGCGGACGCCGACCCCACCTGCGCCCGCTGGAGCTACCGGCGCGACTTCGGCCGGGTACGCCTGGTCATGGTCGACACGCGCGCCACCCGCGTCCTGGAGGAGGGCAGCCGGGCGATGCTCGACCCGGCGGAGGCGAAGTGGCTGCGGCAGGAGGTGCTCGACGGACCCGGCAGCTACGACCACCTGCTGATCGGGAGTTCACTGCCGTGGCTGCTGCCCCACCTGGTGCACGACGCGGAAGTCTGGAACGCGGCGCTGTGCCGCGGCGTGCGCGGCCCGGGGTGGGCGCGCCGCGGGGAAGCGCTGCGCCAGCGGGCCGATCTGGAGCACTGGGCGGCGTTCCCGGAGTCCTTCGCGGCGCTGGCCGATCTGCTCTCGGCGGCCGCCGACGGGCCGGCCGCGCCCGCCACGGTGTGCGTGCTGTCCGGCGACGTGCACCACGCGTACGTGGCCGAGCCGCACTGGCCCGAGGGCGCGGGCCCGGCGGGCCGCGTCCTGCAGCTGACCTGCTCGCCGGTGCACAACAGCATCCCGGCGGCGCTGCGCGCCGGCTTCCGCTTCGGCTGGAGCCGGGCGGGCCGGTGGCTGGGGCGCGCGCTGTCCCGGCACGTGCGGGCCGGCCGGCCGCCGGTGTCCTGGCGCCGCACCGGCGGCCCGTGGTTCGGCAATCAGCTGATGACGCTCACCCTGCACGGCCGCGACGCCCGGCTGAGCCTGGACCAGGCCCGCGAGGCGACGGACTCCGGGAGCGGGCGGCGGTCGGCACGGCTGGAGCGCGTACTGGAGCGGTCGTTGACGTGAGGCGGCGTGATGCGGCGTGAACCGGCGTGCGGCAACCGGTGCTGCGCATCCTCTTGACGGACCCATTGGTCTGGACCAAAGTGACGGTCACGGCAAAGGTTCAGACCAAGACCGTCGGTAAACGCTTGAAGTTGCAAGCACGAATAAGGCACGCCTAACCTTCAGGTCTCTCGGTTACGTCCCCAAACCGCAGGAGTCCCTGTCATGTCCACTCCCCTCCCCGCGTTCACCGAACGCGCCCGCCCCCACGCAACAGCCCTCTTCCGCATCGTCACCGGCCTGCTCTTCGCCTGCCACGGCGCCTCCTCGCTCTTCGGCGTCCTCGGCGGCGCGATGGGCCAGGGCGGCACCGTCCCGGCCGGCACCTGGCCCGGCTGGTACGCCGCGGTCATCCAGCTCGTCGGCGGCCTCCTGGTGCTGCTCGGCCTCGGCACCCGCACCGCCGCCCTGATCAGCTCCGGCTCCATGGCGTACGCGTACTTCGCCGTCCACCAGGGCGAGGCGCTGTGGCCGATCCAGAACGGCGGGGAACCGTCCGCGATGTTCTGCTGGGCCTTCCTCCTGCTGGTCTTCACCGGCCCCGGCGCCTGGGCGCTGGACCGCGTCTTCTTCGGCTCCGGCGACCGGGACGAGAGCGCCGCTCCGGCCGCGCCCCGGCGGGAGCCCAGCGCCGCCTGACCGGCCGCGCGCACCGTCCGCTCCGCTCACAGGACCTGAGGGCCGCCCGTCCCGGCGGCCCTCAGGCCGTTTCGGATCCCGTCGCTTCGCCTACTTGGCCGTGTGCTTGAACGGCACCGAGAGGCAGCCCAGCCGGTCGCCCGCCATGCCGGCATGGCCGTGCCCGGTGTGCGTCTTGTGGTCGTGGATCACCACGGACCGCGCCTCACCCTGGCGGAACCACCACCAGTGCTTCGACGACACCGAGGCGTCGCCGTCGGAGTCCGTGGTGAAGTCCAGCCACACCTCGTTCTCCGGGTTGGCGTACTTGGGGTCGACGG
The DNA here is from genome assembly GCF_044544685.1 of Streptomyces sp. NPDC053542. NCBI lineage: Bacteria > Bacillati > Actinomycetota > Actinomycetes > Kitasatosporales > Streptomycetaceae > Streptomyces > Streptomyces sp. NPDC053542. Next base: position 220,755 of record NZ_JBITXL010000004.1, read on the forward strand.
ACGGCTGCTTCGGGTCCTTCCGGTTCTGGTAGTGCGGCCCGGAGGAGTCCGGCTTCTCGCCGCACGGCTTGGTGTGGACGTGTGAACCGTAGGTGCGGTGCGGCTGGAGCCCCTTCACCTTCAGCCGGATGGTCATCCCGTGGTCGTTCTTCCACTGCGCCACCGCGATCCGCGCCGTGGTCGGCACCTTCTTCGTGTCGTACGTGACCGCGTCGGACGGGTCGAACTCCGACACCGGGGTGAACCGGCTCTCCTTGCCCACCACCAGGTCCCCGCCGCCGGGCGTGCCGCCGTGCGCGGGCGCCGCCACCGCCGGCGCCGCCAGCAGCAGCGCCGCCATCGCACCCGTCACCATTCCTGCCGCCATCCCACTTCCTCCTCGTGCTCCCCGTACCGGAGGCGCGCGGGCGCGCGCCGGATCCACGGTGTAGCCCAGCAGGCGATCTCACCGGCAGGAAATGCGTGATTCGGACAACACCTGCGCCCCTGGGCTCCGATCTCCGGACATCCCAGGCGTACGCTGTACAGCTGTACGAGCGACAAGCCGCCCCTGCCGCTGCCATGCGACGTCGCGGCCGGGGACGACTTGGAGTGACGAGGTGCTGGAAAGTCTGGGGGCGCTGGCCGATCCCCCATGGATTTATCTGATCGTCGGGCTGTGTGTACTGCTCGACGTCTTCGTGCCCTTCCTGCCGAGCGGCGTGCTGCTGATCGCCGCCGCGACGGCCGCCGGCACCCGGTCGGCCGCCGTCGGCGTCTCGCCGGTACGCGGCGACTCCGGCCTGCCGGACCTGCTCGCGCTCGCCCTGTGCGCCGCGACCGCTTCGGTGCTCGGCGACCTGGCCGCCTACCGGGTGGCCTGGCGCGGCGGCGACCGCTTCGACCGCGCCATCGCCCGCTCGCGCCGCCTGACCGCCGCGCAGGAACGTCTCGGCACCGCGCTCACCCGGGGCGGCGGGACCATCGTGGTACTGGCCCGCTTCGCGCCCGCCGGACGCTCCGTGGTCAGCCTCGGCGCAGGCGTCGCCCACCGCACGGTCCGCGAGTTCCTGCCCTGGTCGATGGTGGCCGGGGTGGCCTGGGCGGCGTACAGCGTGACCCTGGGCTACTTCGGGGGCCATCTGCTGGGCGCCACGTGGTTCAGCACCGCGGTCTCGGTCCTCGCCCTCTTCGCCGCCGGCTCCGCCGCGGTCTACGTGATGCGCCGCCCGGAGCGCGAGCCCGCGCACTGACCGTCCGGCGCGCCCCGCGCACTGGGGCTGACGGCCGCCGCTTCGTACTCCTAGGCGCCCTCGTCCCGCGCCACCTCCGGTACCACCGCGATCGGGCACAGCGCGTGCAGCAGCACGGCGTGCGCGACCGAGCCCAGCCGGCGGCCGATCCGCAGCCTGCGGCGGTGCCGCCCGACCACCACCAGGTCGCTCTGCTCGGACGCCTCGACCAGCTGCCCGGCCGCGTCCGCCGGGCGCAGCGTGGCCTCCACCGCGACCTCCGGATACCGCTCCCGGTATCCGTCGAGGACCTCCGACACCTGCCTGACCAGCGCTTGCTCGTACTCCCGCTGCGTCGTGTCGTACGCGATCACGTAGTCGTAGGCGTTCGGCACGACCATCGGCCACATGTACGCGGCGATCACCTGGAGGGCCGCGCCGCGCCGGGCCGCCTCCTGGAAGGCGAAGCCGATCGCGCTGCTCTCCCGCGCCTCCTCCGCCGTCGGGTCGATGCCCAGGGTGACGCGGCCGTGCGCCGGTCCCTGCCGGCGGCCGGCGCCGGGCCGGGCCGCGCCGCCGTCCGCCGCCGCCGTCCGCGCGCCGCCCCGGTCCGGGCGCGGCACGACCACGACGGGGCAGGCGGCGTGCGCGGCGCAGGCCATGCCGTTGGAGCCGAGCAGCAGGCTGGCGAAGCCGCCCCGGCCGCGCGAGCCGAGCACGAGCAGCTGCGCCTCGTCGCCGAGCGCGGGGAGGATGGTGTCGGTGAGGCCGTTGAGGCTGCGGAACTCGACCTCCGGCAGCCCGGCGGCCCCGGCCAGCCGCTGCCGCAGCTCTTCCAGTACGGGGTCGCCGGTGCCCGCCTCGGCGTCGGCCGCGCGTTCGGCGGTGAGGTACGGCCAGACGTGCACGACCTGCAATGGCGCTGCGCGGAGCCGGGCCGCCTCCGCCGCCCAGTGCAGCGCGCGCTCGCTGTCCGGGGACCCGTCCACCCCGACGATGACCGGCATGCTGTCCATGTCTGCCTCCCTGCGTTCGCCGGCGGGCCGTGGCGGCCGCGCGGCCGCCGCCCCGCGGCCGCCCCAGCCGCTCCACTGCGATCGTTACCACTCCCGGAAAGGATGCGGCCAGTACGCATTACAGGCGACATAGCCATGTATTCCGGACAGTCGTCGATGCCGTCGGACGAGCCGGGTGACGATCGTCAGAAGGCCGGGTGTCCCGGAGCCGGTAAAGTCGAACGTCCTCGCACCGCCCCGCTCCTGGGGCGTGCCCCTCCTCCGGGACGCGCCCTCAGCCGGCCGTGCCGCCTGATCCGGGACGTCATGAACGCACACCGGCCGACCGCCTCCACCACCGCCGCCGACTCCTCGTACCCCGTCCTCACCTGGGAGGAGTCCGGCGTACAGCGCTCCGCCCGCTGGCGTTCGGAGAACGGCGCCGCGCCGCCGCGGCGGGTCGCGATCGCCGACGACCGGACGAAGGCCGACGCCGCGTACAAGCTGGTCTGCGAGGGCACCGCGCTGCTCTGGCGCGGCGACTTCCACAACGCCCGCCAGCTGCTGGCCGCGCTGGCCCGGCGGATCGACCGCCGCCCCCGCAAGCCGGCCCCGGCCGACGACCCGGCCCGCGCCTTCCACCTGCACCGCGCCGCGCAGAGCCAGCGCGCCCGCATCCTCGGCATGCTGCTGGTGCCGCTCGACGCCGAGTACGGCGTGCCGCTGCACCGCGCCCCCGACGTCCGCGCGGCCTGCGCCCTGGCGTACGGCCCCGCCGGTCCCGCGCACGAGGGCGGCGGCGCGGCGGACGGCACGGATTCGGTCGTCTCCCTGCGCGAGCTCCTCGGGCTCGTCGGCGCGTACGAATGGCACCGCAAGGGCGTCGAGATCCCCGCCCTCGGCGGCGAGCGCGTCCACCCGGACTACGGCGTCTTCTCGCCCCAGCGCGGCGAGTACGTCGACCTGGTCGCGCAGGCGCCGCTGCCCGGAGAGCCGCCGGCGCTGGCGTTCGACATCGGCACGGGCACCGGCGTCCTCGCGGCGGTACTGGCCCGGCGCGGCGTCCCGCGCGTCATCGGCACCGACCAGGACCCGCGCGCGCTGGCGTGCGCGCGGCGGAACGCCGAGCGGCTGGGCGTCGCCGACCGGGTGGAAATCATTCAGGCCGACCTCTTTCCTTCCGGGCGCGCGCCGCTGATCGTCTGCAACCCGCCCTGGGTACCGGCCAAGCCGACCTCCTCCGTGGAGTACGCCGTCTACGACCCGAACAGCCGGATGCTGCGCGGCTTCCTCGCGGGGCTCCCGGCGCATCTGACGCCGGGCGGCGAGGGCTGGCTGATCCTCTCCGACCTCGCCGAGCACCTCGGGCTGCGCACCCGCGCCGATCTGCTCGCCCTCTTCACAGCGGCCGGGCTGACGGTCCTGGACCGGCTGGACATCGCGCCCCGGCACCCGCGCGCCCGCGACACCACCGACCCGCTGCACGCGGCCCGCGCGGCGGAGGTCACGTCCCTGTGGCGGCTGGGCGCGGCGACGGACTGAGCGCCCGCGGCTGGGCGGCTGGGCGGCTGGGCGGCTGGGCGCGCAACGGGCAGGCGAAGTGACCGATTCCGTCCGTTCTCTCCCGCCCTTCCCTTATCCACAGCAAAAGTGTGATCATGACACCATGAGCAGCGATATGAGGATGCCCGCGGGCATCGAGCCGGAGCCGTTCCCCGAGCCGGGCGTCGAGTCGGGCACCGCCCCCGTGGCGGGCGGCGCGCTGTACTACGAGGCGGCGGGGACGGGCCCGGCGGTGGTGCTGCTGCACGAGGGCATGCTCGATCTGACCATGTGGGACGAGCAGTTCGGGTGGCTCGCGCGCTCCGGGTACCGGGTCGTCCGGTACGACGCGCGGGGTCACGGCCGCTCCTCCGTCGTCGACGGGGACTACGCCCACCACGAGGACCTCCTGGAGCTGCTCGCCCATCTCGGCATCGACCGGGCGACGTTGGTCGGGCATTCGCACGGCGCGCGCGTCGCGCTGGACAGCGCGCTGGCGTATCCGGACGCCGTCACCGCTCTGGTACTGGCCGCGCCGGGCATCAGCGGCCGCGCGTTCTCCGACCCGTTCCTGCTGCACCACATCAGGGAGCAGGTCGCGGCGGTGAGCGAGCCGGGCGGCGTGAAGCTCTTCATCGAGCACTTCCTGCGGATGTGGGTGGACGGCCCGCACCGCGAACCGGCGTCGGTCGACGCCGATTTGCGCGAGCGGATACGCGTGACGGCCAGGTCCACCGTGCGGGCGCACGCCGAGGGGATGGGGCGCGGCATGGCCCAGGAGGTCGGCGCCGCGGGCCGGCTGGCGGAGATCAGGGTGCCGACCCTCGTCATGGACGGCGACCTCGACAGCACCGACATTTCGGCCAACGCCCATGCGGTGGCCCTCTCGGTACCGGGCGCCCGACGGGCCCGCATCCCGGCCGCCGGCCACATGGTGAACCTGGAGAACGCCGCACGGTTCGACCGCGAACTGGCCGAATTCCTACGCGGCGCCGCGTACTAGCGCGGGCGCTGACATCCACCGGGACATCAGCGGCCCCGCCGTCGCCTCCGGCCCCCGCGGGCAGTCAGCCGCTCCCGCGGGGAGCCGGGGTGCGTGCCGCCCGGCGACGGGCGGCGTCAGAGGCCGGGCAGCACGTCGTCGTCCACCTGCTCGATCAGCTCGAACGGCTCGCGCAGGGCGGCCAGTTTGAGCAGACGGAGCACGATGGGCCGGGGATTCATCAGCGCCAGCCGGCCGCCCCGGGCCGTCACCTCGTCCCGCAGCCGGCAGAGCAGATCCAGGCCGCTGCAGTCCATGAACGTGACGTGCCGCAGATCGACCACCATGGCCTTCTCACCGGGCCTGGCGTTCCGCCCGCCGGTCTCGCGGCAGCCCGCGAACACGCCGGGCAGCCCGTCGAACCGCACTTCGGGCAGAAACCCGGGAAGGGCGAGCGGCGCCCCGATCGCACGCGAAATCATTTCCGCGGGCACTTCGGTCCGGTCATCGGTGCGGCTTTCGCTCCGGTCATCGGAACGAACATCCGAACGGTCTTCGCTACCGACTTCCGCCCAGCCCTCCGACCGATCTTCCGGCCAGCCGCCCGACCGGCCTTCCGGCCGGTCTTCGGTCCGGACGACGTCAGGTCGGGCTTCCGGAAGAGTCTTGACGCGCGGAAGTATCCGCGGAATCACCCGCGGCGGCCTCGGTGCCACCCGGGCCCGAGGAGCGGGAAATATCGCCGACCGCCGCAGCGCGTACAGCGCGTGGAGCGCCAGCAGGACGTCGGCTTCGATGCGTAGTGCCATGGCCAGGTCGAGTTCGCCATGAAGTGCGAGAACGACCAGGTCGCCACCACGGCGAACGGTCGCCTGCACATCGGCGTCGCTTCCCCCCACGTCACCCCCAGTTGTGCTTCAGGCCGTATCACGAACACGGCGACGGGCCGGTGCGCACCGGGGTCTGGGATGCACAGGCACCGTAACCGCGCCCTGCGACGCAGAATCGATCAGGCATGACAGAACGCCACTGACGGGTGAATTTTATCCATATCGCTTGACGGCAGGCCAGGCTCAGATCGTGGCCGAATGGCGCCGTAAAACACCGCAAGGGGAAGCAGGATGCTGCATTTATGCAGTCAATCCCCGAACACCGGAAAGCATAAAGCAGAACGGTGAACGGTCAACCCTCGGCGGCCATATCCGTGGTGACGGCCTCGGCCCTGCCGCAGGCCCCGGACGCGAGCGGAACGACCGGCAGCGGAACGACATCCGCCGAGCCCTCCCGCTCGGCACCGCTCGCAGCCTCCCGCTCGCCCGGCCTCTCCGGACCGTCCGGCGCCAGCTCGGCGACCGGCGGGAACGGCCGGCGGAAGAACACCGAGACCGAGCCGTCCGCACGGTGCTGCACGCACAGCCGCCCGAAACCCGCGTCCCCGACGCCCTGCGACGGCCCAACTCCCTGCAGCTGGCCGGCTCCTTGCGGCTGGCCGGCCCCCTGCAGCTGCCCTGCTCCCTGCTGCTCCGCAGCTCCCTCGGTCCCCGAATCCTCGCCCGTCTCCCGGTCGTCGACCCGTACCGTGCACTGCCCCCCGTCGATCTCGATCGTGAGGCGGTACGCGTCCGCGCTGCCGTGGGTCAGCACGTAGGCCGTCGCCCGGGCCAGGTCCGAGACCAGGGACGCGCTCCCCTCCCCCGGCACGCCGAGCGCGTCCAGCACCGCACAAGCCAGCACGGTGGCCTCCTTGTCGCTACCGGGTCGTCGCCGTGCGCTGAGCGCCCAGCGGAACGCGGGGGCGCGGCCGGCGGCCGGGGACACGGGGGAGGCGGCCGTACTCTGCTCCATGGCCGGACCCTGCTCTCCTTCGGAAGTGGACTCGGGGGCCTGCTGCCGGCGCATCCCACCGGCACTCCGCCACCGAAAGGGCGGGCTGAACAGGCGCGACCGGGGTCCGGGGCCACTCCGTTTCACCATAGAACTCACGATCGACACGGAACCCGCCAATTCCGGCCACTTCGCCTCTCGGCCACCTCACAGGCACACTGCTCTCTCCGCCCGTCACACCCGCCCCTTCCAACCCACTCCCGGCGCAGGAAGTCACCACGGCTGCATAACCGACAGAAAGGACACCCGGCGACCGCGCCCCAACGGCTACGCGGCCCGCCCCGGGCCGATGTTGTGGTTACCGCGGAAGACGTTGTCCGGGTCGTACGCGGCCTTCACCGCCGCGAGCCGCGCGTGGTTGTCCGCGCCCACGCCCGCGACGACCCGTTCGCCGCCCTCGTCCCCGATGAAGTTGAGGTTCACCGCGCCGATCGACCACGGCCGCATGTCGGCGCGCAGGTCACGTGCCCACTGCCGGGCGCGCGCGTCGTCGGCCGGGTCCTCCCAGAGGCCGAGCGGATGCACCGCCCACGGTGCCGACCGCCACGGCACCGGGTAGTCCACCGTGCCGCGCGCGAGCGCGCCGCCCAGCGGCAGCATCAGATGCTGGGACGGCGAAGGCACGACCATGTCACCGGCGCGCCCGCAGAAGACGTCGACGGCCCGGTCGGGCAGCTCCGTCAGGTACTCCGCCGACCAGTAGTTCCGGTAGCCGGGCGGGTCGTCGAGCATGCACTGGAAGTCCGCGTACGGCATGTCCGCGATCAGCTCGCCCTCGTGCCCGAGGCGCAGCATCGGCGCCATCACCTCGCGCGCCTGCGCCACCGGCCCCGCGTACGTGATCAGGCACGCACACGCCATCCGGCCCCGCAGCTGCGCGGGCACGAACTCCTCGGGCGGGCCCGTGAGATAGAGCAGCCCGCCGCCGATCTCGTCGGGCGCCGCCGCCATGAAGTCGCGGTACGCGCGCAGGACCTCGGGGCCGGCCTCCGGACGCCACAGCAGCAGCCCGAAGCTGAACGCGGGCAGTTCGTACAGCCGGAACGTGAAGGACGTCGCCACCCCGAAGTTGCCGCCGCCCCCGTGCAGCGCCCAGAACAGCTCCGGATTCTCGGTGCCGCTCGCCCGTACGGTCTCCCCGGCCGCCGTGACCAGCTCGACCTCCAGCAGGTTCTCGCAGGTCAGGCCGTACTTCCGCTCCAGCCAGCCGGAACCGCCGCCCAGCGTGTAGCCGCCCACGCCGGTGGTCGAGACCCGCCCGCCGGTCGTCGCCAGCCCGTGCGCGCCGGCCGCCCGGTCGAGGTCCCCCATGGTCGCGCCGCCGCCGACGCGTACCGTGCGGCGCTCGGGGTCGGCCGTCGCGCCGTTCATCCGCCGCAGGTCGACGACGAGACCGCCGTCGTTCACCGCCGTCCCGGCGACGCCGTGCCCACCGCCGCGCACCGCGATCTCCAGCCCCTCCTCGCGCGCCCAGCGGACCGCCCGCCCGACGTCCTCGGCGGTCGCGCAGCACGCGATGACGGCGGGCCGCCGGTCGATCATCGCGTTGAAGACACCGCGGTACTCGTCGTACGACGGATCACCGGCCGTGATCAGCTCCCCACCGAACCCGGCCCGAAGACCCCCCAGCACCGCACCGCTCACCTCACGGGATCCCATCAGATACCCCCCTGGTACCCACCTGGTCCACTCCCCCGTCCCCGGAGCGTAGCGCCGTCCGGCCCCGCCCCGAAGACGCCGAAGACCCCCAGCCGAACCGGCTGGGGGTCTTCGCACACGTGGGCACAACAGGATTTGAACCTGTGACATCTGCTTTGTAAGAGCAGCGCTCTACCGCTGAGCTATGCGCCCGGATGAACCGACAGACTACCTTGCCTGCGGGGATGGTTCGCAAACCCGTGTGGGGAAGCGTCCGGATGGTGAACCTACCGGCCGGTGTGTTCGTCCGTACAGGGTGGGAGAATGGCTTCGGGCCTGGGGCGACGCGAGCGGGAGAGGGTTGTGACGGCGACACACACGCGGCTGTACGAGCAGCGAGCAGGTCGTCGGTGCCCGCGCCGGCCGCGACGGCAGTCGGTGGGGGGATGATGGCGTTCGCCGGTGGCGGTACCAGACGGTGGTTCGGGCGCGGGGAGAGTCAGCGGGCGGAGGCGCAGGCCGCGAAGGACGCCGCGGCGGCCGCGTTCTACGAGCTGGACACCGCGCAGCGGGACCTGAAGATCTCGATCGAGACGATCACGGCGGTGGACGACTCGCCGGGCGCGCGGCGGGCCGCCGAGGGGTACGCGCAGCTGGGGCGGCGGATCGACGAGGTCAGCCGGACGTACATCGCGGCCGTGGACGCCCATGATCTGGATCGCGATGATCTTGATGGGGGTGCCGCCTCGCGGGCACGCGCCGACCTGACCCGGGCCAAGGACGAGCTGACGGCGGTCGGCAAGGAGCTGGAGCGGTTCGCGCAGGGGCTCGGGCCGCTGCTGCAGACCGCGGAGACGCAGCTCGCGCGGCTGGCGCCGGCGGTGGAGCGGGCCCGGCAGGCGCTGCTGGCGGCGACCCAGGCGCTGGACGCGGTGCGCGCGAAGGGCCTGAAGGCCGATGATCTCGCGGCCCGGCTGGCGGCGCTGTCGCCCGAGCTGACCAAGCTGAACCAGGGGGCCGGGCAGCACGGCGTGCAGGAGACGCTGCAGCGCGCCGATGACGTGCTGCGGCGGGCCGAGGCCGTACGGAGCGAGGCGGAGCGGCTGCCGGAGCGGGCCGCGGAGATCGACAAGCGGCTGGTGTCGCTGCGTACCCGGGCGCAGGCGATCACGACGCGGGCGGGGCAGGTGGACCCCGTACTGAGCGAGCTGCGGCGGCGGTACAGCGCGGCGTGCTGGCAGGACCTGCAGCAGGTGCCGCAGCAGGCCGCGGACGCCGTGCGGCAGGCGGAAGTGAAGCTGCGGGAGGCGCAGAGCGCGCGGGACGAGCAGCGGTGGGCGGACGCGACGAGTCTGCTGGCGACCGTACGTGCGCTGCTGAACACGACGGACGAGGCGGTGTCGGCCGCCGGGGACCGGCTGCGGCGGCTGGACGAGGTGTCCTTCGACCGGAAGCGGGAGGTCGAGCGGACGCGGTTCGCGATCCGGGACGCGCAGCGGCTGGCGATGGCGGGGCGGAGCACGCCCGACCCCCGGCACGCGCGGCCGCTGGACGAGGCGGTGGCCCGGCTGGAGCGGGCCGAGGCCGGGCTGGAGGGCAGCCGGCATCCGGACTGGTGGCACTTCCTGACCGAGACGGACGCGGTGCGGGAGATCGCGGCGCGGGTGGTCCAGGCGATCCGCGAGGAGCGGGGCGGCGGCAGCTGACGGCCTCGTCGGATGGCGTTGTCCGGCGCGGGAGCGGAAGCTGGAGGGAGGTACGGCGGTACGGCCCTGGCGGTCCTGCTGCGCAAAGGAGGCCGGACATGACTGCTGGCCACGCCCTTCACGGGCCCTCCCACAGCCCCCGGCGGCACGCTCCCCGGCGGCACATCAGGCTCGACGAGCATCTGCCCGTCGACCACCGGCTCAGTACGGTCTACCGGGTCGGCGCCGGGCTGATGGGACTGGTCCTGGTCGCCTTCGGCGTCCTCGGCCTGATCGACCGGATCGGCTTCTTCGACACCGGCGGCGACACGGTCGCGGGCCTGAACACGAACGGCGCGCTGAGCGTGCTGTCCATCCTCATCGGCCTGCTGCTCTTCGTGGGGATGGTGATCGGCGGGAACTTCGCCTCCACCCTGAACACCGTGCTCGGCCTCGCCTTCCTGCTGAGCGGCTTCGTCAATCTGGCGGTCCTGGAGACCGGCTTCAACTACCTCGCCTTCCACCTCCAGAACGTCCTGTTCAGCTTCGTGGTCGGGCTGATGCTGCTGGTCTTCGGGATGTACGGCCGGGTCAGCGGCGGCCTGCCGCACGACAACCCGTACTGGCGCGCCCGGCACCCGGAGGCCGTGCCCCGCGCCTCCCGGCTGAACCCGCAGCAGGCGGCGCTGCTGCGGAAGGCGCGGCAGGACGGCACGCTGCGGCATGGCGGAGCGCGACGGGGAGAGGGAGCATGACGGGGTCGTAGCGGACCGGCCGGAGGAGGGCGTCGTTGGGTGCGGGGCGGATTGCGCGGGTCGAGACGTTTCTGGCGCCGCCGCGGTGGCTCTTCGTGCGCGTGGAGACCGAGGACGGCGTGGTCGGGTGGGGCGAGCCGGTGGTCGAGGGGCGCGCGGAGCCGGTGCGCGCCGCGGTCGGCGTGCTCGCCGAGTACCTGATCGGGCGGGAGGCGGGCCGCATCGAGGACCACTGGCAGGTCATGACCAAGGGCGGGTTCTACCGGGGCGGCCCGGTGCTGTCCTCGGCCGTCGCCGGGCTGGACCAGGCGCTGTGGGACATCAAGGGGAAGACGTACGGCGTGCCCGTGTACGAGCTGCTGGGCGGCGCGGTGCGGGAGCGGGTGCGGGCGTACGCGTGGGTGGGTGGCGATGAGCCCGCCGAGATCAAGGACGCGGTGACGGCGCAGGTCGAGGCCGGATTCACCGCGGTGAAGATGAACGGCTGCGGGCGGCTGACGCCGGTCGCGACCCTGGCCGAGGTACGGGACTGCCTGCGGCGGGCCGAGGCCGCCCGCGAGGTGCTGGGGGACGAGCGGGACTTCGGGCTGGACTTCCACGGCCGGGTCTCGCCCGCGAACGCGCGCCGGCTGCTGCCATTGCTCGCCGAGTACGCGCCGATGTTCGTGGAGGAGCCGGTGCTCGCCGAGTACGGGGACGAGCAGGTCCTCGCCGGTCTGGTGAACGCCGCCGGCATCCCGGTCGCGCTCGGCGAGCGGCTCTACTCGCGGCGGGAGTTCCTGGCGCCGCTGCGGGCCGGGGTGGCGATCGTGCAGCCGGACGTGTCGCACGCGGGCGGGATCTCGGAGCTGCGCCGGATCGCGGCACTGGCGGAGACGTACGGGGCGCAGCTCGCGCCGCACTGCCCGCTGGGGCCGGTCGCGCTGGCGGCCTGTCTGCAGCTCGCCTTCACCACCCCGAACTTCCTCGTCCAGGAGCAGAGCATCGGCATCCACTACCACCGGGGCGCGGGCGGGCAGCGCGGTACCGAGCTGCTGGACTACGTCGTCGATCCGGAGCCGTTCCGGTTCGAGGAAGGGACGCTCGTACGGACGGACCGGCCGGGGCTGGGCGTGGAGGTGGACGAGCAGGCCGTACGGGCGGCCGACCGTACGGGGCACGCCTGGCGGAACCCGGTGTGGCGGTACGAGGACGGGTCGTTCGCCGAGTGGTGAGCGGGCGGCGGGGGCCGGCCGCCGCCGCTCCCGCATGGCCCACAATGGCCACATCACCCAGGAAGGACTCCACGCACCATGGACTTCAGCGCAGCGCTCCGGGCCGGACGGCTCGTCGCCATCATCCGCGGCAAGGACCCCGAGGCGTCCTTCCGTACGGTCATGACCCTCGCCGAGGAGGGGGTGCGGCTCGTCGAGGTCTCGCTCAGCGGCACGGACGCGCTCGGCGTCATCCGGCGGGCCCGGCAGGAGCTGGGGCCGGACGCGTGGCTGGGCGCCGGGACGGTCACCACCGCCGAGGACGTCGAGCGGGCGGCCGAGGCGGGCGCGAACCTGGCGGTCACGCCGGGGCTGGGCGCCGGCGTGGACGAGTGCGTGCGCCGTGGGCTGCCGGTGGTGGCCGGGGTGCTGACGCCGACCGAGGTGATCGCGGCGCGGGCCGCCGGGGCGACGGCCCTGAAGCTCTTCCCCGCCTCCATCGGCGGCCCCGCGTACCTCAAGGCGCTGCGGGCGCCCTTCCCGGAGCTGCCGTTCGTGCCGGTGGGCGGCGTGGACGCGGCGGCGGCCCGCGCGTACCTGGCCGCGGGCGCGGTGGCGGTGGGCGTCGGCTCGCCGCTCATCGGGGACGCGGCGGACGGCGGCGACCTGGCCGGACTGCGGCGCCGCGCTGCGGACTTCCTGGCGGAGTGCGCCGAGGGCGCGGAGGGGCTGGCGTGAGCGGTACGGACGCGACCGGTCCGGAGGTACTGACGCTCGGCGAGACCATGGTCGCGCTGCGCGGCAGCGGGCCGCTGAAGCTGGGCGGCACGATGCAGGTGTCCGTGGCGGGCGCCGAGAGCAACGTGGCCATCGGCCTGGCCCGGCTCGGACACTCGGTGCGCTGGGCGGGCGCGGTCGGCGACGACGAGGCCGGGCAGCTCGTGCTGCGCACGCTGCGGGCCGAGGGCGTGGACGTCTCGGGCGCGTCGACGGACGACGGCGGCGCGCCGACCGGGCTGCTGATGTTCGAGCCGCGGCTGCCCGAGGTGACGCGGGTGCACTACTACCGGGCGGGCTCGGCCGGTTCCCGGCTGCGCGCGGACGCCGTGGAGCGGGCGTTCGCGGCCGCGCCGCCGCGCGTCCTGCACCTCACCGGGATCACCCCCGCGCTGGGCCCCGAGGCGCGTGGCGCGGCCGAACGGGCCCTGCGGCTGGCCCGCGCGCACGGCAGCACGGTCTGCCTGGACGTGAACTTCCGGTCGCGGCTGTGGAGCGCGGCGGCCGCGGCCGAGGTGCTGTGCGCCTGGGTGCCGTCCGTGGACGTACTGATCGCCTCCGAGGACGAGCTGCCGCTGTGCCTGTCGGAGAGCGTGTCGTCCGCGGCCTCGCAGGCCGAGCTGCTGCTGAAGGCCGGTGTCGGAGAGGTGGTGGTCAAGCTCGGCGCGGCGGGGGCCACCACGTACACGGCCGACGGGTCGCTGCACGCGCCCGCGAAGGCCGTACGGGCGGTGGACGCGGTCGGCGCGGGCGACGCCTTCGTGGCCGGGTATCTCTCGGCCCTGCTGGACGGCGAGCCGGTGGCCGGGCGGCTGGAGCGCGCGGTCACCACGGGCGCGTTCGCGGTCGCCTCGCCCGGTGACTGGGAGGGCGCCCCGACCCGCGCCGAACTGGGCATGCTGGGCGCGGCGCCGGGCACGGTCGTGCGCTGAGCACCGGTGTCCCGGCGGGCCCCGGCCCGCTCGCCGTATTCTTTGGCCATGCCCCGATACGAGTACCGCTGCCGCTCCTGTGAGACGACCTTCGAGGTCAGCCGCCCGATGGCCGAGTCCGCCGCGCCGGCCCCCTGCCCCGAGGGCCACGCCGACACGGTGAAGCTGCTGTCTGCTGTCGCGGTCGGCGGCACGGCCGCGGCGCCCGCCCCGAGCGGGGGCGGGGGCGGCGGCTGCTGCGGGGGCGGCTGCTGCGGCTGAGCCTTACAGGGCGGGGGCGCCCGCCCTTTACGGCTGAGCGCCCGCGCCCGCCGTGTCCGCGGTGTCCGCGGTCAGCCCCACCGTGTCTTCGAGCAGGCCCGCCGTGTCCTCCGTCAGGCCCGCCAGGAACGCCCGTACGATCTCCTCCCCCGCCGCCACGCCACGCTCCGTCAGCGCCGTGACGTGCGGGGCAGACCACCCCGCGGCCGCCAGTTCGCCGTGGCCCGGGCGCCAGCCGCGGTCCGCCGCCAGCAGCAGGTCGGCGTCCAGGAGCGAGTCACCGGCGGCGAGGATCCGGCCGGCGCCCGCGCGGCGCGCTGCCTCGCGGACCGCCGCGCTCTTCGTGAGCGGCTTCGGCACGGCGTAGACCTTGCGGCCCTGGAGGGAGACGGTCCAGCCGCGCCGCTCCGCCCAGCCCGCGAGGTCCTTCACCCAGGTCTCCGGCAGCTTCGCCCGGTCGACGACCAGGTACGCAAAGAGGTCCTCGGCGGTACGTTCCTTCAGCAGCCAGGACGGGTCCGCGGTACGCAGCAGATGTGCGCGTACCTCGTCGAGCGGGGCGCACTCGGCGGCCAGCCGCGCGGCGACCGTCCGCTGCCAGTCCCGGTCGGACTCCCCGTTGACCAGCAGATGGCCGCCGTTCGCACAGACCGCGAACTCCGGGACCGGGCCCGGGAGACGGATGCGCGCGTACTGCTCGCGGGTGCGGGTGGTGGCCGGGGCGAAGCGGGCGCCGCGGGCGGCCGCCAGGGTGGCGAGCAGCCCGGCCGCGGTCTCCGTCAGGTACGAGAGCGGCTTCTGCTCGTACACCTCGACGCACAGCAGGCGCGGCGCCCGTGCGTCGGGCATGCCGAGGGCGAGCGCACCCGCGGAGTAGATGAGCGTACGGTCCAGGTCGCTGGCCACGAGAGTGCGCACGGTGCTCACTTGGCCGCCACCGCCCTGCCGTCGGCGCCGGTCGCGCCGCGGGTGTAGCGCGGGTGGATCAGCCCGACGCAGCTGTACGGCAGGCCGTCGGTCTCCTCCACGGGAACGCCGCGCTGCTCCGCGAGCAGCCGGATGTGTTCCAGGTCCGCGCCCGCGCCCTTGCGCGCGAGGATCTTCCAGGGGACGCGGCGCAGCAGGACGCGGGTGGTCTCGCCGACGCCCGGCTTCACGAGGTTGACGTCGTGGATGCCGTACTCCTCGCTGATCCGCTCCACGGCTGCCCAGCCCTCCCAGGTGGGCGTGCGGTCGGCGGCGAGCAGCGCCGCGGCGTCGGCGCGGGCGTCCGCCGCGACCTCCTCGAAGCGGGCCGCGACGGTGTCGAGGAAGTGCTGCGAGACGTCCGTGTCCGCCAGCTCGCGGTAGAACTTCGCGCCGTGGAAGTCG
This sequence comes from Streptomyces sp. NPDC053542, assembly GCF_044544685.1. Taxonomy (NCBI): domain Bacteria; kingdom Bacillati; phylum Actinomycetota; class Actinomycetes; order Kitasatosporales; family Streptomycetaceae; genus Streptomyces; species Streptomyces sp. NPDC053542. Next base: position 235,981 of record NZ_JBITXL010000004.1, read on the forward strand.
TCCGGACCGACCAGGTCGGCGCGGAGCACCGTGCGGGATATCAGCCCGGAGACCGTGGAGTTCAGGCAGGCGGAGGGGATGAGGAAGTCGTCGCGGGTGCCGTAGGTGTCCACGCAGCCGCCGGGGTCGGCGAGCACCGCGATCCGCGGGTCGAAGGCCGCGCCGGGGAAGTCCCGGAGCGCCTGCGCCAGTTCGCGGGTGATCGCGCCCTTGCCGGTCCAGCCGTCGACGAAGACCACGTCGGCCGGGTCGTGGTGGGCGGCGAGCCAGCGCAGCGCGGTGGTGTCGATGCCGCGGCCGCGCACGATCGATATGGCGTAATGCGGCAGGTCCAGGCCGTGTGCGTGCTGGGCCCAGCGGCGCATCAGGACGCCGACGGGGGTGCCGGCGCGGGCGAGCGAGACCAGGACCGGGCGGGGCGACCGTTCGGCGAGCACCGTTTCGGTGACGGCGCCGACGGCCCGCGCGATGCGCGCCGCGGAGGTCTCCAGCGCGGCGCGGAAGAGCGCCTGGTACTCCGCGCTGGGCTGGTACTCCACCGGCAGCGACTCGGCGTAGTGCGCGCCGCCGCGCTGGATCGCCTCCTCGCGCTCCTCGGTGGGGGCTTCGAGGGTGACGCCGGAGAGGTCCTGCAGCAGCCAGCCGACGTCCTCGGGGGCGTAGGAGCCGAAGGCGGGGCCGCGCAGCGGTCCGGCTCCCGGTCTGTACGCGGGGACGACGCCGAGCAGTACCTGGTCCGTGTGCGCGGCGAGGGACGCCAGCAGGCCGCCCGGTGCGTGCAGTTCGGGGGTGTCACCGGCCGAGTCGACCAGCGCGACGACCGCGTCGAAGCGGCGGCCGGGGTCCGTGCCGGGCGCGACGTTGTACGCGTACCGCTCGCCCGGGCCGTCCGCCGGGCGGTCGTGCGCCGGGAAGGCGAGCTTCGTACGGATCGCGTAGCCGGGGTCGTCCACGGCGAGCACCGGGGAGCGCGTCGTGGTGGAGAAGCGGACCTCGGCGGGCAGCGCCTCGTCCAGCGCGCAGGCCAGCCGCAGCGGCGCGTACATCAGCTCTTCGTTGCCGAGGACGAGGACGCGGGCCTCCGCGCGGCGCCCGCGCTCGCCCAGCGCGGCGGCGATCCGGGCCGCCATGGCCGGCAGCGCGGCCTCCAGCCGGGCGCGGTGGTCCGGGGTGAAGCCGTGCCGGCCGCCGTCCGGGAGACCGGCGGGCCACTCCAGGGCGGTCCGGGTGATCCCGGCGCGGGACGCGTCCCGGGCGGCGGGGACGGCGGCGGGCTCCGTGCCGTACTCCGCCACCAGCGCCTGCCCGCGCTCCAGTACGTCCGCCGGGAGCCCGGCCGTGCCCGCGGCCAGCGCGACCAGGTCGACGCGCGCCCCCAGCTCGGCCGCGAACTTCTCCAGGTGTGCGCGGTCCGCCGCGGAGCGCATGTCGGTCAGGGCGACGATCACGTACCGCGCGCGGGGGTAACGGGCGTGCAGGGCCGCGATCGTGTTGAGGACCGTGCGCCCCGTGGAGAACTCGTCGTCGACCAGGACCAGCGGGCCGTCGCCGGTGAGCAGGGCGGGGTCTTCGGGGAGCAGCAGATGCGACGTGGCGTGGCTGTGCTCCTCCTCGAAGCCGCCGGCCTGCTCGACGCCGGGCACGGGGCGCCGGGTCGAGTGAAGGTAGGTCGCGAGCCCCAGGCCGTCGGCGACGCTGTGCCCGAGGCCGGTGGCGGTCTCGGCGTACCCGAGGACGACGGCCCGCGCGGCGGCCTCGTCACCCAGCAGCGCGCGGACCCGGCGGCCGAGGCCGTGCCCCGCTTCGTACACCACGGCGGGCCGCTGCGGCACATGCTTGCCGAGCACCTGCGACACGAGCAGATGGGCCCGCTTGGGGTTGCGCCGCAGCGCGAGCCCCAGCAGCCCGTTCAGCCCGCCCGCGCCGTTCGGCCCGTCGACGCCGTTCGGCACGTCCGTGCCCTTCAGTTCGACCCCGAGCCGCTCCGCGACCCATGTGCCGGTCCACACCACTGTGTCATTCCTCTTCTCGGGCACCATCTCAAGCCTGCGGCACGCTTGCCGCCAGCAGTTCCACGAAGCTGACGCCCTCGCGCGCGACGCCGAAGACCTCGGCGCGCAGCAGCGTGCGCTCCGCCCAGGCGCGGTGCGGCTTCACCTCGTTCATCTTGTTCGTGTAGGCGGAGCGCAGGACGCCGCCGCCGTCGCGCTCGGGGCGCAGGATGTCGACCGCGTCGCTGAACTCCTCGTGGCTGACGACCGACAGAGCGTGCACCGGGGGGACGTGCGAGGGATGGATGCAGGTCTTGCCCTGCAGACCGTTCGCCCGGTCCAGCTCGATCTCCCGGAGCAGGCCGTCCATGGCGTGCTCGATGAGGGACGTACGCAGCTCCTCCGCGCGGCCCTGGAAGGGGCTCTGCCGCAACTGCGGCTTGAACATCCGCTCGTGCAGCCGGAAGTACTCCCAGACCGGCCCGGTGACGGTGAAGCCGCTGCCGTCGGCGCGGCCCAGCACGTTGACGACATCGGCGATCACGGAGGCGACGATCCGTACGTCGTACGCGGTCATGTCCGGCGCGCGGCGCAGGCCGTACGCCGAGCAGAAGTCCGTGACGCCGAGGCGCAGCGCGAGGACGCGGTCGCGGTAGGCGTCGACGGTGCGGGCGATGCCCTGCAAGGTCTCCGTGCGGCTCTCCAGATGGAGCAGCTCGGGGGACTCCAGCACCGGCATGGCGAACAGCCGCCGCCCGCAGGACGCTTCGGCGGCGGTGAGGGCCTCCAGGAAGGGCACGCCGCGCAGCGCGGTGAACTTCGGCAGCACGAATCCGGAGAGGAGCCGGACGGCCGGGCCGAGCCGCCGGGTCAGGTCCGGTATCTGGTCGGGGGTGCGGACACGGATGAAGAGAAGGGGAAGCGGACTTTCCGGGTCCCTGGCCTCCGTTTCGGCCAGCTCGGTGAACTGCCGTACGAGGTTGTCCTCGCCGGCCGCCACGTCGCCGTCGCCGATGGAGTCCTCCAGGCACAGCACCATGGACACCACGCCGCGCGCGGCCTGCTTGATGACGTCGGCGGCCAGCCGGGGCCTGGTCGCGGGGCTGTAGAGGGTGGCGCCGAGCGCGACGGCGAGCAGCCGCTGCGGGGAGTCGGCGGTGAACTCACCCGGCTCCTGGTGGAACAGCGTCGCGCGGAGGCCGGGCGGCAGGTGTCCGAAATGACGCATACAACTCCCCGTGTGCGGGCTGGATTCGGCCACCCCTGCGGCGCTTCTCCCGGCTTCCGGTGTCTGGATCCGGTCGGTAATCGTACGTGTGGGCCCCTATGGAAAGTTCCCGCGCAGGTGAAATTCACGTGACGCGCGCCCGGCCGGAGCGGGCCACGCGACCGGCCGGAGGGGGCCCGCGTACCCGGCCGAAGCGGACCGCGCGTCGCCGTTTCCCGGGCCGGACGGTCCCCCGCGTTGTCCGGCGCCCCGCTCAGCAGGCAGGATGACGTCATGACGCACGCCATGCAGAAGGGGTCGAACGTGCCCCTCGATGCCACTGCCGTACGCGCCGTCCTGCGCTGGACACCGGGCACGGGAGTGCCCGACGTGGACGCCTCCGCACTGCTGCTGGGCGCCGACGGCCGGGTGCGCTCGGACGCGGACTTCGTGTTCTACAACCAGCCGCGGCACCCCAGCGGAGCGGTGCGTCATCTCCCCAAGAAGCGGCTGTCCGACGCGCTGACCGACACCGTCGAGGCGGATCTCGCCGCGCTCGACCCGTCGGTGGACCGGGTGGTGGTGGCCGCGTCCTCGGACGGCGACCCCTTCGGGCACGTACCGGACCTCCGGGTGGAGCTGTACGACGCGACGCAGGGAGACGGCGGGCCACTGGCGGTGTTCGAAGTCGAGCCGGAGACCGGCGAGGAGACCGCACTGATCTGCGGGGAGCTGTACCGGCGGGCGGACGCATGGAAGTTCCGCGCGCTGGGCCAGGGGTACGACAGCGGCCTGGTGGGGCTGGCGACGGAGTTCGGGATCTCGGTGGACGAGGGCGAGGACGCGGCGGACGACGCCGCGGAGTCTGCCGGCGCCGCGCCGGGAGCCGTGCCGGGCGCGGACGACGCGACCCGGGCCGTGCCCGGGGCGCCGGTGACCGGCTCCGAGGACGTCACGCGTGCCGTGCCGGACCCGGTGCCGTTCCCCGAACCGGCCGCCGGGGCCACGGACCCCGTCGCCACCGCGGCGTTCGCACCGCCGCCGCAGCCCACCGGCGCCCCGGCGGCCGGCCCGGGCGCCTATGGCTACCCGGAGAACGTGCCCCCGCCGCCGCCCATGCCGCCCGGCCCGCCCGCGTACGGCTATCCGGGGCCGCCCGAGCAGTCCCCCGGGCCCGCGTACGGCTACCCGGGCCCCCAGCCGGGCCCCGGCCGGGCACAGCCCGCGTACGGCTATCCGCAGCCGCAGCCCCAGACCGCTGCCACCGGCTACGGCTACCCGCCGCCGCCCGCGCCCGACGGACCGGCCACCGCGCCGGTGCCGGACGACGGTCCGCTCGTACTGCCGCCGCAGGGCCCGCAGTTCCAGCACCGCTGAGGCGCGCGGACCGACGGCCGGCACGAGGCGCGCGCGACGCGGCGCGCGCCGCCCGTGCACCTCACGTGCGGGCGGGCGCGCCTGCCACCGTGCCGGCGGGCGCGCCCGGCGCTCACACCTGGCTCTTGTAGCCGCGGCCCCACTGCAGGCCCCAGCCGTACAGCCGGTCCAGCTCGGCCTGGAAGCCGTAGACGTACTTCACCTCGCGGCGCACGGTCAGCTCGCCCTTGACGTTCTCCAGCATGAAGACCGCGCACGAACGGGCCTGCGGCGCCCGCTCGTCCAGGCCGATCTCCACCCGCGGCCCACTGCTCGGGTAGAGCGTGATGATGGCGTGCGTACGGTCGAAGGCGGGGGTGCCGTCGTAGATGTAGACGAAGATCAGCAGGCGCTTGAACTCGTCCTGGTGGTCGAGGTTGATGTACAGCGTCTCGCCCGACCCCGAACCGAACCGGTCGTCGCCGCTGAGCTGGATGTACGGCGGGCTGTTGAGCTCACCGAGGAAGTTCCCCAGCGGCTGCACGACGCCCTTCGTGCCGTCCTTGAGCTCGTACATGCACGCCAGGTCGAGGTCGATCTTGACGACCGCCGGGCCCTGCGCCTGCACCACTTCGGGTTTGAATATCTGGCCCGGGTGCCGCCAGAGGCTCTTCCGCTTCCCCGCGAACTCCGCGAAGTCCGTGGTGCGCATCTGCCAGGAGAGGTTGACCCGGAGGTTACCGCTGGCGGCGCCCTGTTTGGTCAGCGAGACCACGGGATCGCGTTTGGTCAGTTTGACGACGTACGACGCCCCGCCGTTGTCGAACTGCGGCGCTCCGCCGCGTCGCCAGTTCCCCAAGAACGACACTTCGCCCCACCCCATCGATCAGCATCAGATACAGCCGCGGGGCGGCCGGAGGCATTCCGCCTCATGGCCGCCCCGCAGAGAAGCGTTCCTCAATCGGACCGGGGTCACACCCCCGAGCTGACCTCGGGTTTCGAGGAAGATCCCGCCCCCGGCCGCCCCTCGGCACGATTCTTGCGCACCGAGGACCAGAAGGAGAGCGCAATCAGGATCACGCCGACCAGACCGGTGATGACCTCGTTGATCTCGTACTTGATGGTGATGAGCAGGATCACCGCCAGCGCGCCGATGGCGTAGTGCGCGCCGTGCTCCAGGTAGACGTAGTCGTCCAGGGTGCCCTTGCGGACCAGGAAGACGGTCAGCGACCGGATGTACATCGCGCCGATGCCCAGACCCAGCGCCATCTCGAAGATGTCGTTGGTGATGGCGAAGGCGCCGATGACGCCGTCGAAGGAGAAGGACGCGTCGATGACCTCGAGGTAGAGGAACATGAAGAACGCGGCCTTGCCGGCCAGGCCGACGGCCGCGCCGGTGCCCTTGCCCTTGGCGGGCGCGCGCTCCTCGCCCTCCTCCGCCTCGTCCTCGGCGTCCTCGAGCTTGTCCTCGAAGTAGCCGGAGACGCCGCCGACGATGAGGTACGTGAGCAGGCCCGCGACGCCCGAGAGCAGCACCGTGGCGCTCTTGTCACCACCGCCGTGCGCCACGTCGGTGGCCACGGTCATGGCCGTGATCAGCAGCGCGACCAGCGCGATGATGATCGACAGGGTGTCGAGCTTGCCCAGCTTGGCCATCGGCTTCTCGATCCACGAGAGCCACTTGTAGTCCCGCTCCTCGAAGATGAAGTCGAGGAAGATCATGAGCAGGAACATGCCACCGAAGGACGCGATGGCCGGGTGCGCCGCGGTGACGAGGTGCTCGTACTGCGGCTTGTCGTTGATCGCGAGGTTGACGGCCTCGATCGGGCCCAGCTTGGCCGTGATGGCCACGATGACGACCGGGAAGACCAGCCGCATGCCGAACACGGCGATCAGGATGCCGATGGTCAGGAAGATCTTCTGCCAGAAGGCATTCATCTTCCGCAGGATGCCCGCGTTGATGACGGCGTTGTCGAACGAGAGCGAGATCTCCAGGATCGAGAGGATCCCGACAATCGCGAGCCCCTGCCACCCCCAGAGGACGCCCGCCAAGGCCAGACCCGCCACCGTGACGGCGAATGACCAGCCAAAGGTTTTCAGGAGCACTTCCTACCCAATCCCTCGTTGTGTGGGGTCCCCCGCGCACGGGTGGACGGCGCTTTACGAAACGTTGACCCCGAAGTCTAGAGCGATGCCGCGCAGACCCGACGCGTACCCCTGTCCAACGGCCCTGAACTTCCACTCACCGCCGTACCGGTAAACCTCGCCGAAGATCATCGCGGTCTCGGTGGAGGCGTCCTCGCTGAGGTCGTAGCGCGCCAGCTCGGTGCCGTCGGCCTGGTTCACCACCCGGATGAAAGCGTTGCTGACCTGCCCGAAGCTCTGGCCGCGCGCATCGGCGTCGTGGATCGAGACCGGGAAGACGATCTTGTCGACCTGGGCCGGGACCTTCGAGAGATCCACCAGAAGCGACTCGTCGTCACCCTCACCCTCACCGGTGAGGTTGTCCCCGGTGTGTTCGACGGAGCCCTCCGGGCTCTTGAGGTTGTTGTAGAAGACGAAGTACTCGTCCCCGAGCACCCGGCCGTTCGCGCACAGCAGGGCGCTGGCGTCCAGGTCGAACGGCGCGCCGGTCGTGGAGCGCGCGTCCCAGCCGAGACCGACCATGACCTGCGTGAGATTGGGTGCGGCCTTCGAGAGGGAGACGTTTCCTCCCTTGGCGAGTGTGACGCCCATGTTCTTCGCTTCCTCCCCGGTGTCGGTGCTGTGCTCTCAAGCGCGCCCGGCGCCGCACTCCCCAGGGGGCGTACGGCGCCGGGCAGGTGCTGCGTCCTCGGTCAGACGTTCACGCCGAAGTCCTGCGCGATGCCACGCAGGCCCGAGGCGTAACCCTGGCCGATGGCCCGGAACTTCCACTCCGCGCCGTTGCGGTAGAGCTCGCCGAAGACCATGGCGGTCTCCGTCGAGGCGTCCTCGCTCAGGTCGTACCGCGCCAGCTCGGTGCCGTCGGCCTGGTTCACCACGCGGATGAAGGCGTTGCGCACCTGGCCGAAGCTCTGCTGGCGGGTCTCGGCGTCGTAGATCGACACCGGGAACACGATCTTGGCAACGTCGGCCGGCACGGCGGCCAGGTTCACCTTGATCTGCTCGTCGTCACCCTCGCCCTCACCGGTGATGTTGTCCCCGGTGTGCTCGACCGACCCGTCCGGGCTCTTCAGGTTGTTGAAGAACACGAAGTTCTGGTCGTTGGCGACCTTGCCCTGGTCGTTGGCCAGCAGCGCGCTGGCGTCGAGGTCGAAGTCGGTACCGGTGGTGGTACGCGCGTCCCAGCCCAGACCGACGATGACCGCGGTCAGATTGGGGGCTTCCTTCGTCAGCGAGACGTTGCCGCCCTTGCTGAGGCTGACTCCCACGAGTCCTCCCATAGGTTCGAGGGGTACACATTCGCCCCCGTCGTGCATGGCATCAGAACAACGAATTGATCCTAGTGACCGGTTCCCGCCGATGACGCGTTGTCGAATCGGCGGGTGTCGAACCGGAAGACGCCGGCCCGGAGGGGGCTCAGAGGCTGCCGAGGGCCTTGGCGTACTCGTTCAGGTCACGCGCGTCGGGCAGGCCGTTGACGACCGTCCAGCGGACCACGCCCTCCTTGTCGATGATGAAGGTGCCGCGCACGGCGCAGCCCTTCTCCTCGTCGAAGACGCCGTAGGCACGGGAAACCTCGCCGTGCGGCCAGAAGTCCGACAGCAGCGGGTACTCCAGGCCCTCCTGCTCGGCGAAGACGCGCAGCGAGAACGGGGAGTCATTCGAAACGGCGAGCAGCTGCACGTCGTCGTTGACGAACGTGGGGAGCTCGTCGCGCAGGGCGCACAGCTCGCCGGTGCACACGCCGGTGAAGGCGAAGGGGTAGAAGAGCAGCACGACGTTCTTCTCGCCGCGGAAGTCGGAGAGCTTGACGGTCTCCCCGTGCTGGTTCTTCAGCTCGAACTCCGGAGCCTTCGCGCCGACCTCGATCGCCATGGGTTCTGTTTCCCTTCGCAGATGCTCAACAGATACCCGCCAACCCTACGCGGCGACCCTCCCGCGAAGACGCGTCGAGCCCCCTTCCGGACGGCCTTCCCTGGGCACGGGGGCCGGGGAAGGCTGCGGAAGGGGGCTCGGGGACGTGCCGGCGGACGGCTCAGCGCTTGCCGGACTTGGCGGCCTTCGGCGTGACCAGCCGGCTGCCGCTCCAGTCCTTGCCCGCGTTGATGCTCTTCGTCTGGGACAGACCCGCAGTCTGCGCGGCCTCATTGATGTCGCTCGGCTCGACGTAACCGTCGCGTCCGGTCTTCGGCGTCAGCAGCCACACCGGGGCACCTTCGTCGATCAGTCCGATCGCGTCGACCAGGGCGTCCGTAAGGTCGCCGTCCTCGTCTCGGAACCAGAGCAGGACGACATCGGCGACGTCGTCGTAGTCCTCGTCGACGAGCTCCTGGCCGATCGCGGCCTCGATGCCTTCACGGAGCTCCTGCTCGACGTCGTCGTCGTAGCCGATCTCCTGGACCACCTGTCCGGGCTCGAACCCCAGCCTGACGGCCGGGTTGGTCCGCTCCTCCGCGTGGTCCGCGGTCGCGCTCACGGATTGCCTCCTGTCATGTCTTGTGGATATGCCTTACACCTCGCGCGTGCGCGGGGCATTGGGCGTAGTCCACACGGGCGGGGCGAATCGCGCAAGTACCCGGCCCTCCAGACCGCCAAAACGGTGACGGATACGGCCGTCTCGCCGCAACTGCGACCCCTTCTACCCCGTGCCGCGGTGATTCACGCCACAGCGTCGGGCTGGTCTTGTGGGGTACACGCGCGCGACCGTGCCCGGTGAGGGGTACGGACAGCCCGCATGCGGGTGTTCGATAACCGTACGGCCGGACGCCGGGGGCGCGCGACATGGGCGTATGGTTGCGATTTGGTCTCCCCCGGGGCGCGCCTGCCGGCGGCCGTCTGCCAGGGGGCGGTTACCCGCAGGTAGAGATGACGTATCCGCGTGCCTCGGTACACGATGGAAGACGGCGCGACACCAGCAGAGACAGAAATCTGACCTCGTACTCGGCACTGCATGGACCTCACATGCGCGCAAAGTACGACACGACCAGAACAGTGAAGGAACAGCGTGGCTTCCGGATCCGATCGCAACCCGATCATCATTGGCGGCCTTCCCAGCCAGGTCCCGGACTTCGATCCTGAAGAGACCCAGGAATGGCTCGACTCGCTCGACGCAGCCGTCGATGAGCGAGGCCGGGAACGTGCCCGCTACCTCATGCTCCGCCTCATCGAGCGGGCCCGCGAGAAGCGCGTGGCCGTGCCGGAGATGCGCAGCACGGACTACGTCAACACCATCGCGACCAAGGACGAGCCGTTCTTCCCCGGCAACGAGGAGATCGAGCGCAAGGTCCTGAACGCGACCCGCTGGAACGCGGCCGTCATGGTCTCCCGGGCCCAGCGCCCCGGTATCGGTGTCGGCGGCCACATCGCCACCTTCGCCTCCTCCGCCTCCCTGTACGACGTGGGCTTCAACCACTTCTTCCGGGGCAAGGACGACGGCAAGGGCGGCGACCAGATCTTCTTCCAGGGCCACGCCTCGCCCGGCGTCTACGCCCGCGCCTACCTGCTGGACCGGCTCTCCGCCGACCAGCTGGACGCCTTCCGCCAGGAGAAGTCCAAGGCCCCCAACGGCCTGTCCAGCTACCCGCACCCGCGGCTGATGCCGGACTTCTGGGAGTTCCCGACCGTCTCGATGGGCCTCGGCCCGCTCGGCGCGATCTACCAGGCCCGGATGAACCGCTACATGGAGGCGCGCGGCATCGCCGACACCTCCGACAGCCACGTGTGGGCGTTCCTCGGCGACGGCGAGATGGACGAGCCCGAGTCGCTCGGCCAGCTGTCCATCGCCGCCCGTGAGGGCCTGGACAACCTGACCTTCGTCGTCAACTGCAACCTGCAGCGCCTGGACGGCCCGGTCCGCGGCAACGGCAAGATCATGCAGGAGCTGGAGTCGCAGTTCCGCGGCGCCGGCTGGAACGTGATCAAGCTGGTCTGGGACCGCTCCTGGGACCCGCTGCTCGCGCAGGACCGCGACGGCGTGCTGGTCAACAAGCTGAACACCACGCCCGACGGCCAGTTCCAGACGTACGCCACCGAGACCGGTGCGTACATCCGCGAGCACTTCTTCGGTGACGACCACCGGCTGCGCAAGATGGTCGAGAACATGACCGACGACCAGATCCTGCACCTGGGACGCGGCGGTCACGACCACAAGAAGATCTACGCGGCGTACGCGGCGGCCAAGGCGCACAAGGGCCAGCCGACCGTGATCCTCGCGCAGACCGTCAAGGGCTGGACGCTCGGCCCGAACTTCGAGGGCCGCAACGCGACCCACCAGATGAAGAAGCTGACGGTCGACGACCTGAAGATGTTCCGCGACCGGCTGCACCTGCCGATCCCGGACAAGGACCTGGAGGACGGCCTCCCGCCGTACTACCACCCCGGCCGGGACTCCGAAGAGATCCAGTACATGCACGACCGCCGCAAGGCGAACGGCGGGTACGTCCCGACCCGTATCGTGCGCGCGAAGCCGCTGCAGCTGCCGGGCGACAAGGCGTACGCGACCGCCAAGAAGGGCTCGGGCCAGCAGAAGATCGCCACGACCATGGCGTTCGTCCGCGTCCTGAAGGACCTGATGCGGGACAAGGAGATCGGCAAGCGCTTCGTGCCGATCGCACCGGACGAGTACCGCACGTTCGGCATGGACGCGTTCTTCCCGACCTCCAAGATCTACAACCCGCTGGGCCAGATCTACGAGTCGGTCGACCGCGAGCTGCTGCTGGCGTACAAGGAGTCGCCGACCGGCCAGATGCTGCACGACGGCATCACCGAGGCCGGCTGCACGGCGTCACTGATCGCGGCGGGCTCGGCCTACGCCACGCACGGCGAGCCGCTGATCCCGGTGTACGTCTTCTACTCGATGTTCGGTTTCCAGCGGACCGGCGACCAGTTCTGGCAGATGGCCGACCAGCTGGCGCGCGGTTTCGTCCTGGGTGCGACCGCGGGCCGTACGACCCTGACCGGTGAGGGTCTGCAGCACGCCGACGGCCACTCCCAGCTGCTGGCCTCGACCAACCCGGCGTGCGTCGCCTACGACCCGGCCTTCGGGTTCGAGATCGCGCACATCGTCCGGGACGGTCTGCGCCGCATGTACGGCGAGACCGCGGACGGACAGCCGGGCGAGGACATCTTCTACTACCTCACCGTCTACAACGAGCCGATCGTCCACCCGGCCGAGCCGGAGGACGTGGACGTCGAGGGCATCCTCCAGGGCATCCACAAGCTGCAGCCGGGCTCGGCGGGCTCCATCCCGGCGCAGATCATGGCGTCCGGCGTGGCCGTGCCGTGGGCGATCGAGGCCCAGAAGATCCTCGCCGAGGAGTGGAACGTCAAGGCGGACGTCTGGTCGGCGACCTCCTGGAACGAGCTGCGCCGCGAGGCCGTCGAGGTGGAGGAGCACAACCTCCTGCACCCCGAGGAAGAGCAGCGCGTCCCGTACGTGACGCGGAAGCTCTCCGGCTCCGAGGGTCCGTTCGTGGCCGTCTCCGACTGGATGCGTGCGGTTCCGGACCAGATCGCGCGCTGGGTCCCGGGCACGTACCAGTCGCTGGGTGCGGACGGCTTCGGCTTCGCCGACACCCGTGGCGCGGCCCGCCGCTTCTTCCACATCGACGCGCAGTCGATCGTGCTGGCGGTGCTCACCGAGCTCGCCAAGGAGGGCAAGATCGACCGCTCGGACCTGAAGAAGGCCGTGGACCGGTACCAGCTGCTGGACGTCACGGCGGCCGAGGCCGGCGAGGCGGGCGGCGACGCGTAGGACCGGCCGCTGAGCGCAGCGGGTGCCCCCGGACAGCACGGCTGTCCGGGGGCACCGGCGTTTCACCGCTCCGCGATCCTGAAAGCCCGTACCGCGTACGGCGCGTCCGGTACGTACGTCCCGCCGCCCGGATACGTGTCGAACTCGCCGGTCTCGGCGCACTCGGCACTCTGGAAGGTCGTCACGGGCCGGCCCGTGCGGTTCACGAAGGAGCGGGCGGGACGGCCCTCCGGCAGCGGCACGCAGCTCTCGATGTCGGTGTCGGAGAGCTCATGGGTCTCGCGCGGGCCTTCGTAGCCGGCCTTCGGCCAGAGACAGAGCTGCCCGGCGGCACAGCCCCCGGAAGCGGCGTCCGCGGCGAAGGGCGTGCTGAGCAGTGCGGCCGTACCGAGCGCGGCCACGAGAAGTGTCGTACGCATGAGGGTCCCCCCGAATAGTGATCGTGTGACGATCGTTCCGGACCCACGCTGGCGGTCTCACCACTCCGTGGCGAACGCATCCGGGCCCCGCCCACCCGGATGAGGGAAGACGAGGCCCGGAAGTTGTCGCGCCCCGTAGGGGCGCGGGGAACTGCGCGCCCAGCCACAACGGCGCGGCAGCCGAGTACGGCCTAGATGTGACCCATGCCGGCGCCGGCCTCCGCATTCGCCCCGCGCTTGGTCAGCACCGCAACCGCCGCCGCCACGATGGCAACACCGCAGGCGACCGTGAAGGCCAGCCCCATCCCGGAGATGAACGTGTCATGGGCGACCGCAGTGATCTTCTCGGCGAAGGGCGCCGGGGTGCCCTTCGGCACCGGCGCCATGCCGACGGCGACCGCGTCGGCGGCCTTGTCCAGCTGGGCCGCCGGGATGGGCGGCAGATGCGCCGCATTCCAGTTGTCCGGCAGCTCGCCGGTCACCCGGGACGACATCACCGCGCCCAGCACGGCAGTGCCAAGGCTGCCGCCGACCTGCATCGCGGCCTGCTGGAGGCCGCCCGCGACGCCGGAGAGCTCCATGGGCGCGTTGCCCACGATGACCTCGGTGGCGCCGACCATGACGGGCGCGAGGCCGAGGCCCAGGAGGGCGAACCAGAGGGACATCGCGCCGGTACCGGTGCCGACGTCCAGCGTGGACATGCCGTACATCGCGACGGCGGTGAGGACCATGCCGCCGACGAGCGGCACCCGCGGCCCGAACTTGGTGATCATGGCGCCGGCGAGCGGCGAGCCGACGATCATCATGCCGGTGAGCGGCAGCAGGTGCAGGCCGCTGTCCACCGGGCTCATCCCGTGCACGTTCTGCAGGTAGAAGGTCACGAAGAACAGGCCGCCCATGAAGGCGAAGGCCATCAGCACCATCAGGATCGTGCCCGCGGTGAGCGGCAGGGAGCGGAACATCCGCAGCGGGATCAGCGGTTCGCGGACCTTGGTCTCCAGCGCGCCGAAGGCCACGAAGAGCACGATCGAGCCGATCAGGAAGCCCCAGGTCTTCCCGTCGCCCCAGCCCCACTCGCCGGCCTTGATCAGCGCCCAGATCAGGCAGAACATCGCGCCGGACAGCAGCACGATGCCGGGGATGTCGAACGAGCGCGGGGCGTTCTTCGCGCGGTGGTCCTTGAGGATCACCAGGCCGAGGAGGAGGGCCACGACGCCGACGGGCACGTTGATGAAGAAGACGGACTGCCAGTTGACGTGCTCGACGAGCAGGCCGCCGACGATCGGGCCGCCGGCGGTGGACGCGCCGATGACCATGCCCCAGATGCCGATGGCCATGTTGAGCTTCTCGGCCGGGAAGGTCGCGCGCAGCAGGCCGAGCGCGGCCGGCATCAGCAGCGCGCCGAAGAGGCCCTGCAGTACGCGGAAGACGATGACCAGCGAGACCTCGCTCGACAGGCCGATGGCCCCGGAGGCGAGCGCGAAGCCGACCACGCCGATGAGGAAGGTCTGGCGGTGGCCGAAGCGGTCACCGAGCTTGCCGGCCGTGATCAGCGCGACGGCGAGCGCGAGGAGGTACCCGTTGGTGATCCATTGGACGTCGGCGAGCGAGGCGCCGAGGTCCTGCTGGATGGCCGGATTGGCGATGGCGACGATCGTGCCGTCGAGCGCCACCATCATCACGCCGATCGCGACGGAGAAGAGGGTCAGCCAGGGATGGCCACGCAGCCCCCTGCGCGGCTCCGGGGTCGGTATGTCCGGTATCGCCTCGGCTACCGGGGTCTGTGAGCTCATGCCCCCGACAATAATGTCAGCCACTGACAGTTGACAAAGCGTTTCGTTCGTCAGTAACTGTCAGTTAACTCACAGGTATCGTGAGCAGCAGTGATCCACCAAGGAGGGCGGCGCATGAGGGCCGAGATGACGCCGCGTGAGGGGCTGCGGTGCGGACTGCGCGAGCGGAAGAAGCGCCGTACGCACGACGCGCTGATCCGCGCCGCGCTGGAGCTGTGCACCCAGCAGGGGTACGACCGCACCACGATCGACGAGATCGCCGAGGCGGTCGACGTCTCCCAGCGGACGTTCTTCCGGTACTTCACCACCAAGGAGGACGTGGTCTTCGCCGTCCAGGAGATAGTGGAGGCGCGCTTCCTGGAGGCCCTGCGGGCCCGCCCGGCCGCCGAAACCCCGCTGGAGGCGCTGCGCAACTCCGTCCTGCTGGCCTGGGACGACCTCGGCCAGGTGATCGAGTCGATCATCCCGGTCGAGCTGCACATGCGGACGTACCAGATGATCGAGTCGACGCCCGCGCTGATCGCGGCCCACCTGCGGCGCAGCTCCGACCTGGAGGAGCTGATCGCCACGGTCATCGCCGGGCGCGAGGGCCTGGACGTGCACACCGATCCGCGGCCGCGCATCGTGGTGGCGGCGTTCAGCGGCGTGATGCGGCTGGCCGGGCGGCTGTGGGGCGAGGCCGGGGAGTGCAGCGTGGAGTCCATCCGCGCGACCACCGAGCAGCATCTGGACGGGATCATTCCGGCAATCGCCGGCGAGTGGCGGAAAACCGCCCCTCAGCGCGACCACGCGAGCGCGCCGCCGCACGCCTGAGCAGGACATATGGGCGCGAAGTGTCCGTTGTGACCCTAATGACCCACAGTGAAACGTGAGTTGCCTCACCCAATCCACGGCCGCTGCATAGCGTCTCCTAGGCTGTCCCGCGGTGACTTCCTTCTCCGAGCTCGGCGCTCCTCCCGGTTTCCTGCAGTCCTCCGCCTGGCGTGCGGCACTCGCCCTGGCGGTGGTGTTCGTGATGCTCGCCGTGACCGGCTGGACGGGGATCAGAGGTACGAAGGGCGACACCGACCCGCTGGGCAGCTCCCGCGCCGCCTGGGCGGGCGCCACCTTCCACGGCCACCGGCTGCCCGACCCGGCAGCGGGCCCGCACCGCATCGCGGCGTTCTTCGCCAAGCTCCGCAAGGCCGACCGGCTGCGGCTGGCCGACCGCTACCCGCTCGCCGTCGGCAACATGGCCGGTGCCCCCGCCACGCTGCGTTACCAGGCCAACCGCAAGGCCATGGACCAGGCACGCGACGTGGCCGCGCGGCGCTCGCACGACGCGCGGCTGACGCCGGAGGGGCGCCAGGACGCCGGCCGGCTGATGCACCGCCTGGACTCGATGATGCGGCCCGGCCGGCAGATCCTCTCCTTCGATCCGGCCGCGGGCGGCCGGGCCGCCGAGGTCTTCGGCGATCTCACGCACGCCCGCCGGGTGTCGGTCGTGGTGCCCGGCGTGGACACCAACCTGGTGAACTTCGAGCGGACCAAGCAGGCCGTCCGGGCCCCGGTGGGCATGGCGTCCTCGCTGTACGACGCGGAGCGCGCGGTGCGTCCGGACGCCCGTACGGCCGTGATCGCCTGGGCCGACTACACCGCGCCCGCCGGCATCGGCGTGGACGCGGCGGCCGGCCAGCTGGCGCAGGCGGGAGCGCAGCGCCTGGAGTCGATGATCGGCGCGCTGCCGACGGGCGCCGACGTCTCGCTGTTCTGCCACAGCTACGGCTCCGTGGTCTGCGGCGTGGCCGCCCGCGCGCTGCCTTCCCGGGTCGGCGACATCGTCGTGGCGGGCAGCCCCGGCATGCGCGCCCAGAACACCGCCGCCCTGCACACCAGCGCCCGGGTGTGGGCGATGCGGGACTCCGGCGACTGGATCCAGGACATCCCGAACCTGGAATTCGGCGGGCTGGGGCACGGCGCCGATCCGGTGGACCCGGCGTTCGGCTCCCGGGTGCTGTCCGCGGCGGGCGCGAACGGGCACGCGGGGTACTTCGCCCGCGGGACCCAGAGCCTGGCCAATTTCGCGCTCGTCGGGGTCGGCGCGGTCGCGGGCGTCAGCTGCGCGACCGACGACGGAGACTGCTCGGCCGACCTGGCGTGAGGGCCGGTCCGGCCGGGTAGGGGCCGGTGGCCGACCGCATCCGGGGAGCGGCGTGACGCGCGTAGCACGGTGCTGTACGGAAGGGGGACGGGCGGGCCGCCCGCCGCTTACGATGAACCGCATGGGTGATGTGCTGGCCGGTTTTCATGCCGTCTGGGAGTTCGACACGGACTCCGTGCTCATCCGCTTCGAACGGGGGATCCGCAAGCCCAAGCTGTTCCAGGCGCTCGGCGAGCGCCGCATCCCCTACGAAGCGCTGAGCTCCGTGCGGCTCTCGCAGGGCAGGCGCGGGACGGTGGTCCTGCATGCCCGGCCCCGGCCTGGCGCCGACCCGCTGATGGACGCCGCCGACGGCCAGCTCAAGGACGACGCCGACCCGTACCGCCTGGTGCTCCCCGCCGACCGCGCGGACAGCGCCGAGTACTACCGCGACCAGCTGGCCGGCCTCCTCGGCCCGGACGCGGCGGCCCCCGCCGAGCGGCACCTCGTGGCGGCCCCCGAGCCGCCGCTGACCTTCAAGGCGTACGACGGCAAGGCGTCCTTCGACGGCAGCTCGGTGGCGTTCCGCTGGTTCTGGACCGGCGCCTCGTCCGCGAAGTGGAAGTCCGGTGACCAGAGCTTTTCCGTCGACGGGCTGTCCGGCGTGGTGTGGCGCTCCCCGGAGAGCGGCAGCTCGGCGCCCGCCCCGTCCGGCACGTGGCACAACGGCTATCTGCGGCTGCTGGCGCACGGCGCCGGGGAGGAGAACCAGGACGGCGCCGAGCAGGACCCGGCCTCGGTGATCTTCGGCCTCGGCTACGGCCCGGTGCACGAGTCGCTGCCGTTCGCCGCGGCCGTCCTCCAGGCCGTACGGACCGCGGGCCCGGCCCCCGCGCCCGCGCCGCAGTGCCGTCCCCTGGAGCCGCACCGCGGCCCCGCCGACATCGCCGACCGCATACGGCAGCTCGGCGAGCTGCACGACGCGGGACTGCTGACGGACGCCGAATTCAGCGCGAAGAAGGCCGAGCTGCTGGCGGAGTTGTAGAGCGCCGGGCATCCGGCCGGCGGCCGCCTGATACCCAGGTATGACCTCCTACCGAGGACCGCAGTATGACGCCCCGCCGGGGTCCGCCCGCATACGCTGATCCGGCGATGTCCACCTCCTCCCCCTCCTCCGATCCCCTCTTCGGCGTGGGCGGGCCCCGCTGGCTGCGGTGGCTGCCGTACGTCGTCGCCTTCGGGTTCACCGCCTCGCTGCTGCCCAGCACCATCGTCGTGCTGGCCAACGACTACGACATGAACAGCGGACTGGCCGGCGCGCTCGGCGTCGCCCAGACCCTCCCGCTGCTGCTGGCCGTGGTCCGCCCGCTGCAGGCGTGGGGGGTGATCTTCGCCGCCGACCTGGGCGCCGCGCTGGCCCTGGCGAGCATCCCCGCCGCCCAGGGCACCATCTGGCCCTGGCCGCCGCCCACCATCGTGGGATACCTCGCCCTGGCGCTCGCCCTCGGACTGCGCGAGCGGCGCCGCGTGCTGCTCGCTGTGTGGCTCGCCACCGGCGCGGCCGGCATCCTCTTCGGCTTCCTCCGGCCCGCCCGCTCCGACGCCACCTGGCTGCTGCTCTTCATCCTCACCGGCGTGGTGCTGCTGCTGGCGGGCGCCCTGCGGGAACGCGGGGACGCCCGGCGGCAGTTGGCGGAGCAGGAAACGATCAGCGAGGCGGAGCGCGCCCGGCGCACGCTGCTGGAGGAGCGCACCCGCATCGCCCGCGAGCTGCACGACGTCGTCGCGCACCACATGTCGGTGATCACGGTGCAGGCGGACAGCGCGCCGTACCGCCTCCAGGGCCTGCCGCCGGAAGCCGCCGAGGAGTTCGGGACGATCGCCGCGACGGCGCGCGAGTCGCTGGCCGAGATGCGCCGGCTGCTGGGCGTGCTGCGCAGCGAGGAGAGCGAGCGGCAGGGCGGCCCCGAGAAGGCGCCGCAGCCGGGCCTGGACCAGCTGGAGCGGCTGGTGGAGGGGACCGTACGCGCCGGTGTACCGGTGGAACTGACGCTCTCCCGGGCGCTCGGCGAACTCCCGCCCGCCGTCGGCCTCTCGGGGTACCGGATCGTGCAGGAGGCGCTGTCGAACGTCGTACGGCACGCGCCCGGCGCCCGCACCCGGGTCTCGGTCACGCCGGACCGCACCGGCCTGTCGGTCCTGGTCGTCAACGGCCCGCCGCCGCACGCCGCCGAGCCGCTGGAGACGACCGGAACCGGCCACGGACTGGTCGGGATGCGGGAGCGCGTACGCCTGTTGGACGGCACCCTGGACACCGGTCCGCTGCCGGACGGGGGTTACCGTGTCGCCGCCCGGCTCCCGCTCACGGAGCCCCCGACGGGGAAGGACCCGACGCGCGCATGACCACCCGCGTGATCATCGTTGACGACCAGGCCATGGTGCGGGCGGGCTTCGCCGCGCTGCTCGCCGCGCAGAGCGACATCGACGTCGTCGGCGACGCGGCGGACGGGGCGCAGGGCGTCGAACTGAGCCGCCGTACCCACCCCGACGTGGTGCTGATGGACGTCCGGATGCCGGAGATGGACGGCCTGGAGGCGGCCCGGCAGCTGCTGTCCCCGCCCCCGGGCGTCGTGCACCGCCCGAAGGTCCTGATGCTCACCACCTTCGACGTCGACGACTACGTGTACGAAGCGCTGCGCGCCGGCGCGTCCGGCTTCCTGCTGAAGGACGCGCCGCCGGCCGACCTGATCTCCGCGGTCCGGGTCGTGGCGGCCGGCGAGGCGCTGCTCGCTCCCTCGGTGACCCGCCGCCTGATCGCCGACTTCGCACGGCAGCGCCCCGCGCCCCGGAGGGACCGCGAGTCGCTGCGGCTGAACGGGCTCACACCGCGCGAGACCGAGGTACTGGAGCTGATCGCGCGCGGCCTGTCCAACCAGGAGATCGCGGCCGAACTCGTACTGGCCGAGCAGACGGTGAAGACCCACATCGGGCGGGTACTGGCCAAACTGGACCTGCGCGACCGCGCCCAGGCCGTGATCTTCGCGTACGAGTCGGGGCTGGTGACGCCGGGCGACCGGTGAGCCTGCTCCTCCGTACGGAGGAGCACCCGATACCCCGGTATCACCCGGCAGTTGGCGCCGCAGTGTGACGCCGCGCCCGGCACCCCCTCCCTACGTTTCCCTCCGGCCACACCGCCTGGAGAGGGAGACCCACGATGCCGCCGCGCACCCTGCCGCTTACGGCCGCGCCACCTACCGGTACCCGGCCCGGTGAGCAGCCCGGTACGCGATCCGGCACCCGCCGGCGGCGCCGCGGGCTCGCCGGCGTCCTCGTGGCGGCCGCGATCATCGCGGCCACCGGCGGCTGGGCCGCCGGCAGCGAGCAGACCGCCGTCACCGGCCCCGCGCCGGGCGCCGCCGCCTGGCGCGCCGACCACACGCTCGGCCGGCCGCTGCCCGACCCGGCGACCGCCTCGCCCGCCGCCGTGGCCCGCTTCTTCGCCGGCCTGACCGAGGCGGAGCGGCAACGGCTCGCCGACCGGCACCCGATGACCGTGGGCACCATGGACGGCGCGCCGGCACGGCTGCGTTACCGCGCGAACGCCCGCGCCCTGCGGGCCGAACGCGCCCGCCTGTACGCCCGCGCGGACGACCCCGCCCGCGCTGCCGAAGACCGGGCCCGGGCCCGCACGCTGGCCGCCCGCTGCACCGAACTCCTCGCCCCCGGACGGCAGATCCTCTTCTTCGACCCGCGCGGCCGGGGCCAGGTCGCCGAGGTGTACGGAGACCTCGACGCGGCCCGGCGCACGGCGGTGGTCGTGCCCGGCTCGGACATCGACCTCGGCTCGTTCGACCGCGAGCGGGACCGGTACGGCACGCCGACCGCCATGGCGGCCTCGCTGCGCGCCCGGATGTCCGCCGAGGAGCCGGCGACGCCCACCGCGGTGCTCGCCTGGGCCGGTTACACCACACCCGTCGGGCTCGGCCCGGACGCCGCGACGGGGCGGCTCGCGGAGGCCGGCGCGCCGCGGCTGGCCCGACTGCTGGCGGGACTCGCCGCGACCGGCGTCCCGGCGCCCGCCCTGCTCTGCCACAGCTACGGCTCGGTCGTCTGCGGCCTGGCGGCGCCCCGCGCCGGACGGAGCGCGGTCGGGGACGTGATCCTCTTCGGCTCGCCGGGGGCGCGTACGGAGCGCGCCGCCGACCTGCACGCCGGCGGGCGGGTGTGGGCGGCCCGGGACGCCTCGGACTGGATCGGCAACATACCGAACGTCGAGGTGCTGGGCCTGGGCCACGGCACCGACCCGACCGACCCCGCGTTCGGCGCGCGCCGCGTCGCCGCCGACCGCGCCGAGGGCCACACCGGCTACCTCGTGCCCGGCACCGACTCCCTGGCCGGCTTCGCCGACATCGTGCTCGGCCACCCCTCCCGCGTGCGCTGACCGCGCCCTCACCCGAGGACACCGCCATGACTCTCGCGTTACCGAACCCGCTCCGCAGGACCGTGGCCGCCATCGAGACCCGCACCCCGGCGCACCGCGACCGCGGGATCGACGGGCTGCGGGCGCTCGCGCTGCTCGCCGTGCCGACGGGGCACTGGCTGGCCGGCGGCTTCACGCGGGACGCCGACGGCGCGCTGCACAACGCCAGCGCGCTGTCCGCGCTCGGCTTCCTCGCGCCGGTGAGCTGGGTGCTCCAACTGCTGGGGATCTTCTTCCTGGTCGGCGGGTACTCCTCGGTGCTGTCCTACCGGCGCGCGAGCGGGCGCGGGGAGTCCACCGCGCGCTGGCTGGGCGGCCGGCTGGCCCGCCTGGGCCGCCCGGCGCTCGCCGTCACGGCCATCTGGGCGCTGCTGATCGGAGTGCTGTCCGCCGCGGGGGTGCCCGAGGCGACGCTGCGCACGGGGGCGGTGCTGGTCGTCCAGCCGTTGTGGTTCGTCGCCGTGTACGCCGGGGTCACGGCGCTCACCCCGTACTGCGTGCGCGCCGCGCGCCGGCTCGGACCATGGGCGGCCGCCCCGCTGTTCGCGGCCGTCGCGGTGGTCGACTTCCTGCGGTACGGCCCGTACGCCGCCGCCGTGCCGTCCTGGCTCGCGCTGCTCAACCTGCTCCCCGGCTGGCTGTTCGCGTACCAACTGGGGGTCTGCTGGGGCGAGGGGGACGCCCGCACGCCGTCCACGTACCGGGGCGGGCTCGGCCGACGCGCCGCGTGGGCGCTGCTGACCGGCGGCGCGGTCGTCTTCGCCGCCCTCCTGCTGGTCTTCCATTACCCCGCGAGCATGGTCGGCGTCCCGGGCGCCGCCCGGACGAACTCGCACCCGCCGTCGCTGCTGGTCCCGGCGCTGGCGGCGGCGCAGTGCGGGGCCGCCGTCCTGCTGCGGGACCGGATCGCCGCGCTGCTGCGCCGGCCGGCGCTGTGGGCGCCGGTCGTGATCGTCAACCTGTGCGCGATGACCGTCTTCTGCTGGCATCAGACCGCGATGCTGGCGGTGGCGGTGCCGTCGTCGTACTGCGGCCCGATACCGGGCCTGACCACGGCGCCCGACTCAACGGCCTGGCTGCTGACCCGCCTGGCCTGGCTGCCGGTCTTCGCCCTGGCCCTGGCCGCGATCAGCCTGCTCACCCGTCGCTTCGAAGCGCCGTGGGGCGCGGGCCGCACGCTGCGCGGCGGCGCCGCGGCCCTCTCCGCGGGCTTCACCCTCTTCGCCCTGGGTATGGGATGAGTGGGGCCCTCCCCCGCCGCACAAGTAGGCCCCCCACCCCCGCCCCAAACCACCCACACGTGCCTCAGCCGCCCACACGTGTCTCAGCCGTGTTCGAGCTCCCGCTCCGACGCCAGGCGGGCGTCGGCGTACAGGTCGATCTTGTAGTCGAGGACGTCCAGCGTGTCGCGCAGCTCGGCGATCCGCTGCCGGACGTCCTCGCGGTGCGCCGTGAGGAGCCGTTCCCGCGCGGCGAACGTCGCCGGGCCCTCCCGGACCATTTCCGCGTACCGGACCATGTCGGCGACCGGCATGCCGGTCAGCCGCAGCTTGCCCACCAGGTCCAGCCAGTCCAGGTCGCGGTTGCTGAAGCGGCGCTGTCCGGTGTGGGTGCGGTCGACGTGCGGCATCAGGCCGATGCGCTCGTACCAGCGCAGGGTGTGCGCGCTGAGCCCGGTGAGGCCGACGACCTCGCTGATCGTGTACCGGTCCTGGCCGTCCGGCCGCCGCGGACCGGACCGCAGGCCGGCGCAGTTGCGCGGCCTCGCCGGGGCCGTGACCGGAGCGCTCTCCATGACCGTCATGCCGTCTCTCCCGTTCGCCGTTTCGCTCACGCCGCTGACAACGCTAGAGAGCTGGAGTGCACTCCAAGCAAGCGAAGACTTGGCGCAATCTTGAGGAAGTTACGCTGGGCGCCATGGAGAGCCTGCGGATGATAGAGAACTGGCCGGTGCCCACTGCTGCGGCGGTCGTCGTACGAGCCGACGGCACGGTGGCCGGTGCGCACGGGCCGCAGGAGCACCGCTTCGCGCTGGCCTCCGTGACCAAGCCGCTGGCCGCGTACGCCGCGCTGCTCGCGGTGGAGGAGGGCGCGGTGGAGCTGGACGAGCCGGCGGGCCCGGACGGCGCCACGGTACGGCATCTGCTCGCGCACACGTCGGGGCTCGCGTTCGACGAGGACCGTGTGATGGCCGCGCCCGGTACGCGGCGGATCTACTCCAACGCCGGTTTCGAGGCGCTGGGCGAGCACCTCGCGAAGGCCACGGACATCCCCTTTCCGCAGTACTTGAAGGAGGCCGTGCTCGATCCGCTGGGCATGACGGCGACCGAGCTGCCGGCCGGCGGCTCACCGGCCAAGGACGGCGTGTCGACCGCCGCCGACCTGGCGCGTTTTGGCGCCGAGCTGCTGGCGCCGCGGCTGCTGGCGCGCGAGACGCTGGACGCGGCGACGTCGGTGGTCTTCCCCGGGCTGTCGGGCGTGCTGCCGGGGTACGGCAACCAGAAGCCGAACGACTGGGGGCTGGGCTTCGAGATCCGGGACGGCAAGGCGCCGCACTGGACGGGCGCCGGGTCCTCGCCGCGTACGTTCGGGCACTTCGGGCAGGCCGGAACGTTCCTGTGGGTGGACCCGGACGCGGGCGCCGCCTGCGCCGCGCTCGCGGACCGCGCGTTCGGGCCGTGGGCGATCGAGGCGTGGCCGCCCTTCACGGACGCGGTACTGGCGGACCTGCGGGCCGCCTGAACCGAGCCCCTCCCCGGGCCGCGGCACAAAGGCCCGGCCCGGGCATCAGCCGTACGTCGGCTCCTCCCGCATCTCCCACATCAGGAGCTCCGCCGGGGACTCGGCGGTCAGCTCCAGCTCCTTGGCGTCGGTGACACGCGCCGCGTCGCCCGCCTCCAGCAGCGCCGGGCCGCCGTCGGTGAGCGCGTCGCCGAGGCGTACCGCGCCGCGTACGACGTGGACGTAGACGCGCGCGCCGTCCGGTACGGCCGTACGGTCGCCCGCCGCGAGCCGCCGTACGTGCAGCAGCGCGTCGGCGCGCGGCACGGCGTACGGGGTGCCGTCGGCGATGCCGCGCACCACTTCGTAGTCGGGTTCGCCGCCGGAGGCGGTGGGGGCCAGCCACATCTGGACGAAGCGCAGCGGCCCGTCGGAGTCGTTGCGCTCGACGTGCCGTACGCCGGCGGCGGAGCTGAGCCGCTGGACGTCGCCGGCCCGTACGAGCGTTTCGTGTCCGGTGGTGTCGCGGTGGGTCAGTTCGCCCTCGACGACCCAGGTGACGATCTCGGTGTTGCTGTGCGGGTGTTCGTCGAAGCCGGCGCCGGGGGCCAGCCGCTCCTCATTGCACGCGATCAGCGCGCCGAAGCGGATGTTGCCGGGGTCGTAGTGCGGTCCGAAGGAGAAGGCGTGCCGCGTGTCGATGCCGGCGTCCGCGTCCCCGCCCCGGTACCGCTCGTCGCTTCTCCGTACCTCGATCACCCGTGTCCACCTCTCCTGATCCAAGCCGACCGGCCCCGGCTGAGGGTCCGGGGAGCACCCGCCGGGCAACACAGCATTCAGCCACCGTAGCCCCACCGCGCCACCACCCCGCCCTGATAAGGCAGGCTTGTCCCCGTGTCTGAACCCGCATCGCACGACGCCCACCCGCACTCCGCGACCCTGCGCCGCCTGGAGAAGTCCTCCGGCAAGCTCGCGGCCCATGCCATTGCCCGCATGGACGAGACACTGCCGTGGTACCGGGCGATGCCCCCGGAGAACCGGTCGTGGATCGGTCTGGTGGCGCAGGCGGGCATCGCGGCCTTCACCGAGTGGTTCCGGCATCCGGAGACCCCGCAGGCGATCTCCACCGACGTTTTCGGTACGGCGCCGCGCGAGCTGACCCGGGCGATCACGCTGCGGCAGACCGTGGAGATGGTCCGCACCACGATCGAGGTCATGGAGACGGCGATCGACGATGTCGCCGCTCCGGGTGACGAGTCGGTGCTGCGCGAGGCGCTCCTGGTGTACGCGCGGGAGATCGCCTTCGCGACCGCACAGGTCTACGCGCAGGCCGCGGAGGCCCGGGGTGCCTGGGACGCGCGGCTGGAGTCGCTGGTCGTCAACGCGGTGCTGTCCGGTGAGGCGGACGAGGGCGCGGTGTCCCGGGCCGCGGCGCTGGGCTGGAACTCCCCGGAGCATGTCGCGGTGGTGCTCGGCACGGCCCCGGACGGGGACAGCGAGCTGACGGTGGAGGCGATCCGGCGGGCCGCGCGGCACGCGAAGCTGCAGGTGCTGACGGGCGTGCTGGGGCAGCGGCTGGTGGTGATCGCGGGGGGTTCGGACGAGCCGCTGAAGGCGGCGAAGGCGCTGATCGGGCCGTTCGCCGCGGGTCCTGTGGTGGCGGGCCCGGTGGTCTCGGACCTGCTGGCGGCGACGCGGTCGGCGCAGGCCGCGGCGGCGGGCCTGAAGGCGTGCGCGGCATGGCCGGACGCGCCGCGGCCGGTGCTGGCGGACGATCTGCTGCCGGAGCGCGCGATGGCCGGCGACCCGGCGGCGCGCGATCAGTTGGTGGAGGAGATCTACAGACCACTGGAGGAAGCAGGCAGTGCCCTCCTCGAAACACTGAGCGTCTACCTGGAGCAGGCGAGCAGCCTGGAGGGGGCGGCGCGGATGCTCTTCGTCCACCCCAACACCGTGCGCTACCGGCTCCGACGTGTGACGGACGTCACCGGATGGTCGCCCTCCGATGTCCGCTCGGCATTCACCTTGCGTATCGCCCTCATCCTGGGGCGTCTGGCCGACGGTGAGGCGCAACCCTAAGCTTTTGTCGGACACCAACAATTACCCCGATGGTTCTTCGTCCCTGTCCCCACGGGCGGGCGGGACCTCCCACAAGAGAGAGTGTGAGAGTGCTCGTACTCGTCGCTCCCGGCCAAGGCGCTCAGACGCCCGGCTTCCTGACTCCCTGGCTCGACCTTCCCGGTGTCGAGGACCGGCTGCGTGCCTGGTCGGCCGCCATCGACCTCGACCTGGTCCACTACGGCACGAAGGCGGACGCGGAAGAGATCCGCGACACCGCCGTCGCCCAGCCGCTGCTGGTCGCCTCCGCTCTGATCTCCGCGCGGCAGCTCTTCGCCTCGCCGGAGGACTTCGCGTCGCTCGTCGGCGCCGCGGCCGGGCACAGCGTCGGTGAGCTCGCCGCCGCCGCGCTGACCGGTGTACTGCCGGACGAGGCCGCCATGGGTCTCGTACGCAAGCGTGGTCTGGCCATGGCCGAGGCCGCGGCCGTCACCGAGACCGGCATGTCGGCCCTGCTGGGCGGCGAGCCGGAGACGGTCCTGCCGCACCTGGAGAAGCTGGGCCTGACCCCGGCGAACGTGAATGGCGCGGGCCAGATCGTGGCCGCCGGCACCGCCGAGCAGCTGGCGGCGCTCGCCGAGGACAAGCCGGAGGGCACCCGCCGGGTCGTCCCGCTGAAGGTCGCCGGCGCGTTCCACACGGTGCACATGGCCCCGGCTGTCTCCACCCTGGAGTCCGCGGTGGCCGAGCTGTCCCCCGCCGCCCCGCACACCCGGTACGTCTCGAACAAGGACGGCCAGGTCGTCACCGGCGGCCAGGAGGTCGTGCAGCGGCTGGTGGGTCAGGTGGCCAACCCGGTCCGCTGGGACCTGTGCATGGAGACCTTCAAGGAACTGGGCGTCACCGCGATGATCGAGGCGGCTCCGGGCGGGACCCTGGTGGGCCTCGCCAAGCGCGCGCTGCCCGGTGTGAAGACCCTGGCGCTGAAGACGCCGGAGGACCTCGACGCGGCCCGCGAGCTGATCGCCGAGCACGCTTCTCCCGCTGCCGAGAACTCGGCCGGATAAGGAGACCGAAGAGCATGACCTCGAAGATCAAGCCCTCGCAGGGCGCCCCGTACGCGCGGATCATGGGCGTGGGCGGCTACCGCCCCGTCAATGTCGTGCCGAACGAGGAGATCCTCAAGCACATCGACTCGTCCGACGAATGGATCCGGTCGCGCTCGGGCATCGCCACGCGGCACTGGGCCGGTCCCGAGGAGACCGTCGCGGCGATGTCGGTGGAGGCCGCCGGCAAGGCGATCGCCGATGCGGGTCTCACGCCGGAGCAGATCGGCGGCGTGATCGTCTCGACGGTTTCGCACTTCAAGCAGACCCCGGCGGTCGCGACGGAGATCGCGCACCGGATAGGGGCGGGCAAGCCGGCCGCGTTCGACATCTCGGCGGGCTGCGCGGGCTTCGGTTACGGCCTGACCCTGGCCAAGGGCATGGTCACCGAGGGCTCGGCGGAGTACGTGCTGGTCATCGGCGTGGAGCGGCTCTCGGACCTGACCGACCTGGAGGACCGCGCGACGGCCTTCCTCTTCGGTGACGGCGCCGGTGCCGTGGTCGTGGGCCCGTCGGAGGAGCCGGCCATCGGCCCGACCGTCTGGGGCTCGGAGGGCGACAAGTCCGAGACCATCAAGCAGACCCTGAGCTGGGACGTCTACCGCCGCACCCCGGTGCCCGGCGGCAACGGCCCGGCCGACCAGCTCGCCCTGGACGAGATCCGCTACCCGGCGATCACCCAGGAGGGCCAGGCGGTCTTCCGCTGGGCGGTCTTCGAGATGGCCAAGGTCGCCCAGGAAGCACTGGACGTGGCCGGGGTCAAGCCCGAGGATCTGGACGTCTTCATCCCGCATCAGGCCAACATGCGGATCATCGACTCGATGGTGAAGACGCTCAAGCTCCCCGAGTCCGTCACGGTCGCCCGGGACATCGAGACCACCGGCAACACCTCGGCCGCCTCGATTCCGCTCGCGATGGAGCGGCTGCTGGCGACCGGTCAGGCCAAGAGCGGCGACACCGCGCTCGTCATCGGGTTCGGGGCGGGTCTCGTGTACGCCGCCACGGTCGTTACTCTCCCCTAGGCAAGATCTACGCAGCGCCGACGTCTCCGGGCGGTCCGGCGGCTGTACTGGAACTTCACCGCAACGCACAGTTTCACTCGAAAAACACCGAAGGAGCCATCATGGCCGCCACTCAGGAAGAGATCGTCGCCGGTCTCGCCGAGATCGTGAACGAGATCGCCGGGATCCCCGTTGAGGACGTCCAGCTGGACAAGTCCTTCACCGACGACCTGGACGTCGACTCGCTGTCCATGGTCGAGGTCGTCGTCGCCGCCGAGGAGCGCTTCGACGTCAAGATCCCCGACGACGACGTCAAGAACCTCAAGACGGTCGGCGACGCCACCAAGTACATCCTCGACCACCAGAGCTGACCAGCTCGGAGCATGTCGCCACCCCGCGGTGGCGCCGTCGATTCTCGACCCCTCTACCCGTGGAGACAAGAATTCCCGTGAACGCGACCAATCGCACCGTGGTCGTCACCGGTATCGGCGCAACCACACCGCTGGGTGGCGACTCCGCTTCGACCTGGGAAGGTCTGCTGGCGGGCCGCTCCGGCGTGCGGCCCCTGGAAGGCGAGCGCTTCGCCGACCTGCCCGTCCGGATGGCCGCCACCGCGGCCGTGGAGCCGGACCAGGTCCTGCCGCGCCCCGTCGCCCGCAAGCTCGACCGCTCCGCGCAGTTCGCGCTGATCGCCGCGCGTGAGGCGTGGGCCGACGCCGGTTACACCGGCCCGGCCGGCGAGGACACCGCCGAGGACGGCTCGGCCCTGATCGCCCCGGAGCGCCTGGGCACCGTGATCGCCTCCGGCATCGGCGGCGTGACCACCCTGCTCGACCAGTACGACGTGCTGAAGGAGAAGGGCGTACGCCGCGTCTCCCCGCACACCGTGCCGATGCTCATGCCCAACGGCCCGTCCGCCAACGTCGGCCTGGAGGTCGGCGCGCAGGCGGGCGTGCACACCCCCGTGAGCGCCTGCGCCTCCGGCGCCGAGGCCATCGGGTACGCCGTCGAGATGATCCGCACCGGCCGTGCCGACGTGGTCGTCGCGGGCGGCACCGAGGCGGCGATCCACCCGCTTCCCATCGTCGCCTTCGCGAACATGATGGCGATGTCGAAGAACAACGACGAGCCGGAGAAGGCGTCCCGCCCGTACGACACCGCCCGGGACGGCTTCGTCCTCGGTGAAGGTGCGGGCGTGGTGATCCTGGAGTCGGCGGAGCACGCGGCCAAGCGCGGCGCCAAGGTGTACTGCGAGGTGCTGGGCCAGGGCCTGTCCGCGGACAGCCACCACATCGCGCAGCCCGAGCCGACCGGCCGGGGCATCGCGGCGGCCGTGCAGAACCTGCTGGACGCCACCGACCTCAAGCCGGCCGAGCTGGTGCACCTCAACGCGCACGCCACGTCCACCCCGCAGGGTGACGTCGCCGAGATCAAGGCGCTGCGCCGGGTGCTGGGCGACGATGTGGACCACATCGCGATCTCCGGTACCAAGTCGATGACCGGCCACCTGCTGGGCGGCGCGGGCGGCATCGAGACCGTCGCGACGGTCCTCGCGCTGCACCACCGCCAGGCTCCGCCGACCATCAACGTCGAGAACCTCGACGACGAGGTCGACGCGGACATCGTCCGCGACGAGCCCCGGCAGCTGCCGGAGGGCACGATCGCGGCGATCAACAACTCGTTCGGCTTCGGCGGCCACAACGTAGTGCTGGCGTTCCGTACGGTCTGACGCCTGCCGTAAGTACGTGACGAGGCCCGCCCCGGGTGATCCGGGGCGGGCCTCGTCACGTTCTCACTTCTCGAAGCTCGCGTAATAGGCGGCGGCGCCGTCCTTGTCGCCGTGGCCCGCCGCCTCCGCCCTGCGGAAGCGTTCGGCGGCGGCAGCCGCCAGGTCCATCCGTACGCCGGCGTCCTCCGCGGCCGCCGCGATCAGGGCCGCGTCCTTGCGGGCCGCGGAGACCGTGAAGCTCGCCGGGTAGTCGCCGGAGAGGATCAGCTGGGACTTCATCTGCAGGTACGGCAGGTCGAGGGGGCCGCCGGCCACCGCGTCCAGGAAGTCGCGCGGGTCCACGCCCAGACCCTCGGCGAGTGCCAGCGCCTCGCCCGCGCCGTTGATGATCGTCAGCACCCAGCTGTTGGCGACGAGCTTGAGGCGGCTGGCGGCGCCGCTCGCGCCGTCCTCACCGGCCCACAGCGTGCGCTGCCCGACGATCCCGAAGACCTCCTCGGCGGCCTCCCTTACGTCCTGCGGGCCGGCCGCGAGGACGGTCAGTGCCCCGTTCTCGGCGGGCTGCTTGGTACCGAGGACCGGGGCGTCGACGAAGGCGAGGCCATGTGCGGTCGCGAACTGAGCGAGCGGCGCCAGCGCCTGGGGGCCGACCGTGCTCATCTGCAGCCACAGCTGCCCGGGGCGCAGCGCGGGCTCGGCCTGGCGGAGCGCGTCCAGCGCGGCGGGCCCGTCGTGCACCATCGTGAGCACGATGTCCGCGCCGTCCACCGCGGCGGAGGCGGTGTCGGCCACCCGCGCGCCGTCGGCGGCCAGCGGCTCGGCCTTGGCGCGGGTGCGGTTCCATACGCGGACGTCGAGGCCGGCGCGCGCGAGGTTGCGGGCCATCGCGGCACCCATGATTCCGGTCCCGAGTACAGCCACTGAGGTCTTGTCAGCCATGGACGCACGCTACGTCTTCGAGCGGACTCGAGGACAAACGCGCCGCACCCGTCAGACGACCTGGTGCAGCCACCGCACCGGCGCGCCCTCGCCCGCGTACCGGAAGGGCTCCAACTCGTCGTCCCACGGCTTCCCGAGGAGCCGGGCGACCTCGGCGGCCAGGTCGGTCTCGCCGCGCGCGGAGCGCGCCACCGCGGCCCGCAGCCGGTCCTCGGGGATCAGGATGTCGCCGTGGATGCCCGTGACGGCGTGGAAGATGCCCAGGTCGGGCGTGGAGCTGTAGCGCTCGCCCTCGGCGGCCGCGCACGGCTCAGCGGTCACCTCGAAGCGCAGGAGGTGCCAGCCGCGCAGCGCGGAGGCGAGTTTGGAGGCCGTGCCGGACTCGCCCTGCCAGGAGAACTCCGCGCGCCAGGTGCCGGGCGAGGCGGGCTGCCGGATCCAGTCGAGATTGACGCGCACGCCGAGGACGCCCGCGACGGCCCATTCGACGTGCGGGCACAGCGCGCGCGGAGCGGAGTGGACGTACAGAACTCCACGTGTCGTCACCGGGACCTCCAGTACGGTTCGAGGTTCGCCTTCCCCAGCGGCCTCGTGCCCGTTCCGGTCTCGGCCGGGACAGCTGCTGACATTCTGCCCCAATGATCACTTCGGCACCAGCACGCGAGGTTACCTACAGTAAACACCATGGGGCTCAATTCGCCACAAAAGGGACAGGAAATGACGTGTTGTAATTTGTTCGTACGGGAGTGCGCTACTCCTCCAGGTCGCCGCCCGACGGCCACGGGGCAAAGCTATCGCGCTGTGACCGCGGAGGAGTGACGTACCGTCGCTCACGGAAGAGATATCACTCGCACGTCGGAGGGGGACAGGGGATGGCAAAGATCAACTGGGCCTCCGGACGCCCTCGCCGGCGGCCGGCCGCCGTCCGCGCGGCGCTCGCCGCCGCCCTGCTCTTTGCCGTTCCGGCCTGCGGTTCCGGCGACAGCGGCGACAACTCCCCGGCCTCGCGCGGCCGCACGGAATCCGCCCGTCCGCACCCGGCACCCCCACCGGTTTGGGACACCCGTCCGGATTCCGTTGCCGCGCTGGGTGACTCGATAACGGCCGGCTTCGACGCCTGCGGACTGCTGGCCGACTGCACGGCCGCCTCCTGGGCCACGGGCACGGATCCGGCCGTCCACAGCCTGGCCGAACGCCTCGTGGCGGACCCGTCCGGACACGCCTGGAACTACGCCCGCACCGGAGCGCTCATGGACGATCTGCCACGCCAGATCGACCGAGCGATTCCGCACAAACCCCAACTTGTCACGATCCTGATCGGCGCCAACGACGCCTGCCGGAACAACGCCTCCGCCATGACACCAACGGCTGATTTCCGCGCCGGTTTCCGGACGTCCTTGAAGAAGCTGCGCCGGGCACTGCCCCGTACGCAGGTCTACGTCGCCGCGGTGCCCGATCTGATGCGGCTGTGGTCGCAGGGCCGCCGGAATCCCGTGGGCAAGCAGGTGTGGAAGCTCGGGATCTGCCAGTCGATGCTGCACGACGCGGACGACGTCTCGCGCGCCGCCGACGACCGCAGGCAGGGCGTGCGGGACCAAGTGATCGCCTACAACACGGCGCTGCGCGAGGTGTGCGAGGAGGACCGCCGCTGCCGGTTCGACCAGGCGGTGTTTGATTACCGCTTTACTGGCAGGGAGTTGAGCGAGTGGGACTGGTTCCACCCGAGCAAGCGCGGTCAGCGCGAACTGGCCGAGTTGGCCTACCGCACCGTCACCCGCCCCGAGGGCCGCGGCTGACCGGGCGCTGCCCCCGGGGTGCGCGGGCATAGGCTCCCCGGCATGAGCGCGACCCACGTCGCCGAAGAGCCCTTCGGCACCTTGAAAAACGGCAGTATCGTCCACCGCTGGACACTCGAAGCAGGCGCAGTCCGGGTACGGATCCTGACGTACGGCGGCATCGTGCAGAGCGTCGAGACACCCGACCGGCACGGTGCGCGCGGCGAGACCGTGCTCGGCTTCCCGGACGCGGCCGGGTACGAGGCGCACGGCGAGTCGTACTTCGGGGCGCTGGTCGGCCGGTACGCGGGCCGTATCGGGGGCGCCGCGTTCACCCTTGAAGGGCAGCGGTACGCACTGCCCGCCAACGACGGGCCGAACTGCCTGCACGGTGGCGTCGCGAACTTCTCCACGGCCCTGTGGGACGCCGCGCCGTGCCCAGGAGGAGTGGAGCTGCGGCGCACCAGCGGGGACGGCGAGGAGGGCTTCCCCGGGGCGCTGGACGTCCGCGTCCGGTACACGCTCTCCGCCACCGGGGAGCTGGCCTGCGACTACCGCGCCACCACGGACGCGCCGACCGTCCTGAACCTCACCAACCACTCGTACTTCGACCTCAGCGGTGACGGCAGCGGCGGCGCGGAGACGCACCGGCTGCGGATGGCGGCGGATCACTACCTCCCGGTCGACGCGACCGGCATCCCGGCCGGCGCCCCGGCCCCCGTCGCCGGTACCCGCTTCGACTTCCGGGTGCGCCGGACCGTCGGTCGCGGGTACGACCACACGTTCGTGGTCGGCGACGGCTCGGGGACGATCGGCGGCCCCGAGGACCGGGCTCCGGCGCCGCGTCCGGTGGCCGAGCTGAGCGAGCCCTCCTCGGGGCGCGTCCTGCGCCTGTCGACCACCGAGCCGGGCGTACAGCTCTACACGGCCGAGCACTTGGACGGTTCGCTGACGGGCAGCACGGGCCGCCCCCTCCTGGCGGGCGGCGGAATCGCCCTGGAGACCCAGCACTTCCCCGACTCCCCCAACCGCCCGGACTTCCCCGGCACGGTGCTGCGGCCGGGCGGGGTGTTCCGGTCGCGGACGGTGTACGGGTTCGGGACGGAGTAGGGGCCGGGCGGCCCGCCTACGGGGGCGCGCGGCCGGACTACGGGGCCGGGCGGCGGCCGCCGGCCTACGGGCCGCGCGGCGATCGGCTTTGGCGGGGCTGCCCTCTACCGCCCCAAGGGCCCCTCCCGCTTTACTCGCCCCCATGAGACGCATACGTACCAGGCTCAGGCTCGTCGCCCTCGGGACGGCACTGACCGCCGCGCTCCCCCTGGCCCTGACCGCTCCGGCGGCCGCCGCTCAGGAGCGGCCCACCGCCCCCTCCCCGGTCGCGGTCGAGGAGGCGCGACTCTCGCTCGCCGCCCCGCGGGAAATCCTGCGCCGCAGCGGCTTCGACGAGATCGGCCCGGAGTTCGCCCGGGGGCTGGCCGCGACGCGCTCGGAGGGCGCGGCGAAACGGTACGTCGGACGGGCCGCGCGTGCCCTGTGGGAGCGGGCCGTGGACCGGGTCCAGGGGCGCGGCCCGGCGGGCGGCGATCTCAGCCGGGACGACGACCGGCCGCTGTACTGGGCGCGGCTGGAGATGACCCGGGCCCTTCGGGAGTGGCAGCCGTCCTTCGCGCTGTCCGACGGAGGGCGCGCGGCGCTGGCCGGGGCGCTGGAGCGCGCGTCCCGGGGCGAGGACTCGATCGAGCTGCCTCCGGGGCGGGGCGTCACGCGTGTCCTGGTGACGGGCTTCGACCCGTTCCAGCTGGACGCCGATCCGCGGCGCAGCAACCCGTCGGGCGCGTCGGCGCTCGCGCTGGACGGGACGACGGTGCGCACCGCTTCGGGGCGGGCCGTGCGGATCGAGACCGCGGTCATCCCGGTCCGCTGGTCGGACTTCGCGGCCGGAACCGTGGAACGCACCCTGCTGCCGCACTTCCGCCCGGGGCCGCGCCAGGTCGACCTCTTCACCACCGTGAGCCAGGGCCGCCCCGGCCGCTTCGACGTGGAGCGCACCAACGGGGCCTGGCGGGGCGGCTATCCGGACAACGCGCGGGAGTCGCGTACGGAGACGGTGCCGATTCCCGAGGGCGTGCCGACGGTACGGCCGCAGCCCCAGTGGACGGGCACGACGCTGCCCTACGAGGCGCTCGCGGGCGCCTCGACAGGCCCGTACCCGGTGCACGACAACACCGCGGTCACCGAGATCCCGGCGGGCGGCGGCGCTCCCGTGGAGCGTCCGGACGGCCCGACCCCGGGCTCCACGGCCCGCGCGGGCGGCGGCGGAAACTACCTCTCCAACGAGATCGCCTACCGTGCGACGCTGCTGCGCGACGCCGTGGCCCCGTCCCTGCCGGGCGGCCATCTGCACACCCCGGTACTGGAATTCGGCCCCGGCAACACCGACCCGAAGACCGGCACGGTCACCGATCCGGCCTTCGTCCGCAACCGCCTGGCGATCGTCGGACAACTGCGGGAGCTGGTGCGGACGGCGGTCGAGGCCGGTTGTCAGTGGCCGGGTGCATGATGGGCAAATGATCGTCGCAGCAGCGCAGTTCGCCCCCGTCCCGCTGGACGCCGCCGCCAACGCGGCGCGGATGGCCGGGCTGATCACCGAGGCCGCCGAGCGCGGCGCCGGGCTCGTCGTCTTCGCCGAGCTGGCGCTGACGGGCTATGAGCTGGACGGGATAGCCGCCGCGCCGGAGCGGTATGCGTACGCCGCGGACGGTCCGGTCCTCGCGCCGGTCGCGGCCGCCTGCCGGGCGACCGGCACGGCCGCGGTGGTCAACTGCCCGGCGCCCGCGGCGAACGGCGGACTGGCCTTGACCTCGTACGTCTACGGCCCGGACGGCGCGCTGCTGACCCGCTACGACAAGCGGCATCTGCACGGCCCGGAGAAGGCGGTCTTCACGCCGGGCCGCACGGACGGCAGGTGCACGCTCGGCGGCCTCCGCATCGCCCTGGCCACGTGCTACGACACGGCGCACCCGGAGGTGTGGGAGCGGGCCGCGGCGGACGGCTGCGGGGTACTGCTGGCGAGCGCGTTCCACGACTCGGCGGTGCGAGTCGAGGAGCTGTACGCGGCGGCCGCCCGGGAGCACGGCCTGCAAGTGCTGCTGGCCAACTGCCTCGGCCCGGGCAGCCCGGGCACCGCCTGCGGCCTGAGCGGCGCGTGGTCACCGACGGCCGGCCGGCTCGCCGACGCGGGTACCGAGGCCGGGCTCACCCTCGCCGACCTGCGGGAGCGGATCACGCTGATGTCGGACCCGGCGGTGGCGGCGGAGCCGGCCGCTCAGGCGCCCGGCAGCTCGTCCGGCGTCGGGTAGGACGGCTGGGCGCCGGGCTTGGTGACGGCTGCGGCGCCGACGCGTACGGCGTAGCGCGCGGCCGTGGCCAGGGGCTCGCCGCGGGCGAGGCGGGTGGCGAGGGCGCCGGTGAAGGCGTCGCCCGCGCCCGTGGTGTCCACGGCCGTCACCTTCACGCCGGGTACGGCCGCGGCGCCGTCCGCGTCCAGGACGTACGCGCCGTCGCCGCCGAGGGTGACGACGACCGAGCGGGCGCCGCGTGCGCGCAGCGCGCGGGCCCACTCCGCCGGGCCGCCGTCCGCGGCGCCGGAGAGCCGGCGTGCCTCGTGCTCGTTGACCACCAGCGGGTCGGCGGCGGCGAGCAGTTCGGGGGCGAGGCTCTCGGGTGCCGGGGAGGGGTTGAGGACGACGCGGGTGCCGGCCTCGCGCGCCGCGGCGGCCGTGGCCACCACGGACTCCATCGGGATCTCCAGCTGGAGGGAGACCACGGCGGCGGACGCGATCACCTCGCGGGCCGCGGCGACGTCCTTCGGGCTGAGCGCCGCGTTGGCGCCGAGCGAGACGACGATGCTGTTGTCGCCGTCCGCGCCGACGATGATCATCGCGGTGCCGGTGCGGGCCTCCGGGTCGACGATCACGTGCCGTACATCGGTACCGGCCGCGCGCTGGGCCTCCATCAGCAGCTCGCCGTAGGAGTCGGCCCCGACCCGCGCCAGCAGCGCGACCCGGCCGCCGAGCCGGGCAGCGGCGGCGGCCTGGTTGGCGCCCTTGCCGCCCGCCGACTCGACCAGGTCCGTACCGAGCACGGTCTCGCCCGCGTCCGGCCGCCGGTCCACCCGGACCGTCAGGTCGGCATTGGCCGAGCCCACCACCAGCACGTCGTAGTCGTAGCCGTCGCTGTGCTCGCAGCCGTCGCTGTGGTCGTCGTTGTGTGCGTCCACGTCCGCCGTTTCCATTCTTCGTTCACTGCCGGGCGGCGGTGTGCCGCCGCCCGGTGTCCTGCTGCCCTCGCCGCGGTCATCCGTCGTACCGCGCGTGGTCATCCCTCGTACCGCACCGCGGTCATCCGTCGTACCGCGCCGCGTTCTTCTCCGTCACCAGTACCACCGGCACCTTCACCTGCTTGGGCAGCGGCTGGTGCCGGGCCGCCTTCAGGGCCCAGTCCACGGCCTGCTTGCCGAGCAGCTTCGGCTGCTGCGCGACGGTCGCCGTCAGGGTCCCATTCCGTACGGCCTTGATGCCGTCCGGCGTGCCGTCGAAGCCCACGACCCGCACGGCCGAGCCGGACTTGGCGCCGAGCGCCTTGGAAGCGCCGAGCGCCATCTCGTCGTTGGCGGCGAAGACGCCGGCGATGTCGCGGTGCGCCTGGAGCATGTTGGACATCACGTCCATGCCCTTGGTGCGGTCGAAGTCGGCGGGCTGCCGCGCGACGACCTGGATACCGGGGTACTTCTTGATGCCCGCCTCGAAGCCCTGGCCGCGCTCGCGCGCCGCCGAGGTGCCCGGCTGGCCTTCGAGGAACACCACCTTGCCCTTGCCGCCGAGCGATTCGGCGAGCGTCTTCGCGGCGAGCCGGCCGCCCGCGACGTTGTCGGAGGCGATGGTCGAGCCGACCTTCCCGCCGTTGACGCCGCGGTCCAGGGAGATGACGGGGACATCGGCGCGGTTGGCGACGCCGACGGCCGGTACGGCGGCGTCGGAGTCGACCGGGTTGATGATCGCGGCCTTGACGTTCTGGCTGGTGAAGGTCTCCAGCTGGTTGATCTGCTGGGTGGGGTCGTTCTGCGCGTCGGTGATGTTGATCTTCAGCCCGCGCGCCTCGGCCTCGGCCTGCGCGCCTTCCTTGATGCCCACGAAGAACGGGTTGTTCATGGTGGACAGGGCGAGGCCGAGGTCCGTGTTGCCGCCCCGGTCGCAGCCGCTGACCACGAGGGTGGCCAGCACGGCAGCGGCGGCCGCGAGTGCTCCCGTACGCCCCCTCATCGCGCGCTCCGCCGCCGCAGCGTGTCCAGCAGGACCGCGAGGGCGATCACCAGGCCGGTGGCGACCTGCTGCCAGAACGCGGAGACGCTCAGCAGGTTCAGGCCGTTGCGCAACACCGCGAGGATCAGCGCGCCGATGAGCGTGCCGGACGCCTTGCCGGAGCCGCCGGAGAGGCTGGCGCCGCCGATGACGACGGCCGCGATGGCGTCCAGTTCGTAACCGGTGGCGGCCTGCGGCTGGGCGGAGGTGAGCCGGGCTGCCAGCACGATGCCGGCGACCGCGGCGAACAGCCCGGACAGCGCATAGATGACCAGCTTGCGGCGCTTGACGTGGATACCGGAGAGCCGCGCCGCCTCCTCGTTGCCGCCGATGGCGAACATCGCGCGCCCGGTGTACGTACGGGCCAGTATCAGCGCCGCGATCAGCCCCATCGCGATCATGACGAGGACGGGCACCGGCAGCCAGCCGCCGAGCGTGTCGCCGAGCTTGCTGACCGAGGCGGGGAACGCGATCGGCGAGCCGCCGGAGATCACCAGCGCGAGGCCGCGGCCGACGGACAGCATCGCGAGGGTGGCGATGAAGGCGGGCAGCTTCCCGTACGCGACGAGCGCGCCGGACAGCAGGCCCGCGGCCGCGCCGACCACCAGCCCGAGCAGTACGGCGACGATCACCGGCAGGCCCTCGGTGGTGGCCGCCCAGGCGACGACCGTCGCCGACAGGGCCGCGACCGAGCCGACGGACAGGTCGATGCCGGCCGAGACGATCACGAAGGTGACGCCGAAGGCCAGGATCGCGGTGACCGACGCCTGCACGCCGACGTTGAGGAGGTTCTGCCCGTTCAGGAAGTCCCTGGAGAGCACCGCCATCACCACGACCAGCGCGATCAGGCCGCCCAGCGGCCCGTTGCGCAGCACCGCGCGGGAGAACCACGGCCCGAAGCCGTCCCGGCCCGGTGCCTCTCCCACCGCCTCGGCGGCGGCTCCCGTCTTCACCTCAGCGGACATCGGAGCCCTCCATCGCGCTCTCGTCTTGGTTCGTCGTGTCGTCCGGCGCGGCCTGGAGCGCCAGCTCCATCACCGCGTCCTGGGTGGCCTCGGCCGCCGGCAGCTCGCCGGCCAGCCGGCCCTGGGACATCACCAGCACCCGGTCGCTCATGCCGAGCACCTCGGGCAGGTCGCTGGAGATCATCAGGACCGCCTTGCCGGCCGCCGTCAGTTCGTTGATCAGCTGGTAGATCTCGACCTTCGCGCCGACGTCGATGCCGCGCGTCGGCTCGTCGAGGATCAGCAGCTTGGTGTCGGTCAGCAGCCACTTGCCGATGACGATCTTCTGCTGGTTGCCGCCGGAGAGGGTACGGGCGCTCTGCGCGAGCCCGCTCATCCGTACTTTCAACCGGCCCGCCACCCTGGCCGCTTCGCGCCGCTGCGCACCGCGGTCCACCAGGCCGCCGCGGGTGTCGCGGTGCAGCCGGGCGAGCGTGAGGTTGTCCTGCAGCGAGGCGTCCAGCACCAGCCCCTGGCCCTTGCGGTCCTCAGGCACCAGCCCGAGCCCGGCACGCATGGCGGCGCGCACGTCGCCGCGGGCCAGCTCCGTACCGTCGATCTCGACCGTCCCGGCGTCGTACGCGTCCACGCCGAAGATCGCCCGGGCCACCTCGGTACGGCCCGCGCCCACCAGCCCGGCGACGCCGACGACCTCCCCGGCCCGCACCTCGAAGCCGACGTCCTGGAACACCGGCAGGCCCTTGGGCCCGTTACGGGTCAGCCCGCGCACCCGCAGCAGGGGCGCGCCCGGCTCCTCGGGGCGCTGCCGCGGGTACTGCTCGGCGATGTCCCGGCCGACCATCAGGCGGATCAGCTCGTCCTCGTCGGTGGACGCGGGCACCTCGTCGACGGACCGGCCGTCGCGCAGCACGGTGACCCGGTCGCCGAGCGCGCCGATCTCCTCCAGGTGGTGGGTGATGAAGATGATGCCGACGCCGGATTCGCGCAGCTCGCGGACGAGCCCGAAGAGCGTTTCCACCTCCTCGGAGGTGAGGACGGCCGTGGGCTCATCCATGATCAGTATGCGCGCTTCAAGACTCAGTGCCTTGGCGATTTCGACCATCTGGAGCCGGGCGATGCCCAGTTCGGCGACAGGAGTGTTCGGGGAGACGTCCAGCCGTACGCGTTCGAGCAGCTCGGCGGCGCGGGCCCGCATGGCCTTCTTGTCGACCAGGCCGAGCGCGGTGCGCGGCTGCCGGCCGAGGAAGATGTTCTCGGCGACGGTGAGGCCGGGGACGAGGTTGAACTCCTGGTAGATGGTGGCGATGCCGAGGCGTTCGGCGTCCTGGGCGGAGCGGATGTGCACCTCGTGCAGGCCGTCGCGCGAGCCGTCCTGTCCGCCGTCGGCCAGGATGCGGCCGTCGTCGGGGCGGTGCGCGCCCGAGAGCATCTTGATCAGGGTGCTCTTGCCCGCGCCGTTCTCACCGAGGAGTACGTGCACCTCGCCGGCGCGCAGGCTCATGTCCACGCCGTCCAGGGCGCGCACACCGGGGAACGACTTCGTCACCCCCTCCACGCGCAGCAGTTCGCGGCCGCCCGGTACGTCGTCGTTGACGCCGGTCATGCGCTGCCCCTCTCGTTGTGGGTGTCGCTGTCGGTATCGCTGTCGTCGGTGGTCAGGGGGTCGTGGCCGGCCGGTTCCGGCTCGCCGCAGGAGCGGCGCGGTACGAGGCGGGCGGGGAGCAGCACGGACTCGGCCGGCCTGCCCTCGATCCGCGCCAGCAGGGTGTGCACGGCGGCCCGGCCCAGCTCGCGGGTGGGCTGCGCGATGGCGGTCAGCGGCGGGTCGGTGTGCCGGAACCACGGCACGTCGTCGTAGCCCACCAGCGCCACGTCGTCCGGTACGCGCAGGCCGCGCGCCCGGATCTCGTCCATCGCGCCGAGCGCCATCAGGTTGTCCGTGGCGAGCACCGCGTCCGGCGGCTCGGGCAGGTCCAGGAAGCCGCGCATGACCCGGCGGCCCCCGGTGGGCTGGAGGTCGGGCGTGGCGCCGACCCGCTCGTCGGGCAGCTCGATGCCGTACGGGCGCAGCGCCTCCCGGAAGAACCGCAGCCGGTCGGCGCCGGTGCGGGTGCCGGCCGGCGCGACGATGATCGCGGGGCGGCGGCGGCCGAGCGCGGCGAAGTGCGCGGCGAGGTCGGCGAGCGCCGCCCGGCCGTCGGCCCGTACGCAGGGCACGTCGAGCCCGTCGACGGCGCGGTCCAGCAGGACCAGCGGGGTACCGGCCGCGGCGGTCTCGCGCAGTACGGGCGAACCGGTGCCGGCCGAGCTGACCAGCAGCCCGTCGATCCGCCGGTCGATGAGCGTACGGATGTGGTCGTCCTGCTGCTGCGGGCTCTCGCCCGCGTTGCCGATGACCAG
Source organism: Streptomyces sp. NPDC053542 (assembly GCF_044544685.1). Classification (NCBI taxonomy): domain Bacteria; kingdom Bacillati; phylum Actinomycetota; class Actinomycetes; order Kitasatosporales; family Streptomycetaceae; genus Streptomyces; species Streptomyces sp. NPDC053542. The sequence continues at coordinate 277,297 of NZ_JBITXL010000004.1, forward strand.
GCTGTAGCCGAGGCTGCGGGCCTCGTCCTCCACGGCGTCCGCGAGCTCGGTGAAGAACGGATTGGTCAGGTCGCCGATGAGCAGGCCGAGCGCGCCGGTACGGGCGGTGCGCAGGGCACGGGCGACGTTGTTGGGCCGGTAGCCGAGCTCCTCGACGGCGGCGAGCACGCGGTCGCGGGTGGCCGCGACGGGCGAGTGGCCGTTGAGCACGCGCGAGACGGTGGCCACGGAGACGCCGGCCCGCTCGGCCACGTCCTTGATGTTCGCCATGGCGCCCTCGCCCTCACGCTCTCGTCCGGTGGTCGCGTGTAATCGATTACTCGTGCTGCAGTGGGGGCTACGTAATCGATTACACGGGCATGGCGTCAAGGTTTCATAAGTGTGGGCTGCGTCACTTGGGGGTGGAGGTGCGAGTGGGGCTGGGGACGGGCGATGGTCGTTGCGGGCGATGGTCGTTGCGCGCCTGCCGCCCGGCCCGGAACGGCCGGAACCGGCCCGGTGCGGGCGGAGCGGAGGCCGCCGGGAACGCCGAAGGGCCGCACCCCGGGCGGGGTGCGGCCCTTCTTGCGGCGGGCGGCGCTTCCTGCCGCGCGCCGCGCGTCACGGGTCAGGCGACGGTCAGCTTGACCTCGATGTTGCCGCGGGTGGCGTTCGAGTACGGGCAGACCTGGTGCGCCTTCTCCACCAGCGCCTTCGCGGTGTCCGCGTCGACGTTCGGGATCGAGGCCGCGATCTCGACCGTGAGGCCGAAGCCGCCGGCCGGGGTCTTGCCTATGCCGACCTTGGCGGTCACCCGCGAGCCGGAGACGTCCGCCTTCTCCTGGCGGGCCACGACGCTCAGCGCGCCCTGGAAGCAGGCGCTGTACCCGGCGGCGAAGAGCTGCTCGGGGTTGGTGCCGGCGCCGCTGCCGCCCTGCTCCTTGGGCGGGTTGACGACGACGTCGAGCTTGCCGTCGTCGGAGGCGACACGGCCGTCACGGCCGTTCTCCGCCGTGGCGACAGCGGTGTAGACGACGTCGACGGGCTGGATGGACATACGGATTCCTCCTGTACGTACGCCGCGACTCGCGCCCACGATCGCGACGGCTTGCCCCGAGCCTAACGGGCGGCCACAAGAGGGCCGCGAGCAAGGGGCCTTGACGAATTCCTCAACTGCCGGTAGGGCGACGGCCCCGTGACCGGTGGGGCGGCACCGTCTCCCGCGGCTGCGGGTGGGGCGACGGCGCCCTCCCCCGGCTGCGGCGCGCCGCCGTGGCGCGTCAGGCGGGCAGGCTGACGACCATCTTGCCGGTGTTCTCGCCGCGGAGGAGGCCGAGGAACGCCTCGACGCCGTTCTCGATGCCCTCCACGAACGTCTCGCGGTACTTCAGCTCGCCCGACCGCACCCAGGCCGAGACCTCCTCGACGAACTTCGGCTGCAGGTCGTAGTGATCACCGACGAGCAGCCCCTCCATGCGGAAGCGCTTGGCGATGATCTGGGCCAGGTTGCGCGGGGCCGGGGTCGGCTCGGTCGCGTTGTACTGCGAGATCATGCCGCAGACGGCGATGCGGCCGTGCAGGTTCAGCGCCGCGATGGCCGCCTCGAGGTGGTCCCCGCCGACGTTGTCGAAGTAGACGTCGATGCCGTCGGGCGCGGCCTCCTTGAGCTGGTCCTTCACCGGGCCGTTCTTGTAGTTGAACGCCGCGTCGAAGCCGTACTCCTCCAGGAGGACCTTGACCTTCTCGTCCGAACCGGCCGAGCCGATCACCCGGGACGCGCCCTTGAGCTTGGCGATCTGGCCGACCTGGCCGCCGACCGCGCCCGCCGCGCCGGAGACGAAGACCGCGTCGCCCTCCTTGAAGTCCGCGACGCGGAGCAGGCCGGCGTAGGCGGTCAGGCCCGGCATGCCGAGCACCCCGAGGTACGTGCTCAGCGGGGCGGTCTCGGAGTCCACCTTCACCGCGGTCTTCGCGTTGACCGTGGCGTACTCGCGCCAGCCGAGGAAGTGCAGGGCGTGGTCGCCCACCTCGAAGCCCTCGGCGTTGGAGGCGATGACCTCGCCGACCGCGCCGCCCTGCATGGGCTTGTCCAGCTCGAACGGCTCGACGTACGACTTCGCCGTGCTCATGCGGCCGCGCATGTACGGATCGACGGAGAAGTGGATGTTGCGGACCAGGATCTGGCCCTCACCGGGCTCGGCCACCGGCGCCTCGCGCAGGGCGAAGTCGGCGGGGGTCGGCCAGCCCTGCGGGCGGGCGACGAGGTGCCATTCGCGGCCGGTCGTGGGGAGTGCGGACATGCCCGGAGCCTCCTGATGCGGAAGATGTTTCATGTACTGAAACAACCATGCTCCTCAATATTTCAGGTTGTCAAGCAACGGGGTATCCTCATCCGTATGACGCCTCGCACCGACCCGTTGACCCTCGAGGTCGTGGAACTGATCGGCACCGTCGTCGCCCGTTACCACGAGGAGTACGAGCACGCGGCGGCCGAGCACGCGCTCACGGGTGCCCAGGCCCGGGTGCTGGGACTCCTCGCACACGAGCCGCTGCCCATGCGCCGCATCGCGCAGCGCCTGAAGTGCGAGCCGTCGAACGTCACGGGGATCGTGGACCGCCTCGAGTCCCGCGGCCTGGTCGAGCGCCGCCCCGACCCGGCCGACCGCCGCGTGAAGCTCGCCGCGCCGACCGAGGCGGGCCGGAGCACGGCGGAGGAGCTACGGGCCGCGCTCGGCTTCGCGCGCGAGCCCCTGGGAGGGCTGACCTTCGCCGAACGGACGGTGCTCAAGGAGCTGCTGCGGCGGATGCTGGGCATGGACGCCGACGACGGCGCGGAGGACTCGGCGGGCGCTGCCGGTACCGACCCCGGAGAGGGCGCCGCGCCTCTACGGTGAGGCCATGAGTGCCCGAAACAGCCGCCCCGCCGTCGATTTCTACTTCGACCCGCTCTGCCCCTTCGCCTGGATCTCCTCCCGCTGGATCCTGGAAGTGGAGCGCCACCGCGACCTGGACCTGCGCTTCCGGGTCATGAGCCTGGCCGTCCTGAACGAAGGCCGCGAGGACCTCCCCGAGCAGTACAAAGAGCTGCTCGAACGGGGCTGGGGCCCGGTCCGCGTCTGCATCGCCGCGGCGCAGCTGCGCGGCGAGGAGGTGCTGCGCGACCTGTACACCGCGCTCGGCACGCGCATCCACAACGAGGGCCGCGGCGAGGAGCCGGACGCCGTGATCACGGAGGCGCTGGCCGAGGCGGGACTCCCCGCCGAGCTGGCCGAGGCGGCCCACAGCACCGCGTACGACAAGGCGCTGCGCGCGAGCCACCACGAGGGCATGGACCCGGTCGGCTACGAGGTCGGCACGCCCACGATCCACATCGACGGCGTGGCCTTCTTCGGCCCCGTACTGTCCGCGATCCCGCGCGGCGAGGAGGCGGTACGGGTCTTCGACGGCGCCCGCCTGCTCGCCGGGTACGACAAGTTCTTCGAGCTGAAGCGGACCCGCACCGGGGAGCTGGACTTCAGCTGACCCGTAGGCGCGGCGCCGCTCGCCGTGCCGGGGCGCTCGGCGCCCTCGCCCCCTTATCCGTCGGTCCGTTCGAAGGTGACCAGCGGGACGTTCGGCTGCTCCGGGGTGGCGTGCAGCACGGCGACGACGCCGAGGCCCGCGCCGACGGCCAGCGCGGCGGCGACCAGGCAGGTCAGGGCGGCGGCGAGCAGTCGTGGCATGGCGCGGCGGACCCTTCGTCGTGGTACCTCGCCGCCGTGTGCGGCGCCCAGAGTCTCGGCGGGCACTGACGGGGTGTCAAGGCGCGTCTACTGCCCCCGGCCCAGGGCGGAGTACGACCGCCGGTACGGTTTCGGCCCGCTTCCGTGCCCGTTCGGCCCACCTCCGCGCACCGGCGCCCGGCCCGGCGGGCCCGCCGCTACGGTGTGCCGCTCGGAGCCCGGCACGGGCTCTCAGGGAGTGCCCCGCGCCTGCCTCACAGGAGTGCCCGTATGCGGAAGACTGCCTCACCCCTGTCCCTGGTCCTGCTCGGCAGCGGCGTGTTCCTGCTGGTACTGGCGGCGATGCTGACCTGGTACGTCGAGCCGCAGGCGAAGCGGACCCCGGTGGACGTCGACGTCACCACGGTGCTCACCGGAACCGGGCGCTACTTCGAGACCGAGGACCTGGAGACCAGAAAGGGCCGCCTCACGATCACCCGGCACGTGCTCGGTGACGTGGCGGCCGGCGAGCGCACGGGGTGGGCCGTCTGGGACGTGTCCACGACCATTAATTCGCCGCGGACGCTGCGCCTGAAGGACCCGCGCAAGGCGCTCCTGTGGACCACCGGGCGCTGGGTCACCGACCGGCGGACGAACGCGCCGGTGCACTGCTGTGCCGAGTCCCCCGCGCGCTACGAGGGCGAGGCGTACCTGAAGTTCCCCTTCGATGTGCAGCGGCGCACCTACCGGTGGTGGGACGACACGCTCCGGGAGGCGGTGCCGCTCCGGTACACCGGGACGCGGCGGGTGGCGGGGTACCGGGGCTATGTCTTCACCGGCTCGGTGCCGGCGGCCAGGACCGGCACCCGCCAGGTGCCGGGCAGGTTCGTGGACCGGCCGCGGCAGCCGCAGATCCAGGCCGAGGAGTGGTACGCCAACGCCGGGATCCAGCTGGTCGTCGACCCGCTGAGCGGCCGGATCATCGACGCGGTGACCTCGCCGCGCAGGACGCTGCGGCCGCCCGGCGGGCAGCGGGACGTGGTGACGCTGCTGGACGGCCACCGGCTGCGCTTCACGCCCGCCACCCGCCGGGCCCAGGCGGCCCGGGCGGCAGCGGACGCCACGAAGCGGGAGCTCGTCGGCGAGACGGTTCCCCAGTGGGCGGCACGAGCGGGCGGCGTACTGGCCCTGGCGGGCGCGGTACTGGTCGCCATCGGGCGGCGGCCGCGGCCGGAGTCCGCTCCTCGTGCGGACGAATCCGAAGGCGCGGGGCCGGAGTTCGCCACTCCGGCGTCCGGCCCCGAGGGAGGGCGCGGCGCGCGCTGACCGCCCTCGGGCCACCGGCGCTTTCCGGTCGGCTCGTTCCGCACGGCTCAGTACGCAGTACGTCCCCCACCCTGGGTACCGCACCCTGAGACGAGTGGGAGCGCAGATGCCCCAGCACGTGCCACCGCTGCCGCACGCCCCTGCCGTGGAGCCCGCACGCCCCTGGCACGAGCCTCTGCGCCCGCACGCCCGCAGACCGCCCCGTACGGCGCCACAGCCGTTTCCGCGCCGCATCGTCTTCCTCGCCCGGCGGGACCTCGGCAACCCCGCGGCGGGCGGCTCCGAACTGCTCGTCGACCGCCTCGCCGACGGCCTCACCGCCCTGGGCCACCAGGTCACCCTGCTGTGCGGCGGACCGGCCGCGCACCGCGGCTACCGGGTGATCTCGGCGGGCGGCGACGCGAGCCACTTCCTGCGCGCCCGCGGCCGGTTCGCCCGCCGGGTCGGCGGCTGCGACCTGCTGGTGGAGGTCTGCAACGGTATGCCGTACCTGGCGCCCCTGTGGCACAGCGGCCCGACCCTGTGCCTGGTCAACCACGTCCACACCGACCTGTGGGGGCTGCGCTGCCCGGCCCCCGCCGCCTTCCTGGGCCGCCGTCTGGAGCGGTGGGCGCTGGCCGGCACCCACCGCGGCAATCTGATGGTCGCGGTCTCCGGGTCGACCGCCGAGGCGCTGCACGGCCTGGGTGTGCCGCGGGACCGCGTCCGGCTGGTGCACAACGGCGTCGAGCAGCCGGGTCCGCTGCTCCCGAAGTCCCCCGAACCGCTGTTCCTGGCCATGGGCAGACTCGTCGAGTACAAGCGGATCGGCCTGCTCCTGCGGCTGTGGGAGCAGGTACGGCCGGTCACCGGGGGCCGGCTGGTCATCGTCGGGGACGGGCCCGAGCGGCGCCGCCTGGAGGCCCTGGCGGGCCCCGGCGTCCGCTTCACGGGCCGCGTCACCGAGCGGGAGAAGCACGAGCTGCTGTGCCGCTCCTGGCTGCTGCTGCACCCCTCGCTGGTCGAGGGGTGGGGCCTGGTGGTCATGGAGGCGGCGGCCCGGCGCACCCCGGCCGTCGGCTTCGACATACCGGGGCTGCGCGACTCCGTACAGGACGGGGTGACCGGGCTGCTCGCACGGGGCGAGAGCGCGTTCGCCGCCCACTGGTGCGCGCTCGCCTTCAGTCCGGAGCGCCGCCACGCGCTGGGCCGCGCGGCCGAGTTGCGCGCCGCGCGCTTCCGGTGGAGCGCCACGGTCCGCAGCTTCCGCGCGGTGGCCGCGGAGGCCGCGTACACGGCACGGGGGCGGTGAAGCGGCGGTGCGCGATCCTTCGCTGCGCAGGTCCCTCGCCCTCCTCCGCGCCTTCCGGCACGAGCAGACCGACCCCGAGGGCTGTTACGGGCTGCTCGCCCGGGACGCGGCCGACCAGCTCGAGCGGTACGCCCCGCTGGCCGGGGCCGTGGTGGCCGATGTCGGCGGCGGCGCGGGGCACTTCACCGAGGAGTTCCGCCGCCGCGGCGCGCTCGCGGTGCTTCTCGAACCGGACCCGGCCGAACTGTACGCGCGCGGCGCACCGCCAGAAGGCGCGGTGCGCGCAGACGGCTATCTGCTGCCCCTCGCGGACGGCGCCGCCGACATCTGCTTCTCCTCCAACGTCCTCGAACACGTCGCCGACCCGCGTACCTTCCTCAGCGAGATGGTGCGGGTCACCCGCCCCGGTGGGCTGATCTACGTCGCCTTCACCAACTGGCTCTCCCCCTGGGGCGGTCACGAGACGGCGCCCTGGCACTACCTGGGCGCGCGCCGGGCCCGCGACCGCTACCGGCGGCGCACCGGGCGCAGCCCCAAGCACGTCCTCGGTGAGAACCTCTTCGCTCTCCATGTCGGGCCCACGCTGCGCCAGGTACGGGCCCGCCCGGACATCGAGGTGCTCGCCGCGCGGTCCCGCTATGCGCCGTTCCTGGCCGGCGCCGTCGCCCGCCTGCCCGGCGTACGCGAGGTCGCCACCTGGAACCTCCTTCTCATACTCCGGCGGTTGCCATGACCCAGACGCTCGCCACCTCGCGCTCTCCGGGCTCCCCCGACCCGGGGAGCACCCCGACGCCCGCGCCCGGCGGGCCGCCACCGGAGCGGCCACGGCGGCGGAGCTGGCTGCTCGCCTTCTGGGCGGCCGCCTTCGTCGCCTTCCTGGCGCCGTCGCCGGGCCGGATGACCTTCGAGACCAAGCTCGGTGTGGCGCTGGCCCCGTGGCAGTTCCTCGTCGACCTCGGGAGCCTGTGGCACGACCGGGCCGGGTTCGGCGGCCTCGCCGACCAGTACATCGGCTACGCCTTCCCGATGCTCCCGTACTACGCGCTGGCCGACCTGGCGCACCTGCCGGTCTGGATCGCCGAACGGCTGTGGCTGTCCCTGGTGGTGACCGCCGCCTTCTGGGGCGCGCTGCGGCTGGCCGAGCGCCTGAAGGTGGGCAGCCCGCCGTCCCGGCTGCTGGGCGCCGCCACGTATGCGCTGTGGCCCGCCTTCACCATCGTCATCGGCTCCACGTCCGCGGCCGCGCTGCCGGGCGCGGTCCTCCCGTGGGTCCTGCTGCCGCTGGCGGACCCGTACCGCACCGCGCGCCTGGCGGCGGCCCGTTCGGCGTTGCTGGTCCCCTTCATGGGCGGCGTCAACGCGGCCTGCACGCTCGCCGCGCTGCTGCCCGCGCTGCTCTACGTGCTCACCCGTACCGGCTCCCGGAGGTGGCGGCTCCTGGCCTGGTGGCTGCCGGGCGTGGTGCTGGCCACCGCGTGGTGGTCGATACCGCTGCTCCTCCTGGGCCTGCACGGCGAGAACTTCATGCCGTACATCGAGCAGGCCGACACCACCACCGCCACCATGTCGGCCACCGAACTGCTGCGCGGCGCCGGGAACTGGGTCGCGTACCTGAACTTCGGCGAGCCCTGGCTGCCGGCCGGCTGGACGCTGGTCGCCGGGGTCTTCACGGTGCTCGGCACCGTGCTCACGGCCGCGCTGGGCCTGGCCGGGCTCGCCCGCCGGGACCTGCCCGAGCGGCGCTGGCTGCTGCTGACTGTGCTGGCCGTCGTGGCGGTCACGCTGGCCGGGTACGGGGGCGCGCTGGGCGGCCCGCTGCACGAGCGGGTGCAAGCCTGGCTGGACGGGCCGCTGCAGCCGTTCCGCAACGTCTACAAGTTCGCGCCGGGCCTCGCCCTCGCGCTGGCCTACGGGCTGACGCACCTCACGGGCGCGGCATACGGGCCGCGCGAGCGCCGCCCGGTGCGCGGCGGCCGGTGGTACGTGCCCCTGATCGTCGCGTTCCTGCTGCTCCCGGCCCTCGCCCTGCCCTACCTGAACGGCACGGTCCTGCAGTCCGGTGCCTTCACGCGGCTGCCCGCCCACTGGCAGCGCACCGCCGACTGGCTGAAGGAGCACAGCCCCGACGACCGCGCGCTGGTCGTCCCCGCCACCGCGCACGGCCTGTACACCTGGGGCTCCCCCATCGACCAGCCGCTGGACGTGCTCGCGGAATCCCGGTGGGCGCAGCGTGACTTCGTCCCCTTCGGCACGAAGGGCTCACGGCGCGCTCTGGACGCCGTGGAGCAGGCACTGATGACCGGGGCCCAAGTGCCGGGCCTGCGCGGCTTCCTGGCCCGCTCGGGGCTCCACAACGTCGTGGTGCGCAACGACCTGGACCCCGACCAGCTCGGCTACGTCCCCTCGCAGACCGTCCGGCGCACCCTCGTGACGTCCGGCTACCGCAAGGTGGCCTCCTTCGGGCCGCTGACCACCAGCGGCCGGATCGCGGCCGGCACCCCGGTCCAGGTGCAGGGGCTGTACCCGAGGCAGCGCGCGGTGGAGATCTACGAGCCAGTGGGCACCCCGCGGCCCGGTCCCGTCACCGTCAGGGCCGCGGCCGACACCGCACAGCTCAGCGGCGGCCCCGAGGCGCTGCTGCAGTTCGCGGCCGACCCCCGGCTGCGCGACCGGCCGGCCGTACTGACCGGCGACGCGCACCCCGGTGTCGACACCCCGGCGCTCCAGCTCACCGGGGACGGCCTGCGCCGCGCCGATACCCGCTTCGGCCTGGTCAACACCAACACGTCCTACACGTACACCCCCGGCGAGCGGAACGGCCCGGACAGCGTGCAGGACCCCGGCCGCCCGCCGCGCCAGATCCTGCCCACCCACGGCATCGAGCACCAGACCACCGCCGTACTGCGCGGCGCCCGCAGGGTCACCGCGTCCTCCAGCGGCAGCTGGCTCTTCCACCTCCCGCAGTACGACCCGGTGCACGCCTTCGACGGCGACCCGGACACCGCCTGGGCGGAGGGCAGCGCGGGCGAACCGGTGGGCCAGTGGCTGAGGATCGCCTTCAGCCGCCCCGTGGACGTCCCCGCGACGCTCTCGCTGACCCCGCTGGCCGGGGACGGGCTGCGCGCCGCTCCCACGGCCGTACGCGTCACCACGGACCGCGGCAGCGCGGTCAGCCAACTCCGCACCGACGGGCGGCGGCAGCCGGTCAAGGCGCCCCCGGGGCGGGCGAAGTGGCTGAAGATCACCCTCGTGGGGGCGGAACAGCCGCGCCCCGGGGTCTCCGGCGCGGGCATCTCCGAGGTCACCCTTCCCGGCGTCCGGGTCACCCGGTTCCTCCGGCTCCCCGCGGACTCCACGTATCCGGACGCGCCCGCCACCACGTACGCGCTGCACCGGGGCAGCGACCCCGGCGGGCTCTCCCCGGGCTCGGCGGAGACCGGGCTGCGCCGCCAGTTCCGTACCGGGGCCGACGGCTCGTACCGGGTCTCCGCCCAGGCGCTGGCCGTCCCCGGCCGCGCCCTGGACGCGCTGCTCACGAAGGCCGCGCCCGAACAGCGCCGCCGGATCACGGCCACCGCCGACTCCACCAGCAGTACGGGGCGGTCGCTCAGCCCGCGCAACCTCGTGGACGGCGATCTCACCACTGCCTGGATCGCCGGGGACGACCCCACGGTCCATCTGCGCTGGCCCGGCAAGAAGAAGATCGACACCATTGTGCTGGGCGCCGCCGGCGGCATCTCGGCGCGCCCCGAACAGATCCTGATCAACTCCCCCTACGGAGCGGCCACCGCCGGGGTCGACGAGAACGGCACGGCCCGCTTCGACCCGATCACCACCGACCGCCTCGACATCACCGTCTCCCGGGTCGCGCCGCTGACCCTGCACAACCCCGTCGCCGGCCGGCCGCTCCAACTGCCCGTGGGGCTCAGCGAGATCTACCTCCCGGCCCTCAAGAAGTACCGGACTCCGCCGCCCCCACGGGACGCGCGCTTCTCGCTCCCCTGTGGCCGCGGCCCGGACCTCACCATCGACGGCGTCCCGTACCCCACCAAGTCCTCCGGCCTGGTCCGCGACCTGGTGCAGCGCCGCCCCGTCAAGGTCGAGCTGTGCCGTGCGGAGGGCGGCCGGGTCGTCCTGCCCGCCGGGCGGCACCGCGTCGAGGCCGGTGGCCGCGGGCCGCTCGCGCTGACCGACGTGACGCTCCGCCGCGGCAGCCCGGCGCCGACGGCCGTCGCGCCGCGCCGGGTCATCGCGGGCGCCGACTGGTCGGGCGACAGCCGGGACGCCTACGTCGGCCCCGGGCGGGCCGTCTACCTCCAGACGTACGAGAACGCCAACGACGGCTGGCGCGCCACCCTGGACGGCCGCCCGCTCACTCCGCTGCGGGTGGACGGCTGGCAGCAGGCGTTCCTGATCCCGGCCGGCGGGGGCGGCACGGTCCACCTGTACTACGCGCCGGCCGCGCAGTACCGGCTGGGGCTGATCCTCGGGGCCGTCGGCGTGCTCCTGGTGGCGGCGTGCGCGCTGATAGGGCGGCACCGCGAGGCGGGCGAGGCGCCGGTACCGGTGGCGCCGCCCGCGCCCTCCTGGGTGCTCGGCGTCGTCGTGCTCACCGCCGTGCTGGCCCTCGCCACCGGACCGTACGCCGCGGCAGTACCGGTGCTCGCGCTGCTCGCCCGCGCCTGCCCGGGCGCCCTCGCGCCGCTCGCCTTCCTCGCGATGGCGGCGGCCGGCGTCGTCGCGTCCTTCGGGGCGGGCCTCCCGGCCTCGCTCGGCCGCGGCCCGTTCAGCGCCCCGGCCCAGGCCCTCGCCCTGTTCGCCCTGGCGGCGGCGCTGGTGACGGTGCCACCGGGCCGGCTGTGGCCGGCGTCGTGGCGACTGCGCCGGAAGCGGAAGGCGCCGGAACCGGAGCCGGAGGAGGGTGCGGCTGAGGCAGGCGCACCCGGCCAGGAACCCGCCCCCACCCGGCCGCTCCCGGCCGACGGCGGCGTCCCGCCGGGCTCCGAGGACGACACGGCGGTCCTGCCACCCGTCCCCACGGAGGAACCGCCTCCGGAGACGAAGACACCGCCACTTGAAGAGCAGCCGCCCCCTCGGGAGGAGCAGCCTCCCTCTCCGAAGGAGGAGACGCCGCCTCCCGAGGAGCAGCCGCCGCTCCGCCAGGAGGAGACGCCGCGGCCTCCGCTGCCGCGCCGCAAGAAGCGCGCCGGCGAGGCGCGCAACAACGAGCCGCGCGAGGAGAAGGACGGGGAGGAACCCGGCCCATGACCCCCATCACCCGCATGCCCTCCGAGGCGCCCGAGACGCCCCCGCACCCGCCCAGGGCGCCACGCACCGCCGTGCCACCGCCCCGCCCGGCCCCCTTCTCCCTCGTGGACGAGATCGCCCGGCACTGCGCCCAGGAGACCGAGCCGGAGACCGTGCACGTGGAGGTGCACTTGCCGGAACGCGTGGACCACCCGCGGCTGCGCGCCGCATTCGGGCGGGCGCTGGCGCGGCACCCGAGGGCGCTGCTGCGGCAGGCCCCCGTGCGCTGGTGGCACCGGCGATACGTATGGGAGCCGGCCGGCGCACCGGACCCGGCTCCGGTGTCCTTCTCCGGGCCGGACCCGGGGACGCTGCACCGCGCCCGGGAGCGGGCACTTGCCGAGTGCCCGCCCCTGGACGCCGGGCCGCCCGTACGCCTGGCGGTGATCGAACGGGCCACCGGTACGGACACCGGCACCGTGCTGCTCCTCACCGCCCACCACACCGCGCTGGACGCCCCGTCCTGCCTGCGCCTGCTGGCGACCACCGCCGAGCTGTACGGCGGCGCGGCCAACTCTCCCGCACCGGCTCCCTTACGCGTCCCGGCCCCGGCCGCCCGGCGCACCCGTAGGAGCGGCGCGGCACCCCTAAGTACCGCGCTGCGCCCTCCGGCCCGCATCGCCGCCGACCGTGCCGGCACGGCCCCCGGCAACGGCAACGGCATGCTCCTGGCCGAACTGCCCGTACCGGACCGCCCGCCCGGCGCTCCCGGGGCGGCGCGTTCCGCGCACACGGTCAATGACCAACTCCTCGTGGCCGCCTTCCTGATGGTGACCCGCTGGAACCGACTGCACGGCACACCCGCCGCTCCCGTGGTGCTCACCATGCCGGTCGACGACCGGCCGCGCGGTGCCGGGATGCCGCTCGGCAACGGGACACGGCTGGTCCAGGTGCGCTTCGGACCGGCGGACCTCCGGGACGCGGCTTCGGCCGCCGCCTCCGCTCCGCCGGACCCGGCGGCGGTCGCCCGGCTGCTGCGCCGCACCGCGGCCCGCACCCGCGCCCTCAAGGCCACGCCGGGCCGCCCCCTGGGGCTCGCGGGCGCCGTCCTGACCGCCCCCGTGCTGCCGGTCGGCGTACGGGCCGCCGTCACCCGCCGCGCGCGGGCCACCGCCGCGCCCTGGACGTCCACCGCCCTGCTCTCCAACATCGGCCGGGTGCCGTACCCGTTCGACTTCGGCGACGCGGGCCGGGCCACCGGGGTGTGGTTCTCCGCGCCGGCCCGGATGCCGCGCGGGCTGTCGCTCGCCACCGTCTCCACCGGCGGCCGGATACAGCTGAGCCTGCGCTGGTCCCGGGCGCTGCTGGACGACGCGGCGGGCGCCGCCCTGTACGCGCTCTTCGAGGAGTCATTGGCGGCGACCTCCTGGAGCGGCGCATGACCACAGCAGGCGCATGGCACGGTCTCGAGGGCCTGCGGTCCTTCTACGAGAACCCGTTGGTGCCCGTCGCCTCCGGGGCCGAACGGGCGCGGCGGCAGGCGCTGATGCTCGCGCGGGCGCTCGGCCCGGTAGAGGACGGTCGGCCCCCGGCCACCATCCTCGATGTCGGCTGCGGCGACGGGTCGGCGGCGGCCACCGCCGCGCCGTACCTGCCCGGTCACCGCATTGTGGGCGTCGACTGGTCACAGGACGCGCTGCGCCGCGCGGCGACGCGCATCCCGTATGCCGTGCGCGGCGAACTCACCGGCACCGGGCTGCCCTTCGGGAACGGGGTGGCCGACGCCGTGCTCTTCAGCGAGGTCGTCGAGCACCTCGTCGACCCCGACGCGGCCCTCGACGAGCTGCGCCGCGTTCTGCGCCCGGGCGGCCATCTGCTGCTCTCCACGCCCAATCTCGCCGCCTGGTACAACCGCGGCCTGCTGCTGGCCGGCGTGCAGCCGGTGTTCTCGGAGGTGAGCCTGCGCGGCATCCACGGCCGCCCGGGCAGCCAGGTCGTCGGCCATCTGCGGCTCTACACCGCCCGTGCGCTGCGCGGTTTCCTGACGGCTGCCGGGTTCGAGGTCGTACGGATGGCGGGGGCGCCGTACCACGATGTGCCGCGCCCGCTGCGGCCGCTGGACCGGGCGCTCTGCCGGTTCCCGTCGCTGGCGTCCATCCTGCTGGTGCACGCCCGTCGGGCGGGGCGGTAACCGTGCCGCGCCGTGGACCGGTACCCGCCGCCGGCCAGCACCGTTCCGCCACCGCACTCGTACGAGGGAGCTGACGCATGAAACCGGACGACCCGCTGCTGCGCATACTCGCCTGTCCGCTCGACAAGGGGCCGCTGGCCCTGATCGCCGCGGAGGACGTGCTCTACAACCCCCGGCTGCGCCGCCGCTACCCGATCCTGGACGGTGTGCCGCAGCTGCTGCCCTCTTCGGGGGAGCAGGTCTCCCCCGAAGAGCACGAGCGGCTGCTGTCCCGTATGCAGGCAGCGGGCGGGGCGCACGGTGCGGCGGACGCCTCCGAAGGCGGGGCCCGGCCGTGACGCTCGCCGCGCGGCTCGCCCCGCACCTGCCCCCGCGGCTGGTCTCCGCCGCCGCCACGCTGCTCTACCCGCGCTTCGAGCCCGAGCTGCGCCGGCTCTCCGACTTCTGCCGGCCCGGCGGCACCGCCGTGGACGTGGGCGGCTGGTACGGGCCCTGGGCCCGGCATCTGGCGCGCCGCGCCGACCGGGTGGTCACCCTGGAGCCGGTACCGCACCTGGCGCGGCTCCTGGCGGCCGTGACGCCCGACAACGTCGAGGTCGTGCGGGCCGCGGCCGGCGACCGCTCGGGGACCGCCACGTTATGGCTGCCCTCCGGGGGGCGCGGCGACCGCGGCGTCTCCTCGCTGGTGCGCCGCCGGCTGCACCGCAGCGCCCTGGAGGTGCGGTGCGTGGCCCTGGACGACCTGGAGCTGTCCGACGTGACGATCATCAAGATCGATGTGGACGGCGCCGAGCCGGCGGTGCTGCGCGGCGCCGAACGCACCGTCGAGCGGTACCGGCCCGCCCTCTTCGTCGAACTGGAGACACGCATCCAGCCGCTCGGGCCGATCCTGGAGTGGATCGCGGCGCGGGACTACAGAGGCTGGGTGCTGCCCGGCGACCGCTGGCTCCCCCTGGCCGCCTTCGACCTCCCGGGGCACCAGGCCCGCACGTCCTATGTGGCCGAGCACGGGCTGCTGCGCCGCACTCTGGTTCCGCACCGCCGCTACGTCAACTCCGTGCTCTTCCTGCCGCGCGGCCACGGCCCCGGTGACCCCACGTACCGTACGAACCCGGCCGCCACCCGCCCCGTACTGCGCGACGATGTGCGGCATGAGCCCTACGGATGAGCCCGGACCCCCACCCGAAGAACCGCGGAGCCGGCTGCAGGAGCCCGGAGGAGGGCCGCAGGGGCCGCTCGGCGTGCCGGGCCGGCTGGGCTTCCAGCTGGTCCTGCTGCGCCGCATGGCGGACCACCAGCCGGGCCTGGTGGAAGACGCGCTGCGGACCTTGGGCGTGACCCGCCCCGAGATGCGCGAGGCCAACCGCCGCTGGCAGGCGATGAGCCGCTCGCCCCGGTCGCGCGGCGCCCTGCAGCGCTACCGCTCGGTCCTGGGCCCTCCGGAGACCGACACCGCTCGCCAGGTGGGCGACCTGACGTGCCGAGCGCTGACCTGGCCGGTACCGCTCTGGCCCGATCTGCGCTTCGAGGTGCTGACCGCGCCCGGGGGCGCGGTGTGGAACGAGTGGCTGATCCGCGCCCCGGACGCGCCGGGCCCGGTACTCCGAACGGCCGACGACCTGGTGCCGTGGTCCTGCACTGTCGACGAGGTCGCACGTGCGTTCCCCCCGGCCCGCCCGATGGAGGGCTCGGCGCCCACCCGGTGGCGGCTCGGTTTCACCGCTCCGGACGCCGCCTCCGGCCGCCCCGGGCCACGGGTCGCGGAGTTCACGTGGGGCCTGCTGCAACGGCTGCTGGACTGACGGGGAGGACGGCGCGACGCCACTCGCACGGCCCCGTTCAGCGGGCAGCCGGACGCGTACGGCAGAAGGATGACGGTCGAGAGGTGTGCTGCCGCTCCTGCCCCTATCGGCCCACCCGCGGAGGAATCCCATGACCACCAGCGTTGGGCAGCTGCGTCGTTGCTCGGTCGCCGTCGACCTCGGCGCGGCGCGCACCCGGGTGTACGTGAAGAACCACGGCCTGATCGTGGACGAACCGACCGTCACAGCCGTCAACAGCCGTACCGGCGCGCTCATAGCCGTCGGCGGCCGCGCCGAGTACATGGCGGGCCGGACACCCGACCACATCCGGGTGGTCCGCCCGGTCTGCCACGGCACGATCGTGGACATCGAGATGGCCCAACGGCTGCTGCGGCAGCTCGTGGGCGACAAACTGCGCCGCGCGTGGCGGCGCAAACCCACCATGCGGGCGGCGGTCTGCCTGCCCGCCGGGAGCGAGCCGCTGACCCAGCGGGCCGCCGTGGAGACGCTCACCGGGCTCGGCGCCCGGCGGGTGGAACTGGTCGACACGATGGTGGCCGCCGCCGTCGGCTGCGGACTGCCGGTCGAACAGCCGGAAGCGACGATGATCGTGGTCTGCGGGGCCGGCACGACGCAGGTCGCCGTGTTGTCCCTCGGGTCCATCGTGGCCGCCCAGACCGTCCCCGTAGGCGGCGAGGCCGTCGACCACGCCGTCGTACAGCATCTGCGGCTGCACCACGAGCTGATGGTGGCCAGCCAGAACATCCGCCCGCTGCACCTGGCGCTCGCCGGTGACGACGGGCCCGAACCGGCCCCCGTGGAGGTGCACGGCCGGGACGTGGTCAGCGGCGAGGCCCGCTGCGTCGTGGTGGACCCCGAACGCGTACGGCGTGCCATCGCCGCCCGGCTCACCGGCGTCCTCGACGGCATCAGTGAAGTGCTGCGGCGCTGCCCGCCCGATCTGGTCGCCGACCTCGCCGAGCGCGGCATCATGCTGGCCGGCGGCAGCGCGCTGATCCCGGGCCTGGAGCCGATGATCCGGCAGGGCACGATGATGCCCGTCCAGGTGGCCGAGCGCCCGGACACCTGCGCCGTACAGGGGCTGGCCGCGATGATCGAGGGCCAGGTCTCCCCTCTGGAGCTGGCGCCGCTGACCGCCTGAAGCGCGCACCGCGCAAAGAGAGACGACGGAGCCCGCGCACCAGAAGGCGCGCGGGCTCCGTACGTATGCGGCGAGGGCTGCCCCTCTAGGGCGTCCGGGTGTTCCAGGCCACGACCGCGGGGCGGCCGTGTTCCGTGCCGAGCACGCCGACCGCCCCCGTCTCGAAGGTGAACAGCGCGCCCGCGGACGCGGGCAGCCCCAGCTGCCGGGCGGCCAGCACGCGCAGGAAGTGCGCGTGTCCGACCAGCGCGACATCTCCGTCGGCCGCGGCCCGCCGCGGCGCCAGCCGGGCCAGTACGCGGTCGGCGCGCGCCCCCACCTGTTCGGGCGTCTCGCCCGGATGCCCCTCGGGGCCGGGGGTGACGCCGTCGGTGAACAGGAACCACTCGGGGCGGGTGCGGTGGATGTCCACCGTGCGCACGCCTTCGTAGCCGCCGTAGTCCCACTCCACCAGGTCGCTGTCGACCTCGGCGTCGGTGAGACCGGCCAGCTCGGCGGTCCTGCGGGCCCTGGCCATCGGGCTGACCAGGGTCAGCGCCACTCGCCGGCCGGCGAGCAGCGGGCCCAGTTCACGGGCCTGCTCGACACCGCGCTCGGTGAGGGGGAGGTCGGTCCAGCTGGTGTGCTGGCCCGAACGGCTCCAGTCCGTCTCACCGTGCCGGATCAGCAGGAGTTCACTCACCGCCGCCCTGCTGCTCCTTCTGGGCCTCCTCGACGGACGCGCGGACCTCGTCCATGTCCAGGTTGCGGGCCTGGCCGATGACGTCCTCCAGGGCCTCCTCGGGGAGCGCGCCGGGCTGCGAGAAGACCGCGATGTTGTCGCGGACGATCATCACCGTGGGGATCGACTGGATCTGGAAGGCCGCGGCCAGCTCCGGCTGCGCCTCGGTGTCGACCTTGGCGAAGATCAGGTCTCCGTGCTTCTCGGAGGACTTCTCGAAGACCGGCGAGAACTGCTTGCACGGACCGCACCACTCGGCCCAGAAGTCGATCAGGACGAAGTCGTTCCCGGAGACGATCTCGTCGAAGTTGTCCTTGGTGAGCTCTACCGTGCTCATGTGCTTTCCCTGCTTCCGGTCCGGTCGTCGGTGTTCAGCCGCGTCAACAGGGGACGCGGAGGGACGTATTCCACCAGGGTGACCCACATACCGTGCTCCGCATCCCGCGCCACGCGGCCGTCCGGCACCCCTGCCCACGTTGCGCCGTCCTAGACATACGCATTCGGCCCGATCGGGGATGGGCCGACGCCCGGGCGTGTCGCGGCCCCGCACCGGGGCCCGCCGTGCTCCCGCACGGGGGTCGGCAGTACCCCAGCACCAGGTGGCCGGCGCCGCGCCATGGAGCGGTCAGTCCCGCTGCACCCGTAGGCCGTCGAAGACCATCGTGGCCAGCGCGTCGGCCAGCGTCGGCACGGACAGCCCGCCGTCCGGGCGGTACCACTCGATCAGGGAATTGACCGTACCGAACAGCAGCCGGCTGATCAGTCCCGGATCGATGTCACCGCGTACCCCGCCCTCGGCGGCCGCCCGCCGCACCAGCTCGGCGACCCGGTGATCGAAGTCACGCCGCCGCTCCAGAGCCCGCTTCTCCGCCTCGCTGTTCCCGTGCACGCGCAGCAGCAGCGTCACGTAGGGCAGCTCGGCGGCCAGCGTCTCCACGCTGCGGCGTACGGTGTGCTCCAGGCGGGCCGTGGCGTCCGCGTGCTCCCCGCACGGCTCGTCGAGTACGGCGAAGAGCGCGTCCAGGGCCCGGCCCACGGCCAGGTCGAGCAGCTCCTCCTTGCCGGACACATGGTGGTAGATGGAGGACTTGCTGATGCCCAGCCTGCGGGCCAGCTCCTCCATGCCGGTGCCGTCGTAGCCGCGCTCGTTGAACACCGCGACCGCGACCTCCACGAGGGAGTCGCGGTCGTAGGTGGTCCGGCCCTGCCGTGCCCCCGGGTTCCGGTCGGGTCGTCTGATCATGCCCTCACTGTGACACGGGCCGCGTCCGGTACGGGCGGGCGCCCGTACCGGGCCCGGCGGGCGTCAGTCCCGTTCGCGCACGTCCACGATGCGCTTGATCTTGCCGACCGAGCGCTCCAGCGTCTCCGGGTCGACGATGTCGACGCTCACGGTCACGCCGACGCCGTCCTTGACGCCCTTCGCGATCGACGCCGCGGCCGCCGCGCGGGCCTCCGTACCGGCGTCGGCGCGCGCCTCGACCCGTACGGTCAGGTGATCCATCCGGCCGCGCCGGGAGAGCTCCAGCTGGAAGTGCGGGGCGACCCCGGGGGTGCGCAGCACGATCTCCTCGATCTGGGACGGGAAGAGGTTCACCCCGCGCAGGATGATCATGTCGTCGCAGCGCCCGGTGACCTTCTGGATGCGCCGGAAGTTCGGGCGGGCCGTGCCGGGCAGGAGCCGGGTGAGGTCGCGGGTGCGGTACCGGATGACCGGCAGCGCCTCCTTGGTCAGCGAGGTGAACGTCAGCTCGCCCTCCTCGCCGTCGGGCAGCGCCTCTCCGGTGACCGGGTCGACGATCTCGGGGAAGAAGTGGTCCTCCCAGACGTGCAGCCCGTCCTTGGTCTCCACGCACTCCTGTGCCACGCCCGGGCCGATGACCTCGGACAGGCCGTAGATGTCGACCGCGTGGATGTCCATCCGCTCCTCGATCTCGCGGCGCATCTCCTCGGTCCACGGCTCGGCACCGAAGATGCCGATCTGCAGGGAGGTCGTACGGGGATCGACGCCCTGCCGCTCGAACTCGTCGAGGAGGGTGAGCATGTACGAGGGCGTGACGAGGATGATCTCGGGCCGGAAGTCCTGGATGAGCTGGACCTGACGGGCGGTCATGCCCCCGGAGGCGGGGATGACCGTACAGCCGGCACGCTCGGCACCGTAGTGCGCGCCGAGCCCCCCGGTGAACAGGCCGTATCCGTACGAGTTGTGGACCTTGTGGCCCGGACGGCCGCCGGCCGCGCGGATCGAGCGGGCGAACACGTCCGCCCACATGTCCAGGTCGGCCTCGGTGTACCCGACGACGGTGGGGCGGCCCGTCGTACCGCTGGAGGCGTGCAGGCGGCGGACGTCCGCCATGGGCACGGCGAACATCCCGAAGGGGTACGTGTCGCGCAGGTCGGCCTTGGTGGTGAAGGGGAAGCGCGCCAGGTCGGCCAGGCTGCGGCAGTCCTCGGGGCGGACGCCGGCCGCGTCGAACTTCTTGCGGTACAGCTCCACGTTGTCGTACGCGTGCCGCAGCGTGGCCTGAAGGTTCTTCAGCTGCTGCGCCCGCAGTTCGTCGCGGCTCAGCCGCTCGCCCGCATCCAGGAGCTCGTCGGGGAGCGGGGTGCCGGTCTTCCGGCGTCCGGCCGCCGCGGCCGTCGGATTGCTGCTCATGCTGCTCATTCCTCCACACCTCGGATCACGCGGCTTCGCCCCCGGAACTCCGCGATGACTTCCCCGCCCCGCTGGACGCTCACGTCGTATATGCCGCTCCGGCCGTACCGCGTGCGCTCCTCGGCCCGTGCGAGGAGGACGTCGCCCTGCTTGGCCGGCGCCACGAAGGTCACGTCGGCGCCGGCGGCCACGGTCACCGGGCCGTGGCTGTTGCAGGCGCAGGCGAAGGCCGTGTCGGCCAGCAGGAAGAGGTAGCCGCCGTGGGCGATGCCGTGCCCGTTGACCATGGTTTCGCACACGGTCATACGCAGCAGGGCCGACCCTTCGCCGGCCTCCAGCAGCTCGATGCCGAGCCGCTGTGACGCCTGGTCCGCGGCGAACATCCGCTGAGCGGAACCGGAGTTATCCACAGGCCATCAACCACCCTTGCTGCCCGACCGAACATTCGGTTAGCGTTACGACGCGGTTAAACAATCAGCATCTGAAGTGCCTGTCAAGAGGTGGACTGCCTTGTCCGAGAGCGTCACTGACCGAGCCACCGACCGGTCCTCCGGTCGCGCCACTGATCGAACCGACTTCTTCCCCCGCCACAAGGACCTGCTGGAGCGCGCCGTCGCCGCGGCCGGTGACCGGGACCACTGGTCGCCGCACCCGGAGTCGCCGAGCCCGAAGGTGTACGGCCCGGAGGCGGCGCCCGCCGGCGAGGCCGCCTTCCGCGCCCATCTGGGCTCCGCCTTCAAGCTCCCCGGCCATCCGCAGAGCGGCACGGTCGCTGTCGGCGAGCGCTCTCCGTACGGGCTGCCGCTGGACGTCGACTACCCGCGGGTCACGCCCGAGGAGGCGGTGGCCGCGGCGAAGGCGGCGGCGCCCGCCTGGCGCGCGGCCACGCCGGACGTCCGCGCGGGCGTCGCCGCCGAGATCCTGTCCCGGCTGAACGCGGCGAGTTTCGAGATCGCGCACGCCGTGCACCACACGACGGGCCAGCCCTTCGTGATGGCGTTCCAGGCGGGCGGGCCGCACGCGCAGGACCGCGGCCTGGAGGCGGTGGCGTACGCCTGGGCCGAGCAGAAGAAGCTCCCGGCGGTCACGCGCTGGACGAAGCCGCAGCGCAAGGGCGAGCCGCTCGTCATGGAGAAGACCTTCACCCCCGTGGGCCGCGGGGTGAACCTGCTCATCGCGTGCAACACCTTCCCCACGTGGAACGGCTATCCGGGCCTCTTCGCCGGCCTGGTCACGGGCAATCCTGTGATCGTCAAGCCGCACGCGGGCGCCGTGCTCCCGCTGGCGATCACCGTCCGGATCGCCCGCGAGGTGCTGGCCGAGGCCGGCTTCGACCCGGACGTGGTCCTCCTCGCCGCCGAGACCGCCGACCAGCGCACCGCCGCCGAGCTGGCGCTCCACCCGGATGTCCGGGTCGTGGACTTCACCGGCTCCAAGGAATTCGGCAACTGGCTGGAGAAGCACGCCCGCCAGGCCGTCGTGTACACGGAGAAGGCCGGCCTGAACACCGTCGTGCTGGACTCCACCGACGACTACAAGGGCCTGCTGCGCAACCTCGCCTTCGCCCTCTCCCTGTACAGCGGCCAGATGTGCACCACCCCGCAGAACCTGCTGGTGCCCCGCGACGGCATCCGTACGGACCAGGGCACCCGCACCGCCGCGGAGTTCGCCGAGGACCTGGCGGGCGCGCTGGACAAGCTGCTGGGCGACCCGGAGCGGGCGGCGGGCACGCTCGGCGCGCTCGTCAACGACGGAGTGCGCGCACGCCTGTCCGAGGCGGCGAGTCTGGGCCAGGCAGTGCACCCCTCGCAGACGGTCGACCACCCGGAGTACGAGGGCGCCACGCTGAGCACGCCGCACGTCGCGCTGCTGGACGCGGCCGCCGACGCGGGGACTTACACCCGCGAGTGGTTCGGCCCCGTCTCGTTCGTGATCGCCACCGACTCCACGGAGCACAGCCTGCGGCTCTTCACCGAGACGGTCCGGGCGCACGGCGCGCTCACCGCCACCGTGCACGCCACCGGCGAGGACGTCCTGGAGGCCACCCGAGCCGCCGCCCTGGAGGCCGGCGTCCACCTCTCCGAGAACCTCACCGGTGCGGTCTTCCCCAACCAGACCGCCGCGTTCAGCGACTTCCACGGCAGCGCGGCGAATCCGGCGGCGTCCGCCACGCTGACCGACTCGGCCTTCGTCACCGGCCGGTTCGACGTGCTCCAGTCCCGCCGCCACGTGGCCCCCGAAGCGGCCACCGCCACCGAGGAGAGCTGACGTGTCCGACGAGGTCTACCTGGTCGACGGCGCCCGTACGCCGCAAGGCCGGTACGGCGGCGCGCTGGCCTCCGTACGCCCCGACGATCTGGCCGCCCTGGTGGTCGGCGAGGCGGTGCGCCGCGCCGGCGCCCCGGCCGAGGCGGTCGACGAGGTCATACTCGGCGCGGCCAACCAGGCCGGCGAGGACAACCGCGACGTGGCGCGGATGGCCGTACTGCTGGCCGGCCTGCCGCACACCGTCCCCGGATACACGGTCAACCGGCTGTGCGCGTCCGGTCTGACCGCCGTCGCCTCGGCCGCGCAGGCCATCAGGGCGGGCGAGGCGGACCTGGTCGTGGCGGGCGGCGTGGAGTCGATGACCCGCGCGCCCTGGGTGATGGCCAAGCCCGGCACCCCCTGGGCGAAGCCGGGCGAGGTGCACGACACGTCGCTGGGCTGGCGGTTCACCAACCCCAGGTTCGCGGCGGCCGACCGCGAGGTGGCCGGGTCCGGCCCCGAGACGGCCAAGACGACGCTCTCCATGGGCGAGACCGCCGAGGAGGTCGCGGCGCTCGACGGCATCACGCGCGCCGAGTGCGACGCCTTCGCGCTCCGCAGCCACCAGCGGGCGGTCGCCGCGCAGGAGGCCGGCCACTTCGACCGGGAGATCGTTGCGGTACCGGTCAAGGCCAAGCGCGGCGAGGAGACCGAGGTGACCCGCGACGAGGGACCGCGCCCCGGCACGACCCTGGACAAGCTCGGCACGCTGCGGACGATCTTCCGCGAGGGCGGCGTCGTGACCGCCGGTTCCTCCTCGCCGCTCTCCGACGGCGCGGCCGCGCTGCTGGTGGCCAGCGCCGAGGCGGTGCGGCGGTACGGGCTGACGCCTCGCGCCCGCATCGTCACCTCCGCCTCGGCGGGCCTCCAGCCGAACCTCATGGGGCTGGGCCCGGTGCCGGCCACGGAGAAGGCGCTGGCCCGCGCGGACTGGAAGATCTCCGAGCTGGGCGCGATCGAGCTGAACGAAGCCTTCGCCGCCCAGTCGCTGGCCGTGACCCGGCGGCTCGGCCTGGACGAGGACAAGGTCAACGCCGACGGCGGTGCCATCGCGCTCGGCCACCCCCTCGGCTGCTCCGGCGCCCGCATCCTGCTGACGCTGCTGGGCCGCCTGGAGCGCGAGGACGCCCGCAAGGGCCTGGCGACGCTGTGCGTCGGCGTCGGACAGGGGGTCGCGATGCTGGTGGAGCGCATATGAGCGAGACGACAGCGACGGCTCCGGGCCGGCCGGCGGCCGACGACGGCCGTACTGCGGCGGTCGGGCCGTACGAGACGCTGCGCGTGGAGGAGCGGGACGACCGGGTCGTGGTGACCCTGTACCGGCCCGAGGCGCGCAACGCCCTCAGCGGCCTGATGATCTCCGAGCTGCACGCCGTCTGCGACCTGCTGGAGCGCGACCCGAGGCTGCTGCTGCTCACCGGGCACGGCGGCGTCTTCGCGGGCGGCGCGGACATCGCCGAGCTGCTGCGCCGCGGCAGGGACGACGCGCTGCGCGGCATCAACAGCCGGTTGTTCGAGCGGGTACGGCGGCTGCCGATGCCGACGCTGGCCGCGGTGGACGGCTGGGCGCTGGGCGGCGGTGCGGAGCTGAGTTACGCCTGCGACCTGCGGATCGCCGGGCCGGACGCGGTGTTCGGGAACCCGGAGCCGGGGCTGGGCATCCTCGCCGCGGCCGGCGCGTCCTGGCGGCTGCCGGAGCTGGTCGGCGAGTCGGTCGCCAAGCAGGTGCTGCTCGCCGGGCGGAATCTGGACGCGTCGGCGGCGCTCGCCGCGGGCCTGGTCATGGAGGTCGTCCCGGCCGACGAGCTGCTGGACCGGGCGCACGCCGTACTGGACCGCATGGCGCGCTCCTCGGCGACGGCGCTGCGGCTGACCAAGCTCGTGGTGGACGCGCCCGGCGCGCATCCCGTCGCCGACGACCTCGCGCAGGCGGTGCTCTTCGAGGGGCAGGACAAGAAGGACCGGATGACGCGCTTCTTGGAGAAGAGCGGCCCGGAAAAGAGGGGCGTGGAGAAGAAGAGCGGCTCGGACAAGAGCGGCCTCGCGGAGAAGGGAGAGCGGTCGTGAGCGCGGCAGCGAAGGAGGCCGGGGCGAACGCGGCTCCGGAGGCAGCGCCGGAGGCGGTGGCCGTGATCGGCGGCGGCCGGATGGGCGCCGGCATAGCCCAGTCGTTCGCGGCGGCCGGCTCGCGGGTCACGGTCGTCGAGAGCGGCGCCGAGGCCGCGGCCGCCGCGCTGGACCGGGTGGCCACCGGGCTGGCCAGGGCCGCCGAGCGCGGCAAGCTCGCCGAGCCGGCGGAGACGGTACTGGCCCGGGTGACCACGGTCGCCTCCCCCGAGGAGCTGCCGGGCGACGTCCGGCTGGTCGTCGAGGCGGTGCCCGAGGACGCCGGCCTGAAGGCGAAGGTGCTGGCGGCGGCGGAGCGGGCGGTGTCCGACGACACGGTCCTGGCCACGAACACCAGCTCGCTCTCGGTCACGGAGCTGAGCACGGCGCTCCGGCGGCCGGCGCGCTTCCTCGGCATGCACTTCTTCAACCCGGTGCCCGCCTCCGCGCTGATCGAGCTGGTCGTCGCCCCGGACACCGCGGACGCCACGCTGCAGTCGGCGCTGGCCTGGACGCACGCGCTCGGCAAGACCGACGTCGTGGTCAAGGACTCCCCCGGCTTCGCCAGCAGCCGGCTGGGCCTGGCGCTCGGCCTGGAGGCGGTGCGGATGGTCGAGGAGGGCGTGGCCGAGCCCGCCGCGATCGACGCCGCGATGAGCCTGGGCTACAAGCACCCCATGGGCCCGCTGAAGCTGACCGACCTGGTCGGCCTGGACGTCCGCCTGGCGATCGCCGAGTACCTGCACTCCACGCTGGGCGAGCGGTTCGCGCCGCCCGCGCTGCTCCGCGAGAAGGTGGCCCGCGGCGAGCTGGGCCGCAAGACCGGACAGGGGTTCTACACATGGGAGTGAGCCCTTCGGAGATACCCCACGAGACCGCGGGCCACGGCGAGACGACCGACCACGGTGAGGCAGTCGGCCACGGCGTGGCCTGCCGTCTCCAGGACGGCGTGGCCGTCATCGAGCTGGACCGCCCGGAGGCGGGCAACGCCCTGGACGTGACCATGAAGCACGGCCTGCTGGCCGCGGTCCGCCGGGTCGCGGCCGAGGGCGACGCCGTACGGGCGGTGCTGCTCACCGCCCGGGGCAAGGCGTTCTGCGTGGGCCAGGACCTCAAGGAGCACGCCCGGGCGCTGGAGGAGCACCCGGCGTCGGCGTTCGCCACGGTCACCGACGAGTACAACCCGCTCGTACTGGCGCTGCGCGCGCTGCCCCAGCCGGTCGTGGCGGCCGTCGAGGGCGCGTGCGTGGGCGCGGGGCTGGGGCTCGCGCTCTGTGCCGATGTGCGCGTGGTGGCGGCCGGGGCCCGGTTCGCCACGGCCTTCACGGGCATCGGGCTGGCCGCCGACACGGGGCTGAGCGCGTCGCTGGCCGAGGCCGTCGGGCCGTCCCGGGCGGCCGGGCTGTTCCTGCTGGGTGACCGTTTCGGCAGCGACGAGGCGCTGGAGTGGGGGCTGGCGCACCGCGTGGTCCCCGACGGCACGGCCGCCGCCGAGGGCCGGGCGCTGGCCGGCCGCCTCGCCCAGGGCCCGACCCTGGCGTACGCCCAGGTCAAGCGGCTGCTGCGGGAGGCGCCCGGCGCCGCACGGGCCGAGGTACTCGACCGTGAGGCGGCCGCGCAGGCCGCCCTGGGCGCCACCCACGACCATCGCGCGGCCGTCCGGTCCTTCCTCGACCGCGGACGCCCCGTCTTCGAAGGCCGCTGAGCGAGAAACAAGCCCGGGACCGCCCCGAAGACCGCCCGAAAGCGCAGCCGTCCCCGGGAAGCGTCCCCTCGGGCAGCAGCCCCCGAAAGATTCGCAGCCGCCTCTTGCCATACACGCCGCGATACACGAGACTAAGTAACCGAACGAACGGTCGGTTGGGAAGGATGGACATGCCAAGCTCTGCATCCTCGTCACCGGGCGACACCGCGGCCGCGCCGCCTCAGGAGCCCGATCTCCAGGAGACCGCTCTCCAGGCGCACTTCGACCGCACGATCGCCCGTGACCAGCGCGTCGAGCCGCGGGACTGGATGCCGGAGGGGTACCGCAGGACGCTGATCCGGCAGATCGCCCAGCACGCCCACTCCGAGATCATCGGCATGCAGCCGGAAGGCGCGTGGATCACCCGCGCCCCCTCGCTGCGCCGCAAGGCGATCCTCTTCGCGAAGGTCCAGGACGAGGCCGGCCACGGCCTGTACCTGTACTCCGCGGCCGAGACCCTGGGCGCGGACCGCGACGACCTGACCGACCGGCTGATCGAGGGCCGGCAGAAGTACTCCTCGATCTTCAACTACCCCACCCCGACCTTCGCCGACGTCGGCGTGATCGGCTGGTTCGTGGACGGCGCCGCGATCTGCAACCAGGTCCCGCTGTGCCGCAGTTCGTACGGCCCGTACGCGCGGGCCATGGTGCGGGTCTGCAAGGAGGAGTCGTTCCACCAGCGGCAGGGTTATGAGCTGCTGCGGACGATGATGCAGGGCACGCCGGCGCAGCAGGAGATGGTCCAGGACGCGGTGAACCGCTGGTGGTGGCCGTCCCTGATGATGTTCGGCCCGCCGGACGACGACTCACCGAACTCCGCGCAGTCGATGGCCTGGCGCATCAAGCGGCACTCCAACGACGAGCTGCGGCAGAAGTTCGTGGACATGACCGTGCCGCAGGCCGAGAAGCTCGGCGTCACCCTCCCCGACCCCGAGCTGAAGTGGAACGAGGAGCGCGGTCACCACGACTTCGGCACCCCCGACTTCAGCGAGCTGATGCGGGTCATCAAGGGCGACGGGCCCTGCAACGCCGAGCGGATGACCCGGCGCCGCACGGCCCACGAGGAAGGCGCCTGGGTGCGCGAAGCAGCGGCGGCCCACGCCGCCAAGCAGGCCCGCCGGGCGGCCGAGCGGGCCCGCGGGGAAGAGAAGGAGCACGCCGCATGAGCGAGACCCAGGACCGGGCAGCCGGCCGCCCCAAGGCGGAAGATCCCAAGGCGGAACACCCCAAGGCTCAGTGGCCGCTGTACGAGATCTTCGTACGCAGCAAGCGCGGGCTGAACCACGTGCACGTCGGGTCGCTGCGCGCCGCCGACGACCGGATGGCGCTCACGCACGCCCGGGACCTCTACACCCGGCGCAACGAAGGCGTCTCCCTCTGGGCCGTGCGCAGCGACCACATCGTCGCGTCCACGCCGGACGAGAAGGACCCGTTCTTCGAGCCCAGCGGCGACAAGGTCTACCGCCACCCGACCTTCTACGACATCCCCGCGGACGTCCCGCACATCTAGCCCGCCGGCCCGCGAGCAGGATCCGACCAGGAGCAGTTGAGACATGGCAGCCGACATGAGTGAAGCCCGCGAAGCGGCCGACGATCACGTGTACCTCTCGCTCGCCGACGGCGACGAGGGCGACGCCCGCTGGGCCTTCGGCACGGGCTTCGCCGACCCGCTGCACGGCGTCCCGACGGCGCTGCCCGAGGGCGTGGACGCGGCCGCGCTGGCCGCGCTCTGCGTGGCCCTCGGGGACGACGCGCTGATCAGCGCGCAGCGGCTGGCCGAGTGGTGCACCCGCGCCCCCGAGCTGGAGGAGGAGATGGCGCTCGCCAACATCGGCCTCGACCTGCTCGGCCAGGCCCGGCTGCTGTACGCCCGCGCCGGGCAGGCCGACGGCACGGGCCGCGACGAGGACGCGTACGCCTACTTCCGCGACGCGGCGGACTTCCGCAACGTACGCCTGGCGGAGCTGCCCCGCGGCGACTTCGCGTGCTGCGTCGGGCGGCTGCTGGCGCAGTCCGCGTGGCGGCTGGCCCTGTTCGAGCGGCTGGCCGGCTGCGCCGACCCGGTGCTGGCGGCGGTGGCCGCGAAGGGCGTCAAGGAGCTGACGTACCACCGGCAGTACGCGGCGGAGTGGGTCGTCCGGCTCGGTGACGGGACGGCGGAGTCGCACCGCCGTATGCAGGCGGCCTGGACGGAGCTCGCCCCCTGGCTGGAGGAGCTGTACGCGGACCGGAGCGCCGAGGGTTTCGGCGCGCCCGCCGAGGAGGTCGCCGAGGCCACCCGCGCGGTGCTCGCGCAGGTCGCCGAGGCCGCCGGGCTGAGCACTCCCGCGCAGGTCACGGCCGTACCGGGCGCGGGCCGGGCCGGCGACCGCACGGAGCACCTGGCACCGCTCCTCGATGAGCTGCAGGGCCTCGCCCGCGCCCACCCGGAAGCCGCGTGGTGACGATGGCCGCGACCCTGCACGTTCTCCACGGTGACGGCGCCGCACCGGTGACCAGCGTTGGCCACGGCGACGGCACCGCGCCGGAAACCACCGTGCTCCACGGCGACAACGCCGCACGGGAAACCACCGCTCGCCACGGCGACAACACCGCACCGGAAACCACCGTGCTCCACGGTGACGGCACCGCGCCGGTGACCAGCGTTCGCCACGGCGACGACGCCGCACCGGAAACCACCGCTCGCCACGAAGACAACACCGCGCCGGAGAACACCGTTCGTCACGAGGACGGCACCGAGCCGGAGGCCGCCGCGGCCCGCGCTCGGCGGATCGCCTCCGAGGTGGTCGACCCCGAGCTGCCCATGGTCACCCTCGCCGAGCTGGGTGTCCTGCGCGGCGTCGAGGCGGCGCCGGACGGATCGGTCACGGCCACCATGACCCCGACCTACTCGGGCTGCCCGGCCATGGCCGAGATGCGGGCCACGCTCGCGGCCCGGCTGCACGCCGCCGGGTATGCGGACGTCCGTATCGAAACGGTGCTGGACCCGCCGTGGACGACGGACTGGATCTCCGAGGAGGGCCGCCGCAAGCTCGCCGAGCACGGCATCGCGCCGCCCGGCCCCGCCCCGCGCCACACCGGAGGCCCGGTCCTGCTGGACCTGTCGCCGACCCGCCGGGCCGTGCCCTGCCCGCGCTGCGGCTCCGCCGACACCGAGGAGCTCTCCCGCTTCGGCGCCACCTCCTGCCGGGCGCTGCGCCGCTGCCGCAGCTGCCGGGAACCGTACGAGCACGTCAAGGAGATCTGATGACCGCCCCCACCGCGCCCGCCTCGCCCGCCCCGGCGGCGGCCCCGGCCCGTCGGCGTCCGGCGTTCCACTCGCTCCGCGTCGCCGCGGTCGAGCCGCTGACCGAGGACTCCGCCGCCGTCAGCTTCGAGGTACCGGAGGAGCTGGCCGGGGAGTTCGCGTTCGCGCCCGGCCAGTCGCTCACCCTCCGCCGGGAGATCGAGGGCCGCGACGAGCGCCGCTCGTACAGCATCTGCGCCCCCGTCGGCGACACCCCGCGCATCGGCGTCCGCGTCGTGCCCGGCGGCCTGTTCTCGTCCTGGCTGGTCAATGACGTACGGCCCGGGGACACCGTCGAGGTGATGGCGCCCACCGGCTTCTTCACCCCCGACCTCACCGTGCCCGGCCATCACGTCCTGATCGCGGCCGGGTCCGGGATCACGCCGATGCTCTCCATCGCCGCGTCCGTGCTGGCGGCCGACGACAGCTCACGCGTCACGCTCTTCTACGGCAACCGCCGGACGGCGACGGTGATGTTCGCGGACGAGCTGGCCGACCTGAAGGATCGTTACCCCACCCGCTTCCAGCTCGGTCACGTCCTCTCACGGGAGCCGCGCGAGGCCGAACTGTTCTCCGGGCGCCTGGACGCCGACCGGCTGTCCGCGCTCATCGGCTCACTGGTCGACGTGGCGGACGCCGACCACTGGTGGCTCTGCGGCCCGCACGGCATGGTCCGCGACGCGCAGCGGGTACTGGACGGGCTGGGCGTGCCCGAGGACCGTGTGCACCAGGAGCTGTTCTACGCCGATGACGAGCCGGTGCGCGAGGCGCGGCACGAAGAGGCCCCCGCCGACGGCCCGGTCAGCGAGGTCACGATCACCCTCGACGGCCGGACGACGACCCAGCCGCTCCCCCGCGACCGCGCGATACTGGACGGCGCCCAGCAGGCCCGCCCGGACGTCCCGTTCGCCTGCAAGGGCGGCGTCTGCGGCACCTGCCGCGCGCTGATCCGCGACGGCGAGGCCGACATGCGCCGCAACTTCGCCCTGGAGACCTCCGAGGTCGAGGCCGGTTACGTCCTTACCTGCCAGACCTTCCCGGCGTCCGACGCCCTGACGGTCGACTTCGACAGCTGACGGCCCGACGGGCGTCGGCAGCGTCGTCGGCGTCGGCGTCGGCGTCGGCGTCGGCGTCGGCGTCGGCGTCGGCGTCGCCGTCGGCAGCACCGTCGGCGTCGGCAGCACCGTCGGCGTCGGCGTCGGCGGCCTCCGCGGCAGGGGCGCTCACGGCGACCGGTAGAACTCGGCGAGTTGGAAGGCCAGCTCCAGAAGCGCGTCCGGTCCGCCGGTCCCGCCGAGCGGTGCGGCAGCACCACCCGCCGCCGGTCCGCCCCCGGCTTCGAGGTGGAGCCCCCCGGCGTACGTACCCGACGCACGGTGCGCCTCCGCGAACGCCCTGGCCTCCGCCAGCACCGCGTCGAGGTCCCAGCGCGGCCCGCCGTCCGGCGAGCGCACGGCGTTGGCGTGCCAGGGGTCGCAGGCCCAGACGGCCAGGGCACCGGACGCGGCGACCTTGCCCAGCAGGTCGGGGAGTACGTCGTGCACGGCGGCGGCGCCGAGCCGGGTGAGGAAGGTGAGCCGGCCCGCGGACCGCTCCGGGTCCAGGCGGTCCACCAGCGCCAGCAGGACGTCGCTGGTGGTGTCCGGCCCCAGCGTCACCCCCACCGGTCCCCCGGCCCCCGCCACCCGCGCCACGACGTCGTCGTCACGGTCCGCCGTCCGGGCGTCCAGCCAGGTCAGATGCCCGGCGGCGTCCGTACGGCCGGCGAAGAGATCCGTCATCGGGGCCGGGTCCCTGCGGACACCGTGGGCGCGCATGAAGCGCAGCGCCGCGTCGATCTCGCGGATCAGCGGCGCGTAGCGGTCGCGCCGCGGTGAGCTCGCGACGAACCGCTGGTTCGCCGCATGGGCCTCCGGCACGCCCGGCCGCCCGTCGCGTGTCAGGGCCCGCGCCAGGTTCAGCGTGGCGGCCGGCTCCTCGTCGGCGGCGTCACTGTGCAGCAGCCGTACGACGGGGACTCCGGCGGCGTACGACAGCACGGTGGCGGCCTGAGACAGCGCCGTCAGCAGGTTCCCGAGGCGCGCGGCCACGGGCGGGCCGCCGGGCCACGCCCGGTCGGCGGCCTGGATCAGCAGCGCCTCGCCGCGTGCGACGGCGGCCAGGTGCTCCTGGAGCCGGGCGCGCTCGCCGGGGAGCACGAGCGCCGCACCGGCCGCGCCCGACGCGGGCCGCGCCACCGCCCCACCAAGCGCCGCCGCCGCACCAACCGCCGCCGCCCCGCCAAGCGTCAACGCCCCACCAACCGCCGCCGACCCGTCACCCGCGAACGCCCCGCCAAGCGCCGCCGCCCCGTCACCCGCCACCACCCCCTCACGCCGTGACAATGCTGATCTTCTCCGCGACGCGGTCGCACAGGTCCACGGCCGCCGCGGTGTCCGCCGCCGTGACCAGGATCTGCCCGACCCGGTCCCAGCTGGCCTGCAGCGGCGGGACGGTGTCGCCGACCCGGACGCCGACCGAGACGTCCAGTACGCCGTCCAGCGCCCGCGCCGCCTCGACTCCGTGGATCTCCACGACCGTGCCGGGGGCGCTGGTCAGGAACCGGGTGGCGGCCGCGGCCAGGGGGCGCGGGCGGCCGGGCAGGTCCTCGCCCCGCCCGCTCAGCCAGGCGAGGGCGCGGGCCTCCAGGTCGATGCCGTAGGCCGCCTCGACCAGTTCGGAGATCCGGTCGCCGCCGGTCCGGTCGTGCGACTCGATCACCTTCGGGCCGCGGGACGAGAGACGTACCTCGGTGTGGGCCGGCCCCTGGCGCAGGCCGACGGCGTCCAGGAACGCGGTGACGCAACCGGTGATCTCCGCCTCAACACCCGGGGCCAGCCGGGCCGGCAGGGCGTGTCCCAGCTCCACGAACTCCGTGTGCGTGCGCTTCTCCGTGATGGCCACCACGGTGTGCCGGCCGTCGAAGCTGAGCGACTCGACGCTGTACTCGGGCCCGTCGAGGTATTCCTCCAGCAAGAAGCGCTCGAGGCGGAAGAAATTGGCGAACTGGTGCTCCGAGCTGCCGCGCAGCCCCTCCAGCCGGTCCAGTACCGCATCGATGTCCCCGGGCCCGTCCACCCGCAGCACGCCCAGGCTCGCGGCGGCGTCGACGGGCTTGAGGATGAAGGGGAAGCCGTGTGCCCGGCCGAACTCCACCAGGCTCTCCCGGCCGCCGGCCTCCGCCGCCGCCACCGACAGCGGCCCGGCCCCGGCGAGGTGCCGGCGCATGGCCCACTTGTCCCGCAGGAGGTTGCTGACCTGGTGGGGGTTGCCGTCGAAGCCGAGCAGTTCGTTGACCAGGCCGACCGGCTCCAGCGCGGGTTCGAGAGTGGAGAACGCGCAGGTGAAGCCGTACGCCTCGTGTGCCGCGGCCACCAGCGGCCGCAGCTCGCGCCAGTCCGTGTAGTCCACGAGCAGCGCCTTGTCGCACCACGCGGCCTCTTCGGCAAGGAAGTACTCCGGCTGCTGCACGTACACGACGTGCAGGCCGAGCGCCTTCGCCTTGCGCAGGACGTCGGTGCGCCCGCCGATCACCAGGACGCCTCCGGGCGAGGCGCCGGACGGCAGGCCGGTGGGCAGGGAGGAAGGCACGGCAGGGGTCTGGGACATGAGTGAGGACGCTCCTTGGACTGGTCGCAACCGGGCCGACCACAGCGGACGGTTCAGCCGGACGCCGGCACGTCGGGCGCGGCCGGACCGGCCGGCCGGTCCGCCGCCACGGGCGGCTCACCCGACGGCTCGCCCGACGGCTCTGGCGCCGGCTTGCGGGTGCGCTCCGCCCAGCGGACGGCCGGCGCCATCGCCAGGCTCGCGAGCAGCAGCGCGGCGCCGAGCACCAGCCAGCCGAGCGGCCCGCCGTAGATGATGAGGAAGGTGAGCACGATCGGGCCGAGGATCTCCGCGCCGGTCATCCCGATGCCGAAGAACCCTTGGTACTGGCCGTACTTGCCGGGCGGCGCGAGCCCGAAGCTGATCTCCCAGGTGCCCGCGGACTGCATCATCTCGCCCCACGTCAGCAGGGCGTATGCCACCAGCATCACCGCGCCGGCCAGCCACGCCGAGTTCCCCGCGGCCGACAGCGCGAACACCGCGCAGGCCGCCAGCATGAAGAACCCGGAGCGCAGCACGAAGCGGGTCGCACCCGCCAGGTCCGTGACCCCGCGGGCCACCCGGACCTGCAGCAGCACCACGGCCGCCGTGTTGAGCACGAACATCGCCGAGACCAGCCACTTGGGGGCGGTGGTGTACTGCACGATCCACAACGGCATGGCCACGTCGATCAGCGGGCCGTGCAGCACCAGGACCAGGTTGAGCAGGGTGATGACGGCGTACGGGCGGTCCCGCAACACGGCGAGCTGGGGTTCGCCCTCCTCCACCGCGGCCGGCGGCACGGCGGGCAGCCGGCTGAGCACGAAGGAGGAGCAGAAGAAGAGCAGCGCGTTCGCGGCGAAGGCCGTCATGTAGGCGGCGCGGTTGTCGAAGACCAGGGCCAGGCCGCCGAACGCCGCTCCGATGGAGAGCCCCGTGTTGTACGTGGCCTTCATGTAGGCGCGGGTCTCGGTGATCCGCTCCTTGTCCACCAGCCCCGCCATCAGGGCCTGTTGTGCCGCCGACCCGCCGTGCTGGCAGATCGCGTACACACAGGCCGTCAGGATGAACAGCGGCAGCGAGTGGATGAAGAGGTACGAGCCGATGGCGAGCCCCGCCACGGCGAACAGCAGCACGGCCGTACCCCGGGGGCCCTTGCGGTCGGCGATGTGTCCCAGGGGCACGCCCACGACCATGCCCAGCGTCCAGGCGACGGAGAGGCCCACGCCGAACTCGGCCGGGGACAGGCCGACGACGCGGGTGAAGTACAGCGCCGCGCAGACGTAGTACAGGCCGTCACCGACGCGTGCGACGAGCTGCGCGAGGGCGAGGGTGCGCGGCGGGCCGGGCGGCGGCAGCATGGTGCTCAGCACGCGGCACCGCCCGACGGCCCGTCCTGCTCCGGCCCCGGCTGCGGAAACTGCGCGAACAGGCCGGCGCACAGCTCCCCGTACGGCTCCAGCCGCTTGCCGAACACCTCGCGGATGCGGCCCATCTCCCCGGCGAACTCCGCCTCCGCCGCGCGGGCGGCAGCGGGATCGGCGAGCCGGTCGGGGTCGGCGAGCCCGTCGAGCCGCGCCAGCCCCGAGGCGAGCGCCTGCCGCGCCTCCCGGGCCAGCGGGTTGCCGGCCTGGACGTCCCAGTACACCTCGGGCGTGCCGCCCGCGATACGGGCGAGCAGGGCCAGCAGCGTGGCGTGCGGGGGCGGGGCGAGCGCGCTCAGCGTCTCGATGTCCACGTCCAGTTCGGCCAGCGCGGCGCCGAAGGAGAGGACCGCGGCGTGGGTCAGCGCCTGGGACGCGGCGGCGAGCCGGTCGTGCTCGGCGGCCGCCACCGTCACCACCCGGCCGCCGCCCTGCCGCACGATGTCCAGCAGCCGGGCCGCCAGCGGGCCGTCCCGGTGGACCACCGCGGCGACCGGCCGCCCGGGAAGACCGAGGGACGGCGCGAACATCGGGTTCAGGCCCACGGCTTGGTGCCCGGGGGCGGCGCTCCGCACGGCTTCACTGAAGGACGACTTCACCGACAGCGTCTCGGCGAGCAGGGCGTCCGGCCGTACGGCGTCCGCCAGCACCGCCACCGCGTCCAGCGCCACCCGCTCGGGCAGCGCCAGCAGGACCACGTCGGCGGCGGCCAGTTCGGCGCGTACCGCCGCGTCGGGGGCGGTGATGTCGCCCCGCAGCTGCCGGGGCGGTGGCCCGGCGGTGCCGGCCGGCCCGCCCGGCGGAGCGGTGTCGACCGTGCACACCTCGGCGCCGGCCGCGGCCAGGAGGCCGGCGAACATCCGGCCCACCGCCCCGGCGCCGCCCGCGACCACACACCGCAGCCGTCCTTCAGCTTCCGTCATCAGTGCGCTTCCCTGCCTTCCAGTACGCGCCCGGCCGTCCCGGCGGCCGCGCTTTCCGGTGCGGCCTCGCGCGGCGCCGCGAGAGCGGCGACCACCGCCCGGGACTTGACCATGGTTTCCTCGAACTCCTCGTCCGGGTCGGACAGGGCGACGATCGCACCGCCCACCCCGAAGGCGGCCCGGTCCCCCTCGACGACCAGGGTGCGGATGACGATGCTCAGATCGGCGGCCCCGGAGAGCGAGAACCAGCCGATCGCCCCCGAGTACACCCCGCGGGGCCCCTCCTCCAGCCGGTCGATGATCTCCATGGTGCGGATCTTGGGCGCGCCGGTCATCGAGCCGCCGGGGAAGGACGCCCGGACGCAGTCCACCGCGGACCGGTCCGCGCGCAGTGTCCCCCGGATCGTGGAGACCAGCTGGTGCACCTGCGCGTAGCTCTCCACGGTGAAGAGCGCGGGCACGTGCACGGAGCCGATCTCGCACACCGTGTTGAGGTCGTTGCGGACCAGGTCCACGATCATCAGGTTCTCGGCGCGGTCCTTCTCCTGGCCCAGCAGGTCCGCACGGAGCGCCGCGTCCTCGGCGGCCGTCGCGCCGCGCGGCCGGGTGCCCTTGATCGGCTTGGACTCCGCGCGCCCGTCGGCACCGATGCTCAGGAACCGCTCGGGGGACGCGCTGAGCACCGCGGTACCGGGGAAGTCGAGCAGCGCTCCGTACGGTACGGGGCTGATCCGGCGCAGCCGGGTGTAGGTCTCCAGCGCGTCGGCCGGCGCGGGCACGGTGGCGGTGTTGGTCAGGCACACCTCGTAGCTCTCGCCGTCCCTGATCTCGTCCAGGCAGGCGCCGATGCGCTTGAGGTAGGCGTCCTTGCCGTGGCGCAGCGCGCCGGGCTCGACCGACGCCGTGTGGCGTACGGGCGCCGCCGGGGCGCCGGCGGGGTCCTCGGCCAGCCGGTGCACGGCGTCGGCCGTGGCGTCCAGCCAGGCATCGCTCCGCTGCTCGCCGGTGGCCGGATCCAGCGCGAGGAGGTAGCAGACGCCCTCCTGGTGGTCCAGGACGAGCGCGCGGTCGGCGAAGAGCAGGGCCGCGTCGGGTGTGGTCGCGTCGTGCGCGGCGGCGCCGCCGGTCTCCGCCTTGAGTTCGTAGCCGAGGTAGCCGACGTAGCCGAGGTTGAAGTCGAAGGGCAGCCCCTCGGGCACCGGGAGGGTGCGCAGCCGCAGCTGTTCGTCGAGGTGGTCGAAGAACGGCCGGCGGACGCGGCGCGGCGGGTGGCCGGGGCGCTCCACGGTGACCGTGCCGTCGGCGACGCGGTAGGTGAGGTACTCCGCCAGCGGGCCGGTGCCGTCGCCCATGAAGGAGAAGCGGGATACCCCTTCGATGACGGCGCTGCTGTCCAGCCAGAAGCTGTGCGGCGCGGTGGCGAACAGGGTGCGGTAGGCGGCCTGCGCGTCGGGCAGCACCGGGAGCTTGCGCACCCGCAGGCGGTACGGAGAGGCGGCGGGCGCGGGCTGCCGGCTCGGGGCCTGCGGTCTTCGCGCCGGCCGCGGCGCCGCGGTGCGGGAGCGTTCCCGGGTGAGGTCGCGGAAGTTGGCCAGCAG
Organism: Streptomyces sp. NPDC053542; assembly: GCF_044544685.1. NCBI lineage: Bacteria > Bacillati > Actinomycetota > Actinomycetes > Kitasatosporales > Streptomycetaceae > Streptomyces > Streptomyces sp. NPDC053542. Next base: position 314,388 of record NZ_JBITXL010000004.1, read on the forward strand.
CTCCCTGCCGTACGTACTGGATATCGACTCGGGGTGGAACTGCACGCCCCACAGGGGAGCGGTGCGGTGCCGTACCCCCATCAGGACGCCGTCCTCCGTCCAGGCGAGGGCCTCCAGCTCCGCGGGGAGTCCGGTGACCGCGAGCGAGTGGTAGCGCACGACGGGGAAGGGGGAGGGCAGGCCGGCGAAGATGTCCTGGCCGCTGTGGCGGACGTCGGAGAGCCGGCCGTGCATGGGCTCGGGCGCGTGCCCGACCTCGGCGCCGGCCAGGTGGCAGATGGCCTGGTGGCCGAGGCAGACACCGAGCACGGGGAGCCCGCTCTCGCGGATGGCCCGGGCGCTGATGCCCAGGTCGGCCGGGCGTTCGGGGGTTCCCGGGCCGGGCGAGACGACGATGTTGTCCACGTCCGCGAACGGGATGCCGGCCCAGTCGGCGTCGTTGCGCACGACCACGGGCGGCTCTCCGTTCACCTCCCCGAGGAGCTGGTGGAGGTTGTAGGTGAAGGAGTCGTAGTTGTCGATGATGAGTGTGCGCATCGTGTGCGGTTCTCCCAGTCGGGTGGCAGGGTCGCTGCCTACTTCGGTTCCTCACCCGCGATGACCAGGTCCTCGACGCGGCAGGTCTCGGTGATGATGAGATCGTAGAAACGCCGGATGAACGTCTGGTCGATACCGTGCTCTTCGGCGAACCGTGCGGCTCGGTCCTGGACGGCGCCGATACGGTGCGGCTGCATCATGGGGATGCCGTGCTGCCGCTTGTGCTCCGCGATCCGCACGCAGATCTCGATGCGTTCCCGCAGGGCGTCGCGCAGGCGGGTGTCGGTGGCATCGAGCTCGGCGCGCAGCGCCTCCAGGGTGTCCGAGGCGGGCTGGGACGTTGCCGGAACGTGCGTCACGGAGTCTCCTTACTGAGGTGTCGAACGCTTGAGCTATGGGGTGGGACGTTTCGGGCGGCCCGGCCGGACCGGGCCGCCCGGAACGTCCCGCCGGCGGTCAGCCGGTACGGAGAGCCGTCGCGTACAGCGGCCGGCCGTCCTGGTCCAGGTGGTCGGCGACGTCGGTGAACTCCCCCGACCCGCGGAGCAGCGCGGGGACCGTCTCCTCGTGGAAGTGGCCGTGCTCGATGACCAGCGCGCCCCGCGGGCGCAGCAGCCGGCCGGCCAGCCGCACCACGCCGCGGATCACGTCGAGGCCGTCGCCGCCGCTGAAGATCGCCTGCCGCGGGTGGTGCTCGCCGTACTCGGGCAGCAGTTCGGTGCCCTCGGGCACGAAGGGCGGATTGGCCGTGACCAGGTCCACCCGGCCGGTCAGCGCCGCCAGCAGGTCCGGGTCGGTGACGTCCCCTTCGTGCAGGTGGACGGGGGTGTCGCCGGCCTCGGCCCGCCGGGCGGCGTTGCGCCGCGCCCAGTCGAGCGCATACGGGTCCAGCTCGACCGCGTGCACCTGAGCGTCGGGCCGGGCGTGCGCCAGCGCCAGGGCGATCGCCCCGGAGCCGGTGCAGAGATCGACGATCACCGGCCGGGCGACCGGCGACAGGGCGTCCAGGGCGTGCGCGAGCACCCGCTCGCTGTGCACCCGCGGCACGAAGACGCCCGGCGCGACCGCCACCTCGATGCCGCCGAGGACCGCGCGGCCGGTGAGGTGGCCCAGCGGGATGCGGGCCGCCCGCCGGGCCACCAGCGCGGCCAGCTCCTCGGCCCGCTTCTCGTCCGCCGTCGCGTCCGGCCGCGGCCGGTCCGCGCCAGTACCGAACACATGGGCGACCAGCGCCGCCGCGTCCCCCTGCGGATCCGGCACCCCCGCGGCGGCCAGCGTGCGCGCCGCCGCGTCGGCGAGGGCGCCCGCGGAGCGCGGCGCCGCCTCGTCACTCACCGGCACGGCTCGCCGCGTAGTAGTCGCGCAGGGACTGGATGAGGTCCGGCCGCAGCCGGGAGGCGGCGAGCAGCTCCGGCGGCGGCGTGAACTCGGGGTCGAGCTCCTCGGCGAACTGGCGGTAGCCCTTCCGGAGGTAGTCCTCCATGATGTACGGCCACTCGATCGGGATGTTCCAGTCGTACTCGTAGCCGGTGGCGAGCATGTGCGTCACCGCCGTCTCGATGCTCTCGTCGCGGGTCAGCGCCTGGATCGGCGCCCGCCGGGGACGGAACATCTCCAGGTCCAGCTGCGGGGCCTCGCCCAGGATCCGCCGGGCCATCTCCTCGGCGAGCAGCGGGGACTGGTGCAGGCCGTCGCGGTAGGTGCCGGTCATCAGCCACAGTCCGCCGGGGCCGGCCTCGCCCAGCAGCGGGAAGCCGTCCAGGGGCACCGGCCGGTTGCCGACCTGGAGGCGCTCCAGGCCGCTCTCGGACAGGTCGCGGCGCACCTGGTGGGTGGCGCAGCCGAGCAGGAACAGCACGTCGCTGAGGAGCGGCGTGGTGCGCGGCGTGGTGGAGATGATGTTGGTCGCCCCGATGTAGACCCGGCCCTGCGAGCGGGGGACGACGTGCAGTCCGCAGGCGAAAGCGCGGTTGGGCGTGCGGATGACACTGTCCGGCGTCGTACCGTCCTCGGTCCCGACCAGCGCGGACACTCCGTATCCGCTGACCATGGGCGGAATGCCGGCGGATATTTCGGGGGCGGTGTCGAGGATGTGCTGAGTGGCCGCCCCGGCGGCCAGTACGACGTTGCCCGCCCGCAGCTCGCCACCGGATTTCAGCGTGACGCCGGTGACTCTTTCCGCATTCTTCAGCAGCCCGCCGACGCTTTCGGGTACGACCGTGCCGCCGGCCTTGGTGAAGGCCGCCTGCAGCCGGTCCAGCAACGCGTGGGAATTCACCGCGTGTTCATTGGGAATGAACATCGCCAGCTGCGGGCGCGATCCCGGGTCCGGGTCCAGCCAGGAGATGTCCGACGGCGAAATGTCTTCGTACTTCTCGCCGTACTCGTCCATCGCGGTGCGCATGGCCGCGTAGTTGTCGTCGTCGATCTGCGGAATTCCGACGGTGTTCAGCATGACGATCGTGCCGTCGGCGCTGCGGATCTCGTCGCCGCCGACCTCGTCGTACAGCCGCGCCAGCCAGCCGTCCCAGAGCTTGGTCGCCCTGACGTCCATGTCCAGCTTGGTGCGCCCGTGCTCGCTCTTGAGCAGGGTCGTGGTCACCTCGCCGAAGCAGCCGAGCATCGCTCCCGCGGCGACCGAGGCGGCGGCCGGCCGGTGCGGCTCCCCCACGAGTGCGACGCGGAGTCCGCGCCGGGCGAGGACGAGGGCGAGCGACGAACCGAGCGCTCCGTTGCCGACGACCACGGCATCGAACGTCCTGCTTTCAACCCCAAGTGAAGACATAGCGGTACCCACTCCCCAGACCAAGTGCATCCACGAAAAGAAGAACTCCAGGAACGACCGGGCGTTCCGGAGGCCGCGCGGCGGTCAGCGCGCAGGCGTGAGTCACTGGAATTCACGTCCGCACGCATAGCGCAGCGGTAAGGAATACGGAAGCAGCGGACGGCATGAAAAAGCCGTCTTCCCCGGGTCACACCCCCGGGGCTCGGTCAGACGCTTGCCCGTAGCGAGAAATTCATGAGCCGTAGGCCGGTCACGCCCCGTGCATCCCCCTCTTTCCCCCCGGCGAGTCCGGCTTCCCGACTCGCCCTGGCCGGAGAAATACTGCAAGTGCCGCCGCGCAACTGTCAACCATCACTCCGCTATTTATACGGAGCGCCTTCCGTCCGCTCGGCGAGCGGATGCGGAATGCATAGTTCGGACTTAGGAATTCCAGTTGGGCGGACGACCCGCCCCCCGGACCGCCGGCCCGGCAACGACGAGGGCCGCCACGCGACATGCGTGGCGGCCCTTCGATGCGCTGCGCTCGCTGGCCAGATCGTTTCTGCTCAGCGCGCGGTGGTGGGGCGGGTGGGACTCGAACCCACGGCCGACGGATTATGAGTCCGCTGCTCTAACCGGCTGAGCTACCGCCCCCGTAACGGCGCGCCGCGCACATTTGTGCGCGCCGTCTGCCGCAGCATAGCCGCTCATACGATCTGCTGCCCGTGAGGGTGGGCGTCGAGCGCGGAGCGGCTCGCTGCGTGCGATCGTGAAGACTCCGATCACCCACTGTTCGGTTCCGCCCAGAGGCTCACTCTTTGGAGTGGTCCGGGTGTTCGATTCCCGGCGAGGCGCCGGCGCGCTCCCGGCGGGCCCGCCGCCGACCGCGCCGGACCCGGCACCCGGTACGGAACCGGACATGAAAAAGGACCCCTCACGGGGTCCTCTTCCTCCTGCTCCCCCGACTGGACTCGAACCAGTAACCCTCCGGTTAACAGCCGAATGCTCTGCCAATTGAGCTACAGGGGACTGCGCTCCCCCGACTGGACTCGAACCAGTAACCTGCCGGTTAACAGCCGGCTGCTCTGCCAATTGAGCTACAGGGGATTGCTCTGTGTGCCTCGAACGCACTCCGGTCCGGGCTTCCGGACGGCGTGCGCTCGCTGCGACACATACATTAGCGCAAGCAGGGGGGTGCTTTGCCAATCGGTATGCCCATGGGTGATCACTCCGGCCCCGGGTACCGGTGAGAGCAGCACAGCAGCGGCTCGCCGCGTCACCGGGAAGCACCCGGGAGCGGGACGGACAGACAGAGAGGTGGAGCGATGCGCTACCGGCTCACGTTCATCGCGGGACTGGCCATCGGATACGTGCTCGGCACCCGGGCCGGGCGGGAGCGGTACGAACAGCTGCGCAAGAGTGCGCAGCGGGTCGCGCAGAACCCCGCCGTCCGCAATACCGCCGAGTCCGCCGCGCAGACCGGCCGGCAGGCCGCGAACAAGGCGTACGACGCGGTTTCGGCCAAGGTTGGTGACAAGATCCCGAACTCCGTTTCGGACCGCGTCCGTTCGCTGCGCGAGCAGCGTTCCGGCGCAGAGGACGACTGGGGCACCAGCAACACCTAGCGTCTCGCGCCGGCCGCGACCGGCCGGGACCGCCGCCTTCCCCGGGCCGCCGCCGTGCGGTCCGGGGAGTCCGGCTTTCCGCAGGGGTCCCCGCATGCGGCATCATCAGGTCCTATGGGGATAGTCGCCGGGTTGGACAGCTCGTCCGCAAGCACACGCATCGTCGTCTGCGACACCGAAACGGGTGCCGTCGTCAGGCAGGGGTACGCCCCGCACCCTGACGGGAAGGGGCCCGATGTCGATCCGCAGACGTGGCTGATGTCACTCGGTGAGGCAGCCGCCGGCGGGCTCCTGGAGGGCGTGCAGGCGATCGGCGTCTCGGCGCAGCAGCACGGCCTGCTCCCGCTGGACAACGACGGTGCGCTGATTCGCCCTGCCCTCATGGGCAACGACAAGCGGGCGCAGAGCGCGGCGGCCGACCTGATCGACGCGCTCGGGGGGCGCTCGGCGTGGGCGGAGGGCGTGGGTTCCGTACCGCACGCCGCGCAGCCGGTGGCGAAGTTGCGCTGGCTGGCGCGCGCGGAGCCCGAGCACGCCGCCCGTGTGGCGGAGATCATGCAGCCGCACGACTGGCTGGTCTGGCAGCTGCTGGGGCGCCCCGCGCGGCGCACGACGGACCGCGGCGGCGCCTCGGGCACCGGCTTCTGGTCGGCGGCGAGCGGCGCGTACCGCCCGGATCTGGTCGAGCTGGCGCTCGGGCACCAGGTGCGGCTCCCCGAGGTGCTGGGCCCCGCCGACGCTGCCGGGGTGACGCCGGAGGGGCTGCTGATCTCCGCCGGTACGGGCGAGACGATGGCCGCCGCCTTCGGGCTGGGCGTGGGCACCGGGGACGCCGTGGTGTCGCTGGGCGCCTCCGGCTCGGTCTTCGGCATCCACCACGAGGCGCTGGCGGACTCGACGGGGACGATCACGTCTTTCGCCGACGCGACCGGCATGCATCTGCCGGTCGTCCACACCAGCAACGCCGTACGGGTGCTGCGCGGCATGGCCGAGGCGCTGGGGACGGACCTGGAGGGCCTGTCCGACCTGGCGCTGAAGTCGACACCGGGCTCGTACGGGATGGTGATGCTGCCCTATCTGGAGGGCGAGCGGACGCCTCATCTGCCGCACACCGCGGGGTCGCTGCACGGGCTGCGCAGGGAGAGCATGAAGCCCGAGCACATGGCGCGCGCCGCCGTCGAGGGCATGCTGTGCGGGCTCGCGGACGCGCTGGACGTGCTGCGCGGGCGGGGCGTGCCGGTGCGCAGAGTGTTCCTGCTGGGTGCCGCGGCCGAGCTGGGCGCCGTGCAGGCCGCCGCGCCCGCGCTGCTGGGCGCGCAGGTCGTGGTGCCGCAGCCGGCGGACTACGCGGCGGTGGGCGCGGCCCGACAGGCGGCGTGGGCGCTGGGCCTCGCGCACGGGACGCACTCGGCGCAGGAGCCGCCGCGCTGGCCGGCCGCGGCCTGCCAGGTGTTCGAGCCGGGCGAGGAGCTGGCCGTGGGGCAGGCGGTGCGGCAGCAGTACACGTCGGTACGGGAGGAGACGCACCCGGGCGCGTTCGACGAGGCGACGGGCGGCCCGGAGGCGGCCGTGAGCCCTGCGGAGAACGCTGTGGGGAGCCCTGTGGGGGGTCAGGAGCCGGTCGAGGGCTGAGAGCCGCGACGGGCGTGCCCCGGGGCACGAACCGGCGCTCGGTCGAGGTATCAGTCGAGGTAGCCGCGCAGCTGGTCGGTATCAGTCGAGGTAGCCGCGCAGCTGGTCGGCGAAGGCGTGATCGCGGAGCTTGTTCAGGGTCTTGGACTCGATCTGGCGGATGCGTTCGCGGGTGACGCCGAAGATGCGCCCTATCTCCTCCAGCGTGCGCGGCCTGCCGTCGGCCAGGCCGTAGCGGAGCTGGACGACCTTGCGCTCGCGCTCGCCGAGGGTGGAGAGCACCGCTTCGAGGTGCTCGCGCAACAGCAGGAAAGCGGCGGACTCCACGGGGGACGCGGCGTCGCCGTCCTCGATGAGGTCGCCGAGCGCGACGTCGTCCTCCTCGCCGACCGGTGCGTGCAGCGAGACGGGCTCCTGGGCGAGCCGCAGCACCTCGCTGACGCGCTCCTCGGGCAGGTCGAGCTGGGCGGCGACCTCCTCGGGGGTCGGTTCGTAGCCGCGCTCCTGGAGCATCCGGCGCTGGACCCGTACGACGCGGTTGATCAGCTCGACGACGTGCACCGGGACCCGGATCGTGCGGGCCTGGTCGGCGAGGGCGCGGGACATCGCCTGGCGGATCCACCACGTCGCGTACGTGGAGAACTTGTAGCCGCGCGCGTAATCGAACTTCTCGACCGCGCGGATCAGTCCGAGGTTTCCCTCCTGGACGAGGTCGAGCATGGTCAGGCCGCGGCCGACGTACCGCTTGGCGACCGAGACGACCAGGCGGAGGTTGGCCTCGATCAGGCGGCGCTTGGCCATCCGGCCCAGTACCACCAGCTTGTCGAGGTCGAGGGCCAGCTGGGAGTCCAGGTCGGGGGTGCCCGCGAGCTTCGCCTCGGCGAACAGGCCGGCTTCCACCCGGCGGGCCAGCTCGACCTCCTCGGCCGCGCTGAGCAGCGGGATGCGGCCGATCTCCCGGAGGTACTGCCGGAAGAGGTCGGAGGACGGGCCACCCGCCTCGGGCCTGGCCTGCCGCTCCGGTGGCGGCTCAGGTGCCGGGTCCGGCTCTTCGGACAGCATCTCGGGGGCGGGCGGCTCGGCCTGCTGGGGCACGGTGGCGGCCGCTTCGGGCGGCGCGTCGGCGAGGCTCCGTGTCTGCACGGGGGCGACCTCCAGGGTGATCGCTGCTGAGGCGGCACAAAGGTCGGGTACGGCTGCGGCCGAGCCGCCGTCCGTCCCGTACATCAGAAGCGGGTTGGCGTCGGACTCCGGCTCTGTACCGCCGGATCCGGCGCGCTTCGAGGACTCAGGCACCGTTCCTCAGTGTGGAGTACGACACACTCCCGCCACGAGGGGCGTGCGGCGACTTTTTGCCTTCAGTGGGTGACCGGGTGGTTACGCAGACAGTCCGGCAGGCCGCGGCGGGCGCGCCGCGCGTGCCTCAGAGGGCCGCGGCGCCGCGCTCCCGGAGGGCCTGGGCGTACTGCTCCAGCACCCAGAGCTCGTTCTGCAGGGCGGTGTACTGCTCGCCGCCCGTCCGCGGGTCGTGGCGCTGCAGCGCGCCGTGGATCTCGGCACAGCGCTGCCGGACGGCGGCCAGCCGGACGGCGACGAGCTGCACGCCCGCGTACAGCTCGTCCGGATCGCGGCGGGTGTGCAGCGGCTCGACGGCCAGCTCCGTGACCATCGAGCGGACCGCGTCGTCGGGCGCGGCCTCGCGGACGCGGGTGAGGAAGCCGGCGTCGGCGGCGGCCGTGCCGCCCGCCTCCTCGATGCAGCGGCGGACCACGGCGTACGGCGGCGCGGTGAACTCGTCGATGCCGTACGCGTCGAACGTCGGGGCGACCAGGTCGGGGCGCTGCAGGGCGAGCTTGAGCAGCTCGCGCTCGACGCGGTGCGCCGGGCTGCGGAGGTTCAGCGCGGGGCCCCGGGGGGCCTCGGGGGCCGCGGGCCGCGCGGGCTCGGCGCCGCGCCGCTGCGGCCTGCCCTGGGCCTCCCTCGGGTCCCTGCCGCGCTCGCGGGCCCAGCGGGCCAGCTGGGAGACGCGGCGGACGACGAACTGGGTGTCCAGGATGCCGAGCAGGCCGGCCAGCTGGACGGCCGTCTCGTGCTGGATGGAGCTGTTCTTGATGTTGGCGACGATGGGCGCCGCCTCGTCCAGCGCGGCGGCGCGGCCGACCGGGGTGGCCAGATTGTGCCGCGCGACGAGCTGGCGCAGCGCGAACTCGAAGAGCGGCGTACGGGACTCCACCAGGTCGGCGACGGCCTCGTCGCCCTTGGCCAGGCGCAGCTCGCAGGGGTCCATGCCGCCGGGCGTGATCGCGATGGAGGTCTCGGCGGCGAACTTCTGGTCGTCCTCGAAGGCGCGCAGCGCCGCCTTCTGGCCCGCGGCGTCGCCGTCGAAGGTGAAGACGACCTCGGAGCCGCTGTTGTCCATCAGGAGCCGGCGGAGGATCTTGATGTGGCCCTCGCCGAAGGACGTGCCGCAGGTCGCGATGGCGCTGCGGACGCCGGCGAGGTGGCAGGCCATGACGTCGGTGTAGCCCTCGACCACCACCGCGCGGTTCCCCTTGGCGATCTCCTTCTTCGCGAGGTCGATGCCGTACAGCACATGCGACTTGCGGTAGATCGGGGTCTCGGGGGTGTTGAGGTACTTCGGGCCGTTGTCGTCGTCGCGGAGCTTGCGGGCGCCAAAGCCGACGACCTCGCCCGCGATGTCCCGGATGGGCCACATCAGACGGCCCCGGAAGCGGTCGATGGGGCCGCGGCGGCCGTCCTGGGAGAGGCCGGAGAGGATCAGCTCCTTGTCCGTGAAGCCGCGGCCGCGCAGGAAGCGCGTGAGGTGGTCCCAGCCCGCGGGGCTGTACCCCACGCCGAAGTGCTGGGCCGCGGCCTGGTCGAAGCCGCGCTCGGCGAGGAACTTCCGGCCGATCTCGGCCTCGGGGCTGTCGAGCTGCTCGATGTAGAACTGCGCGGCGACCTTGTGCGCCTCGACGAGGCGGGTGCGCTCGCCCTGCTGGCGCCCGGGGGCGTACCCGCCCTCTTCGTACCGCAGGGTGATGCCCGCCTGGGAGGCGAGGCGCTCGATGGTCTCGGCGAAGGAGAGGTGGTCGACCTTCATGATGAAGTCGACGGTGTCGCCGCCCTCCTGGCAGCCGAAGCAGTGGTACAGCCCCTTGCTGGGGCTGACGTGGAATGAGGGGGACTTCTCGTCGTGGAAGGGGCACAGGCCCTTCAGATTGCCGCCGCCGGCGTTCCGGAGCTGGAGGTACTCGGACACGACGGCGTCGATCGGGACCGCGTCCCGCACCGCCCGCACGTCGTCATCGTTGATCCTGCCTGCCACGCGAGAATTCTACGGGGCACCAGTGACAGTTCCGGGTCCCCGTCTCACGCTGCGGCGATCTTGAAGACGAAGCGGTGATGCGCGCCACTCGGCGCGATCTCGAAGGTCTCGCCGTCCGTGGTGAAGCCCATCCGCTCGTAGAAGCCGCGCGCGGAGACCCGGCCGTTGCACCACACGAGCTGGGCCCCGCGCCGCGCCGCCTCCTCGATGCCGGCGCGCAGCACGGCGGCCCCGAAGCCCCGCCCGCGCGCCTCGGGCGAGCTGGCCATGCCGCGGAAGCGGTACGCGGGGACGGCCTCCTCGCCCGGCACGGGGTCGGGGAAGAAGGTCGCGCAGGCCGCGAGGGTGTCCCCGTCGTACGCCGCCATGTGGAAGACGCCGGGGTCCGCGTCCTCCGGGTACCTCGCGGCCTCGGCGGGCAGCCCGGGGCGGAGCACCGACCAACGCAGGTCGAAGATCTCCGCCCGCGGGACCGTTTTCGTACGGATGGCCATGGGGCGCACGCTACGCGAGGAACGACCGGCCCGGCATTCGATTATGCGAGGAACGACTCCAGCGGCACCGTCGGATCGGCCAGCGCCTCCGCGTCCAGGGCACGCCCGGAGCGGATCATGGCCTGCAGCGGCTCGGTGACGTCCCACACATTGACGTTCATCGCGGCCAGCAGCCGGCCGCCGGAGTCCAGCCAGCAGGCGATGAACTCGCGCTTGCCGACGTCGCCGCGGAGCACGACCTGCTCGTAGGAGCCCGGTGGCGCGTAGCCCGAGTACTCCAGGCCGACGTCGTACTGGTCGGAGAAGAAGTACGGGATGCGGTCGTAGCTGACCTCCTGGCCCAGCATGGCGCGCGCGGCGGCCGGGCCGCCGTTGAGCGCGTTGGCCCAGTGCTCCACGCGCAGCCGGGTCTCCAGGACCGGGTGCGCGGCCGCGGCCACGTCACCGGCCGCGAAGATGTGCGGGTCGGACGTGCGCAGCGACGCGTCCACGACGATGCCGCCGCCCTCCGAGCGGTCCGCGAGGGCCAGCCCGGCCTGCTCGGCGAGGGCGGTGCGGGGCGCGGCGCCGATCGCGGCGAGCACGTCGTGCGCCGGGTGCTCCTCGCCGTCGTCGGTCTGCGCCGCCAGTACGACGCCGCCCTGGCCGGTGATCTCGGTGAGCGTGGCGCCGAAGTGGAAGCGGACGCCGTGCTCGCGGTGCAGCTCGGTGAAGAGCCCGCCGATCTCGGGGCCGAGGACGTGGTGCAGCGGGGTCGCCGAGGGCTCGACGATGGTGACCTCGGCGCCGTAGGAGCGGGCCGCGGCCGCGACCTCCAGGCCGATCCAGCCCGCGCCGGCGATCACGAGGTGGCCGTTGTCCCGGCCGAGGGAGGCCAGTACGCCGCGCAGCCGTTCGGCGTGCGCGAGGCGGCGCAGGTGGTGGACGCCGGCCAGGTCGGTGCCGGGGATGTCCAGGCGGCGCGGCTCGGCACCGGTGGCCAGCAGCAGCTTGTCGTACGCGATGAGGGTGCCGTCACCGAGCCGTACCGTACGGGTCACCGGGTCCAGGGCGACTGCGGGCTGGCCGAGATGCAGCTCGATGTCGCTGCGCGCGTACCACGCCGGCTCGTGCACGAAGACGCTGTCCCGTTCGGCCTTGCCGATCAGGAAGTCCTTGGAGAGCGGCGGCCGTTCGTACGGGTGGTCGCGCTCGTCACAGATGAGGATCACCCGGCCGCTGAACCCCTCCGACCGGAGGGTCTCGGCTGCCTTTGCCCCGGCCAGGCCACCGCCGACGATGACGAACGTCTGGTGTGCGTCGACCACTTGCTTCCTCCTCGCTGCGGCGCAGTGCGTCTGCGCCTTGAACGCCCCCCGTTCGGCCCCCGTTTGCGCCCCCGTTCGAAAAAGCCATACCCCCGTTCGAGCACCTCAGCACTGCGGGGGTTCGAGCGTCCCGCACAGAGGGTGATGGGGGAAGAGGGTAGGCCCTTGCTACGTCACCCTTAGTTGTCACGCGCGGGCGGACGACGCCGTTCTGTGAGGCCCTTGTGGCGTGTGAGGCGGGCGTGCAGGGTGCGCGCCGAGGTGTCCGTGAGGGCCGCGATCTGGTCGATGACGGCGCGCATCCGTGCGGTGTCGTCCGCTGCTCCGTCGAACAGCGAACGGAACTGCGGGTCGAGGCCGTCCGGTGCGCGCGCGAGCAGCGCCTCGGCCAGCTCCGCGATGATCACCCGCTGTTCGGCGCGCAGCGCCTCTTGGTCGGGGCGCTGCATCACGTACCGGTCGGCGACCGCCTTCAGTACGGCGCATTCGAGGCGGGCCTCCTCGGGGACGACCAGATCGGCGCGGTAACGGGTGAGCCGCCCCGTACCGTACGCGGCGCGGGTGGCGGCTTCCGCGGCGAGGCAGAACCGGCCGATCAGCTGGCTGGTGGCGTCCTTCAGGCGGGCCTGGGCGACCGCGGAGCCGTCGTAGCCGTGCGGCCACCACTCCTGCTCCAGCAGCCGGTCCAGGGCCGCTCCCAGCTCCGCGTCGCCGGCGCCCGGCGCGTACCGGTCCGCGGCCACCGCGAAGACCTCGGCGCGCTCGGGGTCCGCGTAGAGCACGGCCGGGTCCAGGTGTCCGGCGTGCAGCCCGTCCTCCACGTCGTGCACCGAGTACGCCACGTCGTCGGACCAGTCCATGACCTGCGCCTCGAAGCTGCGCGCGGCTTCGGGGGCGCCCTGCCGCAGCCACCGGAAGACGGGCAGGTCGTCCGCGTACACCCCGAACTTGCGCGAGCGCGGGTCCTCGGGGTGGCCGCCGCGCACCCAGGGGTACTTGGTCGCCGCGTCCAGGGCGGCGCGCGTGAGGTTGAGGCCGACGCTGACGATGCGGCCGTCGTCGGCGGTGACGAACCGTTTCGGTTCGAGCCGGGCCAGCAGCCGCAGGGACTGCGCGTTGCCCTCGAAGCCGCCGCAGGGCGCGGCCACTTCGTTCAGCGCCTGCTCGCCGTTGTGCCCGAAGGGCGGATGGCCCAGGTCGTGCGCCAGGCACGCGGTCTCGACCAGGTCCGGGTCGCAGCCGAGCGCCGCGCCCAGCTCCCGCCCGACCTGCGCGCACTCCAGGGAGTGCGTGAGCCGGGTGCGCGGGGTCGCGTCCCAGGCGTGCGCGCCGGTACCGGACGCGGCGACGCCGGGCGTGACGACCTGCGTCTTGCCGGCCAGTCTGCGCAGCGCGGCGGAGTGCAGCACGCGCGCGCGGTCCCGCTGGAAAGCCGTCCGGCCCGGGCGCTTGTCCGGCTCGGACACCCAGCGCTCGGCGTCGGCGTCGTCGTACGCGGCGCCGTACCGGTCACTGTTGTACAGATCGTTGTCGTACGAGGTGCCCACGGGCCGCCCGGCACGGTGCGCCGCGCGGCCTGCCCGTGGTTCTGGTGAGTTGGGACCCGTCATACCGCGACGGTAGCCGCACCGGCCCCCTCTCGGTCGGAAGCGGTACGCGCGCGGAGCGACTGGTCGTAACGGTGCAGGACGAGACGGGCGAGGGCCGGGTGGTCGCCGAGGGGCGCGGCGGCGGGTCCGAGGACGGCGGAGGAGGCGGTCGCGAAGCGGCCGGGCGCGGTGAAGTACGAGGCGAGGACGGGCCGCAGGCCGCGCGTCCGCAGGGCCGCCGCGGCCTCCTCGACGGTGGCGCCGGCGCCCGCCGCGTAGCCCGGTACGACGGGCACGCCGCCGAGCCGCATGGAGAGCAGCCGGGCGGTGCGTTCGGTGTCGGTGGCCGAGTCCGTGTCCCGCGAGCCGGCCGCGGCCAGGACTATCCCCGTGCCGGGCGCCTCCGGCCGGGTCCCGGCCTCCGTCAGCCGTTCGTGCAGCGCCTCGGCGAGCAGCGAGTGCGGCCCGAGCGGCGCCGCTATACGGGCGCTGACCTGCGGCGCGGCGTCGGCCATCGAGGGTATGTCGGACTTGGTGTGGTAGCCGCGGCTCAGCAGCAGCGGCACGAGGACCGCGTCGCCGTCCAGCCCGGCCAGCGTGTCGGACAGCAGTGGCTCGTTCAGTTCAATGTGTCCCAGGCGCACCGGGAGTCCGGGGCGCAGGGCGCGTACCCGGTCCAGCAGCGCGGTGACGGTCTCCAGGGCGCGGGGATCGCGGCTTCCGTGGGCGACCGCGACGAGGGTCGGCGGCATCGGTTTCTTGACGGGGCCGCACGGCAGGGTGCGGCGGCTGTGGAGTCTGACCCGGCTGAGCTGGGTGCTGAGCTGTGTGGTGATCTCTGTCATGAGCTGCGCCGTACTGTCGAAGGGAACCGCTGCGGGAAGGTGCGCGTTCGACGCCGTCATGGAGGGAGCCTGGCAGCGGAGAGTTGCCGGAGCGTTGCGCAGGAGTGACGAGTCGTTTCTCCGCCCTCACGGGTCCGGGCGCGCCCCGGGGAGGGACCCGTGCCGGGCACGTAACACCAGGGGGCGGCGGCGGAAACGCGCGCGTTGCACCGTGACCGTATGAACGCCGACGTCACGACCGGCACGGTCGACACGCACTGTCCGTACTGCTCCCTGCAGTGCGGAATGTCGCTGCGCCCGGAGCAGGGCACGGTACAGGTGGTCGAGCGCCCCGCGTTCCCCGTGAACCGCGGAGCGCTGTGCGGTAAGGGCCGTACCGCCGCCGAGGTCCTGGACCAGCGGGTACGGCTGACGGAACCGCTGGTCAGGGACGGTGGGACGCTGCGGCCCGCCACCTGGGACGAGGCCCTGGACCGGGTCGCTGCGGGACTGGACAGCGCACGGTCCGTATACGGGGACGACGCGGTGGGCGTCTTCGGGGGCGGCGGCCTGACCAACGAGAAGGCGTACGCGCTGGGCAAGTTCGCGCGCGTCGCGCTCGGCACCTCGCAGATCGACTACAACGGCCGGTTCTGCATGTCCTCGGCGGCCGCGGCACACGGGCGCGCGTTCGGTCTCGACCGCGGCATGCCGTTCCCGCTGGCGGACGTGGCCCGTACGGGGTGCGTGATCCTGGTGGGCTCCAACCTCGCCGAGACCATGCCGCCCGCGCTGCGCTACCTGACCGAGCTGCGCGAGAACGGCGGCAAGCTGATCGTCGTCGACCCGCGCCGCACGAAGACCGCCGAGGCGGCCGACCTGCACCTCGCCCCGCGCCCCGGGACCGATCTCGCGCTGGCTCTGGGCCTGCTGCACCTCGTCGTCGCCCAGGGCCGTACGGACGAGGCGTTCATCGCGGAGCGCACCACCGGGTGGCCCGAGGCGCGGGCCGCCGCGATGGCGCACTGGCCGGAGCTGGTGGAGCGGATCACGGGCGTGCCGGTGCCGGAACTGCGCGAGGCCGTCGCGCTGTTCTGCGACGCCGGCTCCTCGATGGTGCTCACCGCGCGCGGCCCGGAGCAGCAGGCCAAGGGCACCGACACGGTCGGCGCGTGGATCAACCTGTGCCTGGCCACCGGGCGGGCCGGCCGGGAGCTGTCCGGGTACGGCTGCCTGACGGGCCAGGGCAACGGCCAGGGCGGCCGCGAGCACGGCCAGAAGGCCGACCAGCTGCCCGGCTACCGCAAGCTCGACGACCCGGCCGCCAGGGAGCACGTGGCGGCCGTCTGGGGCGTCTCCCCGGACAGCCTGCCGGGTCCGGGGCGCAGCGCGTACGAGCTGCTGGACGCGCTCGGCACCGATGTGCGCGCGCTGCTCCTGATGGGCTCCAACCCGGTCGTCTCCGCACCGCGCGCCGCGCACGTGGAGGAGCGCATCCGCTCGCTGGACTTCCTGGCCGTCGCGGATGTCGTCCTCTCGGAGACGGCCGCGCTGGCGGATGTGGTGCTGCCGGTGACGCAGTGGGCGGAGGAGACCGGTACGACGACGAACCTGGAGGGCCGGGTACTGCTGCGCCGCCGCGCCCTGGACCCGCCGCCCGGTGTCCGCACGGACCTGGCGGTGCTGAACGGGCTGGCGGCGCGGCTGGGCCACGAGAAGGGCTTCCCCGACGATCCGGAGGAGGTCTTCGAGGAGCTGCGCCGCGCCTCGGAGGGCGGCGCGGCGGACTACTCCGGGATCAGCTACCGGCGCATCGCCGCCGAGGACGGCATCTTCTGGCCGTGCCCCGACGAGACGCACCCGGGAACCCCGCGGCTCTTCCTGGACCGGTTCGCCACCCCGGACGGCCGGGCCCGCTTCGTACCGGTGTCGCACCGCGCGTCGGCGGAGGAGGCGGACGCCGAGTACCCGGTGCTGCTGACCACTGGGCGGGTGCTGGCGCAGTACCAGTCGGGCGCGCAGACCCGGCGCGTGAAGGAGCTGAACGACGCGGCGCCCGGCCCCTTCGTGCAGATCCACCCGCTGCTCGCGGAGCGGTACGGCATCGGCGAGGGCGACCGGGTCGCGGTGGAGTCCCGGCGCGGCCGGGCCGTGGCGCCCGCCCGGCTGACCGGCACCATCCGCTCCGACACGGTCTTCATGCCGTTCCACTGGCCGGGCGAGGGCCGCGCCAACACCCTCACCAACCCGGCCTTGGACCCCACCTCGCGGATGCCGGAGTTCAAGGTCTGCGCGGTCCGGCTGACACCGCTGGGCCCCTAGAGGGCTTCAGCTGGGCCCTTAGAGGGCTTCAGTCGGAGGGCTTCAGTGATGCCAGGCACGGCCCCCGGTGTTGTGGATGAAGCGCTGGAGCACCTTGAGCGTGACCAGGTACTCCTCGTCGGTGATGCCCTCGTGGCGCTCCGTCCACAACTCCTCCTGGAGGGCGGCGGCCTTGGTGTACAAGGCCGAGCCCTCCGGGGTGATCCGCAGCGTGGCGTCCGCGTCCTGGGTGATCCAGCCGCGGGCGACCGTCGTGTCGATCTCCTCCTCCAGGGCACCGTCGACCTCGAGGTAGCCCTTGAGCACCTGCGTCACCTCGCCGCGGGACCGGCCGTCCGGCGCCGGCGCGACCTGGTTCAGCACCCACCACTGCGGCTGGCTGAGGCCCAGCTCCGCGAGGGCGCCGCGGATACGGGTCACGACCGCGTGGGACGCGGCCCAGCTCCAGTAACCGATGGGCTGCCGGATCAGTTCGGTGTCGCTGTGGGAGTACTCCATGGCTCCGCCCTCTTTCCATTCGGTTGAGGACGAAGCTAGAAGCTCAAGCGGACTTGAGGTCAAGCAGGCTCGAGGCCGGGCGGACCCGACCGTCAGGCGCCCCGGTGGTCGTCGACCTCCTTCAGGTACGCGGCGCGCGTCTCCTCGTCCAGGAACGACGCCGTGAAGGAGTTGCGGGCCAGCGTGCGCAGCGTCTCCTCGTCCAGCCGCAGCGCGTCCCGTACGGCCGTGAAGTTGTCGTGCGCGTACCCGCCGAAGTAGGCCGGGTCGTCGGAGTTCACGGTCACCAGCAGGCCCGCGTCCAGCATGGCGGGCAGCGGGTGGTCGGCGAGGTCGTCGATCACCCGCAGCCGGACGTTGGACAGCGGGCAGACGGTGAGCGGCACCTGCTCGGCGGCCAGCCGGGCCACCAGGCCGGCGTCCTCCATGCACCGCACGCCGTGATCGACCCGGTCCACCCCGAGGACGTCCAGCGCCTCCCAGACGTACGCGGGCGGGCCCTCCTCACCGGCGTGCGCCACGCACTTCAGCCCGGCCTCCCGCGCCCGCGCGTACACCTCGCGGAACTTCGACGGCGGGTTGCCGACCTCGGCGGAGTCCAGCCCGACCGCGGTGATCCGGTCCAGGTACGGGCGGGCCGCCTCGAACGTCTCCAGGGCCGACTCCGCGCTCTCGTCCCGCAGGAAGCACATGATGAGCCGGGTCGTGATGCCGTAGGTCTCCTGAGCGGCGTCCAGGGCCCTTCCCAGGCCCTCGATGACGGTGCCGATCGGCACGCCGCGCGCGGTGTGCGCCTGCGGGTCGAAGAAGATCTCCGCGTGCCGCACGCCCTGTTCCTTGGCGCGCGCGAGATAGGCATTCGCAAGATCCGCGAAGTCCTCCTCACTCCGCAGCACGGCCATCAGCGCGTAGTACAGATCCAGGAACGACTGCAGATCGCTGAACGAGTAGGCGCGGCGCAGCTCCTCCTCGGAGGCGTACGGCAGCTCGACACCGTTGCGCGCGGCAAGCGCGAACGCCAGCTCGGGCTCCAGCGTGCCCTCGATGTGCAGATGCAGCTCGGCCTTGGGGAGCGGGGGGTGAGCGGTGGTCATGTCGGCTCAGGCACCTTCCTGTGCGGTGGCGGCGAAGGCGCGGCCCTCGTTGGCGGCGACGCCGGGGCCCACCGGGCCCGCGGCACGTCCCCCGGTGGCGAGCCAGTCGCCACCGGGGACCGGGGTGCCGGTGGCCCGGAGGCGGCCGGCCAGGGGTTCGGCGGCGAAGTACACCCACGCGCGCACGGTGTTGCCGTCCGGCAGGACGGCGTCACAGGCGACCCGGTCGTAATCGTTGTCCGGCGCGCCCGGGGTGTACCCCTCCAGCCGGTCCAGCACCGCCAGGACCTCGTCGTACGCGCCCTCGGCGGGCGTGATGACGTGACCGTGCACCTCTGCTTCGGCGGGGCCCTGGATCGCGTACGGGTAGCCGGGCCCGTCGTACAGCAGCGCCCCGTGGATCAGCGCCGGCTGCTCCGCCGCGGTGCGGCCGCGCAGCGCCCAGGCGTGATTGGCCTCTCCGGGGCGCAGCGTCCCGTAGACGAAGAAGGGCAGCCGCTCGGCGGGCCGGTCGTTCATGGGTCGTTCTCCTCGTACTCGTACTTCCCACCTGCAACCATGCCAGGCCGCGCCGCGTCGCTGACCGGTAGGTCGGACATCTGACCGAAGAGCGACGGAACGGGGGCGCGGCGCAGGCCGTCACGCGGCAGGGGGTTGTCCAGCGGAACGATCCCCGTGCGGACCTCCGAGGGCTAGGCTCGGAGCGTGATGCCCGATGCACGCCCGCGCAGTCGGCGTGCGAGAGACCAGGAGGCCATCGTGAGCAGTCAGCCGGTCGGCACGGACGGCCCGCTGGTACCCATGCCGCAACTGACCCCTGAAGCTCTGCGCAGGGCTGTCGCACAGATCGCGCCGAGCCGTCTGCCGGAGTTCAACGACCACCTGGCGAGCGCCGCGACCAACGCGCAGCGCACCAGCAACGTGGGACCACTGCGTGCCTTCACCAGCCACTGGGGCACGCTCGTCAACATCTACCGCTGGCCGGAGCGCGCCACGCGGTTCCTCGCCGCCGAGACGCTCGCGGCCGATCCGGACGCGGACCCCGAGGCCGCCCGCACCGCAGCGAGCGAGGTCGGCCGCATCCTGCGGGCCGCCGGCGAGGAGATCGGTACGTGAGCGTCTGGCGCTGGGAGTACGACCCGGACGAGGAACACGTCGTGGGCGGTCTTCCGTCCCATGTGGTGACGGAAGTCGAACGCCTCGCCGGCGAGCTCGCGGTGCTCGGCGCGGATGCCGCAGAAGTGGGCGTCGGTCACAAGCTGCGCAATCTCGCGTTCCTCGATATGGGGCTGCTCTACTTCCTGCCCGTGCCGCGGCAGGAACTGATCGTGGTCGTGCGGGTGACCTGGGCCGGCTGAGGGTCCGGCTAGCGGGTCTCCTCCTGGATCCACGCCAGATAGTCCGCCGCGCCGTGGACGATCGGGGTGGCGATGATCTCCGGGGTGTCGTAGTCGTGCGCCCCGCGGAGGTACTCCTCCAGCTCCTGGTAGCGGTTGCCGGTCGTCTTGAGGAGTACCTGCCACTCCTCGCTGGTCTCGATCCCGCCGTCCCAGCGGTACACGGAGGTGACCGGCGCGCTGACCTGGGCGCACGCCGCCAGGCGCGCCTCGATCGCGCCGCGGGCCAGCGCCTCGGCCTTCTCCGCCGCGTCGGTCGTCGTCAGCACGGTCAGGAATGCGGGCGGTGCGGTCTGCTCGGGCAGGTCGGTCACGGGAGGTCCTTTTGGGTCGCGGGCGGGCGGGTACCTGATCCTTCCGCATCCACGGGTACCACGGCGCGCCGATGACTTGCGGCGCCCGGCGCACCCGCGAGGATGGGGAACAGGACCACGCCACCGGACCGCCGCACGTCCGCGACCGAAGGGCCCCCTCATGGACGACCTCACCGCCCTCGCCCGCCAGCAGCTCGACGACGCCAAGGCCGACCCGCACGGCCGCAGCGCACGGCTCTTCCTGCACGACGGGCCGCTGCGGCAGACCGTGATCGCGCTGGTCGGCGGCGCCTCGCTGGACGAGCACGTCTCGCCGCCGGCAGGCAGCATGCAGATCCTGCACGGGCACGTGCAGATCACGACGGACCGCGGCAAGCAGGACATGATCGCCGGACAGGTCGCGCAGATCCCGCGCGAGAAGCACGGCGTGACGGCCGTGGAGAACTCCGCGGTGCTGCTGACTTCGGTGACGCACGTCGACGGGATGTGAGCCAGGCGCCCGTCGACTGCGCGTGAGCGCGGTGGGCGGCACAACCCTCGGGCCGGTCCGCGGGTCTCACACGGTGAGAGTCCGTTACGTACCGCCACGGGGGAAAGGTCTCGTCCATGCGTCACCGTTCCATGCGTCACCGTTCCATGCGTCACCGTTCCATGCGTCACCGCTCCACGCGTCACCGTTCCGTACGCCGCCGTACCGCGCTCACCGCCGCCGCCATCGCGCTGGCGGCCACCGGTACCACCGCCGCGGTCGCGGCTCCGGCCGCCACCACCCCGCCCCGCTTCCTCGCGCCCGGCGAGCTCCCGCCGCACGCGTCCTCGCCCTGGTACGCCTCGAAGGTCACTCCCGGGCTGCCGGACCCGGAGCCGTTCTGCCTGGACGGCGGCGTGGTGCCCGGCGGCGACGGCACGTACCACCGCACTTACTGGACCGATTACGACACGGGCGCTCTGCAGGTCAGCGTGGTGACGGCCAACGAGGACAGCGCGCAACGGCTGGCCGCGGCGCTGCGCCGGAAGGTCGCGCGCTGCGCCGGCGACTGGCTGCACGACAAGCCCGGCGGCACCGCGTCCTGGAAGGACTACGGCACGGTCACCGCGGCGGACGGCGGCCGGGTGTACGGCATCCACACCTCGATCCCCGAGTCCGAGCCCGGCGTGCACCTCTTCGGTGTCGGCCGCTCGGGCCGGACCGTCACGGTCGTGGAGTGGGGCGAGATGGGCAACCTCGACCAGGCGCCGGTACCGGCCTTCAAGGCCACCCTCCGTCAGGCGCTCAACAAGCTCTGAGCCGACAGGCGCGGAGCAGCGCGCTCAGGCCAGCCACTGCTCGTACGCCATCGAGCACAGCAGCCCCGCGACGACCACGACCAGCACGCCGCGCACGAATCCGGCGCCCTTCTTCAGCGCCATCCGGGCGCCGACCGTGCTGCCCGCGAGGTTGAACGCGGCGAGCAGCGCGCCCAGCCCCCACAGCACGGTGCCCTGGTACGTGAACATCGCCAGGGCACCGACGTTGGTGCAGACGTTGACGACCTTCGCCGTCGCCGACGCGGTCACCAGGTCCATGTGCAGGACCGCCGCCAGCGCGATGACCAGGAACGCCCCGGTACCGGGGCCGACCAGCCCGTCGTAGAAGCCGATGCCGAGCCCGGCGATCAGCACGGCGGCGATCACCCGCTGCCGGGTGACCGGGCCCGAGGGCGCGGGCGCGGTCCCGAAGGACGGCCGGAGCAGCACGAACGCGAGCACGCCCACCAGCACGATCATGATCAGCGGGCGCAGCACCGCGCTGTCCAGACCGGCCGCGAGGAACGCACCGCCCAGCGAACCGCCCGCTGCCGCCAGCCCGATGCGCACCGCGGACGGCACGTCCAGCGGCGTCTTGCGGACGTACGTGATGGCCGCGCCCGTCGTGCCGACCACCGCCGCCGACTTGTTGGTACCGAGCACGAAGGCGACCGGTACGTGCGGGAGGCCGACGAGCAGCGCCGGCAGCAGGACCAGCCCGCCGCCGCCCACCACGGCGTCGATCCAGCCGGCCGCCAGCGCGGCCAGGCAGAGCAGGAGCAGGGTCGTCATGGATATGTCAGGCACCAGGTGATCTTATGGATCACCGGCCGCTCCAGGGCGGGGAGTTATGGATCTAGAGTGTGAAGTCATGGATCCCGATGACTCCGACAGCTCCGAGAACCCCGCGAACTCCGCGAACTCCGCGAATTCCACGATATTTTCCCCGGCCCCGGTCTTCTCCCTGGGCGGCGCGCTGCCCGTCCGGCGGCTCGGTTACGGCACCGCGCAGCTGTCCGGGCCGGGTTACTGGGGTCCGCGGCACGCCGACCCGCGGGACGCGGTGGCCGTGCTGCGGCGCGCCGTGGAGCGCGGGGTGAACCTCCTCGACACCGCCGACAACTACGGCCCCGCGGTGGCCGAGGAGTTGATCGCCGAGGCGCTGCATCCGTATCCCGAGGGCCTGGTGATCGCCACCAAGGGCGGCGTGGTCCGCACGAGCGCGGACGCCTGGCACATCGACGGGCGCCCCGAGTCGCTGCGCGCGATGTGCGACGCGAGCCTGCGGCGGCTGCGCCGGGAGACCATCGACCTGTACCAGCTGCACCGGCTGGACCCGAAGGTGCCGCTCGCCGACCAGATCGGCACGCTGCTGGAGCTGCGGGACGCGGGCAAGATCCGGTACCTCGGCCTGGACACGGTCGGCCCGGACGAGCTGACCGCCGCCCTCGCGCTCGCGCCGATCGCCTCCGTGCAGAACCGGTACAACCTCCTCGACCGCGGCTCGGAGGAACTGCTGGGGCTGTGCGAGCGGCACGGGATCGCGTTCCTGCCGTGGTTCCCGCTCGGCAACGGCGGGCTGACCGGCGGCGCCGCGCGCGCCCTGGACCTGGTCGCGGAGCGGCACGGCGCGAGCCACGGGCAGATCGCGCTGGCCTGGCTGCTGCACCGCTCCCCCGTGCTGCTGCCCACGCCCGGTACGGGGGCGCTCGCGCACCTGGAGGAGAACCTCGCCGCGGCGGACATCGCCCTCAGCCCGGCCGATATGAAGCTGCTGGAGGACGCGGCGGACCGCTGACCCGCAGGAACCTGTCGGGCTGAGCCCCGGCCCGGCCGCCGGGGTCACGCCCAGGGATCCACCGGTACGACGTCCACCGCGCGCCCCCGGTCGTCCAGCGCCCGCCCCATCAGCTTGGACTGCTTCAGGACGATCGCCCGGTCGTGCAGCTGGAGGTGCGGCAGCCGCTCGCCGAGCTGGATCTCCAGCCGCTGCACGTCCAGGACCGACTGCAGCCAGAGCGTGAAGAGGAGGTTCTGCCGGCCGGTGACGGCTGCGCAGAGCCGCACCTCGGGCAGGCCCAGCAGGACCCGCGCGGTCTCGGCGAGGTGGGTGGCGGGGACGCTCGCCCACAGGGTCGCCGAGATCGGCCACTCGGTCAGCTCGCGGGCCACCTCGCAGCGGAGCGCGATGTCCCGGTCCGCCATCAGCCGGCCGAGCCGGCGCCGTACCGTGGGCGCGCTCAGCCCGACCGCGCGCCCGATCTCCACCGCGCTGCCCCGCCCGTCCCGGGACATCTCCGTGATCAGCGCCCGGTCCTGCGCGTCCAGCGGCGCGGCGGCGCCCTGCGGCGCCTCGGCGGTGCGCAGCGCCTCCCGCTGCCGGGCGTCCAGGGCCCGCAGCCGCCAGCGGCTGCCCTCGCCGTAGACGCGGGTGGCGATGGACGCGCGGGTGGCGGTGACGCCCGGCAGCCCGGCGATGCGCCGGAGCAGCAGGTCGGAGAGGGCGGCGAGGCCCGGCACGAAGACGGTGATCACCAGGTCCCGGCCGCCGGCCATCTGCTCGACGGTGGCCACCTGTGGCAGCCGTACCAGCGTCTGCGTGACCGTCTCGACGCTGCCCGCCACGCAGTCGATCTCGACGAACGCCACGCACATCCGATCCAGCCGCCGCGCCCCCGGATAGGCGGTGACCCAGGCCAGCCCGGCCTTCTCCAGGCGGCTCCAGCGGCGCGCCGCGGTGACCGGGTCGATGCCCAGTACCGGGGCGAGCGTCTGCCACGAGGCGCGCGGCGCGATCTGCAGGGCGTGGACCAGCTGGGCGTCGAGTCCGCTCAGGTCCATGGGGATGTTTTCCTGCATGGTCACCGCCTCTACGAAGCTTTCCTGCGTTTTGAGGGTAATCCGTTTCTCTCCGTTCGGTCCCTGGCCAGCATGGCGACTCATTCGAGCCATTCGGCACCGCCTGAAACCGGACGTTCGGTCGTCCGGGCACAGGAGACCCCATGAGACGAGGTCGGCGATGACATCAGCGGTCACGGCAAGAGCCGCGGACACCCCACGCACGGCGCACGGCAACGGGCGCAAGGCGCTGCTCGCCGCCACCGTCGGCGGTGTCGTGGAGTCCTTCGACTGGGCCATCTACGCCGTACTGGCCCCGTATTTCGCGGCGGCCATGTTCCCGGGCGACGACCCGGTGACCAAGCTGCTCGCCGCCTACGTGGGCTTCGCGGTCGGCTTCGTCGTACGGCCCTTCGGCAGTTACGTCGTGGGCCGGATCGCCGACTCCCGCGGCCGCCGCTTCGCCCTCACGCTCAGCATGGCGGTCATCTCCGGCGCCAGCGTCCTGATCGCGGCGCTGCCGACGGCCGCGCTGCTCGGCGCCGCCGCTCCCGTACTGCTGATCGTGCTGCGGCTGGTCCAGGGCCTCTCGATGGGCGGCGAGAACCCCAGCGCCGCCGCGTACGTCACCGAGACAGCCCCGCGCCACCTGCGCTTCCTCTACAGCTCGATCTCGTACTCGGGCGTGGTCATCGGCAACATCCTCTCCTTCGGAGTGCTGACTCTGCTGCTGGTCGCGTTCGGCGAGGACGGCGTGCGGGGCGGCGGCTGGCGGCTCGGTTTCCTGGTCGCGGCGGCGCTCGGCCTGCTCGCGCTGTGGATCCGGCGCGGCGTCGAGGAGAGCGCCGAGTTCGAGGCCGACGCGGCGGGCCCGACGGCCGCCGAGCGGCGCGCGCTGTACCGGTCGAACCTGCGCAACATGGCGGCCGTCTTCCTGATCTCGGTCGGCGCGACCGTCGGCTACTACTACGGCACCACCTACCTCCCCCAGTACGCGCAGCAGCTGGGCGTCGTCTCCGGCACCGAGTCCGCCGCCTCGATGCTGGCCCCGCTGGTGCTGCTGGTCGCGTCCATGGTCGTGGTCGGCCGGCTCGCCGACCGGCTGGGCGCGCTGCGCACCCTGCGCATCGGCCTGTCCGTGCTGGCGCTCGCGACCGTGCCGCTGATGCTCGCGCTGGGCCACGGCGCGCTGCCGATGTGGCTGGTCACGGTGGTCTACCTGGCGCTGATCGCGGCACCCATCGGGCTGACCAACGTGCTGTTCGCGCAGCTCTTCCCGGTCGCGGTGCGGGTGGTCGCGATGGGTGTTCCGTACACGATCGCGATCGGGCTGTTCGGCGGCACGTTCCCGCTGCTCGCCCAGGCCATGGCGAAGGCCGGGCATCTGACGCTGGTGCCCTGGTGGGCCGCCGGGGCCGCCGCCGTCTCCCTCGCCGGCACCTTCCTGATCCGCCGGCCCAGGACTTCCGAGCGCTGAGCGCTCCCGCGCCGAGGCCCTCTTGTGGCAGCCCTCGCGGTGCGGTCCTCTCATTGCAGCCGCCCCCACTCCGAAGGAGCACAAATGAATCTGCGGGACGACGCCCGCGCCCTCTCCGGCGATCTCGTACAGCTGCGCCGCACGCTGCACCGCATCCCCGAGGTCGGCCTCGACCTGCCACGCACCCAGGAGACGGTCCTGACGGCGCTGGACGGTCTCCCGCTGGAGATCAGCACCGGCGAGCGCCTCAGCTCGGTGACGGCCGTACTGCGCGGCGCGCAGCCGGGCCCCACGGTGCTGCTGCGCGGTGACATGGACGCGCTGCCGGTCGCCGAGAAGACCGGTCTGGACTTCGCCGCCGACACCGGCCGGATGCACGCCTGCGGCCACGACCTGCACACCACCATGCTCACCGGCGCCGCGAAGCTCCTCTCGGCGCACCGCGACCGCCTCGCGGGCGACGTGGTCTTCATGTTCCAGCCCGGCGAGGAGGGCTTCGACGGCGCCGGGCAGATGCTGGCGGAGGGCGTACTGGACGCCTCCGGCACACGCCCGGACGCCGCGTACGCCATCCATGTGATGTCCGCGGGTCTTCGGAGCGGCGTCTTCGGGACCCGCGGCGGCCCGGCGCTTGCCGCGTCCAACGTCCTGAAGGTGACGGTGCACGGCGAGGGCGGCCACGGCTCGATGCCGCACCGCGCCAAGGACCCGGTGCAGGCCGCCTGCGCCATGGTCACCGCGCTCCAGGCGTGGATCACCCGTACGTTCGACATCTTCGACCCGGTCGTGCTGACGGTGGGCACCTTCCACGCCGGTACCCAGCAGAACGTCATCCCGGACCACGCCACCTTCCAGGCGACCGTCCGCAGCTTCTCCCCCGAAGCGCAGCGCAAGGTCAGGGAGGGCTCCCCGGAGGTCTGCCGGGGCATCGCGCAGGCGTACGGCGTCGAGGTGGACGCGGAATTCGTCGAGCAGTACCCGGTCACCGTCAACGATCACGCCGAGGCGGACTTCGTGGCGCACACCGTGCGGGAGGCGCTCGGCGAGGAGTTCTACGCGCCGCTGCCGCAGCCGCTGCACGGCTCGGAGGACTTCTCCCGGGTGATCGCCGAGGTGCCCGGCGCGATGCTGACGCTGGGCTCCCCGCCGCCCGGCGCCGACCCGGAGACCGCCCCGAACAACCACTCGCCGCTCGCCGTCTTCGACGACGCGGTCCTCGCGGACGGCGCCGCGGTCTACGCCGAGCTGGCGGCCCGCCGCCTCGCCAAGGCCGCATAACGCCGCTCGCTCTCCTCACACGGCACCCTGCCGTGTGAGGAGAGCAGCGTTCCCCGGCGGAAACGACCGGGATGCGGACGGGTAACAGCGGCGTCGCACGCTGCTGTGCATGACCTCGAAACAGCGCGTGGTGGTGATCGGCGGCGGAATGGCCGCCGCCCGGCTCGCGCGGCAGCTCGGCACCGGCGACAGCCAGGACGCCCGGTACACGGTGACCGTGATCGGCGAGGAGCCGCACGCGCCGTACAACCGCGTGCTGCTCGCCGAGGTACTGGCGGGCCGCTACACCCCCGAGGTGATCGCGCTGCCCGCGGTCCCCGGGGCGCGGTGGCTCAGCGGCGTACGGGCGGTCCGCGTCGACCGCGACGTCCGGCTCGTCCACTGCGACGACGGCCGCGCCGTCCCCTACGACGTCCTCGTCCTCGCCACCGGCTCCAACCCCGTACTTCCCCCGCTGCGCGGCCTCTTCGCGCCGGGCG
Organism: Streptomyces sp. NPDC053542; assembly: GCF_044544685.1. Taxonomy (NCBI): domain Bacteria; kingdom Bacillati; phylum Actinomycetota; class Actinomycetes; order Kitasatosporales; family Streptomycetaceae; genus Streptomyces; species Streptomyces sp. NPDC053542. The sequence continues at coordinate 341,472 of NZ_JBITXL010000004.1, forward strand.
CCGGCGAACTCCCGCGCGGCGTCCACCCCTTCCGCACCCTGGACGACTGCAGTGCGCTCGCCGGCTCCGAGGGCCGCCGCGCGGTCGTCATCGGCGGCGGGCTGCTCGGCGTCTCGGCCGCCCGGGCGCTCGCCGAGCGCGGCGCCCAGGTCGTACTGGCCCACCAGGGCGAGCACCTGATGGAGCGCCAGCTCGACGAGGAGGCGGGCGAACTGCTCCGCACCCACCTCCACGACCTCGGCGTCGAGGTGCACACCGAATGCCGCGTCCGGGGCCTGCGCACCGGCGACGGCGCGGTCCGCGCGGTCGAGCTGGCCGACGGCTACGCGCTCGACGCCGACCTGGTCGTCCTGGCCTGCGGGGTACGCCCCCGTACCGGCCTGGCCGCGGCCGCCGGGCTCACCGTCCGCCGCGGCATCGTCGTCGACGACGCGCTACGCACCGACGACCCCCGCATCTTCGCGATCGGCGACTGCGCCGAGCACGACGGCGTGACGTACGGGCTGGCCGGTCCGGCCCTGGAACAGGCCGATCTGCTGGCGGCCCGGCTGCTCGACGACGACGCGCCGCGCTCCTACCGCGGTACGCGGGCGCTCACCAGGCTGACCCTGGGCGGCCCGAGCTCCGGTTCCGGCCCCGCATCCGGACCCGCCTCCGTCCTCGACCTCGCCGCCTTCGGCGAAACCACCCCCGCCCCCGGCGACGACGTCATCCGCCTCAGCGACGCCACCCGCAGCGCGTACCGCCGGGTCGTCGTCCGCGGCGACCGGCTGGTCGGCGGCATTCTCCTCGGCGATCTCGGCACCGTCGGCGCGCTCGCCCGTACCTGGGAGGGCGACGAACCACTGCCCGCCGCTCCCGTGCTCCACCTGCTCACCAATGATGGAGGCCACTGACCATGACTGCCACTCCCACGATCGTGCTCATCGGCCATGGGATGGTCGGCCAGCGCTTCCTGGAGGCCCTCGCCGACCGGGGGATGACCGGTGACGCCGCGCGCGTCGTCGTCCTGTGCGAGGAGCCGCGCCCGGCGTACGACCGGGTCCAGCTCACCTCGTACTTCTCCGGCCGCACCCCCGAGGACCTCTCCCTCGTCGAGGCGGACTTCATCGAGAAGCACGGCATCGAACTGCGCCTCGGCGACCCGGCCGAGACCGTCGACCGCGCCACCCGCACGGTGACCGCCCGCTCCGGCTTCACCGTCCAGTACGACCAGCTCGTCCTCGCCACCGGTTCCTACCCCTTCGTCCCGCCGGTCCCCGGCAAGGACAGCAAGGGCTGCTTCGTCTACCGGACGATCGAGGACCTGCTGGAGATCGAGGAGTACGCCAAGAACGTCACCTCCGGCTCGGTCGTCGGCGGCGGCCTGCTCGGCCTGGAGGCCGCGGGCGCGCTCAAGGGCCTGGGCCTGGACACGCACGTCGTGGAGTTCGCGCCCCGGCTGATGCCCGTCCAGGTCGACGACGGCGGCGGCGAGGCGCTGCGCCGCACCATCGAGGACATGGGCGTCACCGTGCACACCGGCGTCGGCGGCAAGGAGATCACCGCGGGCGAGGACGGCGCGGTGACCGGCATGGAGCTCTCCGACGGCTCGCGCATCGACACCGACATGGTGATCTTCTCGGCCGGTGTCCGGCCGCGCGACCAGCTGGCCCGCGAGTGCGGCCTGGAGGTCGGCGAGCGCGGCGGCATCAAGGTCGACGAGCAGTGCCGCACGGCGACCGACCCGGCGGTCTTCGCGATCGGCGAGTGCGCGCTGGCCGTCGACGGCCGGGTGTACGGCCTGGTCGCGCCCGGTTACGAGATGGCCGAGACCGCCGCGTCCGCCATCGCGGCGCAGGAGACCGCCGGCTTCACCGGCGCCGACACCTCCACCAAGCTCAAGCTGCTCGGCGTGGACGTGGCGTCCTTCGGCGACGCGCACGGCAACGCCGAGGGCTGCCTGGACGTGGTGTACGCCGACTCCCGCTCCGGCGTCTACAAGAAGCTGGTCATCGGCCAGGACGGCACGCTGCTGGGCGGCGTCCTGGTCGGCGACGCCGAGGCGTACGGCACGCTGCGCCCGCTCACCGGCAGCGTCCCGCCCGTCTCCCCCGAGCAGCTGGTGCTGCCCGCGGGCACCGGCGGCCCGGTCTCGATCGGCCCGTCCGCGCTGCCCGACGAGGCGGTCATCTGCAACTGCCACAACGTCACCAAGGGCACCATCCGCGCCGCCGTCACCGAGCACTCCTGCGGCACGGTCCCCGAGGTCAAGAAGTGCACCAAGGCCGGCACCGGCTGCGGCTCCTGCGTCAAGGCGCTGACCACCCTGGTCAACGACGAGCTGGAGCTGAACGGCGTCACCGTCGACAAGGGCCTGTGCGGCTGCTTCCCGCACACCCGCGCCGAGCTGTACGAGATCGTCCGCACCCTGCGCCTCACCTCGTACGAGGAGCTGCTCGCCTCGCACGGCCGGGACGGCGCGAAGGACGGCGACGGCTGCGAGGTCTGCAAGCCGGCCGTCGGCTCGATCATCGCCTCGCTCGCGCCCACCCTCGGGGCCAGCGGTTACGTCCTGGACGGTGAGCAGGCGGCGCTGCAGGACACCAACGACCACTTCCTCGCCAACCTCCAGCGCAACGGCTCGTACTCGATCGTGCCGCGCATCCCCGGCGGCGAGATCACACCCGAGAAGCTGATCGTCATCGGCGAGGTGGCCCGCGACTTCGGCCTCTACACGAAGATCACCGGCGGCCAGCGGATCGACATGTTCGGCGCGCGGGTGGACCAACTGCCGCGGATCTGGGCCCGGCTGGTCGACGCCGGATTCGAGTCCGGCCACGCGTACGGCAAGGCGCTGCGCACGGTGAAGTCCTGCGTCGGCCAGACCTGGTGCCGCTACGGCGTCCAGGACTCCGTCCGCATGGCCATCGACCTGGAGCTGCGCTACCGGGGCCTGCGCTCCCCGCACAAGCTCAAGTCCGCGGTCTCCGGCTGCGCCCGCGAGTGCGCCGAGGCCCGCGGCAAGGACTTCGGCGTCATCGCGACCTCGAACGGCTGGAACCTGTACGTCGGCGGCAACGGCGGCGCCGACCCGCGCCACGCCGACCTGCTGGCCCAGGACCTGTCCGACGCCGAGCTGATCCGTCTCATCGACCGCTTCCTGATGTTCTACATCCGCACCGCCGACCGCCTGGAGCGCACCTCCGCCTGGCTGGAGCGCATCGAGGGCGGCCTGGACCACGTACGCGACGTCGTCGTCCACGACTCCCTCGGCCTCTGTGACGAGCTGGAGGCCCTGATGGCCGACCACGTCACCCACTACCGCGACGAATGGGCCGAGACCCTCGACGACCCCGAGCGCCTCGCCCGCTTCGTCTCCTTCGTCAACGCGCCGGACGCGCCCGACCCGTCCGTCCGCTTCGTCCCCGAGCGGGACCAGATGAAGCCGGACCTGGACCTGCTGGCCGGCCCCACGCTCCCCGTACGCACCCTGGAAGGGACTGTCGCCCGATGACCGAGACCCTCGAACGTCCGCTGACGACCGGCACGATCGAACTGCGCACCGACCGCGGCTGGCTCGCCGTCTGCGCCCCCTCCGGGCTCGTCCCCGGGCGCGGCGTGGCCGTGCTGCTGCCCGACGGCGGCCAGGCCGCGGTCTTCCTGGACCGCGCGGGCCGTCCGTACGCGATCGGCAACCGCGACCCCTTCACCGGCGCCTACGTCCTCTCCCGCGGCCTCACCGGCTCCGCCGACGGCCGCCCCTACGTGGCCTCCCCGCTCCTGAAGCAGCGCTTCGACCTGGAGACGGGCGTCTGCCTGGACGACGCGTCGGTGTCGGTCCCGGTGTACGAGACGCGCATCGCCCCGGAAGCCGCCGCGGCCGCCTGATCCCCGGCCGCCGGCCGGGCCCGTGACCGACCGCCCCGCCCCGCGCCGCCCTGCCCTGCCAGGCGCGGAGCGGGGCGGTCGCATGCCCGGCGGGCGTGGCGGGGCGGTTGCAGGCGCGGCGGGCGTGGCGGGGCGGTCGCATGCCCGGCGGGCGTGGCGGGGCGGTCGCAGGCGCGGCGGGCGTGGCGGGGAGGCCCTTTGTCCGGCCCGCCGGACGTACGTCGTACCCTGGCCCCGGCCGAGGAGCACCGTCGAGCAACGCGCACCGAGGAGTCCAGACATGGCCCGCCGCTGGAACACGTCCCACATCCCCGACCTCACCGGCAAGCTGGCCGTCGTCACGGGGGCCAACAGCGGCCTCGGCTACGTCACGGCCCGGGAACTCGCCCGCCGCGGGGCCAAGGTGATCCTCGCCTGCCGCGACAAGGACCGCGGCGCCGCGGCCGCCGCCCAGCTGCACTCCGAGGTCCCCGCCTCCGACGTGGAGATGCGCACCCTCGACCTCGCCGACCTGGCCTCCGTCCGCGGCTTCGCCGCCGACCTGGCCCCGGCCCGCCTCGACCTGCTCATCAACAACGCCGGCGTGATGGCCCTGCCGCACCGCCGCACCGCCGACGGCTTCGAGATGCAGTTCGGCACCAATCACCTCGGCCACTTCGCGCTGACCGGCCTGCTCCTCCCTGCCCTGCTCGCCACGCCCGGCGCCCGCGTCGTCACGGTCTCCAGCGGCTTCCACGCGCTCGCCAACGTCGACCTCAGCGACCTCAACTACGAACACGGCCGCTACCGCCGCTGGATCGCCTACGCCCGCTCCAAGTCGGCCAACCTGCTCTTCACGCACGAGCTGGCGAACCGCCTCGGCCGCGCGGGCGCGGACGTCCTGTCCGTCGCCGCGCACCCCGGCTACGCCGCCACCAATCTCCAGACCGCCGGCGTACGCATGGAGGGCCGCACCCGCGCCGAGCGCCTCGTCCTCCTCGGCAACCGCGTCATCGCCCAGCCCGCCGAGTCCGGCGCGCTCCCGGCCCTGTGCGCGGCGACGGCCCCGCACATGAAGCCGGACGCGTTCATCGGCCCGCAGGGCGGCCTCCGCGGTGCCCCCGGGCTGTCCTTCCGCGCCCCGTGGACGCAGGACGACAGCACCTCGGAGGCCCTGTGGACGGCTTCGGAAGAACTGACGGGCGTGACGTACGACTTCACGAGTGCGCCGCGGGCCTGACGTTTCCCGACGTCACGCGACGTCCGCCGGCCGCACGTTCTGGTTCGTGTGGAAGACGTTGTCCGGGTCGTACTCGCGCTTGATCCGCGCCAGCCGGTCGTAGTTCTCCCGGTAGGTGGCCCGGACCCGGTCCTCCCCTTCCCCCTCGCCGATGAAGTTCACATAGCCGCCGCCCATCGAGTAGGGGCGCAGCGCCTCCCAGTACGCGACGCTCCACTCCTTGATCGTCTGCGCGTTGGCCGGGTCGGGGTCGATGCCGGCGAAGACCCCGGACCACAGCGCGTCCCGGTAGCTCCACGCGGTGTCGCCGCTCCCCACCCGGTGCGCGGCCCCGTCGACCGGGTACAGATGCATGGTCGACAGCCCGTCCGGCAGCCCTTCCGCGTACGTGAGGTGCGCGTCCAGCGCGGCGTCCGGAATCCGGTCGAAGAAGTGCCCGCGCCAGTACCACTGCAGTCCGGGCGGCAACAGCTCGTCGAACATGGACTGCAGCTCCGGATACGGCATCGGCGCCGCGAAATGGAATGCGGGCTTTCCGGGCTCCTGTACGGCGGCGAGCGCCTCGCTCAGCCGGTCCGGTTCACCCGTCCAGCACCACACCACCCCGCACATCTTCCGCCCGTGAATCTCATCGGGGAACGGCGGCCGCGGCGGCACGTTCAGCACCGCGAAGAAACCGTACAGATCCTCCCTCTGCCGCGGCAGGAATTCCCGGTACCAGCCCAGGACTTCACGCGTCCGCTCGGCCGGCCACACGGTAATCCCGACCCCCACCGTGCTCACCGGATGCAGCCGGTAGGTGAAGGAGGTCACCACGCCGAAATTCCCGCCTCCGCCGCGCAGCGCCCAGAACAGCTCGGGGTGGTTCTTCTCGTCCACGGTGACGAAACTGCCATCGGCGAGTACGACGTCGGCGGCCAGCAAACTGTCCAGCGTCAGGCCGTACTTCCGCGTGAGGTACCCGTGCCCGCCGCCGAGCGTCAGCCCGCCGAGGCCCGTGGTGGACACGGTGCCGGAGGGCACGGCGAGGCCGAAGGCGTGCGTGGCGTGATCGAGGTCGGCCTGCAGTCCCCCGCCCCCGACCTGCGCGGTCCGCGCGCCGGGATCGACCCGCACCCAGCGCATCGGCGCCAGGTCGACGGTGACGCCGCCGTCCACGATGCCGAGCCCCGGCCCGCTGTGCCCTCCGCCCCGTACGGCGAGTTCGAGCCCCTGCTCGCGGACGGTCCGCACCGCGCTCATGACGTCGGCGACGTCCGAGCACCGCACGACCGCACCGGGACGCTTGTCGATCATCCCGTTGTAGACCTTGCGGGCGTCGTCATATCCGGAATCCTCCGGCCCTATAACAGGCCCCCGCACCGCTTCCCTCAGCGCTTCCAGAGTTTCCGATTTCATGGCGTCAGCGTCCCGCCGCGGACGCACTCCGGCAATCCCCCGCCACTGGCAATTCCAGCTCGGCGACGAGCGTTTTACCGAGGGGACTGCGGGGGCGAATGGTCCAACGGTTGGCGAGAGTCGATATGAGATAAAGGCCGCGACCGGAGGGCGCGCAGGTGACCGTCAACGCCCGCACCTGGTGGGAATGCGTCGCGTACGCGACTACGCGCTGAGGGAGTCGCGGGTCAGGCCCAGTTCGCGGGCCAGCGACTCCTCCGCCCACTCCAGCATCGAAGCGCGGGAGAGCGGGCCCTGGTAAGAGGTCATCTGGACGGCCAGGCCGTCCAGGAACGCCGTGAGGCGCCACGCCGAGGCCGCGGGGTCGGGGCAGTCGAATTCACCCGCCGCCGCGCCCTCGGCCATCACATCCGCGAGGGCCTTCTTCCATTGCTGGTCCAGGCCGCCGGCCGTCTCCCGCAGGACGGGATCGCGCAGGGCCGCGGCCCACCCCTCGATCCACAGGCGCCAGCCTTTCGCCTGCCCCGTAGGCGCATACCACCGCACCGCCGCGCGCAGCCGGCGTACCGCGGTCGTGCGGCGACCGAGGAGCTGCCGCAGGTGCGCGAGATCGGCCTCGGCCGCGTGCGCGAACGCCGCCGCGACAAGCTTTTCCTTCGTGGAGAAGTGGTACAGGACGAGCGCGTTGGAGACACCCAGCGCCGAGGCCACGTCGGAGACGCGGACCGCCGCGACACCACGGGCCTCGATCTGCTCAATCGCGGCGCGCAGCAGCTCTTCGCGCCGCTCCGCCACGTTCAACCGGACTCTTGCCACGCCGTCAGCCTACAGGCGGCGTGCGTGCGAGAACCCTTGACACCGCCCGGCTGCGGGGCCACAGTCCCTTCCCATTACTGACTGCGCGTTCAGTTAGTTGGAGCGTTCCGCTCCGCCGTCCCGCCCGCGTCGTCGCAGGGAGTCCGTGTGAGAGACACAGAGACGCCACAGCTGTCCGCTCCATCGGGCCGCAAAGGCCCGGACTCGCCCGACCTCTCCGAGGGGTGGGGCGAGCAGCGCGGCCGGCTCCGAAAGGATCTGCGGCGGCTGGACGTGCTGTTCTTCCTGATCTGCACGCTGGTCGGGCTGGACACGATCGGGTCGGTGGCGGCGCAGGGCCCGCAGGGCCTGACCTGGATGGCGATCCTCGCCCTCGCCTTCTTCCTCCCGTACGGCCTGCTGGTCGCCGAGCTGGGCTCCGCCTTCCCCGTACAGGGCGGCCCGTACGTCTGGACCCGACTCGCCTTCGGGCGGCTCACCGCCGGTCTCAACCAGATCCTCTACTGGATATCCAATCCGGTATGGGTCGGCGGCAGCCTCTGCATCATCGCGCTGACGACGTGGGAGGAATTCTTCACACCGCTCCCCGGGGTGTGGAAGTACGCGGCGGGGCTGGTCTTCATCTGGGGCGGGGCGCTCGCCGTCGTCCAGGCCGTACGGTTCGGGAAGTGGGTCCCGATCGCGGGCGCCATCGCACGCATCGTACTCCTGGGCTTCTTTCTCGTCTCCGTGGTCGTCTTCGCTTTCGAGCACGGCGTGCACGCACTCCCCGCGGGCGAATTCGCGCCGACGTATGCGGGATTCATCGCCCTGGTCCCCGTACTGATCTTCAACTACGTGGGGTTCGAGCTGCCGAGTTCGGCGGCCGAGGAGATGACCAATCCGCGCCGGGACATCCCGCTCTCGATCCTGCGCTCCGGCCTGGCGTCGATCGTGCTGTACGGCGGCCCCATCCTCGGAATCCTCTTCGTCCTTCCCGGAAAGGAGATCGGCAGCCTCGGTGGATTCATCGACGCGTGCAAGGCCGTATTCACGGTGTACGGGGGCCATATCGCCGCCGACGGCACCGTCACGCTGAGCGGCGCGGGCTCGGTCTTCGGCGGCATCGCGGCGGCCGGGCTCATCATCGGGCTGCTGACCAGCGGCGTCACCTGGGCGATGGGCGCGCACCGGGCGCAGGCGGTGGCCTGCGCGGACGGCGTGGGACCGGCCTGGCTCGGCAAGATCGACGAAAAGCGCGGCACACCGGTCCGCGTGAACCTGCTGTCGGCGGCCCTCGCTTCGGTTCTTTTCGTCCTAGCCCTCAACCTGACCGAAGGCGACGGCGAGAAGTATTTCGCGGCTGGGCTCGGGCTGACGATTTCCACCACATTCATCTCGTACGTCATCACCTTCCCGAGCCTGCTGGTGCTGCGGCGGAAGTACCCGGACACGGTGCGGCCTTACGCCGTGCCGGGCGGGCGACTCGGCGCATGGGTGGTCACCACACTGGCAACGGGCCTCGTCGCCTTCACAGTCGTGGTCCTGATCTGGCCCGGCTTCGGGGTCGGGTGGTTCGGCACGGAGGGGAACGCGGCCGATTCGCTGCCGCCGTCCTTCGCGGGGCAGCGAATCGCCTACACCCTCAGCCAAGTACTCCCGCTGGCTCTATTCCTGGTCATCGGGTTGGTGTTCTACGCACTGGGCACGAAGACGCGGCGCGCGAAGGGATGACTGACCCAGTACGGCAGCCGCGTCCAGGGCCACCGCGCCGCCCGGGTGGACGAGGAGCGGGTTGATCTCGATGTCGGTGAGTTCGGGGTGTTCGGCGGCGGCGCGAGCGAGGGCGCAGAGGGCGGCCGCCGCGGCGTCGAGGTCGACGGGCGGGGCGCCGCGCCAGCCGGTGAGCAGGGGCGCGTGGCGCAGGGAGAGCAGCAGGTCGCGGGCGTGGTCGGGGGTGAGGGGCGCCAGGGCGAGTGCGGTGTCGGCGAGGAGCTCGGCACGTACGCCGCCGATGCCGGCCATGAGGACCGGGCCGAAGGCGGGGTCGCGCCGTACACCGGCGATCAGTTCGACCGCGTACGGAGGTGTGGCCATGGCCTCGACGGCATATCGGTGCGCACCTGTCGCGGCGGTCATCCGCGCGAAGGCTCCGCGCAGAGCCGACTCGTCGGCGAGGCCGAGTGCTACTCCCCCGGCCTCCGTCTTGTGCGCCAGGCCCATCGCCTTCAGGGCGAGCGGGTAGCCGACGCGGAGCGCGGCCGCCGCGGCCTCGTCGGCAGTGTGGACGAACTCGGCGGCGGGGAACGTCAGTCCGTAGGAACAGAGCAGGTCGCGGGTGGTCTCGTAGTCGCCGTCGGGGGCGCGGTGCGGGGACGGGGGCGGGGTGGGCAGGGGCGGCCGGAGCTGCGCCGTACGGACGCGGGCCAGGCCGGACAGGGCCGTCGCGGCCTGCTCGATGCGTTCGTAGACCGGGACGCCGCGCTGCCGGAGGACGGCGAGGGCGGGGGTGTCGCGGGCCATGGTGTGGACGAGGAGCAGGCGGCCCGACGCGGTGGCAGCGTCGGCGAGTTCCCGCGCCACCTCGGTCTCGCGCGCGGCCTGCGCCGGATTGGCGGTCGCGTAGTCGCCGAAGTAGCCGGTGAGGATTACGGCATCGGCTTCTCCGGAGGTGAGGAGGGCGCGGGTGAGCTGCGCGTATGTGGCTAGGTCGGCCTCGCCTGCGCCGGCTAGGTCTACGGGGTTGGCGCAGCCGGCGCCGGGCGGGAGGTGAGCGGCGACGGTTGCCGCGGTGGCGGCGGAGAACGGGGGTACGTCGAGGCCGCGGGCGGCGCAGGCGTCTGCGGCTAGGGCGCCTTGGCCGCCGCTGTCGGCGAGGATGGCTGTGCGGGGGCGCGACGCCGGTGGGTGGCTGGGGCCCGTATCTGCGGCTGCCCGCCGCGGGGGTGCCGCTGCGCCCACCCGTGCCGCCCCAGCGGCACGATTGCCCGCAGCTGGGTGGGAGGCGGCGCGACCGCGCGCGGCCAGCAGGCACGCCGCCACATCCACCACCTCCCCCGCCGTGTCCAACAGCACCGCGCCGGCGTCCCGGCAAACGGCGGCGACCGTGGCGCGGGCGCTGACCAGGGCCCCCGTGTGGGATGCCGCGGCGCGGCCCGACGCGGCGCTACCGCCCACGGTCAGCAGCAGGACCGGCTTCCCGGCCGCATGCGCCGCGGCAAGCGCCCGGCCCAGCCGCCGCCCGTCGCGGAAGTCCTCGACGTACGCGGCGATGACCCGCGTCGGCTCATGACGCACCAGCGCCAACAGCGCGTCCGTCGCGTCGATGTCCCGCTGATTGCCGAGCGAGACGAAGCGGGAGAAGCCCTGGCCCGCGCGGGCCAGCAGGCGGCCGATCTCCAGTGCGAGATTGCCGCTCTGGGAGACCAGGCCGAACTGCCCGGCCGGGAAGTCGCCCCAGCTCAGGCGGAGGTCGCTGGTGGTGTCGACGACGCCCATGCAGTTCGGGCCGAGGAGGCGGGCGCCGTGTCCCCGGATCAGGGACGCCAGCGCCTGTTCCGCCTCCGCGTCCGCGCCGCCCGAGGTGATGACCGTGAAGCAGCGGGCACCGGCCGCCAGCCCCTCGGCGACCACCGCCCGCACCTGGGGCGGCGGTACGGCCACCACCACCTGCTCCGGCGCGCTCGGCAGGGCGCCGAGGTCCGGCAGGAAGGGCACGCCGTCCAGCGCGCCGCCGCGCCGGTTGACCAGGTGCACCGCCCGGCGCCCGCGCCCGGCGAGCGCTCCGGAGGCGAGCCAGTACCCCCACTTCTCGGGATTGGCCGAGGCCCCGACCACGGCCACGGACCGGGGGTCGAACAGCGAGTCCAAGGGGTCCTGTTCAGGCGTCATCGGTACCACCCGAACCGCTCCGCGATCACCGGCAGCCGGTCCGCCACGATGCCGTGCGCGGCGGCGCGCGGCGTGCAGCCGACCGCCTCGGCGCGCGCCAGCATCTGGTCGATCAGGGCCCGCATCGACCGCCGCGTGTACGCGAACGCCTCGTCCGCGTCGGCGCCGATGTCCCCGAAGAGCGTCCACCACCACCAGGCGTTCGTCCCGGAGTTGACGACGACGTCGGGCAGCACCGTCACCCCGCGGGCGGTGAGCAGCGCCTCGGCCTCCTCCCGTACCGGCATGTTCGCCGCCTCGACCACCCAACGCGCGGTGATGTCCGCCTGGTTCCCGGCGTCGATGGCGTACGAGACGGCCGCCGGTACCAGGATCTCCGCGTCCGCCGACAGCCAGGCGTCACCCGGCAGTTCGCGGTCACCGGGGCGCAGCGCCGCGCGGTCCACGGTGCCGTGCGGGTCGCGGGCGGCGAGCAGCGCCTCGACGTCCAGCCCGTCCGGGTTGGCCATGGTCCCCTTGACGTCGGCGACCGCGACGACCCGCAGTCCGGCGCGGGCCAGGAAGCGCGCGGTCGCGCCGCCCATCGTGCCCAGCCCCTGCACGGCGACCCGGGTGCCCGCGTACGGGACGCCCGCGCGGTCCAGCGCGGCGAGCGCGGCCTCCGCGACACCGCAGCCGCCCACCAGCTCGTCCAGCCCGATCCCGTCCACGTCGATGGCGAAGGCGTCGGCGAGCCGCTGCCGGGCGGCCGTCTCGTCCTCGAGGAGCGGGTACACCGCCTGGATGGAGGAGACCAGCCCGGCCTCGTCCGCCGCCTTGTCGACCAGGTCCTGGGTCAGGCCCAGGTCCTCGCCGGTGGTCCAGAAGTGCTCGATGTACGGGCGCATGGCCCGCAGGTAGCGCACGAGGACGCCGTACGCCTCGGGCGCGCGCGGGTCGCAGTCGATGCCGCCCTTCGCGCCGCCGAGCGGGATGTACCGGCCCTCGGGGTTGTAGTGCAGCGCCTCCTTCATGGTCATGCCGCGGGCGAGCCCGGTCACTTCGTCGAGGGTGCAGCCGGCCCGCATCCGCAGGCCGCCGCTGGACACGCCGCGCACGAGCCGGTCGATGACCAGGTAACCCCGGTGACCGGTCTCGTGATCGGTCCAGGTGAGGGACGTCAGGGGGGCGGGGCCAGCGTCAGAGGCAGGGGCAGAGGCAGGGGCAGGCGCGGGCTGGCTCATCGGGCGGGCTCCTCGGGGACGGTGATGACGGTGGGGCCGGGGGTGGTGAGTGCCTTGCCGAGGGCGTCGGCGAGTTCGGCGGCGGTCGCGGCGCGTACGCCCTGGCCTCCGTACGCACGGGCCAGCGCGGGCAGGTCGACGGGCGGTACGCCGCTCGGCGGCAGGTCGACGGCGATCGGCCGGTCGCCCCGCGCGGCCATCTCGTCGCGGATCTCGCCGTACCCCCCGTTGTCGAACACGACCACAGGGAGCGGCAGTCGGGTCTGTACGGCGGTGGCCAGCTCCTGTACGGAGAACTGCAGCCCGCCGTCGCCGCTCAGCGCGACGACCTGCCGCCCCGGGTCCGCGACCTTGGCGCCGATGGCGGCGGGCAGCGCGTAGCCGAGGGTGCCGAAGCCGGTCGGGTGCAGATAGCGGCCCTCCGGGCCGAGCGGGAGGTGCGGGATCGCGCCGTAGTAGCAGCACTGGGCGCTGTCGGAGGTGAGGACGGCGTCCGGGTCCAGTACCTCGCGGAGCACCCGGAGGTACGGCAGCCAGCGCGCGTCCCGCTCGGCCGTCTCCGCGTCCCGCTCGGCACGAAGGGCGGCGGCCGTACGCGCGGCCGCACCCGTGTCCCGCTCGGTCCCCGCCTCCTCGGTCCCCGCCTCCTCGATCAGCGCCCGTACCGTCTCCCGCCCCTCCCCCACCAGCGCGATGTCGGCCGGGAGCACCCCGTACATCTGTGCCGGATCGATGTCCGCGCGGATCAGCGGGCCGCCCAGGGCGAGCGGCTCGGCCGTCCATACGTCCGACTCGGCGAGCTCCGTGCCGACCGCGAGCACCGCGTCGCAGTCCTCGGCCAGCCAGCGCTGCACCACCGGGCTGTGCAGGGAGACGCCCAGGGAGAGGGGGTGGGTCTCGGGGACGGTGCCCTTGCCGTTGGCGGTGGTCACCACGAGGGCGCCCAACCGCTCTGCCAGCGCTCGGCATTCGGGGGCGGCGGCCCGCGCGCCGCCCCCGAGGACGAGCACGGGACGGCGGGCCGGACGCAGCGCCGCCGCGGCCTCGGCCACCGGGCCGGCATCGGCGCCCACCGTCACGCAGGGCGGCGCGAGCCGTACCGGACCGGGCGCCTCCGCCGCCGTCAGCAGGTCCAGCGGCACCTCGATGTGCACCGGGCGCGGCCGCCCCGTACGGAAGAGGGTGAACGCGCGGGCGACCGCCGCGCCGATCTCCGCCACCGTCGACACCCGGTGGCTGACCGCCGCGACCGCCCGCAGCGCGTCCGTCTGGCTGCGCATCTCGTGCAGCAGCCCGGTGGACTGCCGCGGGTGGCGCAGCGGCATCCCGGGCGAGACGACGAGCAGCGGGACGCTGTCGGAGTACGCCTGGCCGACCGCCGCCGCGATGTTGAGGAGCGCGGGGCCGGTGGTGGTGAGCGCGACGCCGGGGCGGCCGGTGACGCGGGCGTACGCGTCGGCCGCGTAGCCCGCGCCCTGCTCGTGGCGGGGGTTGAGGTGCGCGATGCCGTACGCGTCGAGGTGGCGGTAGATCTCCAGGTTGTGCGTGCCGGGGATGCCGAACGCCTGCGTGACGCCGTGCGCGGCCAGCGCGCGCACGAGGGCCTGACCACCCGTCATGACCGCCGCCCGGCCCTCTGTCACGACCGCGTTCATGTCCGCCGTCATCACATCCCCCGCGCGATGACGAGCCGCATGATGTCCGAGGTGCCTTCCTCGATCTCCTCCAGCTTGGCGTCGCGCATCCACTGCTCGACCGGGTACTCGCGCGAGTAGCCCCAGCCGCCGAGCGTCTGGACCGCGGCCCAGGTGCAGTACGCGGCGGTCTCGGAGGCGGTGAGCTTGGCCATCGCGGCCTCGGTGGTCGCGTCCAGCCCGGCGTCCAGCCGCTTGGCCGCGCGCCAGGTCATCAGCCGGGCCTGCTCGATGCGGGTCCGCATGTCCGCGAGGCGGAAGGCGACGGCCTGGTGCTCGATGATGGGCTTGCCGAACTGCTGCCGGGTGGTGGCGTAGTCGCGGGCGTACTCGTAGGCGGCGCGGGCGATGCCGGTCGCGGCCGCGCCGAGGACCGCGCGCGAGATGTCGAACGTCCGCATGAGGCCGTGGAAGCCCTGGCCCTCGTCGCCGAGCCGGTTCTCCTCCGGTACGAACGCGTCGCGGAAGAAGATCTCGCGGCAGACGATCGCGCGCTGCCCCATCTTCCGCATGGGCGCGCCGAATTCGACGCCCTCGGTGTCCTTGCGCAGCAGGAACGCGGTGACGCCGCGGGCGCGCCGGGCGGGGTCGGTCTTGGCGAACACGACGTACAGCTCGGCCTCGCCGGCGTTGGAGATCCACGCCTTCTGACCGTTGATCAGGTAGCCGCCGGCGGTGCGGGTTGCGGTGGTGGTGATCGAGGCGGCGTCGGAGCCGGCGCCGGGCTCGGTGGTGGCCAGGGCGGTCATGGGGGTGTCGACGCCGGTGAGCGGGGTGAGCCAGGTCCGCTGCTGCTCCTTGGTGCCGAGCTCCAGCACGGGGTCGGCGAAGAAGCCGTTGGAGCAGAGGAGGTTGCCGATGCCGAGGTCGCCCACGCACAGCTCCTCCTGCACGAGTGCCTGCGTGAAGACGTCGGTGAAGCCGCCGCCCCCGTACTCGGCCGGGAGCATGAAGCCGGTGATGCCTACCTCGGCGGCCTTGCGCCACAGGTCCCAGGGGGTCTTGGTATCGGCCTCGTCCACGTCGCGGGCGCGCGGCCGGATCTCGTCGCGGGCGAACGCGCGGGTGAGGTCGATGATGTCCCGCTGCTCGGGGGTCAGCGGGACCAGCTCGGTGGGCAGCTCTGACATGGGCTCTCCCTCTCCGGATGCGACGGCCGCTGCGGTGCGGCGGCGCCGCTTACTGAATCGTGAGTCAGTATTTGGAGCGGGGAGCGGGCATGTCAATGAGCCCGCCGACTGAATCGTCGGTCAGCGGGCTCGGGGCTTTCCGGGGAGAGCGGGGGCTCGGTCGGCCGTGGTGGCCGAGGCGCCGGTCGTCAGCCGTGACGGCCGAGGCGCCGGTCCAGTGCGCGGTCCGCGCGGGCCAGCGCGTCCGCGGTGTCCCGGCGGGCGGCGGCCGCGTCGGGCAGGCCGAGCGCGGCGGCGATCTCGTCCCAGTCGTGCCCGGAGGACAGCAGCGCGCGCACGGCACCACCGAGCGCGGTATCGGCGGCGGCCCGCACCCGGCCGATCTCGGCGAGGGTGGCCAGCAGGTCGGGAGCCGTGCGCGCGGCGGCGCCGTGCTGCTGGGCGAGGGCCAGCGACTGGTCGGTGGTGACCCACCAGTCGCCAGCGGTGGCGGCGGGGAGTTCCGGTGTCAGGGTCATGCGGCCAGAGTAGCGAGCGCGGACCACGGAACGGGCCGCTTGGTCCGCTGAGCGGACCAGCACCGTCCCCTTTAGAACGTCCCCTTTTCTGCCATGTTCCGCAAGGTCTGCTCCAGCGTGCCGCCGAGAGCCGACTTCGTGACGCGGGCCTGCGGCGTGTCCACGTAAATGGAGTTCATGTGGAGGCCGTCGTCGTTGCGGTGGAACCAGAAACAGATGCCGTTGCTGCGCGAGGCCCACAGATGCTTTCTGGCGTTCCGCGCGGCGTGCTGCTCGGCGCCGGGCGCCTTGCGGAAATCCAGGTAGGAGAAGAAGTTCACGGCATACGGCCAGTAGCGCAGCGCGGTGTACTCGCGCGGTGCGAGCAGCCGCCACGCCTGTACGAACGGCACGTCGGCATGGCGCTGCATTTCGGCGAAGGCGCTCCGTACGCCGCTCATCACGTCCGCGAACTCCGCGCCCTCCGGCACCGGGAATTCCATCGGCATCGTATTGATGAACCAGCCCATGGTGTGCGCATAGGCGCCCCGGCCGCGTTCGTTGACCGGCATGAGGCCCCGGTAGACCGACGGCCCGCCTTCCTTGCGGAGGGACACCCCCACCGCGGCCAGCAGGCCCATGAACAGCCGCCCGTCGACCGCCCGGCACTGGTCGTCCAGCGCCGCGGCCCCGTCCGCCCGCAGAAGCGTTTCCGTTTCGTTGACCGTGGGATACAGGCAGCCCGGCTCGACGCCGAGGTCGAGCGGGAACGGCGGGAAGAAGTTCCCGCCCCGCGCCATGAACCCCTTCCAGTGGTCCAGCCGGCTGTCCTCGGCGACCATGGTCCCGTTGCGGCCGCGCTGTTCGCGGCTGAAGTCGACATAGCTGCCCACCTCGGAGAAGTCGGGCTCCTCGCCGCCGGCGTAGGCCGCGTAGGCGCTGGCGATGTCGTGCACCGCGATCGGCGTCGACAGCCCGTCCGTGACCAGGTGGTCGCAGGCGAAGTACACCGTGGTGGAGTCGTCCCTGACGACCGCGCCCATGATGATCAGCGGCCAGGACAGCGTGTCGACCCGCTGGAAGAACTCGTGCAGATACGCGCGGATTCCGGCGACGGTGCCGACCGGCCCCACGTCCACCGTTTTGAGTTCGATGTCCTCCGGCGCCAGCGCGTCGCAGGACAGGTCGCCGGCGAGCTGCTGGAATGTGCAGCGCAACACCTCGTGGCGGCGCACGAAATGCAGCAGCGCCGATTCCAGCGCGGACCGGTCCAGGGGCCCGGAGATCTCGAACGATCCGGCCACGTAGGCGCTTACGGAGTCGTCCGTGCTGCGCGAGTCCTGGGCGACCGCGAAATGTTTCGCCTGGTTGTACGTGGTGGTCTCGTGCGGCGGGTCGGATTCGGCCGAGCCGTGCATTCTCGTTTCCACCACCGACCACTCAAAGACGTGTCCCGGGGCGATCTCCACATCTTCGATGGGTACCTGAAGCACTATGGCTCTTTTCGTTGCCTGTCAGTTGCCATGCCGCTCGCGCGGCCGGGGCGGGCGGCGTTGGCGGCCACGACCCGGACCCGCTCCTTCACCCAACGAGCCGGAAAGCTGACAGAAACGGGGGCCATGACAAGCGCCCGGACAACGGCGCCGCCGACGGCCGGACAGGATCAGCCCTCGACGCGCTCCACCTTGTCGATGAGCAGGGCGTACGCCAGCAGGCCGACCAGGACGACGATCGCGATGTAGCCGAGCGCCCAGGCGAAGGAGCCGGTGCGGTCCACGATCACGCCGATGACCAGCGGCGTCAGCACGCCGCCCGCGTTCGCGGCGAAGCTGAAGACGCCGCCGCCGGTGCCGGTGAGCCGGCGCGGCACCGCGTCGGAGAACAGCGCCCAGCTGTTCTGCATCAGGCCCTGCGCGAAGAACGCGACGGACATGAACGTGATCACCAGCGGTACGGAGTTGGTGAAGTTCGCACAGACGATGACTGAGGCGAGTACGAAACCGATCATTACGGGGGCCTTGCGGGCGAACGTTCGAGAGAACCGTCCGGAGTTCAGCATCCGGTCGGACCACGCGCCGCCCGCCATCGTGCCGACCAGCGCCGCGAGGTACGGCGCCGAGGCCCAGAAGCCGGCCTTGATGATGCCCAGGTGCTTCTCCTCGACCAGGTAGCTCGGGAACCAGGTGAGGAAGAAGAAGAGGACCGAGGTGCTGGCGAACTGGCCGATGTACATGCCCCACAGCCGCCGGTTGCTCAGCAGGACCCGCAGGTCGGACCAGACGCCGGTGTCCAGCACGGCCGCCTGCTCCTTGGCCGCCGCGATCTCCTCGGCGGACTCCAGTTCGTCCGCCTGCCGGATGTGCGCAAGCTCCGCGGCGCTGACCTTCGGGGAATGCTCGGGACGGTCGTAGACCCTGGCGAACCAGACCACGGAGAAGAGCAGGCCGACGACGCCGGTGACCAGGAAGACCGAGCGCCAGCCGAAGTGCACGGTGAGCAGGGAGAGCACGGGCGCGGCGACGGCCAGGCCGATGTACTCGCCGGAGGTGTACGTGGCGGTGGCGCGGCCGCGCTCCCGGCCCGGGAACCAGTTCACGACCAGGCGGTTGTTGGACGGGAAGGCGGGCGCCTCGAAGGCGCCGAGCGCGACGCGGATGCCGACCAGCGGGACGAAGCTGCGGGCCGCCGCGACCACGATGGTCGCCAGCGACCAGCCCACCAGCGCGTACCCGAAGGCCAGCTTGGCGCCGATCCGGTCGATGAGCCGGCCCGCGGGCACCTGGAGCAGCAGGTACGCCCAGCCGAAGGAGGAGAGCAGCAGGCCCTGCTGGGTGCCGGAGAGGTGCAGCTCGTCCTTGATGTGCGGGAGCGCGACCGAGAGGTTCGTGCGGTCCAGGTAGTTGATCGCCGTGATGACGAAGAGGCAGGCGAGCAGCCCGTACCGGGCGCGGCTGAGGGCGGGGCGGGCGGCGTCGGGGACGACGGGCGGGGGCGAGGCGGGGCGCAGGGTCGCGCTCATGCGGGGACTCCTTCGTCCGGTCGGCTGCGCGGATCCGGTCCGCCGCACGGACCGGGGTCCGCGGTCGGATCTGGTCCGCTGTACGGACCACTCGGTCCGAGCTGCGGCGACGATAGAACGTGTGCTGACTATCTACAAGAGGTTGCCGGCGAGTAACCGCGGGATTGCCCGCCCCGGCCGACCCCCTGGTCCGCGCAGCGGACCCGGTCCCATACTGGGCGCCATGAGCGAGAGCGAGCGCGGCGGCATGCGGACGGTTCAGCGGGCCATCGACATCCTGGGGCTCTTCGGCGAGGAGCGCCCCGCGCTGTCCCTCCGGGAGATCGTCGCGGGCAGCGGGCTGCCCAAGACCACCGCGCTCCGCCTGCTCCAGACGCTCCGCATGAACGGCCTGCTGTGGCTGGACGAGCACGGCAGATACACGGCGGGCCCGACCTTCCTGCGCTGGGTCCGGCTGGCGGACCAGGGCTGGCGCCTCCCGGCCACCGCCCGGCGCGCGCTGCGCGAGCTGGCCGCCGAGCACCGCGAGACGGTGCATCTGTACGTACGGCGTGACGTGCACCGCATCTGCATCGCCCAGGAGGAGGGCCCGCAGGCGCTGCGGCACGTCGTACGGGTCGGTGACGAGCTGCCGCTGTGGGCCGGCGGACCGTCGAAGATCCTGCTGATCGACGCGGACGCGGCGCTGGTCGAGCGGGTCGCGCGGCGCTCCCCGCACGGCACGAAGCATGCCGCCACGCTGTCCGAATGGGCGGCCGAGGCGGAGCGCGCCGGGTACGCGGTCAGCCACGGCGAGCACGAGGAGGGACTGTCGTCGGTGGCCGTTCCGGTGCGCTCGCGGAGTGGCGAGGTGGTGGCCACGCTGTCCTTCGGGGGCCCGTCGGCGCGCTTCACCGCCGAGCGGGTGCCGCGCTTCGTCGCGTCGCTGACGGCGGCGGCGCGGACGGTGGCCGGCGGCCTGCCGGTCACGGGCTGAGCGCCGGCGGGTCCGCTGTACGGACCGGGGCCACAGCGCCGCAGCCCCGGCCGGCTAGCCCCGCAGCTCCTCCGCCGCGTCCGCGACCCTGCCGATCAGGCGCAGCAGCGTCTCCTGCTCCTCCTCGTCCAGCGGGGCGAGGAAGACCCGGTTCATGCGGGTGGTGCGGGTGACGAGCTTGCGGTGCAGGCGGGCGCCCTCGTCGGAGAGCTTGAGTACGTTGCGGCGGCCGTCGTGCGGGTCGCGTACCCGCTCCACGAGGTTGCGCCGGACCAGCCTGGCGACCACGTCGGCGATGGTCGAGCGGTCCAGGTGCACGTGCTCGCTCAGCGTGCGCTGGTCGATGTCCGGCTTCTCGACCAGCGCGTTGAGCACGGCGAACTGCGGGGAGGTGGTCTCCTCCGAGACCATCGCGCCCCACAGCAGCGAGTGCGCCTGCTGGAGGCGCCGGGCCAGGTGCCCGGGGTGGGTGCTCAGATCGACCGCGGCCATGGGGCCTCCCATTGACGAATCATGACTCGGGTGGAAGTCTACGGCCCGTCGACGAATTAATCAGTACACTGACTATTCCCGCGGAGTGACGATGGCCGAGATTCGCAGCCTCCACGACGCCGTGGCGGACCTCATTCGCGACGGTGACACCGTCGCGATGGAAGGCTTCACGCACCTGATCCCGTTCGCGGCGGCGCACGAGATCATCCGCCAGGGCATCACCGACCTGACCCTCGCCCGGATGACGCCGGACGTCATCTACGACCAGCTGATCGGCGCGGGCCTGGTGAAGAAGCTGGTCTTCTCGTGGGGCGGCAACCCCGGCGTCGGCTCGCTGCACCGCTTCCGCGACGCCGTCGAGAACGGCTGGCCGCGCCCCCTGGAGCTGGACGAGCACAGCCACGCCGGCATGGCGAACCGCTACGTCGCGGGCGCCTCCAAGCTCCCGTTCGCCGTCCTGCGCGGCTACCGCGGCAGCGACATTCCCGGCCGTACGGACACCGTCTCGACCGTGACCTGCCCGTTCACCGGCGAGAAGCTGGCGGCCGTCGCGGCGCTCAACCCCGATGTCACCGTCATCCACGCCCAGCAGGCCGACCGCGCGGGCAACGTGCAGCTGTGGGGCCTGACCGGCGTGCAGAAGGAGGCCGCGCTCGCCGCGAGCCGGGTGCTGGTCACCGTCGAGGAGATCGTGGACGAGCTGGAGCCGCGCCCCGGCGGCGTCGTCCTGCCGACCTGGGTGCTGGACGCGGTCGTGCCCGTGCCCGGCGGCGCCCACCCCTCGTACGCCACCGGCTACACCGTCCGCGACAACGCCTTCTACCAGGCGTGGGACCCCATCGCGCGGGACCGCGACGCCTTCACCCAGTGGATCGAGACGCACGTGCGCGGCGCGCAGGCGCCCGTGGCCGACGCCGAAGGAGCGAACGCCTGATGTCCGAAGCGCCCGTCACCGAGACCGAGTTCACCCCGTTCACCCGCGACGAGCTGATGGAGGTCAACGCGGCCCGCGCGCTGGCCGGAGCGAAGACCTGCTTCGTCGGCATCGGCCTGCCCAGCACCGCCGCCAACCTGGCCCGCGCCACCGTCAATCCGGACCTGGTCCTCATCTACGAGTCCGGCACGATCGGCTCCAAGCCGACCGCGCTGCCGCTGTCCATCGGCGACGGCGAACTGGCCGAGACCGCCGACGCGGTGGTGCCGGTACCGGAGATGTTCAACTACTGGCTGCAGGGCGGCCGGATCGACGTCGGCTTCCTCGGCGCGGCCCAGGTCGACCGGTACGCCAACATCAACACCACCGTGGTCAACCGCGGCCCGGACAAGCCCGAGGGCCGGCTGCCCGGCGCGGGCGGCGCCCCGGAGATCGCCGCCAACTGTGGCAAGGTGCTGATGGTGCTGCGCCACTCCACCCGTAACTTCGTGCGGGCACTGGACTTCGTCACCACCCTCGGGCACGGCTCCGGACCCAAGGACCGCGCCGCGCTCGGCATGCCGGGCGCCGGACCCACCGCCGTCATCACCGACCTCGGCGTGCTGCGCCCGGACCCGGAGACCGCCGAGCTGGTCCTCACCGAGCTGCACCCCGGCGTCACCGTCGACCAGGTGCGGGCGGCCACCGGCTGGGAGCTGCGGGTCGCGGCCGAGGTGGGCACCACCGCCGCGCCCACCACCGAGGAGCTGGCCGCGCTGCGGAAGCTCAAGGCCGCAGGGAAGAAGTAGGAGACCACCATGGCACTCACCCAGCACGACATCGACCGTGAAGTGGCCGAGCTGCAGGACGCGTACGACAAGGCGCGGGCCGGCGGCGCGCCCGCCGCGCACCACCCGCCGCGCGACTACGCGCCGTACCGCTCCAGCGCGTTGCGCCACCCCAAGCAGCCGCTGGTCGCGGTGCACGGCGACCCGGAGACCGTCGAGCTGTCCGGCCCGGCCTTCGGCACCACCGACGTCACGGCCCTCGACAACGACCTCACCCGGCAGCACACGGGCGAGCCGCTCGGCGAGCGGATCACCGTCTCCGGGCGGCTGCTGGACGGCCGCGGCCGTCCCGTGCGCGGCCAGCTCGTCGAGATCTGGCAGGCCAACGCCTCGGGCCGGTACGCCCACCAGCGCGACGACCACCCCGCGCCGCTGGACCCCAACTTCACCGGTGTGGGCCGGGTGCTGACCGGCGACGACGGCAGCTACTCCTTCACCACCATCAAGCCCGGGGCCTACCCCTGGCGCAACCACACCAACGCCTGGCGCCCGGCGCACATCCACTTCTCGCTCTTCGGCGACGCGTTCACCCAGCGGCTGGTCACGCAGATGTACTTCCCGAACGACCCGCTGTTCCCGTACGACCCGATCCTCCGCTCGGTGACCGACGAGTCGGCCCGGCAGCGGCTGATCGCCACCTACGACCACGACCTGTCCCAGCCGGAGTTCTCGCTGGGCTACCGCTGGGACATCGTCCTGGACGGTCCGTCCGCCACCTGGATCGAGGAGGGCCGCTGATGTCCGACCAGCACAGCCCCGCACTGGCCCCGACGCCCTCGCACACCGTGGGCCCCTTCTACGGGTACGCGCTGCCGTTCCCCGACGGCGGCGAGATCGCCCCGGCCGGGCACCCGGACACGATCACCGTGCACGGATACGTGTACGACGGTGCCGGCGAGCCGGTCCCGGACGCACTGCTGGAGTTCTGGCAGGCGGCGCCCGACGGCTCGCTCACCGGCAAGCCCGGCTCGCTCCGCCGCGACCCGGTGACCGGTGGCTTCTACGGCCGCAACGGCGTGGACTTCACCGGCTTCGGGCGGGTGCCCACCGACGCCGACGGGCACTACGCGATCCGCACGCTGCCGCCGGGCGGTGCGCCGTACCTCTCCGTCTGCGTCTTCGCGCGCGGCCTGCTGCACCACCTCTTCACCCGCGCCTACCTCGACGAACCCGCCGGCGACACGCTGCTGTCGGGTCTGGAGCCCGCGCGGCGGGAGACTCTTCTCGCCAGGGCCGAGGCGGACAAGCACCGCACGTACCGCTTCGACATCCACCTCCAGGGCGACAAGGAGACGGTCTTCCTTGCCTTCGACTGAACCCGCCGGGGACTCCGCCGCCGGGCCCGCGGACGTGGGGCTGCTGGCCCCCGTCCGGGCCGGCTCGGCGGCCGAGGCCGCGACGGGAGACGCCGCGTTCCTCCAGGCCATGCTGGACGCGGAGGCCGCGCTCACCCGCGCGCAGGCCGCGCTCGGCGAGGCCCCGGGCGCGGCGGCCGACGCCGTGACGGCCGCGGCCGACGTGCGCCGGTTTGACGTCCGTGACCTGGCGCTGCGTGCCCGCTCCGGCGGCAACCCGGTGATCCCGCTGGTCGCGGACCTCACCGCGGCGGTCAAGGAGAGCGCGCCGGACGCCGCCGCGTACGTCCACCGGGGCGCCACCAGCCAGGACATCTGGGACACCGGCGCGATGCTGGTCGCACGGCGGACGGTGGCGCTGGTACTGAGTGACCTCGCCCGTACGGCGACCGCGCTGCACGGGCTGGCGGAGGTGCACCGCGAGACGGTCATGCCGGGCCGCACCCTCACCCAGCACGCCGTGCCGACCACCTTCGGGCTGAAGGCGGCGGGCTGGCGGGCGCTGGTCCTGGACGCGTACGAGCGGCTGGCGGCGGTCCGGCTGCCGGCCCAGCTGGGCGGGGCCGCCGGGACGCTGGCCGCGTTCGGCGCGCTGTCGGAGACCTTCGCGCCCGAGGACGGGGAGCGGCTGATCGCGACGTACGCGGCGGAGGCCGGGCTCGACGAGCCGGTACTCCCCTGGCACACGCTGCGGACGCCCGTCGCCGACCTGGCATCCGCGCTCGC
The DNA here is from genome assembly GCF_044544685.1 of Streptomyces sp. NPDC053542. NCBI lineage: Bacteria > Bacillati > Actinomycetota > Actinomycetes > Kitasatosporales > Streptomycetaceae > Streptomyces > Streptomyces sp. NPDC053542. The sequence continues at coordinate 365,518 of NZ_JBITXL010000004.1, forward strand.
GTTCGCCACCGGCGCGCTCGGCAAGATCGCCGCGGATGTGCTGGTGCTCTCCCGTACCGAGTGCGGTGAGGTCGCCGAGGGCAGCGGCGGGGGCTCGTCCGCGATGCCGCACAAGGCCAATCCGGTACGCGCCACGCTGCTCGCCGCCGCGGCCCGGCAGGCCCCGGGTCTCGCCGCGACCGTACTGGGCTCGCTGGCCGCCGAGGACGAGCGCCCGGCCGGCGCCTGGCACGCCGAATGGCAGCCGCTGCGCGAGCTGCTGCGGCTGGCCGGCGGCGCCGCCGAGCACGCCGCCGCGCTGGCCGAGGGCCTGCGCGTCTTCCCCGACCGGATGCGCGCCAACCTCATGCGGACCAAGGGGCTGATGGCCGCCGAGCGGCTGTCCGCCGCGCTCGCGCCGGTACTCGGGCGGCAGGCGGCCAAGGCGGCGCTGACCCGCGCCTCGCGCACCGCCGTCGAGGAGGACCGCACGCTGGCCGACGTGCTGCGCGCCGACCCGGAGGTGGCCGGTGCGCTGCCCCCGGAGGAGCTGGCCGCGCTGGCCGACCCCGCCGCGTACACCGGATCGGCGGCCGTCCTCACCGACCGGGCGCTGCGCCGTCCGGGCCCGGCCGCGTGAAGCCACCGGGACCCGCCACGGCCCCGCGTCCGCGACCGGCGCCTGACCGCCGCCCCGCCGGGCACCCGTTCCCCATCCGTATCCGTAACTCCCCAGAGGAGGCCCCCACATGACCGAGCTCCCCCACCACCGGCTCGACGGACCGCAGGACGCCCCGCCGCTCATCCTCGGCCCGTCCATCGGCACCTCGCTCGATGTCTGGGAGCCGCAGCTGGCGGCCCTGACCCGGACGCACCGCGTGCTGCGCTGGGACCTGCCGGGGCACGGCGGTTCGGCGGCCGGGCTGGTGCCCGCCGAGGCGACCATGGCCGACCTCGCCCGGCTCGTGCTGGGGCTGGCCGACGCGCAGGGCTGGGACACCTTCGCGTACGCCGGGATCTCCATCGGCGGCGCGGTGGGCCTGACGCTGGCCGCCGACCACCCCGAGCGGCTGACCCGGCTGGCCGTGGTCTGCTCCTCGGCGGACTTCGGCGGCTCGGACACCTGGCGGGAGCGGGCCGCGCTGGTCCGCGCGGACGGTACGGAGGCGATGGCGGCCAGCCGTCCGGGCACCTGGTTCGCGCCCGAGTTCGCCGCGGCGCACCGCGGGCAGGCGCTGATCAAGGACCTGCTGGACACCGACCCGGCCGGCTACGCCGCCTGCTGCGAGGCGCTCGCCTCGTACGACATCCGCGACCGGCTGGCCGACATCACCGTGCCCACGCTGGTCGTCGCGGGCCGCGAGGACCCGGCGACGCCGCCCGCGCACGCCCGCGAGATCGCCGACGGCATCCCCGGCGCGAGCCTCACCGAGGTCGCGGACGCCTACCACCTGGCGGGGGTGGACCGGCCGGGCCCGGTGACCGCCGCGCTCGCCGCCCACTTCGCGCCGGACCCCGACGCCGCGTCCGGCACCGCCGGGCACCCGGTCGACGACGCGGGCCGGCACGCCGCCGGGATGGCCGTGCGCCGCGCCGTCCTGGGCGACGCGCACGTGGACCGCGCCGAGGCCGGGAAGACCCGGTTCACCGCCCGCTTCCAGGACTTCATCACCCGCTACGCCTGGGGCGAGATCTGGGCCGGCGACACCCTGGACCGCCGCACCCGCAGCTGCATCACGCTGACCGCGATGATCGCCCACGGCCACCACTCCGAATTCGCCATGCACGTACGGGCCGCGGTACGCAACGGCCTCACCCCCGAGGAGATCGGCGAGGTCGTGATGCAGAGCGCCGTCTACTGCGGCGTACCGGCCGCCAACACCGCGTTCGGCATCGCCCAGGAGGTGCTCGCCGAGCTGGAGTGACCTGCGCGGCGGGCGGTGCGATGCGCCCGCGACACCCGGCGATGTCCCCGTCCGGAATGATCTGTTGCGCGTTTCACGTTGTTGCCATGCGTGCATCACACCGGTGCGGCAGAGTAGCCGCACCGGGTCGATCATCGACGAGCGCTGGGGGACAGCAGGCATGACGGACATCGGCAGACGGCGGCTGTTGGCGGCCGGCGGCGGTATCGCGCTCACCGGCGCACTGGCGGCCTGCGGCTCCAACACCGGCCGGAGCGGCGGCAGTTCGGGTCCGGCGCTGAGCCAGTGGTACCACCAGTACGGCGAGGCCGGCACCGAGCAGGCGGTGAAACGGTACGCCGCTGCGTACGACAAGGCCGACGTCACCGTCCAGTGGCGGCCCGGAGACTACGACCGGCAGACCGCCGCCGCCCTGCTCACCGACTCGGGCCCGGACGTCTTCGAGGTCAACGGCCCGACGCTGGACCAGATCCGCGGCGGCCAGGTGGCCGACCTGACCGACCAGGTCGCGCCGGCCAAGGACGACTTCAACCAGGCCGTGCTCGCGCCGAAGATCTGGCAGGACAAGATCTGGGCGATCCCCCAGGTCATCGACGCGCAGCTGCTGTACTACCGCAAGAGCATGCTGACGGACGCCGGAGTCCGGCCGCCCCGCACGCTCGACGAACTGGTCGACGCCGCCCGCGAGCTGACCGCCAAGGGCAGGAAGGACAAGGTCAAGGGGCTGTTCCTGGGGAACGACGGGGGCGCGGGCGCGCTCTTCGGCACCCCGCTCTACGCCGCCGGCCTCTCGGCCGTCACCGAGGACGGCAAGGTCGGCTTCGACGACCCGGCGGCGGCCCGCACGCTCGGCAAGATCCACGAGCTGTACGCCGACAAGTCGCTCCTGCTCGGCGCGCCCACCGACTGGTCCGACCCGGACGCGCTCACCCAGGGCCTGACCGCCATGCAGTGGTCGGGGCTGTGGGCGCTGCCGGAGGTGAAGAAGGCGCTGGGGGACGACTTCGGTGTGCTGCCGTTCCCGAAGGACGGCGCGGGCGGGAAGGTCGCGGTGCCGGTCGGCGCGTACGGCTCGGCGGTGAGCGCGCGCAGCAAGCACAAGAAGGAGGCCGCGGAGTTCGCGAAGTGGCTGTGGATCGACCGCACGGACCACCAGCGCGACTTCGCGCTCTCCTACGGCTTCCACATCCCGGCCCGGATCTCGCTCGCGAAGAAGGCGAAGGAGCTGCGGTCGGGCGCGGCGGCCGACGCGGTCTCCTACGCCACGGACCACGGCTACGCCGAACCGCTGCTGTGGACCACCGCCGCGAAGACCGCCTACCAGGACGCGCTCAGCCGCATCATCAAGAACGGCGCGAACCCGGAGACGGAGCTGAAGTCGGTCGTCCGCAAGACCCGCGCGGAGCTGGAACGGGTCAAGAAGAAGTGATCCGGAGCCTGCTGGGACCCCAGAACCGCACTCTGTGGTTCTGGGTGTTCGTCGGTCCGTTCGCGGTCGGACTGGCCCTGTTCACGTACGTACCGCTGCTGTGGAGCGTCTGGCTCAGCTTCTTCGACGCGCACAACACCGTGACGCCGACGAAGTTCGTCGGACTGGACAACTACGCCGCGATGCTGGGCGACGACGCGTTCCTCAGCAGCCTGGGGACGTTCCTGCTGTTCTCGGCGTTCATCGTGCCGGCGACGTACGTGCTGTCGCTCGGGCTGGCGCTGATGGTGAACCGGGTGCGGATCGCGCAGGCGTTCTTCCGGTCGGTCTTCTTCCTGCCCACCGCGTGCAGTTACGTGGTGGCCTCGCTGGTGTGGAAGCTGTCGGTCTTCAACGGGGTGCGCTTCGGGCTGGTCAACACCGTGCTGGGGTGGTTCGGCGCGGACCAGACGGCGTGGCTGTCGACGACCGACCCGCCCTGGTACTGGCTGGTGATCGTCACCGTACGGCTGTGGCTGCAGGCCGGCTTCTACATGATCCTCTTCCTGGCCGGGCTGCAGCGGATCTCCCCGCGGCTGTACGAGGCGGCCGCGGTGGACGGCGCGAAGCCCGGCTGGCAGACCTTCCGGCACATCACCTTCCCGCAGCTGCGGGCGACGTCGGTGGCCGTCGTCCTGCTCCTGGTCATCAACGCCTTCCAGGCATTCGACGAGTTCTACAACCTGCTCTCCGACGCCCGCGGTTATCCGCCGTACGCCCGGCCGCCGCTGGTCTACCTGTACTACATCGCGCTCGGCAGCGAGCAGAACCTCGGGCTCGGCAGCGCGGGCGCGGTGATCCTCGCGCTGATCATCGCGGTGGCGACCATCGTCCAGGCCCGCTGGTTCGGGCTCGGCCGCAAGGAGGACTGACCGGTGGACCAGGCACTCATCCGGGCGGGCCGGGCCCTGCGGCTGGTCCTGCTGATCGTCCTCGCGCTGCTCTTCCTGATCCCGTTCTACCTGCTGCTGCGGAACGGGCTGGCGACCGAGGCGGACATCACCGCGCCGGACTGGACGTTCTTCCCGCGCTCGCTGCAGTGGGGCAACTTCGCCGAACTGTTCGCGGACCCGAACCTGCCGATGGCGCGGGCGCTGCTGAACTCCACGGTGATCGCGGTGGCCACCACGCTGGGCACGCTGCTGCTGGCCTCGCTGGCCGGGTACGGCCTGGCCCGCATCCCGTACCGGCACGCGAACGCGGTCTTCTACGCGATCCTCGGCACGCTCATGGTCCCGGCCGCGGTCACCTTCGTGCCCAGCTTCGTGCTGGTCTCCTCCCTCGGCTGGATCTCGACGTTGCGCGGACTGATCATTCCCACCCTTTTCTCCGCTTTCGCGTGCTTCATCTTCCGGCAGTACTTCCTCGGCTTCCCGCGCGAGCTGGAGGACGCGGCGCGGGTGGACGGGCTGGGGTACTGGCGGACGTACTGGCGGGTGGTGGTGCCGAACTCACGGCCGGTGTTCGCGGCGGTCGGCACGATCGTCTTCATCGGGGCGTGGAACGCCTTCCTGTGGCCGCTGGTGATCGGCCAGGACCGGGAGGCGTGGACGGTGCAGGTGGCGCTGTCGACGTTCACCACCGCGCAGAACGTCAATCTGCACGCGCTGTTCCTCGCGGCCGCGGTCTCGATCCTGCCGCTGGTCCTGGTGTTCTTCCTGCTCCAGCGGTACATCGTGGCGGGCGTGGAGCGGACGGGTATCGACGACTGACACCTCCTGGTGACCACCGCGGCGGGCCTGGTACGGTGCGAGACATGATGGCGCTTACACCTTCCCGTGTGCGGGAGCCGCAGGACTGCGGCCCCCACGGTGAGTGCGCGCCCCGCGGCCTCAGCTTCCTGAGCCGCCGCGGCCGGGTGGGGTCTCCCCCGGCCTGTTCCCCGCGTCGCTGAGCCCTGTCGGCTCGCGGCGCTTCTTTCCTCCCCCTTTTTCCTTTTTCACCCTTTCCGTGCCTGCGCACGTTCCCAGTCCCTTGGTACCTCCAGGAGGATCAGATGACGGCCATCGCCGAACCCACCACCGCCCCCGCCGCCCCGCTGCTGCGCGATCACCGCATCCCCGCCGACGGCCTCTACGAAGGCGTACGCGTCCTGAACCGGCTGCCCGAAGGCTGGGAGGACCGGCCGTACGAGCGCTTCGAGGTCGTGCCGCAGGGCCGCACCATCGGTGCCGAGATCCGCGGCGTGGACCTGTCCCGGCCGCTGGGCGACGCGCTCCGCGCCGAGCTGAACCGGGCCCTGCTGGAGTGGAAGGTGCTCTTCTTCCGCGGCGCGCACCTGACCTCCGGCGCGCAGGCCGCGTTCGCCCGCAACTGGGGTGAGCTGGAGACCAATCCGCTGCTGGCGCGCGGGGCCAGCGAGGAGGTGGTGCGGTTCGACAAGAAGGACCCCACGGCACCCACCTTCGAGAACGTCTGGCACACGGACGTGACCTTCCGGGAGCGGCCCGCGCTGGGCGCCGTACTCCAGCTCCGCGAGGTGCCGCCGTTCGGCGGGGACACGATGTGGGCGGACATGGCGGCCGCGTACGACAACCTGCCGCAGGAGGTGAAGGACCGCATCGACGGCGCGAAGGCCGTGCACGACTTCATCCCCGGCTTCTCGCGCTTCTACTCGGCGGAGCGGCTCGCCCCGCTCCAGGAGCAGTTCCCGCCGGTCGAGCACCCGGTGGTGCGCCGGCACCCGGAGACCGGCCGGAAGATGCTCTTCGTCAACACCTCCTTCACCACCCGCATCGTGGGCTGGGACCAGGAGGAGAGCGACCGGATGCTGCGGCTGCTGTTCCAGCAGGCCCATGTGCCGGAGTACCAGGTGCGGTTCCGCTGGCAGGCGGGCGACGTGGCGTTCTGGGACAACCGGGCGACGCAGCACTACGCGGTGTACGACTACGCGCCGCACGCCCGGGTCGCCGAGCGGGTCGCCATCGCGGGCGACCGGCCCCAGTAGGACTGTCCGGCCTCCCGTTACCGCTTGTTGAGGTCACGTCAACTCGGGCCTCCTACGGTGCACTTCGCGCCACCCCGGCCGCCGTCCGGCGGCCGGGGCTCTCCCGACACACGTGGAGTGACCGTGGAACGTCGTACCTTCCTGCGCGGAGCCGTCATCGGTGCCTCGGCGGCCGCCTTCGCCGGCACCCTGATGCCCGGTGCCGCCTACGCCGCACCCGCCCAGCCGGGCTCCGGCCCGTACGGCGCGCTCGGCGCCGCGGACGCCAACGGCATCCAGCTGCCCGCCGGGTTCACCAGCCGGGTCATCGCCCGGTCGCGTCAGACGGTCGGCAGCACCGGGTACACCTGGCACGACGCCCCCGACGGCGGCGCCTGCTTCGCCGATGGCGCGGGCTGGATCTACGTCTCCAACTCCGAGATCAACCCCGGCGGCGGCGTCAGCGCCGTGAAGTTCTCCTCGACGGGCGCGATCACCGGCGCGTACCGCATACTCTCCGGCACCCGGCAGAACTGCGCGGGCGGCAGAACCCCCTGGAACACCTGGCTCTCCTGCGAGGAGGTCTCGCTCGGCGCGGTGTACGAGACGGACCCGTTCGGGGCGAAGGCCGCGGTCCGCCGGGACGCGCTGGGGAAGTTCAAGCACGAGGCGGCCGCGGCCGACCCGGTGCGCAAGGTGATCTATCTGACCGAGGACGAGTCGGACGGCTGCCTGTACCGCTTCGTGCCGACCACCTGGGGCGATCTGTCGGCCGGCCGGCTCCAGGTGCTGGTCGCCGGGACCGCCACAGCCGGCTCCTTCAGCTGGGCGGACGTGCCGGACCCGGACGGTTCGCCGGCCACCACCCGTACCCAGGTCTCCGGCGCCAAGCACTTCAACGGCGGCGAGGGCTGCCACTACGCCAACGACACGGTGTGGTTCACCACCAAGGGCGACAACCGCCTCTGGCAGCTGAACCTGGCGAACAACACGTACGAGCTGGCGTACGACGACTCGCTGGTCACCGGCGGGAACGCGCCGCTGACCGGCGTCGACAACGTCACCGGCGCGTCCTCCGGCGACCTCTACGTCGCCGAGGACGGCGGCAACATGGAGATCTGCGTCATCACGCCGGACGACGTCGTGGCGCCGTTCCTGCGGATCAGCGGCCAGTCGGGCTCGGAGATCACCGGCCCGGCCTTCTCGCCGGACGGCAAGCGGCTGTACTTCTCCAGCCAGCGCGGCACGACCGGCAGTTCGTCCGGCGGCATCACCTACGAGGTCACGGGGCCGTTCCGGGCGTAGCCGGTACCGGGTCCGCCGGGGCGCCGCCGCGGATGAGGGCGGCGCCCAGGGGCGTGAGGGTGTGCAGGACCGCGTTGCCCTGGCGCAGGGTGACGAGCAGTCCGGCCTCCCGCAGTACGGTCGCGTGCTGGCTCGCGGAGGCCAGCGACACCTCCGCGCGCCGGGCCAGTTCGCTGGTGGTGCAGCCGCCGCCGATGCCCCGCAGGATCGCGGAGCGGGTGCGGCCGACGAGCTTGCCGAGCGAACGGCCCGGCGCCGTGGCCACGGTGGGCCGCGGGGCGTGGTGCTCGACGGGGTAGACCAGGACGGGTGTGAGCTCCGGGTCGAGGAGGGTGACCGGGGTGCGGCGGCAGAAGAACGACGGGACGAGCAGCAGCCCCCGGCCGTTCAAGTACACGTCGCGGTCGACGGGATAGTCGGCCTCCAGGACGGGCGGCCGCCAGCGCATCATGGGCGGCAGCGAGCCGAGCAGCCGGTCGGCGCCGCCGTCCAGCAGGGCCCGGCCGCGGGCCGCCCGGTCCGCCTCGATACGGGCCTGGAGGTGCGGCCAGTAGGGCGCGATGGCCGCGTCGTGGTAGTGCCGCAGGACGCCGGCGAGCCGGTGCAGCGGCCGGGTGTCGCCCTGGGCGAGGTCGCGCAGCCACGGCTGGGGCGGGCGGCCCTCGGTCAGCCGGGTGAGGTCCCGGTGCAGCCGCGGGGCCGGAGTCGCCTTCAGCGCGGCGAGTGCGTCATCGATTCCGAGCAGCCCCTCGGGGGGCGTCAGGAAATCGGGAAAATATCCCTTGGTAGGGATCAGCGGGGCGAGATAACGTGTTTCACCATTCAACCGGGAGCGGGTTTCCGTCCGCCATTCGTTCAGCGTCGTACCACCCTGCCGGTCGCGAAGTCGGTGAAAACTTAAAACGGTCTCCCACAGCACATCAGGGCGCGCGGCAATCCGCACGCGTGCCAGATCCGGTCCACTGAAATGGACGCGCAGCACCGAAACCCCACCATCGCCATCCGTTGTCGGCCCCCGAGCACCGAGTATGCACACGGCCACGTGGGGTCACCACGCCCTTTTGGCCAGACTTGAAAAGGGTCGCGCCGGGGCCGAACTCCCGGAATGCTGTTGCTCAATTCGGTGGCGATACGGATGGCACGGATTGCTCGGACCCGTGGGGGGTGACGAGTCATCACCGGCCGTCCCGCTACCCGCCGAAGGCCGCCGCCCGGGCCGAGCTGGCGGCGGCAGCTCCCGAGGGGGGAGTCCGGAAAAGGCGAGGGCGGCACCTCCGCACAGGTGCCGCCCTCGTTTCAGCGAGCCGGAGCCGCCCATAGGCTGAGGGTCGGGGGCCCATACAGCGGCTCCGGTCGTCTGTGGACCGGGTGACCGGCCGTTTGTACCGCCTGCCGACCGGAGTTTCGTGCACCGGCCGGCAGACGTGCTCAGGGGTCGGGCGCTCTGGCCCGACCGCGGGTCAGCGGCTGTCGCTGCCCTTGGACTCCGCCGCCGCGCGGCCCGCCTCCAGGCGCGCCACGGGGATGCGGAACGGCGAGCAGGACACGTAGTCCAGGCCCACCTCGTGGAAGAAGTGCACCGACTCGGGGTCGCCGCCGTGCTCGCCGCAGACGCCGAGCTTGAGGTCGGGGCGGGTGGCCCGGCCGGCCTCCACGGCGTTGCGGACGAGCGAGCCCACGCCGTCCTTGTCGATCGTCTCGAACGGGCTGACGCCGAAGATGCCCTTCTCCAGGTACGCGGTGAAGAAGCTGGCCTCCACGTCGTCCCGGGAGAAGCCCCACACGGTCTGCGTGAGGTCGTTCGTGCCGAAGGAGAAGAAGTCGGCGGACTCGGCGATCTGCCCGGCGGTGAGGGCCGCACGGGGCAGCTCGATCATCGTGCCGAGGGTGACCCCCAGCTCCACGCCCTGCTCCTGCTCGACCTCCGCGATGACCTGCTCGGCCTCCTCGCGGACGATCTCCAGCTCCTGGACGGTGCCGACCAGCGGGATCATGACCTCGGCGCGCGGGTCGCCGCCGGCCTTCTTCCGCTCGGCCGCGGCCTGCGCGATGGCCCGTACCTGCATGGTGAACAGGCCGGGGATGACCAGGCCGAGGCGGACGCCGCGCAGACCCAGCATCGGGTTCTGCTCGTGCAGCTTGTGCACGGCCTGGAGCAGGCGCAGGTCGTTCTCGTTGGCATCCTTGCGGGCCTCGGCGAGCGCGACCCGTACGGACAGCTCGGTGATGTCCGGCAGGAACTCGTGCAGCGGCGGGTCCAGGAGGCGCACCGTGACGGGCAGGCCGTCCATCGCCTCGAAGAGCTCGACGAAGTCGCCCTTCTGCAGCGGGAGGAGGGCGGCCAGCGCCGCGTCCTGCTCGTCGTTGGTGTCGGCGAGGATCAGGCGCTCGACCAGCTCGCGCCGCTCACCGAGGAACATGTGCTCGGTGCGGCACAGGCCGATGCCCTGCGCGCCGAAGCGGCGGGCGCGGGCGGCGTCCTCCGCGTTGTCGGCGTTGGTGCGGACGGCCAGCCGGCGCTTGGAGTCGGCGTACGACATCAGGCGGTGCACGGACTGCACGAGCTCGTCCGTGCCCTCGGCCTCCGCGTCGACCTTGCCCTCGAAGTACTCGACGACCGGGGACGGGACGACCGGGACCTCACCGAGGTAGATCTTGCCGGTGGAGCCGTCGATGGAGACGACGTCGCCCTCCTCGATGACCACACCGCCCGGCGCGGTCAGGCAGCGCCGCTTGGTGTCGACCTCCAGCTCCTCGGCGCCGCAGACACAGGTCTTGCCCATGCCGCGGGCGACGACGGCGGCGTGCGAGGTCTTGCCGCCGCGCGAGGTGAGGATGCCCTCGGCGGAGATCATGCCGTTGAGGTCGTCCGGGTTGGTCTCGCGGCGGATGAGGATGACCTTCTCGCCCGAACGCGACCACTTGACCGCGGTGTACGAGTCGAAGACGGCCTTGCCGACGGCCGCGCCAGGCGAGGCGGCGATGCCCCGGCCCAGCAGCTCGGTCTTCGCCTTCTCGTCGAAGCGGGGGAACATCAGCTGCGCGAGCTGCGCGCCGTTGACCCGCTGCAGCGCCTCGGCCTCGTCGATCAGGCCCTGGTCGACGAGCTGCGTGGCGATGCGGAAGGCCGCACCGGCCGTGCGCTTTCCGACGCGGGTCTGCAGCATCCACAGCTTGCCGCGCTCGATGGTGAACTCGATGTCGCACAGGTCCTTGTAGTGCGTCTCGAGCGTCTCCATGATCTGCATCAGCTCGTCGTACGACTTCTTGTCGAGCTGCTCCAGCTCCGCGAGCGGAACGGTGTTGCGGATACCGGCGACGACGTCCTCGCCCTGCGCGTTCTGCAGGTAGTCGCCGTAGACGCCCTGGTGGCCGCTGGCCGGGTCGCGGGTGAAGGCGACGCCGGTACCGGAGTCGGGGCCGAGGTTGCCGAAGACCATCGAGCAGACGTTGACCGCCGTGCCGAGGTCGCCCGGGATGCGCTCCTGGCGCCGGTACAGCTTGGCCCGGTCGGTGTTCCACGACTCGAAGACCGCGCGGACGGCGAGGTCCATCTGCTCGCGCGGGTCCTGCGGGAAGTCGCGCTTCGTCTCCTTGGAGACGATCTCCTTGAACTGCCCGACGAGCTTCTTCATGTCGGCCGCGTCCAGCTCGACGTCGACCTTCACGCCCTTGGCCTTCTTGGCCTCGTCCAGCGCCTCTTCGAAGAGGTCACCGTCCACGCCGAGCACGGTCTTGCCGAACATCTGGATGAGGCGGCGGTACGAGTCCCACGCGAAGCGCTCGGAACCGGCCTGCTGCGCGAGGCCGTTCACGGACTCGTCCGAGAGCCCGATGTTCAGCACGGTGTCCATCATGCCGGGCATCGAGAACTTCGCACCGGAACGGACCGATACGAGCAGCGGGTTGTCCGCCTGCCCGAGCTTCTTGCCCATCTGGCGCTCCAGCGCGTCCAGATGCGCGGTGACCTCGGCACGCAGTGCCGCCGGCTCCTCGCCGCTCTCCAGGTACTCCTTGCACGCCTCGGTGGTGATGGTGAAACCGGGCGGGACGGGAAGTCCCAGATTGGTCATCTCGGCGAGGTTCGCACCTTTCCCGCCGAGCAGATCCTTCAGGTCCTTGTTGCCCTCGGTGAAGTCGTAGACGAACTTCACCGCGTCGGCGGACGGGGATACGTGGGGATCTTGTGTTTCCGACACGGGACTGACTCCTCGCGGACGGGCTGCCCTGACGGCGAGGAACATACCCAGATCGAAGGCGTCTGGGTACGTCCACTCGGTCGACATACGCCTGTAACCCGACGTCAGCCAACAGATCGAAAGTCAGCTGTCCCGAGATCATGCATTCATCTTCTGAAGGTATGACTCCGGAAGGTATCGATGATCATGGCTGATTCCGCACAGAGCGCGACGATCGCCTTGATCGTCTGAACTCAAGAACGGTGGCACCCAGTGCCAGCCTTGGAGACATAGAACCCCGATGAAACGCTCATCTGAGCGCGACCCTGATCAAGGGTGGCGAGAATCACGCGCGCCGAGGCCCTCCGATCCCACGATTCGGACCGGCCGGCGGACAGGTAACGCCCCTGTCATCCCGCCGTCGCCACTCGCTCCAGGAAGGCGTCCACGAGCGCGTACGCCCGCTCCCGCGCCTCGGGAAGCGCCGCCCGCACCTCCTTGACCAGCGCGTCGGGGTCGGCGCCGAGCGACTCCGCGATCCCCGTGTCATCGCCGTCGAACCAGGCCCGCAGCACCTCCGGCGTCAGCTCCGGATGGAACTGCACGCCCAGCGCCCGCCCGCAGACGAACGCCTGCGACGCGACCTCGTTGCGCGCGAGCTCGCGGAGCGGCAGGCCGGCACCACCGTCCTCCGGTACGGCCTTCGGGAGCAGCCACCGGTCCCCGTGGAACTGGAACCACGGCCCCGGTCCGACCAGCCCCGGCTCGTCCGCCTCGATCTCCGTCCAGCCGAGCTCGAAGCGCGGGGCGCGCTCAATCGATCCCCCGAGCGAGGCGGCCAGCAGCTGCCCGCCGAAGCAGATGCCGAGCACGGGTACGCCCAGCCGCCGCGCGTCCCGCAGCAGGTCCAGTTCGGCCCGTATCCACGCGTTCATGCGGTTCACCGACCAGGGCGCGCCGAGCGACAGGATCAGGTCATATTCGGCGGCCGCCGGAAACCGGGGCTCGACGTCCGGAGTCGCGTACCGCTCGGCGGGGACCACGAGCAGTTCGTCGAGCGCGTATCCGCGCTGCGCCAGCCGGTCGCCGGCGTGGCCGGCGGTGGAGAGGTGGTCGTGGGCGATGACCAGGGCGCGCTTTGTCATGGATACCTCGCTCGGTTCGGGTTCGGGGCCTTGTGTCGGTCGGGCTCGGACTCTTGGGTCGGTCGAGCTCGAAGCCTCGTGCCGCTCGGGCCCGGACCCTTGTATCGTTTGGCATCAAACAATACCGTCGGTCGGCACCTCACCCGAGAGCCCTCGTCAATGACCTGGAGGCCCCATGCCGTCCCCCCGCATGCTGCTCGTCCTCAGCGAGAACTGGACCATGACCGGCGGCCGCTGCGACCTGGCGGCGCTGGTCCGCTGGGCCCGCGAGGCGGAGGACGCGGGCTTTGACTCGGTCATGCTCAGCGAGCACCTCGTCCTCGGCCCGGACTCCGGCGCGCGGGGCGTCATGCCCAACCCGCGCGAGTACGCCCTCCCGGGCAACCAGGACCCGCACACCCCCTGGCCCAACTCGGTCGTCCTGCTCAGCGCCATCGCCGCGGTCACCGAGCGGCTGCGCCTGGTCGCCGGCGCGATCCTGGCGCCGCTGCGCCACCCGCTCGTCCTCGCCAAGGAGCTGGCCACGCTGGACCTGCTCAGCGAGGGGCGGCTGGTCGTCCTGCCGACGGTGAGCTGGAGCCGCGACGAGTACGCGGCGCTGGACGTGCCGTTCGAGAAGCGCGGCAGGCTGCTGGACGAGCACCTGGCCGCGTGGGAACGGCTGTGGCAGCCCTCCCCCGCCACCTTCAAGGGTGAGCACTACGCCTTCTCGGACGTCCACCTGGAGCCCAAGCCGTACCGGCCCGGCGGCCCGGAGCTGTGGTTCGGGGGCGGCTCGCTGCACGGCCCGCTGCTGCGCCGCCTGGTCCGTTACGGCCACGGCTTCAACCCGCTGGGCCGGCCGGCCCCCGGGGAACTGGAGAAGCTGCGCGCGGCGATGGCGGAGGCCGGCCGCTCGATGGACGAGCTGGAGCTGGTCGGCGGTACGCGGGCGGCCTTCCCCGGCCCGGACGCGGTCGCGGACCTGGGCCGCGCGCTGGAGAGCGTGCCGGAGCAGCTGGCGCAGGGCTTCGGCACGTTCTGCGTCAAACCGTCGCAGTTCACCGACGACCCGCAGGACGTCGGCCGCTTCTGCCGCGAGGTGATGCGGCGGGTGGCGCGGCTGACGTCCTGAGGGGCGTACGAAGAGGGCGTACGAAAGAGGGCGTACTGCGCGGGGTCCTGCTGGGGGCCGTGCCGGTCCCCAGCAGGTGGTGCGGCGGCTCAGTGGCCGCGGGCGATCCACTCCTCCAGGTGCGGCGCCTCGTCCCCGATGGTGGTGCTGTCGCCGTGGCCGGTGAACACCTTGGTCTCCGGCGGCAGGCTGAGCAGCCGTTCCTTGATGGACTCGACGATGGTCGGGAAGTCCGAGAACGACCGGCCGGTCGCGCCGGGGCCGCCCGCGAACAGGGTGTCCCCGGTGAACACGGCCCCCAGCGCCGGCGCGTACAGGCACACCGCGCCGGGCGCGTGCCCCGGCGTGTGCAGCACGGTCAGCTCCGTACCGGCGACCGTGAAGACCTGCCCGTCCTCCAGCTCGCCGTCCGGCAGCCGCTCGGGGTGGGTCAGCTTCCACAGCGGCCAGTCGTCCGGGTGCAGCAGGACCGGGGAGGCGGCCCGGTCCGCGAGTTCCGGCGCGGCGTCGATGTGGTCGTTGTGCGCGTGCGTGGAGATGATCGCCAGCAGCCGGCGGTCCCCGACGGCGCGCAGGATGGCCTCGGCGTCGTGCGCGGCGTCGATGACGACTGCTTCGTTGTCGTCCCCGATGATCCACACGTTGTTGTCGACGTCCCAGGTACCGCCGTCGAGGGAGAACGTCCCGGAGGTGACCAGGTGATCGATGCGGGCCGCCATCACAGCACCACCACCGAGCGCAGCACGTCGCCTTCGTGCATCCGGTCGAACGCCTTCTCGACGTCCTCGATGCCGATCGTCTCGGTCACGAACGCGCCGAGGTCGATCCGGCCCTGCTGGTGCAGGTCGACCAGCATCGGGAAGTCACGCGACGGCAGGCAGTCTCCGTACCAGGACGACTTGAGGGCCCCGCCGCGGCCGAAGACGTCCAGCAGCGGCAGCTCCAGCGTCATCTCCGGCGTCGGCACGCCCACCAGAACCACCGTGCCCGCCAGATCGCGGGCGTAGAACGCCTGCTTGTACGTCTCCGGACGGCCGACCGCCTCGATGACGACATCCGCACCGAACCCACCGGTCAGCTCGCGGATCGCCTCGACCGCGTCCACGGCCTTGGAGTTCACGGTGTGCGTGGCGCCGATCGCCTCGGCGGTCGCCAGCTTCCGGTCGTCGATGTCCACCGCGATGATCTTCGCGGCGCCGGCGAGCCGGGCCCCGGCGATCGCCGCGTCACCGACACCACCGCAGCCGATCACGGCAACCGAGTCGCCCCGCCCGACGTTGCCCGTGTTGATCGCCGCGCCGACGCCGGCCATCACGCCGCAGCCGAGCAGCCCCGCCACGGCGGGCGAGACACTCGGGTCGACCTTCGTGCACTGCCCCGCCGCCACCAGCGTCTTCTCCGCGAACGCACCGATACCGAGGGCGGGCGACAGCTCCGTACCGTCCGTCAGCGTCATCTTCTGCTTGGCATTGTGCGTGTCGAAGCAGTACTGCGGACGCCCCCGCAGACACGCCCGACACTGCCCGCACACCGCACGCCAGTTCAGAATGACAAAGTCGCCCGGCGCCACGTCCGTCACGCCCTCGCCCACCGACTCCACGACGCCAGCGGCCTCGTGCCCCAGCAGGAACGGGAACTCGTCGTTGATGCCGCCCTGCTTGTAGTGCAGGTCCGTATGGCACACACCGCACGCCTGGATCTGCACGACCGCCTCACCCGGGCCGGGATCCGGGATCACGATGGTCTCCACTCGTACCGGCTCGTTCTTCCCCGGTGCGATGACTCCGCGTACTTCCTGCGCCATGGGAGCAGCCTTTCGCCACGTCAGATCATGGGACGGGATCTCCTGTCCGGCCCGCCCACGGGACACCCTCGCGCTCGCGCGGGCACCGCGTCCAACATCCAGTTCTGATCACATTCATCGCTGACTGTGCTCAATAGACGGATGATGCTCCATGGCGGGCTGGTGCTCGATGGAGGCCAGCAGCGCCTGGGCCGCGGGCGAGAGCCGGCCGCTGCGGGGCACGGCGATGCCCACATTCCACACCGTGTCGGCGGCGAGCGGTACCGCGGCGAGTCCGCGCGCCTGGTCCTTGTGCGTGACCGGGCGGGGCACCACCGCGACGCCCATCCCCCGCGCGACCAGGTCGAGGAGCGTGTAGACGTCGTTGACCTCCATCGCCACCGTGCGGCGCGTGCCCGCGGCGGCGAACAGCGCGTCGGCGGCCCGCCGGGCGCCCCAGTCGCGGTGCAGGTCGACGAAGACCTCGCCGGCCAGCGCTTGCGGGGCGAGCGGTTCGCCACCGTACGCCGCGGGCGGCTCGCCGCCGTACGTTGCGGGCGGTTCACCGCCGTACGCCGCGCGCGGCTCGCCGCTGGGGACGAGCGGGTGGTCCGGGCGGCACAGCAGCATCATCGGCTCGGTCGCCACGGGCCGGATGCGCACGCCCTCCTCGTGCCCTTCGTACACGACGAACGCCAGGTCCAGGGCGCCGCGGCGGACCTCCCCCAGCAGGTGCGCCGAGCCGGACTGGACCATGTGGACCTCGACGCCGGGGTGGCGTCCGCGCAGGTCGGCCAGGAGCGAGACGGGGTCGATGATGCCCATGCACTGCTCGGTACCGACGGCGAGGGTGCCGGTGAACAGGCCGCGTACGGCCGCGACCGCCTCCCGCGCCGCGGCGGCTCCGGCCAGCGTGCGGCGCGCCTCCACGAGGAAGGCCCGGCCCGCGGCGGTGAGCTGGACGCGGCGGGTGGTGCGGGCGAAGAGGTCGGCGCCGAGCTCGCGCTCCAGGGCGCGTACGGAGGCGGAGAGGCCGGACTGGGCGATGTGCAGCCGTTCGGCGGCGCGTGTGAAGTGCTGCTCTTCGGAGACGGCGACGAAGTGTTCCAGGTGCCTGAGTTCCACGATTAAGCACTGTAGATGCTGGGACCTCATCGCGAAACGGGTTGCGTATGACGCAGCGTACGACACTCAACGCCCCACGAAAATCCCCCGCCCTCTTGCGCCGTCCCCGCACCTCCACATTAAGTTTGACCCCAAACGACTACCAGCCGCTGCCGGTCTCCGTACTCACCGTCCCTAAGGGGCCGCCATGCCAGATCCCGCTGCTCCCGCCACTCCCAGTACTCCCATTGATCCCACTGCTCCCGCCGACCTCGTCCTCCTCAACGGCCACGCCCTCACCCTCGACGCCGCGTTCCGTACGGCCGAGGCGGTCGCCGTGCGCGGCGGCCGCATCGCCGCCACCGGGACCACCTCCGAGCTGCGCCCGCTCATCGGCCCGCGCACGGAGGTCGTCGACCTCGCCGGCGGCACCGTCCTCCCCGGCATCAACGACTCGCACCTGCACGCCTGCGCGTTCGGCGCCACCCGCCCGCCGCTCGCCGTGGACGTCTCGTCCCCCACCGTCTCCTCGATCGCGGACATTCGCGCGGCCGTACGCGCCCAGGCGGACCGGCAGCCGCCCGGGACCTGGATCTTCGGCAACGGCTGGGACATCGGGTACCTCGACGAGTGCCGCAAGGACAGCGCCCGCACGCCCACCCGCTGGGACCTGGACGAGGTCTCCCCCGACCACCCGGTCCTCCTGTACGAGTTCTCCGGGCACACCGCCTGGCTCAACTCCCGCGCCCTGGAGGCGGCGGGCATCACGCCGGACACCGACGCGCCACCCGGCGGCATCATCGAGCGGCGGGCCGACGGCGCCCCCACCGGCATCCTCCGCGAGAGCGCCCAGGAGCTGGTCAACACCGTCATCCCGGCCATGACCGAGGCGGCGCGCGAGGCCGCGATCCGGGCCGCGATCGACGTCTGCCACGCCGAGGGCATCACCAGCTTCACCGAGCCGGGGCTCGGGCCCGGCGGCAAGAGCCTCTTCCTCGGCTCCGCCGACACCGCCACGCTGAAGGTGTACGCGCGAATGGCGCGCGAGGGCCAACTCCGCGCCCGCGTCAGCGTCCTGCTCCTCCCCCTCGAAATGGGCGGCGCGGCCGCCGGTCTCCCCGACCGTCTGGCCGCCCTCGAAGGACTCTGCGACGGCGCCGACCCCCGTCTTCTCTCCGTCCTCGGCGTCAAGCTCTTCGCCGACGGGGTACCGCCCAGCCGTACGGCCTGGATGTCCGAGGAGTACGCGAACGGCGGCGGCCACGGCAGCCTCTGCCTGCACGGCCGCACCCACACCCAACGCGTCGACGAACTCAACGCGATCATCCGTCACGTCCACGCCACAGGTCACCAACTCGGCGTCCACATCACCGGCGACGCCGGCATCGACGCCGTCGTGGACGCCTTCGCCGCCGCCCAGCTCGACCACCCGCGCCCGGACGCCCGGCACTACATCATCCACGGCGACTTCGCCTCACCCCGCGCCCTGGCCACCCTGGCGAAACACGGCTGGGGCGCCAACATGAACCCCGGCGTCAAGGACACCATCGCCGACCTGATGGACGGCATCGTCGGCCCCGAACGCTCGGCGTACCAATGGCCGGTACGCAGCGCGGTGGACGCCGGCATCCCGGTCACCGCCAGCTCCGACGCCCCCATCACCTACCCGAACTGGCGCGCCGGCGTCTCCTCCATGCTCCTCCGCCGCTCCAAGGCCACCGGCCGCCCCAGCGGCCCCGACCAGTGCGTGGACCTCCAAACCGCCCTCCGCGCCTACACCACCCACGCCACCCGCCAAGACTTCGCCGAGTCCTGGAAAGGCACCGTGACCCCCGGCAAAACCGCCGACCTCTGCGTCCTCGCCGGCGACCTCCTCCACACACCCCCGGAAGACATCCCGTCCCTCCCGGTCACCATGACCATCTTCGACGGCGAGATCGTCCACGACACCCGCTGACCGGGGCGCGGCGCACCAACGGACAAACAACTCAGACAAGCAACGCAGACAAGGAGGCCGTGATGGGGCCCACGCTCGACAGCAGTCATGCGGACTGGGTACGGGTCGCCGAGGGGATCGTGCCGCCGGGGCGGCATCGGATCGCGGGGCGGGAGGAGGACGGGTCGGGGGCCGTGTTCGATGTGGTCTCGCCGCGGGACGGTGCGGCGCTCGCCGAGGTCGCCGACGCCGGGGAGAAGGAGGTGGATCTCGCCGTTGCCGCGGCGCGGCGGGCGTTCGACTCCGGACCTTGGCCGCGTCTCGCCCCGGCCGAGCGGGGGCGCGCCCTGCTGCGGATTGCCGATCTCGTCGAAGAGCACCGCTCCGAGATCGCGGCGCTGATCTCGTTGGAGAACGGTAAGCCGATCGCCGAGTCGTACGGGATCGAACTGCGGGCCGTGGCAGGGACTTTCCGGTGGTACGGGCAGCTCGCGGACAAGCTGCGCGATGAAGTGCCGCACACCGATCCCGGTGCGCTGGCGCTGGTCACGCGGGAGCCGGCCGGGGTGGTCGGGGCGGTCGTGCCGTGGAACTTTCCGCTCACGCTCGCCGCCTGGAAGATCGCCCCGGCGCTGGCCGCCGGCTGCGCCGTCGTGCTCAAGCCCTCCGAGCTGACTCCGCTCTCCGCCCTGCTGCTGGGGCGGCTCGTCGACGAGGCCATGGCGGAGGCGGGGGTGCCGGGCGGCGTGCTCAACGTCGTCGCGGGCGACGGGCCGACCGCCGGCCGCGCGCTCGGCCTGCACCCGGACGTCGACGTGCTCGCCTTCACCGGCTCCACCGCCGTCGGCCGCCACTACCTGCGGTACGCCGCCGACTCCAACCTCAAGCGGGTCTGGCTGGAGCTGGGCGGCAAGTCCCCCAACATCGTGCTGCCCGACGCGCCGGATCTGGACGCGGCCGCCGCCACCGCCGCCTGGGGGATCTTCTTCAACCAGGGCGAGATGTGCACCGCGCCGTCCCGGCTGCTCGTGCACTCCTCGGTCGCGGAGCGGGTGACGGACGCGGTGGTCGCGCGTGCCGAAGCGCTGCGGATCGGCGATCCGCTGGATCCGGCGACCGAGATGGGGGCGCTGGCGGGGGCCGCCCGGATGGACGCCGTACGCGGGCACGTCGAGGCGGGGCGCGCGGCCGGGGCCCGGCTCCGTACCGGCGGCGAGCCGCTCGACCCGGCGCCCGTGCCCGGCGGTACGTACCTCCGGCCCACCGTCTTCGACCGGGTCACCCCGGACATGGCGCTCACCCGCGAGGAGGTCTTCGGGCCGGTGCTGTCCGTGCTGACCTTCGACACCGTCGAGGAGGCGGTGGCGCTGGCCAATGACACCGAGTACGGCTTGGCGGCCGGGCTGTGGACCGGCGATCTCCGCACCGCGCACACCGTCTCGCGCGCCCTGCGCGCCGGCACGGTCTGGGTCAACTGCTACGAGGAGGGCGATCTGACCGTCCCCTTCGGCGGCTACAAGCAGTCCGGCAACGGCCGCGACAAGTCCGCGCACGCGCTGGAGAAGTACACCGAACTCAAGACCACTTGGATTCAGTTGTGAATAACTCGACCACCCGTACGCGTCCGCTGATCGCGCTGCCGCAGCGGTTCTCCGCCACGACGTCCGCGCTGCGGTACGAAGCCGTGGTCACCGCGCGGGCGCTGGCCGACACCGTACTGCGGGCCGGTGGTGAGCCGTTCATGATGCATCCGTACGCACCCGAGGGGCGGGTGGACGAGGCGGAGGTCGCGGATCGGCTGGCGCGCTGCGACGGGGTGCTGCTGCCGGGCGGCGGGGATCTGACGCCGCGGCTGTACGCGACGGCGGAGGCGGCCGTGCACGAGAGCGTGTACGACGTGGACGAGGAGCAGGACGCGTTCGACCTGGCGGTGGCCCGGTACGCGCTGGGGGCAGGGCTGCCCACGCTCGCCGTCTGCCGCGGACTGCAGGTCGTGAACGTCGCGCTGGGCGGCACGCTGCGGCAGGACATGGGCGGGCCGGACCGCGAGCACCGGCACGTCGTGCATCCCGTACGGCTGGAGAGCGGGTCGGCCGTGGCGCGCGCGGCCGGTACGGAGCGGGTGGACGCGTCCTGCTTCCACCACCAGTGCGTGGACCGGCTGGGCGCCGGGCTCACGGTGACCGGCCGGGCCGCCGACGGCACGGTCGAGGCGCTGGAACTGCCGGACGGGGCGGGCTGGTTCGTTGCAGTGCAGTGGCACCCGGAGGACACGGCAGCGAAGGACCCGGCCCAACAGGGGTTGTTCGACACGCTGGTGAGGCAGTCGAGTCCGAGTTATCCACAGCCCGAGCGGGATGAGAACGCCGTGCCCTAATCTCGAAACGTAGTCACGGAGAGTCGCCGGCGGGCCGCTGCAGGGGGCCGTTGCAGCGGCCGTTACAGGGGGCTGTTGGACGGGCTGTTGCAGGGGGCTGTTAGACGGGCCGTTGCAGGGGCCCTTCCGACCGACGCACACGAAGTGACTACTCCGGGGGGAGGGGGGAGGGCCCCCGCGGGGGTTGTGGGGTCAGGCAGGCGGGGGGTGTGAGGCCAGGCCCGCGGGGCTTGCGGGGTCGGATCCACGGGGGACGCCGGGTCAGCCCCACGGGGGTTGCCGGGCCAGCCCCACGGGGGTTGCCGGGACAGCCCCGCGGGGTTGCCGGGCCAGCCCCGCGGGCGCTACCGGGTCACCCCCGCGCCCGCCGCCCACTCCTCCGCGGCCGTGGGTCCGCGCCTCCCAGTAGGTCCAACCGGCGCTGTTCGCCGTCCGTTTCCACTCGGACGACGATGCGGCGGAGGAGGTCGGCGAGTTGGCGGGCCTCGGTGTCGGTGAGGTCGTCGGTGACGAATGCCTCCTCGGCGTTGAACTGCGGGAAGAGCTCCGCCATCAGCTCCTCGCCCGCCGGGGTGAGGGAGAGCAGCGCGAGCCGGCCGTCGGTCGGGTGGCCGCTGCGTTCCATCAGGCCGCGGCCCTGGAGCGTGCGGGCGACGCCGGTGAGCGTGCCCTTGGAGATGCCGGCCTCCTCGGCGACCCGCCGGGTCTCCATCTCGCCCCAGATCCACACCACCCACAGCACCACGAAGGAGGTCCAGGTCAGCTCGGCGCCGCGCAGCACCGAGTTCTCGAAGTGCTGCCGGACCGCGGCGGCGGCGCGGTAGATGTTGCCCACCGCCGCCATCTGCGCGTGCCGGATGGGCGTCTCGCCGAGCTTGGCCTGTACCGCCTTCTCCGTGTCCCCGATGGAACGGTGACCGGTCACCACAGCCGCTCCCGCATCTCCCGCATCTCCCCACACCTTCCTGCGAACCCGCCCGGACCCTTGCCGGGGGTCGTTTGTGGTCGTACGATCTGCCGCACCGAAATCCATACGGGCTCAAACGATATCGCGGCGGCGACTCCCGGCCGCTCGCCCGTACGCCCGCGCCGCTCGCCCGTACGCCCGCGCCGCGCGCTCGTGCCCCATCATCCCCCGCCCCAGGAGCCTGGCATGGCCATCGACCCACGCGCTCCCGCAGCCCGCCCGTCGGGCGCGGCACCGCCCGCGACCCCCGCGCCCCGCATCGGCGTTCCCGGCATCGTCTTCTTCATCATCGCCGCCTCGGCGCCGCTCACCGTAGCGGCCGGCGGCATCCCGCAGTCCCTCGGCGTCACCGGCGTCCTCGGCATCCCGCTGCTCTACCTGTTGATCGCGGTCCTGCTGGCGGTCTTCAGCGCGGGCTACGCCGCGATGAGCCGGCACATCACCGGCGCCGGCGCCTTCTACGCCTACGCGGCGCACGGCATCGGCCGCACCGCGGGCGTCGCCGCCGCCTTCGTCGCGCTGGTCTCCTACAACGCCATGCAGGTCGGCATCGCCGGGCTCTTCGGCGCCACCACCGCCGACTTCCTCGCGGCCCGCACCGGCCTGGACATTCCCTGGTGGACACTGGTGCTGGCCGCGACGGCGCTGGTCGGCGCGCTGGGCTACCGGCGGATCGACGTGGGCGTGAAGGTACTCGCCGTACTGATCGTGATCGAGTCCGGGACCGTGCTGGTCTTCGACGTCGCGGCCTTCGGGCACGCCCCGCAAGGCGTCTCGCTCGCCCCGCTGAGCTGGCACGCGGCCACCGACGGCGCGCTCGGCGTCGCCCTGTGCTGCATCTTCGCCGCCTTCATGGGCTTTGAATCGGCGGCGCTGTACGGCGAGGAGTGCAAGGACCCACGGCGGACCGTCGGGCGCGCGACCTACACCGCGGTCGCGATCATCGGCCTCTTCTACGCCGTCACCGCCTGGGCGATGATCAGCGGCGCCGGGGCCGGGCACGCGGTGCGCTACGCCGCCGCGCACGGCCCGGAGATGATGTTCGCGCTCGGCGCGGAGAGCCTCGGCCCGCTCTTCTCCGACCTGGCACAACTCTTCCTGATCACCTCCCTGGTCGCCGCGCTGCTCTCCTTCCACAACGCGGTGGCCCGGTACGTGCGTTCCCTGGGCCGGGAGGGCGTACTGCCGCGCGCACTCGGCGCACTGCACCCCCGGTACGCCTCCCCCGCGCGCGGCTCACTCGTACAGACCGCGGTGACCGTGGCCGTGACCGCCCTCTTCGCGCTCGCCGGACGCGACCCGGTGGACGACGTCTTCACCTGGCTCACCAACCTCGGCGCGCTGGGCGTCATCCTGCTGCTGCTCGTCACGTCGGTGGCGGTGATCTGTTACTTCGCGCGCCGGGGAAGCCGTGGCCGCGGTACGGACGAGGGGCGCGGCGGCGGCCGTACGGACGAGGGAGTCTGGCAGCGGCTGATCGCCCCCGGGCTCTCGGCCGTGGCGCTCGCCGTGATCTTCTACCTCGCGCTCACCACGTTCAGCGTCCAGCTCGGCGTCGGCCCCGGCAATCCGCTGCGCTGGGTCCTGCCCTGCCTGGTCCTCGTGGCCGCCGTACTGGGCGTCGCCTGGGCCCGCTACCTGCGGGCGGCCCACCCCGCCACGTACGCGGCGATCGGCACCTGCGCCACGGACGACGCCAACGCCTCCTGAGTACTCGTCATGGACGACGCCCCTGACTACTCGTCACGGACGGCAGCATTCGTCGTGAACGACACACCCTGAGCACTCGTCATGAACGACGCCCCCTCAGCGCTCGTCGTGGACAAGCGGCCCGGCCGGGCCCGTCAGCCGCCCGACGTGTCCAGTTCCGCGTCCGCGCTGACGCCCGCGCAGTCGTACGGGTCGTCCAGCCAGCCGTCCGGGAGGACGACCTTGTTGCGGCCCGAGGTGCGGCCGCGCGGGCCGTCGGCGCCGGCCGGCCAGGGCTGGTCGAGGTCCAGCGCGGAGAGGTGCTCCGCCAGCTCTTCGAGCGAGGAGGAGACCGCGAGCTTGCGGCGCATCTCGGAGCCGACCGAGAAGCCCTTGGTGTACCAGGCGACGTGCTTGCGGAAGTCGATCACGCCGCGCGCCTCGTCGCCCAGCCACTCGCCGAGGAGCGTCGCGTGGCGCACCATGATGTCCGCGACCTCCTTCATCGCGGGGCGCGCGTAGTCCTCCGTACGCCCCTCGAAGGCGGCCACGAGGTCGGCGAAGAGCCAGGGGCGGCCCAGGCAGCCGCGCCCCACGACGACGCCGTCGCAGCCGGTCTCGCGCACCATCCGCAGCGCGTCGTCCGCGGACCAGATGTCGCCGTTGCCGAGCACGGGGATGTCGCTGACCGCGCCGACGTGTTCCTTCAGGCGCGCGATGGCGTCCCAGTCGGCGGTGCCGCCGTAGTGCTGGGCGGCGGTGCGGCCGTGCAGCGCGACGGCGGTGACGCCCTCCTCGACGGCGATCCGGCCGGCGTCGAGGTAGGTCATGTGGTCGTCGTCGATGCCCTTGCGCATCTTGATCGTGACGGGCAGCGAGCCGGCGTTGCCGACCGCCTCGCGCAGGATCGAGCGCAGCAGGTTGCGCTTGTACGGGAGGGCCGAGCCGCCGCCCTTGCGCGTCACCTTGGGGACCGGGCAGCCGAAGTTCAGGTCGATGTGGTCGGCCAGGTCCTCTTCCGCGATCATGCGGACGGCCTTGCCGACGGTGTCCGGGTCGACGCCGTACAGCTGGATCGAGCGCGGCTTCTCGCTCGCGTCGAAGTGGATCAGCTGCATGGTCTTCTCGTTGCGCTCGACCAGCGCCCGCGTGGTGATCATCTCGCTGACGAAGAGGCCCTTGCCGCCCGAGAACTCCCGGCACAGGGTCCGGAAGGGCGCGTTGGTGATCCCGGCCATCGGCGCGAGGACCACGGGGGGCTGCACGCTGTGCGGGCCGATCTGCAGCGAGGACATCTGAAGCGGGTTCCTTCGACGGGTACGGGGGCGGGTGCGGCTTCCCATTGTCGCGCACGTGCGGAGCGGGGCGGTCGGCAACGGCCGCAACGGCTGCGGCGGGCCCGCCGCCCGCATCTCGGGAGCCCGGTCCGGGGAATCGTTGTAGCGTTCAATTATGCCCGAGCTCACCCACCGGCGACGCATGCTCGTGCTGGCGATCTGCTGCATGAGCCTGCTGATCGTCAGCCTGGACAACACCGTCCTCAACGTCGCCCTGCCCTCCCTCCGCCGCGACCTGCACGCCTCCGTGTCCGGCATGCAGTGGACCATCGACGCCTACACGCTCGTCCTGGCGTCGCTGCTGATGCTGGCCGGTTCCACGGCGGACCGGCTCGGCCGCCGCCGGGTCTTCCAGGCCGGCCTCATCGTCTTCACCCTCGGCTCGCTGCTGTGCAGCCTCGCGCCGAGCCTGCCGTGGCTGGTGGCGTTCCGGATGGTGCAGGCGGTGGGCGGCTCGATGCTCAACCCCGTCGCGATGTCGATCATCACCAACACCTTCACCGAGCCGCGCGAACGGGCGCGGGCGATCGGCGTGTGGGGCGGCGTGGTCGGCCT
Source organism: Streptomyces sp. NPDC053542 (assembly GCF_044544685.1). Taxonomy (NCBI): domain Bacteria; kingdom Bacillati; phylum Actinomycetota; class Actinomycetes; order Kitasatosporales; family Streptomycetaceae; genus Streptomyces; species Streptomyces sp. NPDC053542. The sequence goes on from NZ_JBITXL010000004.1 coordinate 391,306, forward strand.
GAGCATGGCCGCGGGACCGGTGGTCGGCGGGCTGCTCGTGGAGGCCGTCGACTGGCGGGCGATCTTCTGGATCAACGTACCCATCGGGCTGCTCGCGCTCTTCCTGACCATCCGCTACGTCCCGCACTCCCGCGCGCCCCACCCGCGCCGCCCCGACCCGGTGGGCCAGATCCTGGTCATCCTGCTGCTCGGCGCGCTGACGTACGCGATCATCGAGGCGCCCGAAGCGGGCTGGAGCTCGCCGCTGATCATGGGCTGCTCCGCGCTCGCCGTGCTGTCCCTCGCCGGGCTGATCGGCTACGAGCGGCGGCGCACCGAGCCGCTGATCGAGCTGCGCTTCTTCCGCAGCGCGCCGTTCAGCGGCGCCACGGTCATCGCCGTGAGCGCGTTCGCCGCGCTCGGCGGCTTCCTCTTCGTCAACACGCTCTATCTCCAGGACATCCGCGGCCTCTCGGCGCTCGCGGCGGGCCTGTACATGCTGCCGATGGCGGCCATGACGCTGATCTTCGCGCCGCTGTCCGGGCGGCTGGTCGGCGCCCGCGGGCCACGGCTGCCGCTGCTGCTCGCCGGTACCGGCATGGTGCTCAGCGGCGTGCTCTTCGCCGCTTTCGAGGCGGAGACCAGTACGCCGCTGCTCTTCACCGGTTACGTGCTCTTCGGCATCGGCTTCGGCCTGGTCAACGCGCCGATCACCAACACCGCGGTGTCCGGGATGCCGCGCGCGCAGGCCGGGGTCGCCGCCGCGGTGGCCTCCACCAGCCGCCAGGTGGGCCAGTCGCTGGGCGTGGCCGTGATCGGCGCGGTGCTGGCGAGCGGTGCGGGGGCCGCCGCGTCCGACGACCGGTTCGCCGCCGCCGGCCGCCCGGCCTGGTGGATCATCACCGGCTGCGGCCTGGCCGTCCTCCTCGTCGGCGCGCTCACCAGCGGCCGCTGGGCCCGGGAGACGGCCCGCCGCGCGGCCCATCAGCTGGAGCAAGCCCCGTCGAACAGCCGGCCGGCCGGCTGCCGGCAGAACTAGCTCGCGACGGCCTCGGCGCTCTCCGCAGCCTTCCTCTCCGCGGCCTTCCTCTCCTCCGCCGCCACCGCCAGCTCCCTCAACCGCTCCAGCCGTTCCCGCGACGCCTCGTCCCGCGGCGAGTACACCGTCACCCGGATGCCCTCCCGCGCGCCGACGTACAGCGGGGTGTTGGCCACCCGCACCAGCCCGACCTCCGGGTTCTCGAAGGTCTTGGTCTTCGCGCGGGCGCACAGCACCTCGTGCCGGTCCCAGAGCTCGCGGAACTCCGGCGAGGCCCGCTGCAGCCGCTTGAGCAGCGCCTTCCAGGCGGGCTCCGCGACGTGCTCGGCCATCGCGGCGCGGAAGCGGGCCGTCATCTGGCCCAGCGTCTTCTCGAGGTCGGGCACGGCGGCCCGCCACTCGGGATGCGTGAAGGTGAGCCACAGGCAGTTGCGGTCCTGCGGTTCCAGCGCGTCGAGGTCGGTCAGCAGCCGCCCGTAGGTGCGGTTGTACGCGAGGATGTCGTACCGCCGGTTCTGCACGCAGGCCGGGAACGGCTCCAGCTGCGTCAGCACCTGCCGCAGCTCCGGCGAGACCACCGCGCACTCGCCGCCGGGCGCCGGGTCGACCGCGTCGGCGAGCGCGAAGAGGTGCGCGCGCTCGCTGGCGTCGAAGAGCAGCGCCCGTGCCACGGAGTCCAGCACCTGTGCCGAGACATGGATGTCCCGGGCCTGTTCGAGCCAGGTGTACCAAGTGACCCCGACCGCGGCGAGCTGCGCGACCTCTTCGCGGCGCAGCCCGGGGGTGCGCCGCCGCGGGCCGCGCGGCAGGCCGACCCGCTCGGGCGTGATGCGTTCGCGGCGGCTGCGGAGGAACGCGGCCAGCTCGTGCCGGCGGACCCGGGCGGCGTCGCGGGCGGGCGGCGCGGGGAGGGTGGTGACGGTCATGCTCCCAGGGTGACGCACCGCCGAGCCGGTTGCCAGGTAGTGCCGGTACCAGGATGAGCAGACTCTGGTACCCGGCTGGGCGCTGCCGGATTCTCGCAGTGTGAGCACCACGACGACACCTCAACCGACTCCTCCGACGAGGCCGGAGACCCCGGCTCCGGGCCGCGGCGGGACGGCCTCCGACGCCCGGCTGACCGGTCTCGGCCTCGCCACCCTCCTCCTGGGCGCCGCGCTGCCCATGACCGACTTCTTCATCGTGAACGTCGCGCTGCCCTCCATCGAACGCGATCTGCGGGCCGGGCCCGCCGTGCTGGAGATGGTCGCGGCCGCCTACGCCATGGCGTACGCCGTGCTGCTCGTCCTCGGCGGCCGGCTCGGCGACACGTACGGCAGGCGGCGGCTCTTCCTGTGGGGCGCGGCCGCCTTCGGGCTCACCTCGCTGGCCTGCGGCCTGGCGCCGGACGCCTGGACGCTGGTGGCGGCGCGGGCCGCGCAGGGCGCGGCGTCCGCGGTGATGCTGCCGCAGGTGCTGGCCACCATCCACGCGACCACGTCCGGCGGGCGGCGCGGCCGGGCGCTGGGCCTGTACGGCGCGACGGGCGGCGTCGCCGGGGTGGCCGGGCAGCTGCTCGGCGGGCTGCTGGTCTCCGCCGACCTGCTGGGCACCGGCTGGCGCGCGATCTTCCTGGTGAACGTGCCGGTGGTGGCGGCCATCCTGCTGCTGGGCCGGTTCTCGGTACCGGACAGCCGGGCGGCGCGGCCGTCCCGCGGCGACCGGGCCGGTACGGCGCTCTTCGCGCTCGCGCTGGTCGCGCTGCTGCTGCCGCTGACCGAGGGCCGGGCGGCCGGCGGTCCGCTGTGGTCCTGGCTGCTGCTGGCCGCCGCGCCCCTGCTGGCCTGGGCGTTCTACGTGGTCGAGCGGCGGGCCGAGCGCAGCGGCGGCGCCCCGCTGCTGCCGCCGTCCCTGCTGCGCGAGCCGGGGCTGCGGCGCGGGCTGGCCGTGGCGGTCCCGCTGTTCGCCGGGTTCGGCGGCTTCATGTTCGTGGTGGCGGTCGCGCTCCAGCAGGGGCTGGGGCTGTCGCCCGTCGTGGCGGGCGCCGCCATCGTGCCGATGAGCGTGACGTACCTGGTCACGTCCATGTGGGGGCCCCGGCTGGTACCGCGGCTGGGCAGCCGGGTGCTGACGGCCGGTGCGGTGGCGCACGCGGTGGGGCTGGCCCTGCTCGCGGCGACCGTCCTGACCCGCTGGCCGGACCTGGACCCGGTCTCCCTGGCCCCCGCGATGGCCGTCATCGGCGCAGGGCAGGGCTTCCAGCTCCCGACGTACTTCCGGGTGATGCTCGCCTCGGTACCGCCGGAGCGGGCGGGCGCGGGCAGCGGCCTCTCGGTCACCGCCCAGCAGACCTGCCTCGCGCTCGGCGTGGCAGTGATCGGCTCGGTGTACCTGGGCCTCGTCCCGTCCATGGGCACCCGCGACGCACTCCTGACGGCCCTCGCCGTCCAGTTCACGGGCCTGCTGGCCATGACGGCCCTGTCCCTGCGCCTCCCGCGCACCCTGCACTGAAAACGCGAATCCCCGCGCCCCTTCAGGGGCGCGGGGAACTGCGCGCGCAGCCACAACGGCGCGGCACGTCCGCTACGGTGCCGAAGCCCCACCCCGGAGGCCACGGCGAACCGCTGCGTCAGCAGCCCAGCAGACGCCCACCCAGGTACGACTGGATCTGGTCCAGAGAGACGCGCTCCTGCTTCATCGTGTCGCGCTCGCGCACGGTCACCGCGTTGTCGTCGAGGGTGTCGAAGTCGACCGTGACGCAGAACGGCGTGCCGATCTCGTCCTGGCGGCGGTAGCGGCGGCCGATCGCGCCCGCGTCGTCGAACTCGATGTTCCAGTTCTTGCGCAGGTCCGCCGCGAGGCCCTTGGCCTTCGGGGACAGCTGCGGGTTCCGGGACAGCGGAAGGACAGCGACCTTGACCGGCGACAGGCGCGGGTCCAGGCGCAGGACGGTGCGCTTCTCCATCTTGCCCTTGGCGTTGGGCGCCTCGTCCTCGACGTACGCGTCGAGCATGAAGGCGAGCATCGCGCGGCCGACACCGGCCGCGGGCTCGATGACGAACGGGGTGTACCGCTCGCCGGCCTCCTGGTCGAAGTAGGACAGGTCCTGGCCGGACGCCTTGGAGTGCGAGGAGAGGTCGTAGTCCGTACGGTTCGCGACGCCCTCCAGCTCGCCCCACTCCGAGCCGCCGAACTGGAAGCGGTACTCGATGTCAGCGGTGCGCTTGGAGTAGTGCGAGAGCTTCTCGGCGGGGTGCTCGTACCAGCGGATGTTCTCCTCGCGGAGACCCAGGTCGCGGTACCAGTTCCAGCGCTGCTCCATCCAGTACTCGTGCCACTGCTCGTCCTCGCCCGGCTTGACGAAGAACTCCATCTCCATCTGCTCGAACTCGCGGGTGCGGAAGATGAAGTTGCCCGGCGTGATCTCGTTGCGGAAGGACTTGCCCATCTGGGCGATGCCGAACGGGGGCTTCTTCCGCGAAGTCTGCTGGACCTGGGCGAAGTTGGTGAAGATGCCCTGGGCGGTCTCGGGGCGGAGGTACGCGACCGAACCGGAGTCCTGGGTCGGGCCGAGGTGCGTGGAGAGCAGGCCGGAGAACTGCTTGGGCTCGGTGAAGCTGCCCTTGTTGCCGCAGTGCGGGCAGTTGAGGTCGGCCAGGCCGTTGGCGGGCAGGTGGCCGTGCTTGGCCTCGTACGCCTCTTCCAGGTGGTCCGCGCGGAACCGCTTGTGGCAGGAGGTGCACTCGGTCAGCGGGTCGGTGAAGGTGGCGACGTGACCCGACGCGACCCAGACCTCCGAGGCGAGGATGACCGACGAGTCGAGACCGACCACGTCGTCGCGCGAGGTGACCATGTTGCGCCACCACTGACGCTTGATGTTCTCCTTGAGCTCGACTCCCAGCGGACCGTAGTCCCAGGCGGCGCGCTGGCCGCCGTAGATCTCGCTACACGGGTATACGAAGCCACGGCGCTTGCTCAGGCTGACGATGGTGTCGATCTTGTCGGCGGCCACGGTGCTCTCTTCATTGCGACGACGAACAGCGAATGACTCAGGGTACCGGCGGCCATGCCCCCGGGATCAAATCGGTTCCCGCCGCTGTCCCCCTCTCACCTGGTTTGTTGACAATCGTTTCCAGCCTAGTTGAAAATGACTGTCATGAACGTACGCCGTCAGATATCCACCGTGGCCCTCGCCGGCTCCGCCGTCCTGGGCCTCCTCGCCGTCTCCGCCTGCTCCACCTCCGGTGCAACGGGCAAGGAGGACGGCAAGCTCGCCGTGACGGCGTCCTTCTACCCGATGCAGTTCCTCGCCGAGAAGATCGGCGGCAAGCACGTCTCGGTCACCGGCCTCACCGCCCCCGGCACCGAGCCGCACGACCTGGAGCTCAGCCCGAAGCAGACCGCCCAGCTCGGCGAGTCCGACGCCATCGTCTACCTCAAGGGCGTCCAGCCGGCCGTGGACGAGGCCGTCAAGCAGTCCGGGGTGAAGCACACCGCCGACGCGGCCTCCTTCACGACCCTGGAGAGCCACGGCAGCGAGGTCGGCGGCCACGGCCATGAAGAGCACGGCCACGGGGGCCACGAGCACGGCGAGGAGTCCGGGCTCGACCCGCACATCTGGCTCGACCCCGTGAAGTACGCCGAGGCCGCCAAGGGCGTCGGGAAGACCCTCGCCGCGGCGGACCCGAAGCACAAGGCCGACTACGAGAAGAACACCGCCGCCCTGGTGAAGCAGCTGGACAAGCTGAACCAGGAGTACAAGGACGGGCTGAAGAACCGTAAGTCGGACACCTTCATCACCACGCACGCCGCCTTCGGCTACCTCGCCGAGCGCTACGGCCTCACCGAGGAGGCCATCAGCGGCCTGGACCCGGAGGCCACCGACGTCAGCGGCAGCCGCGTGAAGGACCTCCAGGCGCTCGCGAAGAAGCACGGCGTGCACACCGTCTTCTTCGAGACGCTGACCAGCCCCGACATGGCCAAGACGCTGGCCAAGGACGTACACGCCAAGACGGACGTGCTCGACCCCATCGAGGGCATCACCAAGAAGTCCCGCGGCGACGACTACCTCTCCGTCATGGAGTCCAACCTCAAGGCGCTGCAGAAGGCCCTGGGCGCCAAGTGACCGGCCGACCCACCGAAGGAGCTGCCATGAGCGGTACGGACGAGGCCCCGGCCGTCGTCTCGCTGCGCGGCGCGAACGCCGCGCTCGGCGCCCGCCCCGTGCTGCGCGGCATCGACCTGACCGTGCGGCGCGGCGAGGTCGTCGCGCTGCTCGGCGCCAACGGCTCCGGCAAGTCCACCGCCGTGCGGGCGGTGGTCGGCCAGGTGCCGCTCAGCTCCGGAGAGCTGGAGCTGTTCGGCACGCCCGCACGCCGCTTCAGGGACTGGGCGCGCATCGGGTACGTACCGCAGCGCACCACCGCGGCCGGCGGGGTGCCCGCCACGGTCCGCGAGGTCGTGGCGGCGGGCCGGCTGGCCCGTACGAAGCTGAAGTGGCCGGGGAAGGCCGACCGCGCGGCCGTCATGGCGGCGCTGGAGCAGGTCGGCATGGCCGACCGCGCGAAGGACTCGGTCGGCGCGCTCTCCGGCGGCCAGCACCAGCGCGTGCTCATAGCCCGCGCGCTGGTCGCCGAGCCCGAACTGCTGATCATGGACGAGCCGATGGCCGGCGTGGACCTCGCCAGCCAGGAGGTGCTGGCCAGGACGCTCCGCGCGCAGGTCGCGGCGGGCGCCACGGTCCTGCTCGTCCTGCACGAGCTGGGCCCGCTGGAGCCGCTCATCGACCGCGCCGTGGTGCTGCGGGACGGCTGCGTCGTCCACGACGGCCCGCCCCCGGAGGCCGTGGGCCAGCACGCGCTGCCCGGCCACGACCACGTACACCCGCACGCGGACGCGGCGAACGAGCCCGTCCGGACAGGACTGCTGACCTGAGATGGACATCCTCACCTACGCCTTCATGCAGCGGGCGCTGATCGCCGCCGCCCTGGTCGGCATCACCGCGCCCGCCGTCGGCATCTATCTCGTGCAGCGCCGCCAGGCGATCATGGGCGACGGCATCGGCCACGTCGCGCTCACCGGCGTCGCGCTCGGCGTCCTGCTCAACACCTCGCCGGTGTGGATGGCCGTGCTGGTCGCCACGATCGGCGCGGTGATCATGGAGCTGGTCCGGTCGTACGGCAGGACCCGCGGCGACATCGCGCTCGCCATGCTCTTCTACGGCGGCATGGCCGGCGGCGTAATGATCATCAACCTCGCCCCCGGCGGCTCCACCGCGAACCTCACGAGCTACCTCTTCGGCTCCATCACCAGCGTCTCCCCCGAGGACGTCACGGTCACCGCGGTCCTGGCCGCCTTCGTGCTGGTGATCACGCTCGGGCTGCGCCGCCAGCTCTTCGCGATCTGCCAGGACGAGGAGTTCGCACGCGTCACCGGCCTGCCGGTCCGCGTACTGAACCTCCTGCTCGCGGTCACCGCGGCGGTCACCGTCACCGTCGCCATGCGCGCCGTCGGCCTGCTGCTGGTCAGCGCGCTGCTCGTGGTGCCGGTCGCGGCCGCCCAGCAGGCCACCCGCGGCTTCGCGGCGACCCTCGCCATCGCGGTGGCGATCGGCGTGATCGTCACGCTCTCCGGTACGGCCGTGTCGTTCTACGTGGACGTGCCGCCGGGTGCGAGCATCGTGCTGCTGGCCATCGCGGTCTTCGCCGTCTTCTCGCTGATCGCCGCGCCACTGGCGAAAAAACGCGCGCGGGCGGCCGTGCGGGCCGAAGAGGGGTGCACCCTGGAGGTACCAGGTGCGCGGCCTCCCGCCGACGACGTCGGCGTGCGGGTGTAGTCGCGGGACGGTGTAAGCGTCCCACCCGGCCTCCGGTCATCACCTGGCACAATGGCCGGACGTTCCGCAGGGGGATGTTCTACGCCTAAGGGAGGCAACGGTGGCGACGAGCGCGGGATCTCCGGTGCGCGGCCGGTCGACGCGGCAGCGGGCCGCCGTGGCCGCGGCTCTCGACGAGGTCGACGAGTTCCGCAGCGCGCAGGAACTGCACGACATGCTCAAGCACCGGGGCGACTCGGTGGGGCTCACCACGGTCTACCGCACGCTGCAGTCGCTGGCCGACGCCGGCGAGGTGGACGTGCTGCGCACCAGCGAGGGCGAGGCCGTCTACCGCCGGTGCAGCACCGACGACCACCATCACCACCTGGTCTGCCGCAGCTGCGGCAAGGCCGTGGAGGTCGAGGGCCCGGCAGTGGAGCGGTGGGCCGATCAGATCGCGGCGGAGCACGGCTTCCGTGACGTCGCGCACACGATCGAGATCTTCGGCACGTGCGGGGACTGCGTGAAGGCCGCACAGGCGTCCTAGGGGCGCCTCGAGAACGACGAAGGGCCCGGTTGCCGCCAAGGCGGCTGCCGGGCCCTTCTGCGTGCGCTCAGCCCTGCTGGGCGGGCGCTTCCGGGACCTCGTTCGGCTGGGCGCCGCCGAAGCGCCGGTCGCGCTGGGCGTACGCCATGCACGCGTCCCACAGGTTCCGCCGGTCGAAGTCCGGCCACAGCACGTCCTGGAAGACCATCTCGGCGTACGCGCTCTGCCAGATCAGGTAGTTCGACGTGCGCTGCTCACCGGAGGGCCGCAGGAACATGTCCACGTCCGGCATGTCCGGGTAGTACAGGTACTTCGCGAAGGTCTTCTCGCTGACCTTCGACGGGTCCAGCCGGCCCGCCTTCACGTCCTCGGCCAGCGCCTGCGCCGCGTCCGCGATCTCCGCGCGGCCGCCGTAGTTCATGCAGAAGTACAGCGTCAGCTTGTCGTTGTCCGTGGTCTGCTCCTGCGCGACCTGGAGCTCCTTGGCCACCGACTTCCACAGCTTGGGCATCCGCCCCACCCAGCGCACCCGGATGCCGAGCGCGTCCAGCTGGTCCCGGGTCTTGCGGATGAAGTCCCGGTTGAAGTTCATCAGGAAGCGCACCTCGTCGGGCGAGCGCTTCCAGTTCTCGGTGGAGAAGGCGTACAGCGAGATGGCCTTCACGCCCATCTCGATCGCGCCCTGCAGCACGTCCAGCACCTGCTCGGCGCCGACCTTGTGCCCCTCGGTGCGGGGCAGCCCGCGCTCCTTCGCCCAGCGCCCGTTGCCGTCCATCACGATGGCCACGTGCTCGGGGACCAGCTCACCGGGGATCTTCGGCGGCCGCGCACCGGACGGGTGCGGCTCCGGCGCCTGGTACTCCCGCCGCGAACGGCCCAGAATCCCACGTCGTGCCATGCGTGCCACGTCTCCTAGTTCTTCGGTGGAGCTCTTGGGTGGAGCTCTTGGGTGGTTACTTCTCTACGCAGCTATTTCTCTACGTAGCGGAGCGAGCGCAGTCCCCGCTCCAGATGCCACTGCAGATACGCCGCGACGAGCCCGCTGCCCTCCCGGACGTGCCGGGCCTCGGCCGCGTCCGCCGTCGGCCAGTCCCCCGTCAGCAACGCGCTGAGCAGCGCGATCGACTCAGAGGAGGGTACGACGCTGCCGGGCACTCGGCACTCCCCGCATATCACTCCGCCCGCGCCGACCGAGAAGAACCGGTTCGGACCGGGCATTCCGCACCGCGCGCAGTCGTCAAAACTAGGTGCGTAGCCGTTCACGGCGAGCGAGCGCAGCAGGAAGGCGTCCAGGACGAGATGCGCGGCGTGCTCCCCGGAGGCGAGCGTCCGGAGCCCGCCCACCAGCAGCAGGTACTGCTGCACGGCCGGCTCGCCCTCGTGGTCGGTGAACCGCTCCGCCGTCTCCAGCATCGCGGTCCCCGCGGTGTACCGGTCGTAGTCGCGGACGATGCCGCCACCGTACGCGGCGATCGTCTCGCTCTGCGTGCACAGCGGCAGCCCGCGCCCGACCAGCTCGCTGCCGCGCGCGAAGAACTGCACGTCCACGTGCGAGAACGGCTCCAGCCGCGCGCCGAACTTCGACTTCGTGCGCCGGACACCGCGGGCCACGGCCCGTACCCGGCCGTGGCCGCGGGTCAGCAGCGTGATGATCCGGTCCGCCTCACCCAGTTTCTGGGTGCGCAGCACGACGCCGTCATCACGGAACAGACTCATGCAGCCATTGTCCCGTACGGCCGTACCGCACGGGGACGGTCCCCCGTTGCTCCCCGTCCGGGGCTCGGGCGCTCAGGCGCTCAGCCCACCTCGCCGCGGCTGCGGGCGTTCACGTACGCCGTGGCCGCGCTCAGCCGCTCGCTCGCCGTCGCGATCCGCACGGCGTCGGGCACGCAGTCCCACTCCCGCCCGCCGCCCACCGGCCGCAGCTGCAGATACGGCCCCTCGCTCCCCATCACCATTCCGACCCTGCCCGTCCGCGTGTCCACGACGTACGAACCCACCGCGGCGCTCATCGTTCCTCGCTCGCTTTCTTCACCCTCGTATCCGGCACTGGTGTCCCACTGTCCCGACCCGGACTTTTCCGCCGGAAGATTTTCCCTGTTCACATCCGTGACACACGCCGGCGGATCTAAAATCAACAGCGGCGTACGCGCGTCAAGTGCGGCGGGCTGCAGGGAAGTTGAGGAACTCGGGCAGCATGTCCGCCCGCGCGTACGAGGAGTTGAGGGCCTGACCGCGCGGCAGCCCTAGGAGGGCGTGCGCGCGGCCGCGGCGAGGAGCCGGTCCGTGTCCTGCGCGTCGAGCGACAGCGCCGTGCCGACGGTCGTGAGGACCTCGCGCTCGGGGCCCGTGTAGGGACCGTCCGCGAGGGCGATGCGCGCGCCCTGCAGCAGCAGGGATTCGCGGCCCGCCGGCGCGAGGTGGGGCGCCAGCGGTTCCAGCGCTTCGTGGAGCTCTATGGCGAGCGCCGTGCCGCACGGGTCGAGGCCGTCGCGGCCGTCGTGGTACGTGCCGGGGAGCCGGCCCGTGTCGGCGGCCAGCGCGGCCAGCAGGGAGAGCAGCTGGTCCTCCGTGCACTCGGTGAAGCCGGAGGCCCGTACCGCCGCGACCGCCTGCTCGCGGACCGTGCGGGACGCCGTGCCGCCCGCCGCCAGCAGCGCGAGCGTCACCGTGTGCACCGCGTCGCGGAGCATCGCGGAGAAGCGGGTCGTGGTGGGGTGGTCCAGGGCGTCCAGGCCGAAGTGGCCCGTACAGGAGGAACATTCCAGGACGGGGCCGGCCGCGCCGCGCGGGAGGACGGGGACGCCGAGCAGGGTCAGCCGGCGCCTGCCCGTACGGCGGCGGTAGTTACGGTCGCCACCGCACTCGGGGCAGAAGAACTCGCCGTCGGCGATCGTGCGCCATGACGTGCGCACGCCCACCATGCCCAGCTTGTGCATCACGTCCAGACCTCCATACCGCGCTGGCCACGCTGCCCCGCTGACGTGATGTTAGCCACATCAGAGACGCGGCGTCAGCATGTCGTACCGGACAATGCGGAAGGCCCCGCGCCTCTTTTCGACGAGGAGCGGGGCCTTGCGCGGGCGTCACGCGGGGGCGGTGAACCGGCCCGTGGGTACGTTCCCGTACCCGGCCAGCGGGTTTACCGAACCCACTCGTCCGAGTGTCAGCGGCTCGCGCGGTTGACCGCGGAGACGACGGCCTTGAGCGAGGCGCGCGTCGTGTTCGGGTCGATGCCGATGCCCCACAGGACCTTGCCGTCGATCGCGCACTCGATGTACGAGGCGGCCTGCGCGGAGGCGCCCTCGCTCATGGTGTGCTCCTGGTAGTCCAGCAGCCGTACGTCGACCCCGATGCTCTGCAGGGCGTCGAAGAACGCGGAGATCGGGCCGTTGCCGGAGCCGGTCAGGACGGTGTCCTGGCCGTCGACGACCGCCTCGACCGTGAGCGCGTCGATGCCGTCCCGGTCCGTCGTGGTCTGGCCGTTCTTGACCTGGATACGGCCCCACGGGTTCTCGGGGTTGGGCAGGTACTCGTCCTGGAAGGTGGACCAGATCGCGGCCGGGGTGACCTCGCCGCCCTCGGAGTCGGTCTTCTCCTGGATGGTCCGGGAGAACTCGATCTGCATCCGGCGCGGCAGGTCCAGCTTGTGGTCGTTCTTCAGGACGTACGCGATACCGCCCTTGCCGGACTGGGAGTTGACCCGGATGACCGCCTCGTAGGAGCGGCCGACGTCCTTCGGGTCGATGGGCAGGTACGGGACCGCCCACTCGATGTCGTCCACGGTCTTGCCCTGCGCGGCCGCGTCGGCCTCCAGAGCGTCGAAGCCCTTCTTGATGGCGTCCTGGTGGGAGCCGGAGAAGGCGGTGTAGACCAGGTCGCCCGCGTAGGGGTGGCGCGGGTGGACCTCCATCTGGTTGCAGTACTCGCTCGTACGGCGGATCTCGTCGATCTGCGAGAAGTCGATCATCGGGTCGACGCCCTGCGAGAACAGGTTCATGCCCAGGGTGACCAGGTCGACGTTGCCGGTGCGCTCGCCCTGGCCGAACAGGCAGCCCTCGACGCGGTCGGCGCCGGCCATGACCGCCAGCTCGGCGGCGGCGACGGCGGTGCCGCGGTCGTTGTGCGGGTGGGTCGACAGGCAGACGTACTCGCGGCGGGACAGGTTGCGGGACATCCACTCGAAGCGGTCCGCGTGGGTGCTCGGCGTGGAGCGCTCGACCGTGGCGGGCAGGTTCAGGATGATCTCGCGGCCCTCCTCGGGCTGCCAGACGTCCATGACCGCCTCGCAGACCTCCAGGGCGAAGTCCAGCTCGGTGTCGGTGAAGATCTCGGGGCTGTACTGGTAGCCAAAGATCGTCTCGTCGCCCAGGATCTTCTCGGCGTACTCCATGACCAGCCGCGTGCCGTCCACGGCGATCTGCTTGACCTCTTCCTTGGAGCCGCGGAAGACGACCCGGCGGAAGGTGGGGGCGGTGGCGTTGTACAGGTGCACCGTCGCGCGGTGGGCGCCGCGCAGCGACTCGATGGTCTTCTCGATCAGCTCTTCGCGGGCCTGCGTCAGGACGGAGATCGTCACGTCCTCGGGGATCGCGCCCTCTTCGATGATGGAGCGGACGAAGTTGAAGTCGGTCTCACCGGAGGAGGGGAAGCCGACCTCGATCTCCTTGTAGCCCATCTTGACCAGCAGGTCGAACATCTCGCGCTTGCGCGCGGGCGACATCGGGTCGATCAGCGCCTGGTTGCCGTCGCGCAGGTCGGTCGAGAGCCAGCGGGGCGCCTGGGTGATGCGCTTGTCGGGCCACGTGCGGTCCGGAATGTCCACGGCCTCGTACTTGCCGTACTTGTGGATCGGCATCCCGGAGGGCTTCTGCGTCACGGTCGCGGCGGTGATGGGCGTGGGGCGGCCGATGGAATTCGCGGGGTTCGACATGGTGCGTAGGGCTCCTCGATGGGGTCCGGTAAGGACGGCCGACGGGGCGGTAAACCGCAACACCGAACTCCGCGGGGAGGGGGTCGGCCTACGACTACAGGCCCTCGCCGCGGCAGCTAAGGAGAAGCAGCCCGAAACGCATGATGCTCTGCACCCTAGCGGAGACCCGTGTCATATGGATGTCCCGTATCAGTATGCGGGACCGGAGGCGCATTGCGGCCTTTTCGCGACGAAGCACACATTCGCGGGAATCTCCGTAGCGGGTCGTGACAGGGCCTGTACACGGTGCCACGCTCGCCCCATGGACGCCACTTCCTCACACCAGAGTCACGCTGTCCGCCCGGTCTTCTGCGGGATCATCCCGCCCCACCTCCTCGACCACCTCTCCCGCGCCGAGAGCTCCGCCCTCTCCGGCCGGGCCCGCCGCACCCTCGAGCACGACGCCCTGCAGCGCACCCGCCGCCGCCTCACCACCGTCCGCGGCCTCGCCGCGCCGGACGGGGCCCGCACCGGCAGCGACAAGCCGCAGCGCACGATCTATGACGCGGAGCACACCGAGACCCTGCCCGGCACGAAGGTCCGCGGCGAGTCCGACCCGGCGGGCCAGGACGCCTCCGTCAACCGCGCCTTCGCCGGCCTCGGCGCCACCTTCGAGCTGTACTTCAAGATCTACGGCCGGCACTCCATCGACGACCTGGGCCTGCCGCTGGACGCCACGGTCCACTACGGCAGGGAGTACGACAACGCCTTCTGGGACGGCGAGCGGATGGTCTTCGGGGACGGCGACGGCGAGCTGTTCCTGGACTTCACCACCGCCGTGGACGTCATCGGGCACGAACTGACCCACGGCGTCACCCAGTACACCGCCAACCTGGAGTACCTCGGCCAGTCCGGCGCGCTGAACGAGTCCGTCTCGGACGTCTTCGGCTCGCTGATCAAGCAGTACTCCCTCAAGCAGAGCGCCGACCAGGCGGACTGGCTGATCGGCGACGGGCTGCTCGGCCCGGACGTCGACAAGGGGACCGCGCTGCGCTCGATGAAGGCGCCCGGCACGGCGTACGACGACGACGTGCTCGGCAAGGACCCGCAGCCCGCCTCGATGGACGGCTACGTGGAGACCTCGCAGGACAACGGCGGGGTGCACATCAACTCCGGCATCCCCAACCGCGCCTTCTACCTCGCGGCGACCGCCCTGGGCGGCAACGCCTGGGAGCGGGCCGGACAGGTCTGGTACGACGTGCTGACGGGCGGCAATCTCGCCAAGGACGCCCAGTTCGCGGACTTCGCCCAACTGACGATCGACGCCGCCAAGGCCCGCTACGGCGACCAGGGCGCGGAGCACGAGGCGCTGGTCAAGGCGTGGTCCGAGGTGGGTGTCACCAACGACGAGGGACAGTGACCTGCGGCGGTCATTGACCCGCGGCGTGCCGAGGAGAAGGCTGCGGCCATGCGGATTCAGGTGAGGCGCACCGGCGGTTTCGCCGGCATCGAGAAGCACGCCGAGATCGACACCGCTGACCGGGCCGATGCCGCCCAGTGGGGCGACCTGGTCGAGCGGGCGCTGGCCGACGGGCGGGACACCCAGCCCGTCGGGGTGCCGGACGGGTTCACGTACCAGATCACCGTCGACGGCCGGACCGTGTACTGCGCGGATCCCCGGCTGACCGACCACCAGCGCAAGCTGATCACCCGGGTGCTGAAGGAAGGGGCGGCATAGGGGACAGGTCCCCGGCCCCGATGACGCGTGTCAAGGGTGCGGGTGGGCGGCTCCGCCCGCACCCTTGACACGTTACTGACCGGCCAGGCGGCGGAGGAGCTCCGAGGTGATCCCCCAGCCCCTGGACCGGTACGGCGCACAGGACGCGCTGGCCGAGCCCGTCGTGCCGGTCGGGCGCGGCTGGACGGCGGCGCTGGTGCTGGCGAGCGGGGCGGTCTGGGTCGGCTGGTTCGGGCCGCTGCAGATCCTGCTGGCCCTCCAGGCCGCCGAGCTGGCCCCGGCGGGCACCTCGAAGGAGACCGTGCTGGCCTGGGTGACCGGCTGCGGCGCGGCCGTCGCGCTGGTCGCCACGCCGCTCTTCGGCGCCGCCTCGGACCGTACGGCCTCCCGCTTCGGCCGCCGTACGCCGTGGCTCGCGGGCGGCGTGCCGGCCGGCGCCGTCGCGCTCGCGCTGCTGGCCACGGCGGACGGGGTGCCGTCCCTGCTGCTGGGCTGGTGCCTGGTCCAGCTGGCGCTGAGCGCCGCGTACGCCGCGCTGACGGCCGCGGTGCCGGACCGGGTGCCGCGGGGGCAGCGCGGGGCGGTCGGCGGCTGGCTGGGCGCGGCCCAGATCCTGGGCGTACTGGCGGGCACGGGCCTGGCGACCGCGGCCGGCGGCATCGCGGCGGGCTATCTGGCCTGCGCCGCCTTCACGGTCCTCGGCACGCTCCCGTACGTCCTGCTCCACCGCGACCCGGTACTGCCCGCCGAGCGGCGCCCGCCGTTCGACCGGCGCGCCTTCCTGACCGCCTTCTGGATCAGCCCGCGCCGCCATCCGGACCTGGCCTGGGCCTGGCTGACCCGCTTCCTGGTCAACCTCGGGAACTCGATCGCGCTGCTGTACCTGCTGTACTACCTGCGGGACGCGCTGCGCCGCCCCGACCCGGCGAGCGGGGTGCTGGTCCTCACCGCGGTGAACAGTGCGCTGCTGCTGACGACGGTCGTCACCGCGGGCTTCTGGTCGGACCGCGTCGGCCGCCGCAAGCCGTTCGTCCTGTGGGCCGGCGTCCTGATGGCGGCGGCCACCGCGGTGCTCGCCTGCTGGCAGAGCTGGCCCGGGGCGCTGGTGGCGGCCGGCACGCTGGGCATCGGTTTCGGGGTCTTCATGGCCGTCGACTTCGCGCTGATGACGGACGTCCTCCCGGCCGCGGCGCACCGCGGCAAGGACCTCGGCGTCATCAACATCGCCAATTCCCTGCCCCAGGTCGCAGCCCCGGCCCTGGCGGCACCGGTCGTCCGCCACCTGGGCGGCTACCCGGTCCTGTACCTCCTGGCCGCGGCCGTCGCCCTCACGGGCGCGCTCTTCGTACGCCGCATCCGGGGAGTGGACTGAACCGTGCGCGACAGCGTCTAGAAGCCCAGCTTGCGCAGCTGCTTGGGATCCCGCTGCCAGTCCTTGGCGACCTTCACATGGAGGTCCAGGTAGACCGGCGTGCCGAGCAGCGCCTCGATGTGCTTGCGGGACTTCATCCCGACCTCCTTCAGACGCTTGCCCTTGGGGCCGATGATGATGCCCTTCTGGCTGGGCCGCTCGATGTAGACGATCGCGTGCACGTCCAGCAGCGGCTTCTCGGCGGGCCGGTCCTCGCGCGGCAGCATCTCCTCCACCACGACCGCGATGGAGTGCGGCAGCTCGTCCCGTACGCCCTCCAGCGCCGCCTCGCGGATCAGCTCGGCGACCATGACCTGCTCGGGCTCGTCGGTGAGGTCGCCCTCCGGGTACAGCGGCGGGCTCTCGGGCAGCATCGGCACGAGCAGGTCGGCCAGCAGCCCCACCTGGCTGTCGCCGACCGCCGACACCGGAATGATCTCGGCCCACTCGATCCCGAGCTCCTGGCCCAGCTTGTCGATGGCGATCAGCTGCTCGGCCAGCGTCTTGGAGTCCACCAGGTCGCTCTTGGTGACGATGGCGACCTTCGGGGTCTTCTTGATCCCGGCCAGCTCACCGGCGATGAAACGGTCCCCCGGGCCGAGCTTCTGGTCGGCGGGCAGGCAGAAGCCGATCACGTCGACCTCGGCCCAGGTGGTCCGCACGACGTCGTTCAGCCGCTCGCCCAGCAGCGTGCGCGGCTTGTGCAGGCCGGGGGTGTCGACGAGGACCAGCTGCGCGTCCGGGCGGTGCACGATGCCGCGGACGGTGTGCCGGGTGGTCTGCGGCCGGTTCGAGGTGATGGCCACCTTCGTACCGACGAGAGCGTTCGTCAGGGTGGACTTGCCCGCGTTCGGGCGGCCTACGAAGCATGCGAAGCCGGCGCGGTGCGGGGCGGAGGAGTCTGTACGAACGCTCATGGCGCCCATTCTCCCCGATCGCGGGCATGACACCGACCACCGGCCCGGCCGGACCGGTGGGTCAGCGGTATGCGTGCGAGGTCAGCGGCGCTGTGGCGGTCAGCCGGCCTTGACGGTCTCGCGGAGGGCGCCGTCGGGACCGGCGACCAGGACGGGGGTCTCCGCACCGCCCAGGTCACGGACGGCGGCGCGGTCCGCGTCCGCAGCGGTGGCGGCCTCGGTGACCACCGCGGCCGCCTCCAGGGACTGCGCGCCGCTCGCGACGGCCATCGCCACGGCGGTCTGCAGGGCGCTCAGCTTGAGGGAGTCGAGGTTCACGGTGCCCGCGACATACGTCCGGCCGGTCTCGTCGCGTACGGCGGCGCCCTCGGCCACACCGTTACGGGCTCGCGCCGAACGGGCGAGGGTGATGATCTTGCGGTCTTCCGGATCCATCGCTTCGCTCATACGGCCGAGCCTATCCGCTGCGCTCGGCTGGGGCCGATGAGGGCTCGCGTACGTTGCCGGGGGCGGCGCGGTTTCGCCTGCGGCGGGCGGATGCCGCTGCGCGGGGCTTGACGTCACGGGGCCGGACCTCCGCGGGTGGGGTACCGGACTGCTTCGCTTTACGTCCGGTACCCCACCCGCTCCGGCCCGTCCCCTCCCGTCGGTGGTGGGTGGAAAGACGGGGGCGACGGGGTGGCGGGGGCGTCGTTGCTTCAGCCCGCCACCGAGTACAGCTCGCCGCGTCGTTCCTCGGCCGACAGCAGCCGGACGAGCTTCGCCTCGGTCTCGTCGTCCTGCGCGTTGTGCATCACCACGGTCAGGTCGGCGCGGGACGGCACCCGCAGCTGCGTGGACTCGAACCGGAGCGTGCCCACCAGCGGGTGCTCCATTTCCTGGTGCAGCTGGCCGCCCGGCGTGACGTCCTGGCGCGCCCACAACCGCGTGAATTCCCCGCTCGCCGCCGACGCCTCCCGTACGACCTCGGCGAAGCCCTCGTCGCCCGGCCGCTCGGAGCAGGCGGCACGGTACTGGGCGACGATGTGCGGCGCGTTCCGCTGCCAGCTGTGCGCGCGGGACCGGTAGACCGGGTCGGTGAAGTAGGCGATCACGCAGTTCGACGAGACGCCCGGCCGCCCGCGCCCCAGCGCCAGCCGCGACGCCTCGTTGTACGCGACGGTGTTCCAGTACGGGTCCATGATGTGCGCCGGGAACGGCAGCCACGCGTCGATCAGCCGCTGCAGCCCGTCGCAGATCGGATCGCCGTCGTACTCGGAGCGCGGCAGCGGCGGGTTCAGCCCGGCCAGCACGTACAGGTGGCGGCGCTCGGCGTCGCGCAGCTTCAGCACCCGCGCCACCGCGTCCAGCACCTGCGGCGAGACGCTGATGTCGCGGCCCTGCTCCAGCCACTGGTACCAGGAGGCGCCGACCCCGGCGAGCACCGCGACCTCCTCGCGGCGCAGCCCCGGCGTACGGCGCCGCCCGCCGTCCGGCAGCCCCGCCTCGGCCGGACTGACGCGCGCCCGGCGCGCCATCAGAAACTCCCGCAGTTCCTCCCGGCGCCCCGCCGTCCGTGCCGCCATCGCTCCCCCTCGTGCTGCCTGGTGGTCGGAACACCACGATAAGTTCCCGCTCCCCACCGGTTATTCCGGACGACGAGGCTCGTCCCATGCCGACCGAAACAACCGCTCCGGCGCGGGAATCCGCTCCGGCCACGCCCGACGCCGTACGGGAAACCGCCCCGGCGCCCACCGCGACCCGGATGACGGGCCGGGCCAGACTCGTCCTCCTCGTGCTGTGCGCCGCCCAGTTCCTCGTCGCCCTGGACTTCTCGATCCTGAACGTGGCGCTGCCCGTACTGGGCGCCGACCTCGGCATGGGCCAGGCCGACCTGCAGTGGGCGGTGACCGCCTTCGCCCTGCCGTCCGGCGGCTTCCTGCTGCTCTCCGGCCGGGTCGCCGACCTCTACGGACGGCGCCGGCTCTTCCTCACCGGCCTCGCGCTCTTCACCGCGGCCTCCGTCCTCGCCACCCTCGCCTGGTCGCCCGCGGCGTTCCTCGCGGGCCGCGCGCTGCAGGGCATCGGCGCGGCCGTCATCGTCCCGGCCGGCATGTCCCTGCTCACCACGACCTTCGCCGAAGGGCCGCAGCGCGAGCGCGCGCTGGGCGTCAGCGGCACGCTGCTGTCCATGGGCTTCACCGTCGGCATGGTGCTCGGCGGCGTCCTCACCGACTCCCTCGGCTGGCGCTCGACGATGGGCCTGCTGGCCGTGGCGGGCGCGGCCGTCCTGGCGCTGGCCCCCGCTCTCCTGACGGAGAGCCGCCGCCCGGACCGGCCCCGTATCGACGTGCCCGGCGCGCTCACCGTCACCGGCGGCCTCCTGTCCCTCATCTACGCCCTCTCCACCGCCGCCACCGACGGCTTCGCCCGCCCCGACGTCCTCCTCACCCTCGTCCTGGGCGCGGTACTGCTCGTCGCCTTCGTGTGCGTCGAGTACCGCTCCCCCGAGCCGCTGGTCTCGCTCCCCATGCTCCGCCGCCCCACGGTGGCGTTCGGCAACCTCGCGGGCCTCACCACCGTCTCGATGATGAGCACCGTCGTGTTCCTCCTGACGCTGTACCTCCAGGAGGTGCTGCACCTCTCGCCGTTCCGCACGGGTCTGGTCTTCGGCGTGCAGGGCGTCGTCTCCGCGCTGGCCGGCATCCTGGCCCCGCGCTTGATCGCCCGCATCGGCGCCCGCGGCACGCTGCTGACCGGCCTGCTGATCCAGGCGGCGCTCACGGCCTCGCTCCTGGGTCTCGGCACGGGCTCCGGTTCGGCCTGGCTCGCCATGGCCGGCGTCACCCTCGCCTCCCTCGGCCACCTCTGGGTGATCGTCTCCTACGGCGTCACCGCGACGTCCGGCCTCCCCGACCACGAACAGGGCCTGGCCACCGGCCTGGTCACCAGCGCCCAGCAGATCGGCATGACCATCGGCATCCCCCTGCTCAGCGCCCTGGCCTCCGCCCACGTCTCCGCGCTCCGCGCGAGCGGCGCCGACCTCGCCGAGGCAACATTGGGCGGCATCCGCCTGGGCCTGGCCACCGACGCAGCCATCCTCCTGGCGGTCACCACCCTGATCACCTTCGGCCTCCGCCGCCGCACGTAGCCGCACCACAACGGCCCTCGTTTTCCCACCCACCACCGACGGGAGGGGACGGGCCGGAGCGGGTGGGGGTCCGGACGTAAAGCGAAGCAGTCCGGACCCCCACCCGCGGAGGCCCGGCACCGTAACGTCAAGCCCCGCGCAGCGGTAACGGCCCGCCGCAGGCGAAACGGCGCCGCACCCGGCAACGGACGCAAGCCCCCATCGACCCAAGCCGAGCGCGGCGCCCAAGCACCCGTACGCCTACGCTGGAAAGCGGAGGCGATCCCCATGGGCTTCTACTCAGAACGCGTTCTCCCGCGCATCATCGACGTCGCCTGCGGGATGAAACCCACCAGACCCCTGCGCCGCCGGGTCTGCGCGCCCCTGGCGGGCGACATCCTCGAGATCGGCTTCGGCACGGGCCACAACGTGCCGTTCTACCCGCCGACCGTCACCAGCGTGGCCGCCATCGAGCCCTCCGACCGCGGCTGGGAACTCGCCGGCACCCGCCTGCGGGCATCCCGTACGCCCGTCCACCGAGCCGGCCTGGACGGCCAGTCGCTGCCCTTCGAGGACAACAGTTTCGACGCCGCGCTCTCCACGTGGACGCTGTGCACCATCCCCGACGCCGGGGCCGCCCTGCGCGAGGTCCGGCGCGTCCTCAAGCCGGGCGGCACCCTGCGCTTCCTCGAACACGGCCTGGCCCCGGAAACAGATGCGTCCGTACGCCAGTGGCAGCGCCGCCTGGATCCCCTCAACGCACGCCTCTTCGGGGGCTGCCACCTCACGCGGCCGATAGCCGACCTGCTGACCTCGGCAGGCTTCACGATCACCGAGCTGGAGACGTTCTACGAGAAGGGCGCCCCCAAGCCGATGGGCGCCGACTCACTGGGCACGGCGGTGGCCCGCTAGGGGGCGTGGAAGCCCCCTGGCCCTCGTCGCTCTAGCCCTCGTCGCTCCCGGCGCCTCCGGCGCCGACGGGCTCCACCAGTACCGTGACGATCTTGTTCCGGCGCCCCGCCGGGGACTCCGCCGTGAGCCGCAGCGCCTTCAGGGCCGGGTCCACGGCGTCCTCGGAGAGGTCGACCTCCGCCTGCGCGCCCGCGATCGGCACCCTGCCCAGCCGCTTGGCCAGCAGCCCGCCGACCGTCTCCACGTCCTCGTCGTCCAGCTCCAGGCCGTACAGCTCGCCGAGGTCGCCGATGTCGAGGCGGGCCGTGACCCGGTACCGGCCGTCGCCCAGCTCCTGCACGGGCGGCAGCTCGCGGTCGTACTCGTCGGTGATCTCGCCGACGATCTCCTCGAGGATGTCCTCGATCGTGACAATCCCCGCGGTACCACCGTATTCGTCGATCACCACAGCAACATGGTTGCGGTCCCGCTGCATCTCCCGCAGCAGGTCACCCGCGTTCTTCGTGTCCGGCACGAACGCCGCGGGCCGCATCGCCGTCGACACCAGCTCGGTCTCCGCGTCCCGGCTGATGTGCACCTTCCGGGCGAGGTCCTTCACGTACACCACGCCCACCACGTCGTCCTCGCTCTCCCCCGTCACGGGGATGCGCGAGAACCCGGACCGCAGCGCGAGCGTGAGCGCCTGCCGGATGGTCTTGAACCGCTCGACGGACACCAGGTCCGTGCGCGGCACCATGACCTCCCGGACGAGGGTGTCGCCGAGCTGGAAGACCGAGTGCACCATGCGGCGCTCCTCGTCCTCGATCAGCGACTCCTGCTCCGCGAGGTCGACCATCGCGCGCAGCTCGGCCTCGGAGGCGAAGGGGCCCTTGCGGAAGCCCTTGCCGGGGGTGAGCGCGTTGCCGAGGAGGATCAGCAGCTGCGGGATCGGACCCATGATCCGGGCCAGTGGCAGCAGCACGTACGCCGCTGCCGTCGCCGTGTTCAGCGGGTGCTGGCGGCCGATCGTACGCGGGGAGACCCCGACCGCGACGTACGAGACGAGCACCATCACCGCGATGGCGACGGTCAGCGCCTCCCAGGTTTCCTCGAACCGCCGCACGCACGCGTACGTGACGACGACGGCAGCGGCCATCTCGCAGCCGACCCGCACCAGCAGGGCGACGTTCAGATAGCGGGTGGGGTCGGCGGCGACGGCGGCGAGCTTGGCGCTGCCGCGCCGCCCCGACCGTACGGCCTCCTCGGCGCGGAAGCTGGTCGTGCGGGCGAGGCCCGTCTCCGCGCAGGCGGCGAGCCAGGCGACCACGACGAGGAGGACGGCGACGGCGATCAGCTGGAGGGACACCGCGTCACCGGGTGGTGGGTGCCGGGGACGGGCCCTCGATGCCGCGCTCGGCCCGCCAGCCGTCGATGATCGCGGCCTGCAGCCCGAACATCTCGGCCTTCTCGTCCGGCTCCTCGTGGTCGTAGCCCAGGAGGTGCAGGACGCCGTGGACGGTGAGCAGCTGCAGCTCCTCGTCCATGGAGTGCTCCGTGGGCGCGTCCTCGCCCTGCTTCTTCGCGACCTCCGGGCAGAGCACGATGTCGCCGAGCAGCCCCTGCGGGGGCTCCTCCTCGTCCTTGGCCGGCGGGCGCAGCTCGTCCATCGGGAAGGACATCACGTCGGTCGGCCCGGGGAGGTCCATCCACTGGATGTGGAGCTGCTCCATGGCGTCGGCGTCGACGACGATGACCGAGAGCTCGGACAGCGGGTGGATGCGCATCCGGGCGAGCGCGTAGCGGGCGACATCCAGGACCGCCTGCTCGTCGATGTCCGTACCGGACTCGTTGTTGACGTCGATTGCCATCGTTGTTCTGCTCAGTGCTTTCCGTTGCGGCTGCGGCTGTCGTGCTGGCCGGAGCGTCCGTCGTTCTGGCCATTGCGGCTGTCGTACTTCTCGTACGCGTCGACGATACGGCCCACGAGCTTGTGCCGGACGACGTCAGTGCTGGTGAGGCGCGAGAAATGGACGTCGTCCACGTCCTCGAGGATCTCCTGCACCTGGCGCAGACCGCTCTTCGTGCCGCCGGGCAGGTCGATCTGCGTCACATCGCCCGTGATCACGATCTTCGAGTCGAAGCCGAGCCGGGTGAGGAACATCTTCATCTGCTCGGGGCTGGTGTTCTGCGCCTCGTCGAGGATGATGAACGCGTCGTTCAGCGTCCGGCCGCGCATGTACGCCAGCGGCGCGACCTCGATCGTCCCGGCGGCCATCAGGCGCGGGATGGAGTCGGGGTCGAGCATGTCGTGCAGCGCGTCGTAGAGCGGGCGCAGATACGGGTCGATCTTCTCGTAGAGCGTGCCGGGCAGGAAGCCCAGGCGCTCGCCCGCCTCGACCGCGGGCCGGGTCAGGATGATGCGGTTGACCTGCTTGGACTGCAGGGCCTGCACCGCCTTGGCCATGGCGAGGTAGGTCTTGCCCGTACCGGCGGGGCCAATGCCGAAGACGACGGTGTGCTTGTCGATGGCGTCGACGTACCGCTTCTGGTTCAGCGTCTTGGGACGGATCGTGCGGCCCCGGTTGGAGAGGATGTTCTGAGTGAGCACCTCCGCGGGGGTCTCGCTCGTCCCGCCCTCGCCGTTCTCCGCCGAGCGCAGCATGGCGATCGAGCGTTCCACTGCGTCCTCCGTCATCGGCTGTCCGGTGCGGAGCACCAGCATCATCTCGTCGAACAGGCGCTGGATGAGCGCGACGTCCTCGGGATTTCCGACGGCGCTGACCTCATTGCCACGGACGTGGATGTCGGCCGTCGGGAAGGCGTTCTCGATCACGCGCAGCAACGCGTCTCCCGACCCCAGGACCGTGACCATGGGGTGCGTGGGCGGGACGGTGAACTGGGCGCGCGCCTGCTGATTAGTGGGTGTCTGCGTCATGGGCCGGCTCTGTGGCCTGCTGATCCCCATTTCTACGTAGCGATGCCTGCGGCTCTCCTGAGCACGTCCAGGGTACGACGCACCACCGACATCAACGGAGAACTTTTCGAGGAGGGCCGGTGGAGGGGGGCTGCCGGGGCCTTTGGCCGGCCTACGGGGGCGCCGGCACGGGTGCAGGGCCCGCCTGCGGAGGCGAATCGAAGCTCGCCTACGGGGGCGAATCGAACACAGGTGGCCCCCTTGCTCAGGGGTTACCCAGGAGGGGCGGCGGGCATCCGCCCTCGCGCCCGCGGAGGACGGCCCTCACCCCCGCGGGGAATGGCCCTCGCCCCTGCGGGGAGCCGCTCAGCCCGAGCGGCGGAAGCCGATCGTGGGGAGGGCGCGGGCCAGGGGCCACTGGCGGTAGGCGGCCGGCAGGACGCCCTCCAGGAACGCGTACCGCTCCCGCGCCGCGAGCCCTTCCGCGGCCGCCGTGCGGTGGTCCCGTACCTGCTGCCACCACGCGGCGATCTCCGACCAGCCGGGCGCGGACAGCGAGCCGCCGAACTCCTGCACCGACAGCGCCGCCGTCAGGCCCGCGAACGCCAGCCGGTCGGCCAGCGGCCAGCCCGCGAGCGTGCCCGTGACGAAGCCCGCCACGAAGACGTCGCCCGCGCCCGTGGGGTCCAGCGCCTCCACCGCGATCGCCGGGACCTCGGCGCACTCGCCGGTACGCGCGTCCACCGCGCACGCGCCCCGCGCGCCCATGGTGACCACGGCGACCGGCACCAGGTCGGCGAGCTTGCGGGCGGCCGCCTGCGGCGAGTCCGTACGCGTGTACCGCATCGCCTCCTCCGCGTTCGGCAGGAACGCCTCGCAGTGCTCGAGGTCGGCGAGGTCGGCCGGATCCCAGCGCCCGGTGTCGTCCCAGCCCACGTCCGCGAAGATCCGGGCACCGCGGCCGGCCGCGCAGCCCAGCCAGCCCTCCCGCCGCCCCGGCACCAGCGAGGCGACGCAGGCGCGCGAGGCGGGCGGGCACCCCGGCGCGTGCGCCCCGTCGAAGGCGGACTCCGGCGGCGGGGCCTCGTGCCCGTGCGACACCATCGTGCGCTCGCCCTCGTACGCCATGGAGACGGTCACCGGCGAGTGCCACCCGGGCACCTTCCGCGACATCGAGAGGTCGATGCCCTCCCCCTGGCGCAGCGCGTCCCAGCAGTACTCGCCGTACATGTCGTCCCCGAAGGCCGCCGCCAGCGAGGTGTGCAGCCCGAGCCGGGCCAGCGCGGTCGCCATGTTCGCGACCCCGCCGGGGCTCGACCCCATGCCGCGCGCCCAGGACTCGGTGCCACGGACCGGCGCCGAGTCCAGCCCGGTGAAGATGATGTCGAGGAAGACCGTGCCGGTGAGATAGACGTCCGTGGCCGGGTCCTGCGGCCCGCGAACGGCGGCGAGCGGGTCGAGCACCGCCGGCGCGGGACTCGTGGGAGCGAACTGTTCTCCGCTGTGAGCGCTCACCTTGCCTGCCCCTTTCGTCCGTGCACGTCACGCCAGTGTGCCGGATCAGGGGTGGCCATGGCTGCGAGCGCGGCGGCTTCCCCCGCGCCTTCGTGCGGTACGTTCCGGCGCATGAGGCTCACGATTCTCGGTGGTGGCGGCTTCCGGGTGCCGCTGGTCCACCGCGCGCTGCTCGACGATCCCGCGCGCGCCGTGACGGAGGTGACGCTGTACGACACCGACGCGGACCGGCTGCGGGTCATCGCGGCCGTACTGGAGCGGCAGGCGGCGGGGCGGGAGCGGCCGGTACGGGTGCGGCTCGCGACGGACCTCGACGACGCCCTGCGCGGCGCGGACTTCGTGTTCTCCGCGATCCGGGTCGGCGGCACCGCGGGGCGCGTCGCGGACGAGCGGATCCCGCTCTCCGAGGGCGTGCTCGGCCAGGAGACGGTGGGCGCGGGCGGCGTGCTCTACGGGCTGCGCACGATCCCCGTGGCGCTGCACATCGCCGAGCGGGCCGCGGCGCTGGCCCCGGACGCCTGGGTCATCAACTTCACCAACCCTGCCGGAATGGTCACCGAGGCGATGGCCGAGGTGCTGGGCGAGCGGGTGATCGGCATCTGTGACTCGCCGGTGGGCCTGGTGCGCCGGGCCGCGCGGGCGGCGGGCGCGGACCCGGACGCGGTGACGTACGACTACGTGGGGCTGAACCACCTCGGGTGGCTGCGGTCGCTGTCCTACGAGGGCCGGGACCTGCTCCCGGGGCTGCTCGCCGACCCCGAGGCACTCGGGTCGTTCGAGGAGGGCCGGCTCTTCGGGGCGGAGTGGCTGCACGCCCTCGGGGCGCTCCCCAACGAGTACCTGCATTACTACTACTTCCGCCGCGAGACGCTCGCCTCCGTACGGGCGGCGGACGAGACCCGCGGTGTCTTCCTCGACCGGCAGCAGGGCGGCTTCTTCGAGGCGGCGGGCCGGCGCCCGGAGGAGGCGTACGCGCTGTGGGAGCGCACGCGCCTGGAGCGCGAGGAGACGTACATGGCGGAGAGCCGGGAGGCGAGCGGCGGCTGGCAGCGGGACAGCTGCGACCTGGAGGGCGGCGGGTACGACCGGGTGGCGCTGGCCCTGATGCACGCCATCGCGGGCGACCGGCGGGCCCGGCTGATCCTGAACGTGCGCAACGGGACGACCGTTCCGGCGCTCGCCCCCGAGGCCATCATCGAGACGGTGTGCGAGGTGGGCGCGGACGGCGCCCGGCCGCTGCCGTGCGCCCCGCTCCGCAACGACCAACTGGGGCTGATGCTCCAGCTGAAGGCGGTGGAACGGGCGACGGTGGAGGCCGCCGTCTTCAAGGAGCGCGACGCGGCCCTGCGGGCGCTCGCGCTGCACCCTCTGGTGGACTCACCGGCGGTGGCCGCCCGCATCCTGGAGCGGGCGGCGGACTGAGCGGTCCGGCGGGCGCGGTTCGGCGGCTGGGCGGCCTCAGCGGCTGACGGACTCCGCCAGGGCGGCGAGGCGGCGCTGTACGTCGTCCTGGGCGCCGTTCCTGCCGGGCACCCGGCTCCGGAGGTTCGCCAGCTCCACGCCCAGCTTCCGGACCTCCTCGTCGTTGCCGACCTGGTGCCAGCAGTGGTGGGCGCGGTCGACGGCGGCCGTGACCTCGGGGTGCGTCTCGCTCTGCCCGCCGGCCAGCCGGACGTGCGCGGACCGCATCCACAGCCCGCTCGCCCGCACCGGCTCGCCGGCCTGCCGGGCCAGCTCCGCCTGTACCTCGATCCAGTGCACCGCCTCGGGGGACACCGGCCCGTGGCTCCGGAGGGCGGCCTGCTCCCAGGCCGCGGCCATCGCGGCGGCCTCCCCGTGCCGCCCGGCCGCCGCCGCGGCGAACACGGCATGGTGCGGGTCGACGGCAGGCGCCGCACCGGGGACCGGGGGTATGGCGGCCACGACGGGAATCGGGGGCTGGGAGGGCTGCGGGGGCTGCGCAGGAGCCGGGGTGGGCGCGGGAGCCGGAGCGGGATCGGGCGTGGGCGCCGGGGCGGACTCGGGCGTGGGCGCGGGAGCCGAAGCGGGCTCAGGCGTGGGCGCCGGGGCCGACTCGGGCGTGGGCGCGGGAGCGGACTCGGGCGCAGGCGCCGGTGCAGGAGCCGGGGTGGGCGCGGGAGCCGAAGCGGGCGCAGGCGCCGACGCGGGAGCCGGGGTGGGCGCGGGAGCCGAAGCGGGCTCAGGCGCCGACGCGGGCGCCGGAGCCGATGCAGCCACCGCCCCAGCAATCGGCGCAGCCACAGCCCCCGCACCCGGTGCAGGCGCCGCCCCAGGGACCGGCCCAAACCCCGCACCCGGCACCGGTACCGGCGCCTGCACCCCCGTTCCCGAGCGCTCCGGCGCCAGCCACAGCGTCACCCCGCCGTCCAGCCCCGCCTCACGCAGCGCCCACCCGTGCAACTCCTCCGCACTGGGCCGCTCCGCCGTCGTCCCCGTCTCCGCCACCGCCCGCAGCACCCGCGTCAGGGCATGCGTGTACGCCGGCGCGGGCCGGTGCCGCTTGTCGCTGCGCTGCACCGTGCCGTACAGCAGGAACGGTCCGCCCAGCGACAGCTTCCCCCTGCCCAGGTCGTGCCAGATCTCCGGCCCCGCCGCCAGGTCGGCCAGCACCGTCGTGCTGCCCGGCGGCCGGTGCTGCAGTTCCGCGGCGAGCCAGTGCCACGGCAGCGCCGTGTACCGGACCGTTCGGGGCACGGTCCGGGCCAGCGCCAGATGCGGCTTGCCCTGCCGCGCGTCGACCTGGATGTGCCCCGCGACGTAGATCAGCAGCGGCCCGTCGACGGCGGCCGCGGTGCGGATGTGGGTCAGCACCGTATTCGGGTCGTCCGGGTTCGCCAGCTGTACGGCGCTGGCGTACGGAGCGCCCACGAGCCGCGCCGGCGGAACGGCCGCCAGCTGCGGCAGCGCGGCGGTCGCCGGCAGCGGCCGGCGGGCCGGCGGATCGGCGGCAATCAGCAGTGCGTAGCCAGGAGCGGTCGGTGCGGTGCTGATTGCCATACCGAGCACGGTAACCGGCCGCACTCCCGATACGCATGGGATGTCGGCGCAAAGGTTCGAAAACTGGTAGCAACTGACGCCGCTACGGCCCTTGCTCAGTGGCCGCGCGCGATCCACTCCTCCAGGTGCGGCGCCTCGTCCCCGATGGTCGTCGGGTCGCCGTGCCCGGTGAGCACCTTCGTGTCGGGCGGCAGGCTGAGCAGCCGTTCCTTGATCGACTCGACGATGGTCGGGAAGTCGGAGAACGACCGGCCGGTCGCCCCGGGCCCGCCCTGGAAGAGCGTGTCACCGCTGAACACGACCCCGAGATCGGGCGCGTGGAAGCAGACCGCGCCGGGCGCGTGCCCCGGCGTGTGCAGCACGGTCAGATCCGTACCGGCGATGGTCAGCACCTGTCCGTCCGTCAGCTCCCGGTCCGGAGGGCTGCCCGGATGGGTCAGCTTCCACAGCGGCAGGTCGTCGGGGTGGAGGTGGATCATGGCACCGGTACGGGACGCCAGCGCGGGCGCCGCGTCGATGTGGTCGTCGTGCGCGTGCGTACAGAGCACGGCGCGCAGCCGCCGTTCGCCGAGCGCCGCGAGGATGGCGTCGGCGTCGTGCGCGGCATCGATGACCACCGCTTCCTCGTCGTCCCCGACGATCCACACGTTGTTGTCCACTTCCCACGTCCCGCCGTCGAGGGAGAACGTCCCGGAGGTGACCAGGTGATCGATGCGGGCCGCCATCACAGCACCACCACCGAGCGCAGCACATTGCCCTCATGCATCCGCGCGAACGCCGCCTCCACGTCCTCGATCCCGATCGTCTCGGTCACGAACGCGCCCAGATCCAGCCGCCCCTGCTGGTGCAGATCGACCAGCATCGGGAAATCGCGCGAGGGCAGACAGTCCCCGTACCAGGAGGACTTGAGCGCCCCACCGCGCCCGAAGACGTCCAGCAGCGGCAGCTCCAGCGTCATCTCCGGCGTCGGCACGCCCACCAGGACCACCGTGCCCGCCAGATCGCGGGCGTAGAACGCCTGCTTGTACGTCTCCGGACGGCCGACCGCCTCGATGACCACATCCGCACCGAACCCACCGGTCAGCTCGCGGATCGCCTCGACCGGATCGACGGCCTTGGAATTCACCGAGTGCGTGGCCCCGATGGACAGCGCCTTCTCCAGCTTCCGGTCGTCGATGTCCACCGCGATGATCTTCGCGGCGCCCGCCAGCCGGGCCCCCGCGATCGCCGCGTCACCCACACCACCGCAGCCGATCACGGCAACCGAGTCACCCCGGCCGACATTGCCCGTATTGATCGCGGCACCGATGCCCGCCATCACCCCGCACCCCAGCAGCCCCGCCACCGCAGGCGACACGGCCGGATCCACCTTCGTGCACTGCCCCGCCGCCACCAGCGTCTTCTCCGCGAACGCGCCGATACCGAGAGCCGGGGACAGCTCCGTACCGTCCGTCAGCGTCATCTTCTGCTTGGCATTGTGGGTGTCGAAGCAGTACTGCGGACGCCCCCGCAGACACGCCCGACACTGCCCGCACACCGCACGCCAGTTCAAAATGACGAAGTCGCCCGGCGCCACATCCGTAACACCCTCGCCCACCGACTCCACGACACCGGCGGCCTCGTGCCCCAGCAGAAACGGGAACTCGTCGTTGATGCCGCCCTGCTTGTAGTGCAGGTCCGTATGGCACACACCGCACGCCTGGACCTGGACCACGGCCTCGCCGGGGCCCGGGTCCGGCACGACGATCGTCTCGACGCGCACCGGCTGGTCCTTGCCGGGTGCGATGACTCCGCGTACTTGCTGTGCCATGGGGGCGGCCCCTCTCGATGATCACGCACGGGACGGACCCATACCGTACGCGTTCCCCGCATTCCCGCCCAGAGGGCGACACCCCGGCGCCCGGGGGCGGCGGTCCGGGGAGTTACCAGCGCGGCACGGCCGGAGCCGTCCACCCCGGGTGCGCGACGCGCATCGCCGCCGCGTCGTCCCGGTCGCGCTGGCCGCCGTCGTCGTCCAGCCAGCGCCGGTGCAGCGCGGCCAGGCGGTCCCGGTCCAGTTCGACGCCGAGGCCCGGGGTGTCGGTGACCGCGACGGCGCCGCCGTCGAAGGCGATCCGCTCGGTGAGGACGTCCTCGGTCTGCCAGGGGTAGTGCGTGTCGCAGGCGTACCGCAGGTCCGGGACGGTCGCCGCGACGTGCGTCATCGCGGCGAGGCTGATGCCGAGGTGGGTGTTGGAGTGCATGGAGACGCCGACGCCGAACGTGCGGCAGATCGCGGCCAGTTCGCGGGTGTTGCGCAGGCCGCCCCAGTAGTGGTGGTCGGAGAGGACGACCTGGACGGCGCCGCGGGTGAACGCCCCGGCGATCTCGTCGAAGGTCGTCACGCACATGTTGGTGGCGAGCGGAATCTCCGTACGGGCCGCCACCTGAGCCATCCGGTCGGTGCCGCTCGCCGGGTCCTCCAGGTACTCCAGTACGTCCTTCAGCTCCTCGGCGACCTTCAGGGAGGTCTCCACCGACCAGGCGCCGTTGGGGTCCAGGCGCAGCGGACGCCCGGGGAACTCCTCGGCCAGCGCGCGGATCGCGGCGATCTCCTCGGCCGGTTCGTACACCCCGCCCTTGAGCTTGAACGAGCCAAAGCCGTACGTGCCGGCGAGGCGGCGGGCCTGCGCGACCACGCCCGCCGGGTCGGTGGCCGCCGCCCAGTCGTCGGGCTCGCCGCGGCCGCCCGGGCGCTCGGCCCAGCGGTAGAAGAGGTACGCGCTGTAGTCGACCCGGTCGCGGACCTTGCCGCCGAGCAGGGCGTGCACGGGGAGTCCGGTGGCCCTGCCCCAGGCGTCCAGGCAGCCGACCTCGAAGCCGGAGAGGACGGAGAGGCGCAGCTTGTCGGCGGTCTGGACGCCGCGCAGCCCGCCGACGTCGACCGCGCCCGCGGCGGTGGCGGCCGGCGAGTCGCCGCAGACCTCGGCAG
This sequence comes from Streptomyces sp. NPDC053542, assembly GCF_044544685.1. Taxonomy (NCBI): domain Bacteria; kingdom Bacillati; phylum Actinomycetota; class Actinomycetes; order Kitasatosporales; family Streptomycetaceae; genus Streptomyces; species Streptomyces sp. NPDC053542. The sequence continues at coordinate 423,060 of NZ_JBITXL010000004.1, forward strand.
CGATTGCGGGAAGCGCGTTCAGATCCGTGACCGAGCGGCCGATGAGCGCATCGGCCAGCGGCCGGGCGATATCGAGGTACTTGGTGTCGCCGTAGGTCTCGCCGAGGCCGGTCGCGCCGCCCTCGGTGACCACCTCGATGATCAGCCGGGGGGTGTAGGGCTGGTGCACGCCCTGGGTGTTCAGCAGCGGCGGGTCGGCGACCAGGATCGGGGTGAGCCGGACTTCGGCGATCGTCAGTTCCGTCCGCGTCATCGGGTGGCTCCTACCAGGTCGAGGCCGCGCTCCAGGAGCGCCGCGAGGTCGGTGAGGTCGGCGGGGGACGGATCGGTGAGCGGGGCGCGTACCGGGCCGACGGGCAGGCCGCGCAGCCGGGCCGCCGCCTTGACCAGCGACACCGCGTATCCGGGCACCCGGTCGCGCAGCTCCACGAAGGGGATGTAGAAGCCGGTCAGCAGCTTCTCGACGGTGGTGTCGTCGTGCTCGGCGAGCGCCGTGAAGAAGGCGCCGGCGATCTCGGGCGCGAAGGCGTGCACGGCGGAGGAGTACGCGGTGACGCCCAGGCTCGCGTAGGCGCGGGCCTGTAGTTCGGCGGTGGCGGCGCCGTTGAAGAACAGGAAGCCGTCGGGCGCGGCGAGTTTGGCGCGCTGCAGTCGGTCCAGGTCGCTGTGGCCGTCCTTGAGGCCGATGACGCCGGGGATTTCGGCGATCCGGCGGACGCTGTCGGTGGTGAAGGTGACGTGGTCGCGCTGGTAGGCGATCAGCGGCAGCCGGGTGCGGGCGGCGACCTCGCGCACCTGCGCGACCAGGCCGTCCTGCGGGGCCCTGACCAGGTAGTGCGGCATCAGCAGGGCCGCGTCGGCCCCGGCCTTCTCGGCGATCCCGGCGAACCGCGCGGCCTGCGCCCAGCCGTAGCCCACGCCCGCGACGACCGGCAGCCGCCCGTCCGCCACCTCGACGGCGGCCCGGATCACCCGGCCGTACTCGTCCTCGTCCAGCGAGAAGAACTCGCCCGTGCCGCAGGCGGAGAAGAGCGCGCCGGGCCCGGCGGCGATCCGGCTCGCGAGGTAGTCGCGGTACGCGGGCAGGTCCAGCGCGCCGTCGCCGGCGAAGGAGGTGAGGGGGAAGGACAGCACGCCGCGAGCCATGCCCGCGCGCAGCCGTTCGGTGACCGTCATGGGCCTGTCTCCATATGTAGATGACATCCACAGATGAGAATGGAGGCTAGAGAGGGGCGTATCGGCCGTCAAGGGCGCCTGCGGCCGGCCACCTTTTACCAACGATTTAATCTCCGCGCGTAGATACGCAGAAGCAACGCCTGCTAGATCTACCGGAGCCCCCTTTTCCGCCCCCAACTCCGCAGGAGAACCACATGCGTTTCCGCGCGCGCCTGGGCGCCGTCGCCGCCGCGATGGCCGTCGCCGCCACCACCGCTTTCGGTGTCGGCCAGGCCACCGCCGACCACTCCGTCCCGCGCACGGACCAGGAGATCCCGAACCTCACCCAGGTCCAGGACAAGATCAAGGCGTACTACGGCGACACCGTCACCGCCGACGGGGAGCACTACGCCTCCCCGAAGAGCAACTACGCCCGCCAGGTCCACGGCATCGAGGCGAAGGCGCAGCGGTACCTGGACAGCGCCGCGCGGAACCACCACGGCTCCGGCAAGCCCGCCATCGTCCTCGACATGGACGACACCACCCTGCTCACCTACAACTTCGAGCTGCAGGTGGGCTTCGCCTTCAGCGACAAGGCCCAGGACGCGTACCTGAAGAGCCACGACATGGAGCCGGTCTTCGGGATGGACGCGCTGGTGAACCACGCCCGCGCCAAGGGCTACGAGGTCTTCTTCGTGACCGGCCGCAAGGAGGCCCAGCGCGACTGGAGCGTCCGCAACCTGAAGAACGTCGGCTACGACGTCCCGCTCGACCGCGGCCACGTCTACCTGAAGAACAAGGAGAACCCGCCGTCGTACCTGCCCTGCGGCGCCGGCTGCTCGACCATCGAGTACAAGTCCGGCACCCGCAAGCACATCGAGTCCCAGGGGTACGACATCGTCGCCAACTTCGGCGACCAGCACTCCGACCTGCGGGGCGGCTACGCGGACCGCACCTTCAAGCTGCCGAACCCGATGTACTACCTGCCGTAACGGGCGCCCCGGCAGCGCTGAGCGCCACTTCACCGGCGCTCAGCGCCGCTTCGCCAGGACTCAGCGGCGCTTCGGCAGCGGTACCCGCAACAGGTCCCGGGCCACCGTCAGTTCGCCGTCGTAGCCCGCCTCCCGGGCCTCCCGCTCGAACTCCGACGGGTCGGTGTACCGCTGCGAGAAGTGCGTGAGCACCAGGTGCCGGACGCCGGCGTTGCGCGCGACCACGGCCGCCTGACCCGCCGTCAGGTGGCCGTGCTCGGCGGCCAGCTGCCGGTCGCCGTCCAGGAACGTGGACTCGATGACGAGCATGTCGCAGCCCGCCGCGAGCTCGTGCGCGCCGGCGCACAGCCGGGTGTCCATCACGAACGCGAACGACTGGCCGGGCCGTACCTCGCTGACCTCCTCCAGGGTGACCGTCCGGCCGTCCGCCCGGACGATCGCGCCCTCCCGGCTCAGCCGGCCCACCTCGGGGCCGGCAATGCCGTGCGCGGCCAGCCGCTCGGGCAGCATCCGCCGCCCGTCCGGCTCCTGGAGGCGGTAGCCGTAGGACTCGACGGGGTGCGAGAGGCGGCGCGCGGTGAGCGTCCAGCCGGGCGTGTCGGCGAGCGTGCCGCCGTCGCCGGACACCGGCTCCTGCCGGATCTTCACGGTCTCCCGGTACGCCGTCGAATAGCGCAGCCGCTCGAAGAAGTGCGCCCCGCTCGCGGGGTAGTGGGCGATGACGGGGTGCGGCACCCGGTCGAGGTTGATCCGCTGGATCACCCCGGCCAGGCCCAGGCTGTGGTCACCGTGGAAATGCGTGACGCACAGCCGGTTGATGTCGTGCGCGGCCACCCCGGCGCGCAGCATCTGCCGCTGCGTCCCCTCGCCGGGGTCGAAGAGCAGCCCCTCGCCGTCCCAGCGCAGCAGGTAACCGTTGTGATTGCGGTGCCGTGTGGGCACCTGGCTGGCGGTGCCGAGGACGACCAGTTCGCGTACGGACAAGGTGCTGATCCGCTCCCGTGACCCTCCGGCGCCTTATCCGGGGGGCCAGTTGAGGCCGCGGCCGCCGAGTACGTGGGCGTGTGCGTGGAAGACGGTCTGGCCCGCGCCGGTGCCGGTGTTGAAGACGATGCGGAAGCCCGTGCCGTCGACCTTGTCCTCCTCGGCGACCTTGCGCGCCTCGCACAGCACGTCGGCGGCGATCTGCGGCTCGGCCTCGGCCAGGGACGCGGCGTCCGGGTGGTGGACCTTGGGGATCACCAGGACGTGGGTGGGCGCCTGGGGATTGATGTCGCGGAAGGCGACGGTCGTGTCGGTCTCTCGGACGATCGTCGCGGGCACCTCGCCCGCCGCGATCTTGCAGAACAGGCAGTCGGCCTGCGGTTCTCCCGCCACCGGGTGCGCTCCTCACGGGTCGTCGGCTCGTACGAACCTGATCGTACCGATCGGGGCGCGGCGTCGGTCACTGGCGTGCCGCGGCGGCGGCGGCGGCGGCGCCCTCCTGGTCGTCCTCCTTGCCGTCGTGCCACTTGCCGTCGTCCTGCCACTTGCCGTCGTCACCGTGGTCGCCGTCGTCGCCGTCCGGGCAGTCGTCGTGGCTGCCGTCGTCCTGCCACTTGCCGTCGTCGTGACCGTCGCCGTTCTGACCGTCGTCGTTCTGGCCGCCGCCCCCGCCGTTCTCGTCCCCGTTCTCGTTCCCGCCCTCGTCGCTCCCGCCGCCGCCCTGGTCATCGCGGGCGGGCCCGGACTCCGGGTTATCGCTGTTACCAGAGTTACCGGAGTCATCAGAGTTACCGGAGTCGCCGGGATTATCGGAGTTATCGCGGTCATCAGCGTTACCGCGGTCATCGGCGTTCGGCGAGGCGCTCGATGCCGGTGCGGCGTTGCAGTTGCCGATGGTGTCCGTACGGAAGATCACCCGGCCGTCGACCTGCGCGACCAGGTCCTTGCCCTCCACGCAGCGGCCGTTGACCTCCCTGGTCACGGGCCCCCGGATGGTGATCCGCTGCCCGCTCGCCGTCTCCCCCTGGCAGTCGACCCGGCCGCTGCCACCGCCCGCGGCGGGAGTGGCCGCCGGTGCGCCGCCGTTCGGCGCGGTCGCCGTGCAGCTCAGCCACCGCACCTCGACCTTCTCCCACTCCAGCGCCCGGGTCCCCTGCTCATCGGTGGTCACGGCTATCGCCGAGGTGTTGGAGTACCCCGTTGGCTCGCACGCCGCTGTTCCGGCGGCCACCGCACCCGCGGCACCCGCCGCTGCCAACGCCCGTAACCAACGGCCCCGCACGCGTCCCGTCATGCCCCGCAGCGTGCCACCGCCGCCGTACGGCCCGACAGGCCCGCTCCGGCCAACTCCGCGCGGCGCTCGCCCGGCCATGCCGATCATCACTAACCTGGGCCACGAAGAGTCAGGTTCCGCCACATACGGGAGCGATCCATCATGGCAACGACGCGCACGGCCAAGACCCACTGGGAAGGCAACCTGCTGGAGGGCAAGGGCCAGGTGGCCCTGGACTCCTCCAAGATCGGTTCGTACGACGTGAGCTGGCCTGCCCGCGCCGAGGAGCCTGGCGGGAAGACCAGCCCCGAGGAGCTGATCGCGGCGGCCCACTCCTCCTGCTACTCCATGGCGTTCTCGCACGGGCTGGCCGGCAAGGGCTACACCGTCGAGACGGTCGACACCCAGGCCGACGTCACCTTCCAGCCGGGCGAGGGCATCACCGCCATCAAGCTGACCGTACAGGCCAAGGTCCCCGGCCTGTCCGAGGACGACTTCCAGGCCGCGGCCGAGGACGCCAAGAAGAACTGCCCGGTCAGCCAGGCCCTCGCGGGCGTCAAGAACATCACACTCGACGCCAGGCTGATCTGAGGCCCCAGGGTCGTACGGGCTTCGCTGCGCTCAGTCCCAGCGGCCGGTACGGCCCAGCAGCAGGGCGGCCGCGGCCGTGCCGGCGGTGGAGGTGCGCAGCACGCTCGCCCCCAGCCGGTACGGCTTCGCGCCGGCCGCCGCGAACAGCTCCAGCTCCTCCGGCGAGACGCCGCCCTCGGGCCCGACGACGAGCACGATGTCACCGTCGGCGGGGAGTTCGGCGCGGGCCAGCGGCTCGCTGCCCTCCTCGTGCAGCACGGCGGCAAAGGCGGCGCCGGACAGCAGCGCCGCCACGTCCTTCGTGGTGGCCGCGTCCGCGACCTCGGGGAACGTCAGCCGGCGGGCCTGCTTCCCGGCCTCGCGCGCCGTATTGCGCCACTTCGTCAGCGACTTGGCGCCCCGCTCGCCCTTCCACTGCGTCACACAGCGGGACGCCTGCCACGGCACGATCGCGTCCACGCCGGTCTCGGTCATGGTCTCCACGGCCAGTTCGCCGCGGTCGCCCTTGGGCAGCGCCTGTACGACGGTGATGCGCGGCCGCGGCGCCTCCTCGGTCCGTACCTCCGTCACCGCGACGTCGAGGCGGTCCTTGCCCTCGACCGCGGCGACCGTCCCGTAAGCGCCGGTGCCCGCGCCGTCCGTCAGCACGATCTCCTCGCCGGTGCGCAGCCGCCGTACGGACACCGCGTGCCGCCCCTCGGGACCGTCCAGGGTGAGCGCCGCACCGGGCGCGGCGCCGGCCAGCGAGTCGACGAGGAAGACCGGGGCGGTCACGAGGCACTCCCGAGGGGTCCGGTTCCGGCGGCGCCGGAGGGGTTCAACAGATCGCGTGCGGCGGCCAGTTCGGCCACCAGTACCTCCATCAGTCCGGCCGCGGGCAGCTGCCGGGCCAGCCGGTGGCCCTGGCCCGCCCACAGGCTCATGGCCTGCGGGTCGCCGGCCTTGGCCGCGGCCTTGCGCACCGGGGAGGTGAGGTGGTGGACGGCCGGGTAGGCGGCCGGGGCGTACGGGCCGTGCTCGCGCAGGAAACGGTTCACCAGGCCGCGGGCCGGACGGCCGGAGAACGCCCGGGTCAGCTCCGTACGGGTGAACAGCGGGTCGGTCAGTGCCTGCTTGTGCAGCGGGTGGGCGCCGGACTCGGGGCAGGCCAGGAAGGCCGTGCCGAGCTGGGCGGCGGCCGCGCCCGCCGCGAGTACGGCGGCGATCCCCGCGCCCTGCATCAGCCCGCCCGCGGCGATCACCGGCAGCCGGACGGCCGCGCGGACCTCGGCGATCAGCGTCAGCAGGCCGAGGCCCGCGCCGGTGCCGTCGCTCTGCGGGTCGTCGCGGTGCGTGCCCTGGTGGCCGCCCGCCTCTATGCCCTGGGCGCACACGGCGTCGGCGCCCGCCTCCTCCGCGGCCCGTGCCTCGGCGGCCGTGGTGACCGTGACGACGGTGTACGTGCCGGCCCGGTCGAGGGCCTGCAGGGTCTTGCGGTCCGGGCAGCCGAAGGTGAAGGAGACCACCGGCACGGGGTCCTCGCGCAGGACGGCGAGCTTGGCGTCGTACCCGTCGTCGGCGGAGCCCGCGGTGTCGCCGAGCTCGGTCTCGTACCAGGTGGCCTCGCCCGCGAGCTGTTCGCGGTAGACCTCGACGGCGGCGGAGTCGGCGAGCTCCGGCTGCGGCATGAAGAGGTTCACGCCGAAGGGGCGGTCGGTCAGCCCGCGTACCCGGGTGATCTCCTGGTACATGCCGTCGGCCGTCTTGTATCCGGCCGCGAGGAAGCCCAGGCCGCCGGCCGCACTGACGGCTGCGGCCAGCTCGGGACACGAGGCGCCGCCCGCCATGGGGGCCTGCACAATCGGATGGCGGCACAGATCGGTCAGCGCGGTGGGCATGCCCACATCGTGTCACGCGTCACGGCCGCCCCTGGAATCGGGGCGACCGTGCCACTTACACACATATTCCGGAGCGGTTCACCATCCGTGAGGACGGCCTCGCCCCCTCGCCTCATCGTCCGTTGAAGGCATCTTTGAGGCGCGAGAACAGCCCCTGCTGGCCCGGCTGGAACTGTCCCGTCGGACGCTCCTCGCCGCGCAGCTTGGCGAGCCGGCGCAGCAGCTCCTCCTGCTCCGGGTCGAGCTTGCTCGGGGTCTGGACCTCGACGTGCACGACCAGGTCACCGCGGCCGCCGCCGCGCAGGTGCGTGATGCCGCAGCCGTGCAGCGGGATCGACTGGCCGGACTGGGTGCCGGGCCGGATGTCGACGTCCCGTACTCCGTCCAGCGTCTCCAGCGGGCACTTCGTGCCCAGCGCCGCCGCGGTCATCGGGATGGTGACCGTGCAGTGCAGGTCGTCGCCGCGGCGCTGGAACACCGGGTGCGCGACCTCGTGGATCTCGACGTACAGGTCGCCGGCGGGGCCGCCGCCGGGGCCGACCTCGCCCTCGCCCGCGAGCTGGATCCGGGTGCCGTTGTCGACACCGGCCGGGATCTTGACCGTGAGCGTACGGCGGGACCGGATACGGCCGTCGCCCGCGCACTCGGGGCACGGGGTCGGCACGACCGTGCCGAAGCCCTGGCACTGCGGGCAGGGCCGCGAGGTCATGACCTGGCCCAGGAAGGACCGGGTGACTTGCGAGACCTCACCGCGGCCCCGGCACATGTCACAGGTCTGCGCGGAGGTGCCGGGGGCGGCGCCCTCACCCGTACAGGTCGTACACACGATGGCGGTGTCGACCTGGATGTCCTTGGTCGTACCGAACGCGGCCTCGTGCAGCTCCACGTCCAGCCGGATCATGGCGTCCTGGCCGCGGCGGGTGCGCGAGCGCGGCCCGCGCTGCGACGCCGTGCCGAAGAACGCGTCCATGATGTCGGAGAAGTTGCCGAAGCCCGCGCCGAAGCCGCCGGCCCCGCCGGCGCCCCCGCCCTGGGACATCGGGTCGCCGCCGAGGTCGTAGACCTGCTTCTTCTGCGGGTCCGACAGCACCTCGTAAGCGGCGTTGATCTCCTTGAACCGCTCCTGGGTCTTGGGATCCGGGTTCACGTCCGGGTGCAGCTCGCGCGCCAGCCGCCGGAAAGCCTTCTTGATCTGGTCCTGCGAGGCGTCGCGGCTGACACCGAGGACCGCGTAATAGTCCGTGGCCACTTACGACTCCGCCAGGATCTGTCCGACGTAACGTGCCACTGCGCGTACCGCTCCCATCGTTCCGGGGTAGTCCATGCGGGTCGGTCCGACCACGCCGAGTTTGGCGACTGCCTCGTCGCCCGAACCGTAGCCGACGGCGACGACCGATGTGGAAGTGAGGCCCTCATGAGCGTTCTCGTGCCCGATGCGCACGGTCATGCTCGAATCCTTGGCCTCTCCCAGCAGCTTGAGGAGCACGACCTGCTCCTCAAGTGCCTCCAGCACCGGCCGGATCGTCAGCGGGAAATCATGTCCGAAGCGCGTGAGATTGGCGGTACCGCCGATCATCAGCCGCTCTTCGGTCTCCTCCACCAGAGTCTCCAGCAACACCGACAGCACTGTCGAGACCGTGCCGCGGTCCTCCGTCTCGAAGGACTCGGGCAGGTCCTGCACCAGCTGCGGCACGTCGGTGAACCGGCGCCCCACCACCCGGCTGTTGAGCCGGGCCCGCAGGTCCGCCAGGGACGTTTCGCCGAACGGCGCCGGGCAGTCGATCATGCGCTGCTCGACCCGTCCGGTGTCCGTGATCAGGACGAGCATCAGCCGGGCCGGGGCCAGCGACAGCAGCTCGACGTGGCGGACGGTGGAGCGGGTCAGCGAGGGGTACTGGACCACCGCGACCTGCCGGGTCAGCTGCGCGAGCAGCCGTACCGTACGGGCCACGACGTCGTCGAGGTCCACCGCGCTGTCGAGGAAGCTGTGGATCGCCCGGCGCTCGGGGCCGGAGAGCGGCTTGACGGCCGCCAGCTTGTCGACGAAGAGGCGGTAGCCCTTGTCGGTGGGGATGCGTCCGGCGCTCGTATGAGGCTGGGCGATGAAGCCCTCCTCCTCGAGCACCGCCATGTCGTTGCGGACCGTGGCCGGCGAGACGCCGAGCCGGTGGCGCTCCGTGAGGGCCTTCGATCCGACCGGCTCCTCGGTGCCCACGTAGTCCTGGACGATGGCACGCAGCACTTCGAGTCTGCGTTCGCTGAGCATCGCGCACACCTCCAGTCCCGCGCTCTCCCCTGGGCCGCTGCGGCCGCTGTCCGGCCGGGGTCCGGCCGGCTGTCCCTGGCACTCGACCGGTCCGAGTGCCAAACCCTGAACCAGTGTACGGCCGGGTAGCACGGCCAGGGCAAGGCCGGGCACCGCGGCGCGCGGCCCGGCGGGCCACCGTATCGCGCCGCGGCCGGTCCATGTTCCCGGGATCCGCCCAGGTCAGCCCCGGCGGCAGCGGGCGATTTCCCGGTATCCGGGCTAGCGTCGCGGTATGGGCACGACTTGGGAAGAGGCAGGGTGGGAGCGGCTCGCCGACGGGGTCGCCCGGCGCCGGCTGCCCCAGTGGGACGCCACGGTCGGCGTCGTGGCGGGCACCACCGGCGTCCTCCTGGTCGACACCGGGTCCGGGCTGGCCGAGGGCGCCGGGCTGCGCCGCCAGGTGCGCGGCGTACTGGGCCGTGAGGTGTCCCACATCGCGCTCACCCACCCGCACTTCGATCATGTACTGGGCACGGCGGCGTTCGCGGGCGTGACGGTCTTCGGCGCGACCGGCATGGCCGAGCTGCTGCGCCGCGAGCCGGAGGCGCTGCTCACCGACGCGGTACGGAACGGGGCCGACCCGGAGGCGGCGGCCGAGGCGGTGGACACCCTGGTGGTCCCGCAGCACGCGGTCTGCGGCGAACGGACCCTGGACCTGGGCGACCGGCACGTCCTGCTGGCGAACGTCGGGCCCGGGCACAGCGCGCACGACCTCGCGGTGTGCGTGCGGGGCAGCGCGGGCGGGCCCGAGGTGGTGTTCTGCGGCGACCTCGTCGAGGAGTCGGGCGAGCCGCAGGCCGGTCCGGACGCGCTGCCCGCCTGCTGGCCGGCCGCGCTGGACCGGCTCCTCTCCCTCGGCGGCGAGGACGCCCGCTACGTCCCCGGCCACGGCGCCGTCGTGGATGCCCGCTTCGTCCGCACCCAGCGCGACGAGCTGGCCCGCCGCTTCGGCGTGTCGCCCGAATAGCCCGCACGGGCGACGTGCTCCCCGCATATCGTCTGTCGAATGCGCAGCAGACAGTACGGGCCCGACCTCACCCCGCCCTGGAAGAAGCAGAAGCCCGCCCCCGAGGTCCCCGCCGAGCCCGACCTGGTCGTCGAGGAGATCACCACCGGTTACTGCGGTGCCGTCATCCGCTGCGAGAAGACGGCCGAGGGGCCGACCGTCACCCTGGAGGACCGCTTCGGCAAGCAGCGTGTCTTCCCGATGACGCCCCGCGGCTTCCTCCTGGAGGGCAAGGTCGTCACCCTCGTACGGCCGTCCGCGCGGCCCCGGCAGCAGGGCCCGGCCCGTACCGCCTCCGGCTCACTCGCCGTCCCCGGCGCCCGCGCCCGCGTCGCCCGCGCCGGGCGCATCTACGTGGAGGGCCGCCACGACGCGGAGCTGGTCGAACGCGTCTGGGGCGACGACCTGCGCATCGAGGGCGTCGTCGTGGAGTACCTCGAAGGCATCGACGACCTCCCGGCGATCGTCCACTCCTTCTCCCCCGGCCCGGACGCCCGCCTCGGCGTCCTCGTCGACCACCTGGTGCCCGGCTCCAAGGAGTCCCGCATCGCGGCCTCGGTCACGGACGCGAACGTCCTGATCGTCGGCCACCCGTACATCGACATCTGGGAAGCCGTGAAGCCGTCGTCCGTGGGCATCGCGGAGTGGCCGTCCGTACCGCGCGGCCAGGACTGGAAGACGGGCGTCTGCCGGTCCCTGCGCTGGCCGGAGAACACGGGCGCCGCCTGGCAGCGCATCCTCGGCTCGGTCCACTCCTACAAGGACCTGGAGCCGGCGCTGCTGGGACGGGTGGAAGAGCTGATCGACTTCGTGACGGCGCCCGCCTGAATCAAGCCCGCCCGGCGATTGAGGGCAAGACCTCGGCCGGGACGGCGGGTCAGTCGACCAGGTCGCGCACCACGGCATCCGCGAGGAGCCGGCCACGCAGCGTCAGGACCGCCCGCCCGGCCTTGTACGGCCCGGACTCCAGCAGGCCGTCCACGAGCGCCCGGCGGGAAGCCGCCAGTCCCGCAGGAGCGAGCAGCTCCAAGGGGCACCCCGCCGCCAGCCGCAGCTCCAGCAGGATGCGCTCCACCCGGCGGTCCTCGTCCGAGAGGACCTCGCGGCCCGCGCCCGGGGTGCGGCCTTCCGAGAGGGCCTGCGCGTAAGCGCCCGGGTGCTTCGCGTTCCACCACCGCACGCCGCCCACGTGGCTGTGCGCGCCGGGGCCCGCGCCCCACCAGTCGGCGCCGGTCCAGTACAGCTCGTTGTGCCGGCAGCGGGCCGCTTCCGTGGTGGCCCAGTTGGAGACCTCGTACCAGGTGAAGCCCGCGGCGGTGAGGGCCTCCTCGGCGATGAGGTAGCGGTCGGCGTGCTCGTCGTCGTCCGTCATGGGGACCTCGCCGCGGCGGATGCGGCGGGCGAGCTGGGTGCCCTCCTCGACGATGAGGGCGTAGGCCGAGACATGGTCGGGACCCGCGCCGATCGCCGCGTCCAGCGACGCCCGCCAGTCCTCGTCCGTCTCCCCCGGCGTGCCGTAGATCAGGTCGAGGTTGACGTGGTCGAAGCCGGCGGCGCGGGCCTCGGCGACGCACGCCTCGGGGCGCCCGGGCGTGTGCGTACGGTCGAGGATCTTGAGTACGTGCTGACGCGCGGACTGCATGCCGAAGGACACCCGGTTGAAGCCGCCCGCTCGCAGCTCCTCCAGATACCGCGGGTCCACGGACTCCGGATTCGCCTCCGTGGTGATCTCCGCACCCGGCGTGAAGCCGAATTCCTCGCGGATGGCGGCGAGCATGCGCCCCAGATCCGCCGCCGGGAGCAGCGTCGGCGTGCCGCCGCCCACGAAGACCGTCTCGACGCGGCGCGGGTCGTCGCCCAGGACCTTGCGGGCGAGCCGGATCTCCTCGACGAGGGTGTCGGCGTAGTTCTCGCGGGAGGCGAGCACTCCGCCGGAGCCGCGCAGCTCGGTGGCGGTGTAGGTGTTGAAGTCGCAGTACCCGCAGCGCGTCGCGCAGTACGGCACGTGCAGGTAGAACCCGAGAGGCCGCTCGCCCGCTCCGTCCAGGGCGGAGGCGGGCAGCGCCCCGTCCTCGGGCATGGGCTCACCGTCGGGGAGTGCAGAAGGCATACCGCCATTGTCCGGCACGCGGGGAGTGATCCCCGCCGCCCGCACCGGCCGCCCGCCCCGACTGCCCGCCCCGCCGCCCGGCTACGGGCCCGGTACCGCCTGTAGCACCAGCAGCGCCAGGTCGTCGTCCGGCGGCGTCGCGCCGAAGGCGTGCACCCGGCGCCGGAGGTGCTCGGCGACGCCGTCGGCGCCCAGTCCCGCGCACTCGGCGAGGGCCTGCGCGAGGCCGTCCTCGTCGTCGAAGAGCCGGCTGCCCGAGCGGCGCTCGGTCACCCCGTCGGTCACGCACAGCAGCGTCTCGCCGGGCGCGAGGTCGAAGGACTCGCTCTCGTACTCGGTCTCCTCCATGACGCCGAGCAGCATCTGGGGCGCGGCGACCGCCCGCACCGTGCCGTCCGTGCCGAGCACCAGCGGCAGCGGGTGCCCGGCACTGGCCAGCGTGCAGCGGGCGCCGCTGCCGTCCGCGTACGGGACGATCTCGCCGTACAGGAGGGAGAGGAAGCGGGCCTGCTCGCTCTCCTCGCGGTAGCCGGGCTGGAGCTCCGCCTCGGAGCCGGCCGCCACCACCGCGGCGGCCACCGCGGCGACGGAGTCGGCCGCCTCCCGCGCGACCGTGCGGTTCAGCCGGTCCAGTACGTCGCCGACGCCGTACCCCTCGCGGGCCAGCAGCCGCAGCACCGGGCGGGCCAGCCCCGTGACGGCGGCCGCCTCCGGGCCGCTGCCGCAGACGTCGCCGAGCATGAAGCACCAGCGGCCCTCGCCCGCCTGGAAGAGGTCCCAGAAGTCGCCGCCCGCCCAGGCGCCCTCGCGCGGCTCGTACACCACGGCCGAGGCCACGCCGGGCACGTCGGGGCGGCGGCCGGGCAGCAGCCGGCGCTGCAGTACCCGGCTGATGCGTTCCTGCCGGCTGTAGGCGTCCGCGGTGGCGAGGGCCCGGGCCACCCGCCCCGCCAGGTCCTCGATGAGCGAGACGACCTCGTCGGGGAAGCGGAGCAGTCCGGCCCGGCCTATCAGGAGCGTGCCGTGCCGGCGCACGCCGGAGATCAGCGGGCAGGCCAGGGCCGCGCCGCCGGGGCCGAACCCGCTGGGCTCGCCGGGCCACGGCCAGGGGCCCGCGCCGGTGGGGTGGCCGTCGCCGCCGCGCCCGGTCAGTACCGGCGGGTCCTTCTCCAGCAGTTCGCGCAGCCCGTCGATGCGGGACTCCGTGGCGTGCCAGACGCGGGCCAGCCGGGGCGCGCCGAACTCCCCGCCGTTCTCCAGCCACACCGCGCACCAGTCGGCCATCCGCGGCACGATCAGCTGCGCGACCAGCGCGGCCACCTGGTCCGCGTCCAGCTGTCCGCTGAGCAGGTCGGACGCCTCGGCGAGGAAGGACAGCGCGCCGTGGTGGAGCCGCTCGACCTCGCAGCGGCGCAGGGCGGCCCGCTGCGGCCCGGGCGGCATCAGCTCGGTGGCCGGCGGCCCGCCCGGCGCCCTGCGGTCCGCGTGGAAGATCTCCGCCGGCGGTCCGTACACCGCCTCCGGCGCGTCCGCCGTCACCCGGAACCACACGGTCTTCAGGGTGCGCCGGTAGGTGATGCCCCAGGCGTCGGCGATCGCGCCGACCAGCTGCAGCCCGCGGCCGCCGCCCTCGGGGGTGACGGCGTCGTGGCGGCCGCGCACCGGGCGGGCCGGGTGGTGGTCGGCGACCTCCACGGTGACGGCGGTGTGCGGGCCGTCCTCGTCCAGCCGGCACTGCACCTCGACGGCGGTGCCGGCGTGCACGACGGCGTTGGTGACCAGCTCGCTGACGAGCAGTTCGGCCTCGTCGGTGACGCGCGCGGTGAGGTACTCGGTGCCGGGCAGGCCGCGGGTGATCCAGTCGGCGAGCGTCGTGCGGACGAACTGCCGGGCGGCGCCGGCCGCGATGGGCGAGCCGGGCAGTCCGACGGCGCGGAAACCGTCGGTTCCGTATGCATCGTCGGCGGGTTGTGTTCCCTCGGCCGGACGGCCCTCGGCGGGCGGGCCGCTCTCCTGTGCCGGGACGGCGCCGGGCCCGGCCGTGGCCGGCCTGCGCACCACGTCGGTTTCCGACGGAGTTGTCGTCCTCATTGAGCACTCCCGAGCAGTTCCGCAATCGCGCCGAATGCGCCATCGCCAGAGTGACAGACTGAGCCCACCCATTCGCACCGAGTTACTGAAGTGGGTCACTATGTCGGTGGATTCCGCAGTGCCCCGCGATACGCGGGAGACAGGTACCGGCTGGGTGCGGGCGGCTGATCTCAAGCCGCTGCTCACCGCGCTCGTGTCGATGTCCTCCGGTGACTTCCGTACGCACCTCCCCGTGGCGTACGACGGCGTCCTCGCCGATCTGCACGGCGCCTTCAACGACATCGTCGTGCGCACCCGGCACCACGCCGACGAGCTGGTGCGGCTGCGCTCCGAGCTGATCCGGCAGGGCCGGCTGGACGAGCGGATGGCGGCCAGCCCCGGCCAGGGCACCTGGGCCTCCTCGGTGCGCGCGGCCAACGACATCATCGAGGCGCTGGTGGTCCCGGCGGCCCAGGCGACGCAGGTGCTGAACGCGGTGGCGGGCGGCGACCTGACGCAGCGCGTGGAGCTGCACGACGGGCACCGCAGGCTGCGCGGCGACCGCTGCGGGCTGGGCCGCGCGGTGAACTCGATGGTCGATCAGCTGTCGCTGTTCACCGGCGAGGTCACGCGGGTGGCCCGGGAGTCGGGCAACGAAGGGCGGCTCGGCGGCCGGGCCAAGGTGGCGGGGCTGTCCGGGAGTTGGCGGGATGTGACGGAGGCGGTCAATACGATGGCCGCCCGGCTGACCGCGCAGGTGCGGGACATCGCGGCGGTGACGACGGCGGTGGCGCGCGGCGATCTGACGCGTCAGGTGACGGTGGAGGCGACCGGCGAGCTGCTGGAGCTGAAGCTGACGGTCAACACGATGGTCGATCAGCTCTCCGCGTTCGCCGACGAGGTCACGCGCGTTGCGCGGGAAGTCGGTACGGAGGGACGGCTGGGCGGCCGGGCGCAGGTGCCGGGCGTCTCCGGGGTGTGGAAGGACCTCACCGACAACGTCAACTTCATGGCGTCCAACCTCACCTCACAGGTACGCAACATCGCCCAGGTCACCACCGCGGTGGCCAACGGCGACCTCAGCCAGAAGATCACGGTCGACGCGCGCGGCGAGATCCTGGAGCTGAAGGAGACCGTGAACACCATGGTCGACCAGCTCTCCGCGTTCGCCGACGAGGTCACCCGGGTCGCCAGGGAGGTCGGCACGGACGGGCGGCTGGGCGGCCGCGCGCAGGTGCGCGGGGTGTCGGGGATGTGGAAGGACCTCACCGACAGCGTCAACTTCATGGCGGACAACCTCACCACGCAGGTGCGCAACATCGCCCTGGTGGCGACCGCGGTGAAGGAGGGCGACCTCGGTCAGAAGATCACGGTCGAGGCCAAGGGCGAGGTCCTGGAGCTGAAGACGACGATCAACACGATGGTCGACCAGCTCTCCGCGTTCGCCGACGAAGTCACCCGGGTCGCCAGGGAAGTCGGCACGGAGGGCAACCTCGGCGGTCAGGCCCAGGTCCGCGGCGTCTCCGGGGTCTGGAAGGACCTCACCGACAACGTCAACTTCATGGCGTCGAACCTCACCTCGCAGGTCCGCAACATCGCCCAGGTCACCACCGCGGTCGCGGACGGCGACCTGTCGAAGAAGATCTCGGTGAACGCGCAGGGCGAGATCCTGGAGGTCAAGGAGACCGTCAACGGGATGGTCGACCAGCTGCGGGCGTTCGCCGACGAGGTGACCCGGGTGGCCCGCGAGGTCGGTACGGAGGGCGACCTCGGCGGCCGGGCGCAGGTGCGCGGCGCGTCGGGCGTCTGGAAGGACCTCACCGATAACGTCAACTTCATGGCGTCGAACCTCACGACGCAGGTGCGCAACATCGCCCTCGTCGCCACCGCCGTCGCCCAGGGCGACCTGTCGAAGAAGATCGACGTGGACGCGCGCGGCGAGATCCTGGAGCTGAAGACCACCCTCAACACCATGGTGGACACCCTCTCCTCGTTCGCCTCCGAGGTGACCCGGGTGGCCCGCGAGGTCGGCAGCGAGGGCCAGCTGGGCGGCCAGGCCCGCGTGGAGGGCGTCTACGGCACCTGGAAGTCCCTGACGACCAGCGTGAACGAGCTCGCGTCGAACCTCACCACGCAGGTCCGGGCGATCGCCGAGGTGACCAGCGCGGTGGCCTCCGGCGACATGACGCGCAACGTCACGGTCGAGGCGCGCGGCGAGGTCGACGAGCTGAAGAACAACATCAACATGATGGTCTCCAACCTCCGCGAGACCACCCGCGCCAAGGACTGGC
This sequence comes from Streptomyces sp. NPDC053542, assembly GCF_044544685.1. Lineage (NCBI taxonomy): Bacteria > Bacillati > Actinomycetota > Actinomycetes > Kitasatosporales > Streptomycetaceae > Streptomyces > Streptomyces sp. NPDC053542. The sequence goes on from NZ_JBITXL010000004.1 coordinate 439,717, forward strand.
TGGACGCCAACCTCGCCCGGCTGGCGGGCCTGATGCAGGGCCACCGCGATCTGGTCGAGGTCGCCGACCTGATCCTGCGCGAGCTGACGCCGCTGGTGAACGCGCAGTACGGCGCGTTCTTCCTGGCCAGCGCCGAGACCGACGAGCTGCGGCTGGACTTCATCGCGGGGTACGGCTCCGCGCACGACGCCAGCATCGCCACCCCCGGCTCGCACGGCCACGGCCTGGTCCGCCAGTCGGCCGTGGAGAAGAAGCGCATCCTGGTGGAGGAGGTGCCGCCCGACTACATCAAGGTCGACTCCGGGCTGGGCGAGGCGGCCCCGAACACCGTCGTGATCATCCCCGTGCTCTTCGAGGACCGCATCCTCGGCGTGATCGAGCTGGCGTCCTTCTCCCGCTTCTCCGACGTCCACCTCGCCTTCTTCGACCAGTTCGTGAACACCATCGGCGTCGCCATCAACACCATCGTCGCCAACTCCCGTACGGAGTCGCTGCTGAGCGAGTCCCAGCGGCTGGCCGGCCAGCTCCAGGAGCGCACGGGCGAGCTGCAGCGGCGCCAGGCCGAGCTGCAGCGCTCCAACGCCGCGCTGGAGGAGAAGGCCGCGCTGCTGGCCAGCTCCTCGCGGTACAAGACGGAGTTCCTGGCGAACATGTCGCACGAGCTGCGCAATCCGCTGAACTCCCTGCTGATCCTCGCCCAGATGCTCATCGACAACGAGCACGGCCACCTCAGCCGGCACGAGGTGGAGAGCGCGGCGATGATCCACCGCTCCGGCTCCGAACTCCTCCAGCTGATCAACGACATCCTCGACCTGTCCAAGATCGAAGCCGGCCGGATGGACGTCTTTCCGGCCCGGGTCCCGCTGATCAAGCTGCTCAACTACGTCCACGACACCTTCCGCCCGCTGACCCTGGACCGCGGCCTGGCCTTCGAGGTCTCGGTGACCGACACGGTGCCCAAGGATCTGTACAGCGACGAGAAGCGGATCAAGCAGGTGCTGCGGAACCTCCTCTCCAACGCCCTGAAGTTCACCTCCAAGGGCAAGATCGACCTGCGGGTGGACCGGGCGGACGAGGAGAGCGTCACCTTCACCGTCACCGACACCGGCATCGGCATCGCGCCCGAGAAGCTGCCGGTCATCTTCGAGGCGTTCCAGCAGGCGGACGGCACGACCAACCGGAAGTACGGCGGTACGGGCCTCGGCCTGTCCATCAGCCGGGAGATCGCGGGCCTGCTCGGCGGCGAGCTCACGGCACAGAGCGAGCCCGGCGCCGGCTCCACCTTCGCCTTCCGCATCCCCGTCATGTGCCACAGCACGGCGGAGCCCGCCGAGCAGCCGCCCGACGACGACGCGGTCACCGACGAGGGCGAGGCGCCCGCCCCGGAACTCACCCGGCCGCCGGTCCCCGCGCCCACCGTCTCCCCGGAGGAGAGTGCCTGGCCCGCCGTGTCCAATGTGGAGCAGTGGGCCGAGGGCGCCACGGGCGAGCTGCTCTCGGGCGCCCAGGCCCTGGTCGTCGACGACGACATCCGCAACGCCTTCGCGCTGACGAACGTCCTCAGCCGGGTCGGCATGCGGGTGATCTACGCCGAGCACGGCCGGGAGGCCATCGAGATGCTCGGCAAGAACCCGGGCATCGACTTCGTCCTGATGGACATCATGATGCCGGAGATGGACGGGTACGAAACGATCCGCGCCATCCGCCGCACCCCCCGGTACGCCGATCTGCCGGTCGTCGTCCTGACGGCCAAGGCCATGCCGGGCGACCGAGAGAAATCCCTGGAGACCGGCGCCAACGACTACCTACCCAAACCACTGGACGTGGACCGGCTGCTGAACGTCGCCGTCGATCTGCTCGCCAAGTACCGCGCCCCCGCCTCCGCCCCTGACGGCGGCGCCCCGACCAGCCACGGACACGAAGACGCAGCAGACGACGAGACCGGCCGGGCCGGCAATTCGTAGGGGCACACCCGTTTCAGAGGCCACTCATGATCCACGTCACCAGCACCCACAGCGACGACCGGGCAGGCATTCTCCTCGTCGACGACATGGAGGAGAACCTCGCCGCGCTGGAAGCCGTCCTGCGCTCACTCGGTGAACCGCTCGTCCGCGCACGGTCGGGCGAGGAAGCGATGAAGGCGCTGCTCCGCCAGGAGTTCGCGGTGGTCCTCCTGGACATCCTGATGCCCGGCATGGACGGCTTCGAGACCGCGAGCAACATCAAGCGGCTCGACCAGGCGAAACACATCCCGATCATCTTCCTGACCGGCACGGACGCCGACTCCGGCTACGCCTTCCGCGGCTACTCCACGGGCGCCGCGGACTATCTCACCAAGCCCTTCGACCCCTGGGTACTGCGCGCCAAGGTCAAGGTCTTCCTGGAACTGCACCAGAAGAACCGGCAGTTGCGCCGGCTGCGGCAGCAGGACCGGGCCCGCCTCGACGAGCTGGCGGACCGTATCTCCCTCATGGAGCAGGCGCTGGCGGCCGGCGACGACGTCGAGGCGGGCGAACTGCGCGCCAGGATGTCCGCGCTGGAGGAGACCGTACGAGCGCTGCGCCACGGCCGGGCCTGACGCCCGCCGGGCCCGTACGGAGAACGTACGGGCCCGGCAGCCGGCGTCAGTCAGGACTCGGCAGCCGCCGTCAGGACTCTCGGGTCCCCGCGTACATGTCGTCCAGCAGGTCCTTGAAGGTGCGCTCCACGACCGGGCGCTTGACCTTCAGGCTGGGCGTGACCTCGCCGTGCTCGATGTCCAGGTCACGGGGGAGGATGCGGAACTTGCGGATCTGCTGCCAGCGCTGCAGGCCCTCGTTGACCCGCTCGACGTAGCCGTCGATCAGCGCGCGGACCTGCTCGGTGGCGACCACGGCGGCGTAGTCCTTGCCGGCCAGGCCGTGTTCCTTGGCCCAGGCGAGGATGGTCGGCTCGTCCAGCGCGATCAGCGCCGTGCAGAAGTTCCGGTTGGCGCCGTGCACGAGGACGTTGGAGACGAACGGGCAGACCGCCTTGAACTGGCCCTCGACCTCGGCGGGCGCGATGTACTTGCCGCCCGAGGTCTTGATCAGGTCCTTCTTGCGGTCGGTGATCCGCAGATAGCCGTCCGAGGACAGTTCGCCGATGTCGCCGGTGTGGAACCAGCCGTCGGACTCCAGCACCTCGGCCGTCTTCTCCGGCAGCCCGTGGTACCCCTGCATGATGCCGGGGCCGCGCAGCAGGATCTCGCCGTCCTCGGCGATGCGGACCTCCGTGCCGGGCAGCGGCTTGCCGACCGTGCCGGTGCGGTACGCCTCGCCGGGGTTCACGAAGCTGGCCGCGCTGGACTCGGTGAGGCCGTAGCCCTCCAGGATGTGGATGCCGGCGCCGGCGAAGAAGTAACCGATCTCGGGGGCGAGCGCCGCCGAGCCGGAGACCGCGGCGCGCAGCCGTCCGCCGAACGCCTCGCGCAGCTTGGCGTAGACGAGCGCGTCGGCGACCTTGTGCTTGGCGGCGAGCCCGAACGGCACCGAGGCCGTCCCGGTCCGCCGGAAGTTGTCCTGGGAGACCTTGGCGTACTCGCGGGCCACCCCGGCCGCCCACTGGAAGATCTTGTACTTCGCCGCGCCGCCCTCGCGGGCCTTGGCGGCGACGCCGTTGTAGACCTTCTCGAAGATCCGCGGCACGGCGGCCATGTACGTCGGCCGCACGACCGGCAGATTCTCGATGATCTTGTCGACCCGGCCGTCCACGGCGATGACGTGGCCCTGGGCGATCTGGCCGGCGGTGAGCACCTTGCCGAAGACGTGCGCGAGCGGCAGCCAGAGGTACTGCACGTCCTCCTCGTTCACCAGCCCGGTGGCCTGGATCGCGCGGGCCATGTACGACCAGCAGTCGTGCGGCAGCCGGACGCCCTTGGGGCGGCCCGTCGTACCGGAGGTGTAGATCAGCGTGGCCAGCTGGTCGGCGCGGAGGGCGGCGACCCGCTCCTTCACGCAGCTGGGGTTCTTCTCCAGGTAAGCGGCGCCGCGCTTCTCCAGCTCGGCGAGGGAGAGCACCCAGCCCTCGGGGTCGCCCTCGGCGGACACGGCCGCCGCCTCGTCGATGACGATGACATGCGCGAGGTCCGGCAGGTCGGCGCGGCACTCGCGCGCCTTGGCCAGCTGCGCGGCGTCCTCGGCGATCATGATGCGGCTGCCGGAGTCGGCGAGGATGTACGCCGTCTCGTCCGCGTTGGTGCTGGGGTACACGGTCGTGGTGGCCGCGCCCGAGCACAGCACGCCGAGGTCGGCGAGGATCCACTCCACCCGCGTACTGGAGGCCAGCGCCACCCGCTCCTCGGGGGCCACGCCCAGCTCGATCAGGCCCGCCGCGGTGGCATACACCCGCTGTGCGGCCTCGGCCCAGGTCAGCGACTTCCAGTCGTCCGGACCCTGGCCCGAGGCAGGCGGTACCGGATACCGGTACGCCTCGCCCTCGGGGGTGGCCGCAACCCGCTCCAGGAAGAGCGTCGCCACGGAAGGTGGCCGGTTCTCGATCAACGACTGGCTGTCCGTCACGTCTTCCTCCGGGGCCCGCTTCATTGCTGGTGACTCGCGAGTAACCTTCGAGCAGGGATCAGACTAGAACGCGCCGCGCTCCCATGTAAGGGCCTGCAGCACACTCATTCACCTTGTGACCGATCGGTGTGCGCGCGGCTCCGCTGCGCGTCCGCGCATGGTCCTCAGAAGCCCGTCTTCCCCTGCGCGGGGCGCCCGAACCGCGGTACGGCGGCGACCCGCGCCGGTACGCGAAAGGCGCCCGTCCCCGGCTGGGAACGGGCGCCCCACGTCGCCCGGCGGCGCGCCGCCGCATCGCGACGGTCACCGTCCGGCGTTACTTCTTGCCCTTGGAGTCACCATCGGAGTCGGAGGACAGGACCGCGATGAAGGCTTCTTGCGGAACCTCCACACTTCCCACCATCTTCATCCGCTTCTTGCCTTCCTTCTGCTTCTCCAGCAGCTTCCGCTTACGGGAGATGTCACCGCCGTAGCACTTGGCGAGGACGTCCTTGCGGATGGCGCGGATGGTCTCGCGGGCGATCACCCGGCTGCCGATGGCCGCCTGGACCGGCACCTCGAACGCCTGCCGCGGGATCAGCTCGCGCAGCTTGGCGACGAGCCGGACGCCGTACGCGTACGCCTTGTCCTTGTGGCAGATCGCGGAGAACGCGTCGACCTGGTCGCCGTGCAGCAGGATGTCGACCTTGACCAGGTCGGCGATCTGCTCACCGGTGGGCTCGTAGTCCAGCGAGGCGTAACCGCGGGTCTTGGACTTCAGCTGGTCGAAGAAGTCGAAGACGACCTCGGCGAGCGGCAGGGTGTACCGGATCTCCACCCGGTCCTCGGAGAGGTAGTCCATGCCGAGCAGATTGCCGCGGCGGTTCTGGCACAGCTCCATGACCGCGCCGATGAAGTCGCTCGGCGTGAGGATCGTGGCCCGCACGACCGGCTCGCGCACCTCGGCGATCTTGCCGGTGGGGAACTCACTGGGGTTGGTCACCTCGTGCTCGGTGCCGTCCTCCATGGTCACGCCGTAGATCACGTTCGGCGCGGTGGCGATCAGGTCCAGCCCGAATTCGCGCTCCAGCCGCTCCCGGATGACCTCCAGGTGCAGCAGGCCGAGGAAGCCCACGCGGAAGCCGAAGCCCAGCGCGGCCGAGGTCTCCGGCTCGTACACCAGCGCCGCGTCGTTCAACTGCAGCTTGTCCAGTGCCTCACGCAGCTCCGGGTAGTCCGAGCCGTCCAGCGGGTACAGGCCGGAGAACACCATGGGCTTCGGGTCCTTGTACCCGCCCAGCGCCTCCTGCGCCCCCTTGTTGAGCTGGGTGATCGTGTCACCCACCTTGGACTGGCGGACGTCCTTCACACCGGTGATGAGGTAGCCCACCTCACCGACGGACAGGCCGTCGGCCGGGGTCATCTCCGGCGAGTTCGTGCCGATCTCCAGCAGCTCGTGCGCGGCGCCGGTGGACATCATCCGGATGCGCTCGCGCTTGCCGAGCGTGCCGTCGACGACCTTCACATACGTGACGACACCGCGGTACGCGTCGTACACCGAGTCGAAGATCATCGCGCGGGCCGGCGCGTCCTTCACGCCGACCGGCGGCGGCACGTCCCGCACGACCTTGTCCAGCAGCTCGTCCACGCCCACGCCGGTCTTCGCGGAGACCTTCAGGACGTCCTCGGGCTCGCAGCCGACGAGGTTCGCCAGCTCGGCGGCGAACTTCTCCGGCTGCGCGGCCGGCAGGTCGATCTTGTTCAGCACCGGGATGATCTGGAGGTCGTGCTCCATCGCCAGGTACAGGTTGGCGAGGGTCTGCGCCTCGATGCCCTGAGCGGCGTCGACGAGCAGGATGCAGCCTTCGCACGCGGCGAGCGACCGGGACACCTCATACGTGAAGTCGACGTGCCCCGGGGTGTCGATCATGTTGAGGATGTGGGTCTTCCCGTTCTCCTCATCGGTGCGGGCCCAGGGCAGCCGGACCGCCTGGGACTTGATCGTGATGCCCCGCTCGCGCTCGATGTCCATGCGGTCGAGGTACTGCGCGCGCATCTGCCTCTGCTCCACGACTCCCGTCAGCTGGAGCATCCGGTCGGCAAGCGTCGACTTGCCGTGGTCGATGTGCGCGATGATGCAAAAGTTACGGAGGAGAGCCGGGTCGGTACGGCTCGGCTCCGGCACGTTCGTAGGGGTCGCGGGCACGCAGAGGTCCATTCAGAGAACGCGGGTAGACGGGACTGGGGTATTCGTCCTCCCCATCGTCCCATGAGCCGCGGGTCCGGTCCGTACGGGAGGGGCGGGGGCACGGTCCGGAGCCGCGGGTCCGGTCGGTACGGGAGGGGCCGGGGCGCGGCGCGGAGCTCCCTGCGGGTGGGGCCGGGGCGCGGCCGGAGCTCCCGGCCGCGGGTGCCGGGCGGCGGCGGCCGCGGTCCGGTTTGCGGTCCGGTTTGCGGTCCGGTTTTGGGTGGCCGTTCGCCCTGCTGGTAGCCTGGTCCACTGTGTTTCGTGCGCTCTCGTGTACGCGACACGCAGAAAGCCCGGGACGGACGAGCTGCGGCTCGGCCCCCCGGAATCCAACGAACCTGAAAAGGCTCTTTCGTGGCGAACATCAAGTCCCAGATGAAGCGGATCAAGACCAACGAGAAGGCTCGTCAGCGCAACAAGGCTGTCAAGTCGACTCTGAAGACCGCGATCCGTCGCACCCGCGAGGCCGTGGAGGCCGGTGACCTGCAGAAGGCCACCACCGCCCAGGCCGAGGCGGCCAAGAAGCTCGACAAGGCCGTCAGCAAGGGCGTCATCCACAAGAACGCCGCCGCCAACAAGAAGTCGGCGCTGGCGAAGAAGGTCGCGTCCCTCAAGGGCTGACCTTCTGACGTTCTTCCGATACCTCCACAGAGGTCTCGCGGCCGCCGTCACGGGCCCGTCCCGTACGGCAGCCAGCACGCTTCATCGCCGGTGAGGACCCAGCGGCCCCTCTCTCCGCTCCTCCCCGGCCCCCGCGCCGCACGCGGCCTGCGTTCGCCACGCGGGTGCGGCGCACCCAGCTTGATCCCGAGGACCCCGTCCCCGCCCTTCCCCAGGGTGGAGGCGGGGTCCTCGGCTTTGTGGCGGAGGGCGGGGCCTTCGGCTTGCGGAGCCCGGGAGAAGGGCGGGGCCTTCGGCTTGTGGAGCCCGGAGAAGGGCGGCGTGCCGGCTCCCGTGGACGGGGCGCCGGTGGCTGATTCCCGTCGGCTACGCTGCCGCTCATGTCGAACTCGGGGGAACAGCCCAATCCGTACGCCCAGCAGCCACCGCAGCCTCCCCAGGGGCCGCCTCCGCCGCCTCCGGCGGGACCGCAGCCGGGGAATCCGTACGGTCAGGTGCCGCAGCAGAACCCGTACGCCCAGCCTCAGCACCAGCCGCCGGCCGGCTACGGCTACCCGGCGGCCGCGCCGCACGGCGCGCCGGGGCCGACCATGCCGGGCGTCGGCCCCGCCGGCCCCGCCGGCTACGGCGGCGGTCCCGGCGGGACCGGTGGCCGCAAGGGCATGCCCTCCTGGCTGTGGGCCCTCGGCGGAGCCGTGGTCGCCTCGGCCGTCTGGGCCGGCGTGCTCGCCGCGACCGGCGGCCTCGGCGGCGAACCCAGCCCCGACCTGCGCGGCTACCGCTACCAGTCCGACCTGTGCCGGTCGACCTCGTGGACGCCGTTCGAGGACGCGCGCTTCAAGATGGAGGACAGCAGCACCTCGGACAGCTCCGGCGAGAACCCCGAGGCCAGCGGCCACCAGGACCCCGCCCTGGACTCCATGTGGTGCAACGCCGACCTCGTATCGGAGGACGCGGGCGACAACGACTACTCCTCCACGCTCGTCTACTCCAAGGCGTTCCTGCACAAGAAGACCGACCCGGCGCCGGAGTTCGCGGCGCAGTACCGCTCGTACGCACAGGAACGGTCCTCGACCCACTACAAGGTCGAGCCCGTACGGGGCCTCGGCGACGAGGCGTACCTGGTGACCCGCGAGGAAGCCGCCGACAGCAAGGGCTCGTACGTGGTCCTCGGCGTCCGGGACGGCTGGCTGACGTACGAGACCACCTGGTCCAGCTACTCCACCAGCGACAGCACCCGCCAGCCCGACTCCACCGAGGTGGCCGACATGCTCCGCACCAGCGCCAAGGAAACCCTGGCGAAGCTGAAGGGCTGAGCGGCTGCCGGGCGGGGCGGCACGGGGCTGAGCGCGGCTGGCGGCTGGGCGGCACGCGGGTGAGCGCGGCTTAGCGGCCGGCGGGCGGGCTGGCGCGGGGCTGAGCGGTACGGGGCTGAGCGCGGCTTAGCGGCCGGCGGGCTGAGCGGCACGCGGGCGGACGGGGCGGCATGCGGCTGCGCGGCACGGGGCTGAGCGCGGCTTAGCGGCCGGCGGGCGGGCCGGCGGGCCGGTGTATCGAGCGGGGCCCGCCGGCGCTCCGGGTGGCCGGCTGTCGGATGGCCGAGCCGGCGCTTCCGGTGGCCCGGCCCGCAGGGTCAGCGGCGGGAGCGTGCCGCGCGGGCGATCGTCACGACGGCCTTCTCCAGCGCGTACTCCGGATCGTCACCGCCGCCCTTCACCCCCGCGTCCGCCTCGGCGACCGCGCGCAGGGCCACCGCCACGCCATCCGCCGACCACCCCCGCATCTGCTGCCGTACCCGGTCGATCTTCCACGGCGGCATCCCCAGCTCCCGCGCGAGATCGCCCGGGCGGGCCCCCCGCGGCGCCGAGGCCAGCTTGCCGATCGCACGGACACCCTGCGCCAGCGCACTCGTGATCATGACGGGCGCGACCCCGGTCGAGACCGCCCACCGCAGCGCCTCGAGCGCCTCGGCCGCCCGCCCCTCGACCGCCCGGTCGGCCACCGTGAAGCTGGAAGCCTCGGCGCGGCCGGTGTAGTACCGCGCGACCACCGCGTCATCGATCGTGCCCTCGACGTCCGCCGCGAGCTGCGCACACGCCGAGGCCAGCTCCCGCAGGTCGCTGCCGATCGCGTCCACCAGCGCCTGGCACGCCTCGGGCGTCGCCGACCGCCCCACCGTACGGAACTCCCCGCGCACGAACGACAGCCGGTCCGCCGGCTTGGTCATCTTCGGGCAGGCCACCTCGCGCGCGCCCACCTTGCGCGCCGCGTCCAGCAGCCCCTTGCCCTTCGCGCCGCCCGCGTGCAGCAGCACCAGCGTGATCTCCTCGGCCGGCGCGCCGAGGTACGCCTTGACGTCCTTGACCGTGTCGGCGGACAGGTCCTGCGCATTGCGCACCACCACGACCTTCCGCTCCGCGAACAGCGACGGACTGGTCAGCTCGGCCAGCGTGCCCGGCTGCAGCTGGTCGGGGGTGAGGTCACGCACGTCGGTGTCCGCGTCGGCGGCCCGCGCCGCCGCCACCACCTGCTGCACCGCTCGGTCAAGCAGCAGCTCTTCCTGCCCCACCGCGATCGTGAGAGGGGCAAGGGGGTCGTCGTTTGCTGTCTTCCTGGCCATCGCGAACAGCATCCCACGCCCCACTGACACACCGGCCGCCGACCGCGACACCGGCCGCCACCGGCGGACGCCCCCTGTCGGAGAATGGCCGGGTGAGCGATGTTCGACATGTATTGGTACTGCCCGACCGGGACGCCGCTGAGGAAGTGGCCGAGCTGCTGACCGAGGAGTACGGCGTGACGGAGCAGCCGCAGCTCGTACGGGACGCCCTGGCCGGCGAGGACGACGCCGAGGACGCGCAGTGGCTCGTCGTCCTGGAAGACCCCCCGTCCGCCTGCGACCCGGCAACCCTGGACGCCCTGGCCGCCGAGTACGAAGGCTGGCTGGAACCGGCCCGCCCCTGACCCCCGGGACGCGCGGCGGGCTGCCGTCCTAGGAGGCGGCGCCCCGTGCCGCCGGCGGTATCGGTGATGCCGGGGCGCGGCCGAGGGTGATGCCGAAGTGCGTACGGTAGGCCGCGAGCACCTCCGCCTCGGGGATCTCGCGCTCCGTCCGGCTCCCGTCGGCCCCGGTGCTCACGAGCGTCCGGCCGGAGAGCGTGATCCGGCCGCCGTCATCGGTGAGCCGCGAGCAGACCAGCGACTGCGTGAAGTGCGACTTCGGCGACGTGGTCTGCCACCAGCAGCCCGCCTCGAAGTCGGCGAGCGCCCGCGGCCGCGGTTCGAGGCGGTACTGCGGCGCCCCGTCCCGCAGTACGTCGAGATCGCCCTCGGCCGTCTCCACGACCCGGAAGACCCCGCCCGGCTCGGCCTGTTCCTCCGCCGTGTCCAGCCGCAGCGGGTAGTGGCTGTGCCGCCCGAACCCGACATCGGCCAGCAGCGGTCCTTCGGGCGTACGGACCCGCACGGCCGCGTGGTCGTACGGGATGCCGAGCCGCCCGTCCTCCCCGTACACCCGCCCGGACAGCAGCTCGGCGTCGTACCCGAGCGCGGTCAGCAGGAACGCGAACGACCCGTTGAGTTCGTAGCAGAACCCGCCCCGGCGGTCCCGCACGATCTTGTCCAGCAGCGCCTGCTCGGTGAGGACGATCTCCTCGCCGAGGTGGATGGAGAGGTTCTCGAACGGGACCGTACGCAGATGCTGCAGGTGCAGCGTCCGCAGGGCGTCGCCATCGGGCACGGCTGGCCGCTCGGCCCCGATCCGCCGGAGGTAGGCATCAACGGCCTCGGCACCGTCGGCGGCCCCGGCCCCAACGGCGCCCCCGCCGCTCCGCACAGCCTCGGCGGCGGCCTCTGTATGCCTGGCAGCTTCTGTGTGCCCGGCAGCCTCTGCGTGCCCGGCAACCTCTGCCTGCCTGGCGGCCTCGGTGTCCATCAGCTCCCCGTCCTTTCCGTCGCGAACCAGCGGCGAGTACGGTCCGCCGCCGTGGCCGGAGCCGCGGCCAGCACGTCGGCGAGGGTCTGCGCGGCCAGTTCGCGGCGCCAGGCCAGCTCAGCGCGGCGCATGGCCGTGGCGATGCCGCACGGCCCCCGGAATTCGCGCCCCGGCCCCTCGGCACCCGCGCCCTGCTGCCGGATCTCCGTACAGCGGAACGCCTCCTCCGGCCCCTCGATCGCGGTCACCACGTCCATCAGCGTGATCGCCTCCGGCGGCCGGGCGAGCCGGAAACCACCGCGGGCGCCCGGCGTCGAGCTGAGGATTCCGGCCCGTACGAGCGCCTGGAGGCGCTTGTTGAGGTACGCGGCCGGCAGGTCGAAGGAGGCGGCCAGCCTCGCCGTGGACACCGGGCGCTCGTTGCCGAGCCAGGCCAGCGTCACGCAGCAGTGCAGCCCCCACTCGACACCTTCACTCATCCTCATAATCTGGAGTTTACAGATCCGGGTTCCCTCGGCTCCGGCGGCAGTCGGAACGGCTGCCGGCTGAACCTCTGGTGAAGGCTTGCCGAAGCGTGCCCGGCCACGGCGACGGCTCCCTGGATTGTGGGCATCACCGTCCTTGCCCCCGGTCCCGCCCTCCGCCCCACAGGGCGCGGACGTCCCCTCTCTCCGATCTCCCGTGCGAGGTTGCCGTGGCCATGCCGGACACCGAGACCCTCCTGGCCCTGGCCGGACTCGCCGCTACCGCCGTGGTCTGGGCCGTGGAGCGCTTCCTGCCCGGCCGCAAGCGCATCGGCTACCGCGTCCAGATGGACACTCCGATCGGCATGAACCCCCAGGACGCCCACAGCCTCGTGCAGTTGCGGCTCCTGAGACAGGACCAGGAGATCTCCGACGCCACGCTGGCCCTGCTGCGGATCGAGAACGACGGCAGCAAGGACATCGTCCGGCAGGACTACCAGGAACCGCTGACGGTGGAGTTCACCGGCCGTACGGTCATCGGCGTCGAGGTACCGGACGCCAACCCGACCGACCTGATCGGCATGCTGACCCGGCCCGGCGCCGGCCTGCGCTACAGCGGCAACCGCCTGCACCTCCCGAAGGTCCCGCTCAACACCCGCAACCACTTCAAGCTGCTCGTGCTGCTCTCCGGAACGGACGGGGACACCGACGAGGACACCACGGGCCGCGGCCGGGCGCGGGCCGGCGGCGAGGTGACCGTCGGCGGCTTCCTCAGCGGTGGCCGGATCCGCCGGAACACCCAGCGCTGGGGACCGCGCAAGCCCAGCCTCGCCCTCGGCGGCCTCTTCATCGTCCTGGTCGGGCTGCTGGGCGGACTGCTGCTCAGCACCCCGGCACCGCCCGCCCGCGCCGAGTGCGCGACGGGGCGGCTGACCATCGACGGGTCCACCGCGTTCGCTCCCCCGATGCAGGAGATCGCCCGCCAGTATCAGGCGCGCTGCCCGGGTGCGGTGCTCGACGTCGCCCGGAGCGGCAGCCTCTCCGGCCTCGCCAACCTGAACCGGGCCGGGCGCGCCGCCCGCTCCGGCAGCCCGTCCTTCCTCGCCATGTCCGACGTCCCCGCCCCCTCGATCTACGGGCGGCTGCAGGGCGAGCGGGTCGGCGTCATCCTGCTCAGCCTGGTCGTCAACGAGCGCACAGGCGTCGACAACCTCACCCTCGACCAGGTGCGGAAGATCTACGACGGCACGTACACCAACTGGCGGGACGTGGGCGGCAACGACCTCGCCATCCACGTCGTCGGCCGCGACGCCGGGTCCGGGACCCGGCGGGCCTTCGAGACGACCGTGCTGCGCCGTTCTGAGCCGGGCGTGGTGTCGTCGTACGACTGCACCGGCAAGGACCGGGACGAGCGGGCCCGCGTCACCCGCTGCGAGGTGAACAGCACCACCGGACTGCTGGACGCGGTCGACCGGGTGGCGGGCGCGGTCGGTTACGCCGAGACCTACGCGGCGGCCAAGCGGCCGCACGTCATCGGCATCCGGCTGGACGGGCACGAGCCCGACATCGAGTGGGGACAGCAACATGAATACCCCTTCTGGACCGTTGAGTTCCTGTACTCCTACGGGCATCCGGCGGACGGCTCCCTCGCCGCGAAGTTCCTGACGTACCTGAACTCCGACACCGCGAAGAACGTCATGCGGATGTACAAACACGTGCCCTGCGCCGACGACCGGAGCCTGTCGGCCTCCGTATGCCGTCCCTGACGGCCACCCGGCGGCGGGCCGGTCGCCGCCGCCCGCGGACCGGGCGGCGGCCGTTGCTGGTGGCGGCCGCGATGCCGGTGGCCGTGGCCGCGAGATCGGTAGTGGCGGCCGCGAGACCGGTGGTGGCGCTGCCCGTCACGGCGATCGCACCGTCGGTATCCGTACGCAGCACCCTCGCCCCCTGGACGCGCAGCGCGGCGACCGTGCTGGGGGCCGGGTGGCCATACGGGTTTCCGGCACCCACGCTGATCAGGGCGAGCCGCGGCGCCAGCGCGCGCAGGAGCGCCGGGTCCTGATAGGCGGAGCCGTGGTGGGCGACCTTGAGCACGTCGACCGACCGGAGGCCGGGGTGTTCGGCCAACAGCTCCTGCTGAGCCGGCGGTTCGAGGTCGCCCGGGAGGAGGACGGTCAGCCCGGCGGTGCGCACGAGGAGGGTGACACTGGCGTTGTTGGGTCCTTCGGGCATGGGACCCGTGGAGGCGTCGGGGGATGCAGCAGGGGAGGAAGCAGGGGGCGGGATCGGTACCGGGAACGGGGATGAGGGCGGGGGCGGGGGCCAGAGGACTTCCCAGGACACCGCGCCCGTTCGGCGCCGCTCCCCCGGTACGGCCCTGATCACCGGTACGTCATGGTCCGCCGCCACCTTGCGGACGAACGCCGCCCGGTCCGGCGGGTCCTCGCGCGTCGTCGTCTCAAGAGCCCCGACGCTGCGGCCCCGGAGCGCGCCGGGCAGACCGTCCACATGATCGGCGTGGAAATGGGTCAGGACGAGCAGCGGGATGCGGCGTACGCCCAGTTTTTGCAGGCAGCGGTCCATGGCACGCGGTTCGGGACCCGTGTCCACGACCAGCGCGCTGCCGGGGCTCGTGGCCACGACGAGGCCGTCTCCCTGACCGACGTCGCACACGGCCAGCCGCCAGCCGGGCGGCGGCCAGCCGGTGATGATCCGGGTCAGGGGCACGGGCCGGACGACGAAGACGACCAGGAGCAGGGCACAGACGACGCACAGCCGGCGGTACCGCAGCAGGGCCCGCGCGACCGGTACCAGGGCAGCAATGGCCGCGGCCAGCAGGAGGCCCCCTGACCAGCCACCGGGCCAGCCGAATTCGGCGCCGGGCAGCGCCGCTCCCGTCCGCGCGATGGCCGCGATCCACTCGGCCGGCCATCCCCCGCACCAGGCGAACGTGACGGCGAGCGGCGGGAGCAGCGGCGCGGTGGCCAGGGCCGCGAACCCGAGCACCGTCGCGGGCGCCACGGCCAGCTCCGCGAGCAGGTTGCAGGGGATGGCCACCAGGCCGACGCGGGCGGCGAGCACCGCGATGACCGGCGCGCACACGGCCTGCGCGGCGGCGGCCGCGGCGATCACCTCGGCGAGCCGGGGCGGAACCCTCCGCCGCTGCAGGGCGGCGCTCCAGCGCGGGGCGAGAGTGAGCAGCGCGCCCGTGGCCAGGACGGAGAGCAGGAAGCCGTAACTCCGGGCGAGCCACGGGTCGTAGAGCACCAGCAGCAGAACGGCGGCGGCGAGCGCGGGGAGCAGCGTACGGCGGCGGCCCGAACCGATGGCCAGCAGCGTGATCAGTCCACAGGCGGCGGCGCGCAGCACGCTGGGGTCGGGGCGGCACACGACGACGAAGGCGAGCGCCACCGCTCCGCCGATCACCGCCGTGGTCCGCAGCGACAGCCCCAGGCGGGGCGCGATGCCCCGGCGTTCGGCACGTACGGCGAGGTGCGGCGGGCCGATGAGCAGGGCCAGCACGATGGTGAGGTTGCTGCCGGAGACGGCGAGCAGGTGCGTCAGGTCGGTGGCCCGGAAGGCGTCGTCGAGCTCCGGCGTCAGTCGGGAGGTGTCACCGACGACGAGCCCGGGCAGGAGGGCGCGGGCATCGGGCCGCAGCCCGTCGGACGCCTCGCGCAGCCCGCCCCGGAGGGAGCCCGCGAGCCGCTGGAGGGACGTGGGGCCGCCGATGCGCCGCGGTGGCGAGCCGGCCGCATCGGCCGCTACGCGCAGTACGGCGGCCACCCGGCCGGTGGGCGGCAGCGGGGGTACGAGCCGCGCCTCGACCCGGATGCGCGTGGAGGGGAGCAGCGCCCGCCAAGTGCGGTCCGTCTTGCGGCCGTGCTGGGGAACGATGACCAGGACGGGGGTGCGGAGGGCGGTCACCGCACCGTCCGGTGCGGTGATGCGGCGTGCTTCGGCGGCGAACACGACGGCGGCCGGCATACGCTGCGCGCCGCCTGCCCGCTGCCGGGCGAGGTGCGGGTCCTCGGTCACCTCCAACTCGACGGTGGCTTGCGCGTACTGGTGCGCCAGCCGGGGCACCGGGCCGCGCCGCAGGTCCGCGCCGTGGAGCGCTGCCGAGGCCGCCCCGCCCACCGCGCAGAGCAGCACCGCGGCCGCCGCGACGAGGGTCCCGGCTTCCCAAGCCGTATGCCGTCGGCGCCGTCGGCGCCGCCCGAAGACAGGACCGGGGCCGGGGCGCGGGCCGGGATCCGGGGAGGCGGCCGGCCCGGCCACTTGTCCGCGTACGGCCCGGAGGACGGCGAGGCCGGCCAGTACGAGAGCGGCGGCACAGAACACGAGCAGCGGGGGGACGGGCGCGTCCAGGGCCACTGCCGCGGCTCCCCAGGCGGCGAGCGCCGGCGCAACCAGCCGCAGGTCGGCCGGGCCCTCCTCCTGCGGAGTCTGCGTCTGCGGGGCGACAGACGCGCCGGGCCCTGCCGGCGAGTGCGGGGCAACCGGCGTCGGCTGCGCGCCGCCCCGCTCGCCCTCGGAACCGGACCGCTCGCCCCCGGAACCGCCCCCCTCACCCTCGGAACCGGACCGCTCCCCCTCGGGGTCGTTCGCCGACTGCCCGGCGGCCGAGCCGTACGAGGAGGCCGGGGCCCATGGGGTGGTCATGGCTGCACCAGGGGGCGCAAGTCGGCGAAGCGGCGATCACCGATGCCGTTCACCTGCTGCAGCTGGTCGACCGAGGTGAAGCCGCCGTGCTGGGTGCGGAAGTCGATGATGTGCTGGGCGAGGACGGGGCCGACGCCCGGGAGGGTGTCGAGCTGGTCGGCGGTGGCGGAGTTCAGGCTGACCGGGCCGGCCGGGGCGCCACCGGCCGCGGCGGAGCCTCCCGACGGACCGCCGGCAGGAGCGGCGGCGGCAGCACCGCCCGATGCCGCAGGGGCGGCGGCCGGAGCGCCAACGACGACCTGTTCGCCGTCGGCCAGCAGGCGGGCGCGGTTCAGCGTGCGGGTCTCCGTCCCGGGCAGCACCCCGCCCGCGGCGCGCAGCGCATCGGCGACGCGGGCGCCCGGAGGGAGGCGGTGGATGCCGGGGCGGCGCACCTTGCCCGCGACGTCCACGACGATGCGGCGGTCCGCGGCGCCGGATACCGCACCGGCCGCGGCGCCTGCCGTGGTGCCGCCGGCCGCGGCACCGCTCGGACCGGCGAGCCCGGCCGGCCCCGCCCGCTCGGCCGCGGCCGGGTCCCTGGCCGGCGCGGCTGCCGAGGCGTGCTGCGCGGTCGGCGCCCGTACGGCCTGGGGTCGCGCGGTCCAGAAATGGTGGACCGCGAAGGCCACGGCGATCAGCAGCACGACGGCGAGCGCGCCGAGCGCCTTCGGGTCCGTGCCGCACCGCAGCTGGATCCACAGCGGCAGTCGTTCCTGCAGCGCCACCCGCCAGCGGGCCAACGGCAACGGGCCCGAACGGCCAGGACCCCACGCATCAGGTGGAACAGGTGGAGCAGGCGGAACAAGTCGATCAGGTGGATCGGGTGGGTCGGGGTGGTCAGGGCGGTCAGGGTGGTCAGATGAAGGTGCGGAGATGCGAGATCGCGGAGTCATGTCGACGACGCTAGAGCGATTTCGCGAACACCGTCGATCACCACCAAATTCCGTGGATAATCGGCGAGTTGTGGATAACTCGGCCACCCGGACGAGGGAAAACCGTCCCGCCGCCTACCGCGGCGAGAGCACAACTCCCAGCAGCCCCGGCCCCGTATGCGCGCCGATCACCGCGCCCACCTCGCTGACGTGCAGGTCCATCAGGCCCGGCACGCGGGCACGGAGGCGATCGGCCAGGGCGTCGGCGCGCTCGGTCGCCGCCAGGTGGTGCACCGCGACATCGACCGGATCCGTGCCCGCCCGGTCGGCCACGATCTCTTCCAGGCGCGCGATGGCCTTGGACGCCGTACGGACCTTCTCCCGCAGTTCGATGCGTCCGTCGGCGAGTTGGAGCAGCGGCTTGACCGCGAGCGCGGAGCCCAGCAGGGCCTGTGCCGCGCCGATGCGGCCGCCGCGGCGCAGGTACTCCAGGGTGTCGACGTAGAAGTACGCGGAGGTGCCCTCGGCGCGCTTCTCGGCCGCGGCCACCGCCTCGTCGACGTCCCCGCCGGACTGTGCGACCTCCGCGGCCGCAAGGGCGCAGAAGCCCAGCGCCATCGCGACCATGCCGGTGTCCACCACCCGCACGGGGACCGGCGCCTCCTTGGCCGCCAGTACGGCCGCGTCGTACGTCCCGGAGAACTCCGAGGAGAGGTGGAGCGAGACGATGCCGCCGGCGCCGGCGGCCGCGACCTCACGGTAGGTCTCGGCGAACGTCTCGGGAGCGGGCCGGGACGTGGTGACGTACTTGCGTTTTTGCAGGGCCTGGGCGACCGACCTGGCCGAGATCTCCGTTCCCTCTTCCAGGGCCTCGTCGCCGAGGACCACGGTCAGCGGCACCGCCGTGATCCCGTGGCGCTCCAGCGCCGCCCGCGGCAGGTAGGCCGTTGAATCGGTGACGATCGCGACATGGCGGGACATGACTGGGAGGTTATCCAGAGAACCCGGAGCCCGACAGTGCGGGCCCCATTTCAAGATCTTCTCCGATCACCCGGCGATGCGCCACAGACGATTTCGCGCCGTCCGCGAGATCGCCGGCCGGCGGTCCGGCAGCTCCCCGGCGCTCAGCCGGCCGCGTCGAGTACCGCTCTCCGGCCACGTCAGCCCGCGCTCTCCGGACGGGCCGTCTTCTGCCACGAGTACGGCGTCCGTATGCGCGGGTCCGGGGCGTCGATGGCCTGCGGGCCCTCGGGGGCAGCGGCCGTACCGGGCTGCGCGGTACCGGACTGCTCGGACGGCGGCGGCCAGGCGGCGAGCGGGTCCGGCACGGCATCCGTACCCGGCCCGGACGTGCTCTCGCGCGTGCCCGGCGCCGACGTCCAGTGCCGCAGCGCGCCCGCCTCCACGTCGATCTGTCCGGCCAGCGCCGCCAGGTCGTCGTCGGCGAACTTCTGGGCGCGGTCCTGGGCCGCCCAGCGCAGCGAGTCCGAGGAGTGCGTGATCCGCTCCAGGCGGTCGCGCAGCTCGGGGAGACGCTCGGTGATCCGTGTCCGGTCCGGCTCGCGCTCCAGGCGCTTCAGGTCGGCGTCCAGCTCGTGGCCGTGCTCGCTGAGCCGTGCGAACAGGTTCAGCGCTTCGCTCAGCGACTGGTCCTCGGGGGCGGCGGCCCGCAGCGCTTCCTGGGTGGCGCGCATCGAGGTACGCAGGGAGAGCCGCATCTGGGCCAGCTGTCCGGCCGGGCCGGACTGGGTGTACTGCCGAGCGCGCAGGGTGGTGTCCTCGACCGTGCGGCGGGCCTGGGCGACCGTACGGTCCACGCCGCGCTTGGTCGCCGAGACGGCCTTGACCGTCACGAACACGCCCGCCGCGACGAACAGCACGAAGAGCAGGGCGAGGATCGCGAGCACAGCGGTCATGGGCTTACCTCATGTGGGCTCGGTCGGACCGACGGACGGACTGCTTCCTTCTCCCACCGTAAACGCCCCGGGCAGGCCGCGGGTTCCCGGAGAACCCCCAACCTGCCCGTAGTGGTTGTCCCCCACGCGCGCCTGCCGGTAGGCGCGCGTGGGGACCGGATCACGCCGGAACGATGTTGACCAGCTTCGGAGCCCGCACGATCACCTTGCGGATGCCCGCGCCGCCCAGCGCGTTCACGACCGCGGGCTCGGCCAGCGCCGCCGCCTCCAGGTCCGCGTCCGAGATGGCCGGCGAGACCTCCAGGCGGGCCTTGACCTTGCCCTTGATCTGCACGACGCAGGTCACGGTCTCGTCGACGACGTACGCCGGGTCGGCCACCGGGAAGTCCGCGTGCACCACGGAGTCGGTGTGGCCCAGCTTGCGCCACAGCTCCTCACCGATGTGCGGGGCCAGCGGCGCGACCAGCAGGACCAGCTGCTCGGCGACCGAGCGCGGCACGCTGCCGCCGGCCTTCGTCAGATGGTTGTTCAGCTCCGTGACCTTGGCGATCGCGGTGTTGAAGCGCAGCCCGGCCATGTCCTGGCCGACGCCGTCGATGGCCTTGTGCAGGGCGCGCAGGGTGTCCTCGTCCGGCTCCGCGTCCGTGACGGTGACCTCGCCGGTGGCCTCGTCCACGATGTTGCGCCACAGGCGCTGCAGCAGGCGGTACTGGCCGACGACGGCGCGGGTGTCCCAGGGGCGCGAGACGTCCAGCGGGCCCATCGCCATCTCGTACAGCCGCAGCGTGTCCGCGCCGTACTCCTGGCAGATCTCGTCCGGGGTGACGGCGTTCTTCAGGGACTTGCCCATCTTGCCCAGGACGCGGCTGACCTTCTCGCCCTGGTAGTAGTACCCGCCGTCGCGCTCCTCGACCTCGGCCGCCGGGACGGCGATGCCGCGCTTGTCCCGGTAGACGAACGCCTGGATCATGCCCTGGTTGTACAGCTTGTGGAACGGCTCGGCCGAGGCGATGTGCCCCAGGTCGTGCAGCACCTTGGACCAGAAGCGGGCGTACAGCAGGTGCAGCACGGCGTGCTCGGCGCCGCCCACGTACAGGTCGACACCGCCGTGCGGCTGGCCCTCGCGCGGGCCCATCCAGTACTGCTCGACGGTCGGGTCGACCAGCTTCTCGTCGTTGTTCGGGTCCAGGTAGCGCAGCTCGTACCAGCAGGAGCCGGCCCAGTTGGGCATGGTGTTGGTCTCGCGGCGGTAGCGCCGCACGCCCCGGCCGTCGCCCAGGTCCAGCTCGACGTTGACCCAGTCCTCGTTGCGGGACAGCGGGGTCTCCGGGGAGGTGTCCGCGTCGTCCGGGTCGAAGGTGCGCGGCGAGTAGTCGTCGACCTCGGGCAGCTCCAGCGGCAGCATCGACTCGGGCAGCGCGTGCGCCACGCCGTCCTCGTCGTACACGATCGGGAAGGGCTCGCCCCAGTAGCGCTGCCGGCTGAACAGCCAGTCGCGCAGCCGGAAGTTCACGGTGCCCTCGCCGATGCCCTGCGCGGCCAGCCACTCGGTGATCTTCGCCTTGGCCTCGGTGACGCCCAGGCCGTCCAGCGAGATGGTGTCGTCCGAGGAATTGACGATCTTCGCGTCGTACGAGGAGAACGCGTCGTCCCAGGTCGACGGGTCGGTGCCGCGGTCGTCCGAGGGCTCGACCACGCAGCGCATGGGCAGCTCGAAGGCGCGCGCGAAGGCGAAGTCACGGGAGTCGTGCGCCGGCACCGCCATGATCGCGCCGGTGCCGTAGCCCATCAGGACGTAGTCGGCGATGAAGACCGGGACACGGTCACCGCTGGCCGGATTGATCGCGTACGCGCCGGTGAAGACGCCGGTCTTGTCCTTGGCCTCGGCCTGGCGCTCGACGTCCGACTTCGCGGCGGCCTGCTTGCGGTACGCGGCGACGGCCTCGGCCGGGGTGTCGTAGCCACCGGTCCACACGTCGTGCGTGCCCTCGGGCCAGGCGTCCGGGACGATCGAGTCCTCTCCGGAGACCAGCTCGTGCTCCGGGGCCAGCACCATGTAGGTCGCGCCGAACAGGGTGTCCTGGCGGGTGGTGAAGACGGTGATGCGCTTGTCCCCTACGGGGAAGTCGACCCGCGCGCCCTCGGAGCGGCCGATCCAGTTGCGCTGCTGCAGCTTGATCGCCTCGGGCCAGTCCAGCCCGTCCAGGTCCTCCAGCAGGCGGTCCGCGTAGGCCGTGATGCGCATGTTCCACTGGCGCAGCTTGGCCTTGAAGACGGGGAAGTTCCCGCGCTCGGAGCGGCCCTCGGCGGTGACCTCTTCGTTGGCCAGCACGGTACCCAGGCCCGGGCACCAGTTGACGGGCGCGTCCGAGGCGTACGCCAGGCGGTACTCGCCCAGGATGTTGGCGCGCTCGATGGCGCTCAGGTCGGCCCACGCGCGGCCGTCGGGCGTCTCGCGCTCCCCCGCCTCGAACTGGGCGACCAGCTCGTCGATCGGGCGCGCCTTCTTGGCCTCGGTGTCGTACCAGGAGTTGAAGATCTGCAGGAAGATCCACTGGGTCCACTTGTAGTACGCCGGGTCGATCGTCTCGATCGAACGGCGCTGGTCGTGGCCCAGGCCCAGGCGGCGCAGCTGCGCCTTCATGTTGACGATGTTGGCCTCGGTGGAGGCCCGCGGGTGGGTGCCCGTCTGGACGGCGTACTGCTCGGCGGGCAGGCCGAAGGCGTCGAAGCCCAGGGTGTGCAGGACGTTGTGGCCCGTCATGCGCTGGAAGCGGGCGTAGACGTCGGTGGCGATGTAGCCCAGGGGGTGGCCGACGTGCAGCCCCGCACCCGAGGGGTACGGGAACATGTCCATGATGAACTTCTTGGGCTTGGCCGCCTGCTCCGGGTCGCCGGCCAGGTCACCACTGGGGTTCGGCGCCTCGTAGGTGCCGTTCTGCTCCCAGAAGTCCTGCCAGCGTGCCTCGATGTCCGCGGCCAGCGCGGCCGTATAGCGGTGCGGGGCCGCCGCCTCGGCGGCCGTGGTCGTCTCGCTCATCGTCCTCAAAGCTCCATCGATCGTCTCTGCCTGCGGAAACGCACCCCTTGCGGGCACCTTCTTGCCGGCTGGCGCCTGAAACAAAAAGGCCCCTCGCACAGGAGGGGACGCCGCGCCGATGCCGACCTGGACCCGCAGTCCGTGATCCGGTCGGTACTGATCAGCGCGGCCCGCTAAGCAGAAGGCGTACGGCACGCATGGCGTCAGGGTACCGCAGGGCACCAGGGGCCCGCGCCGAGGATTCCCCCGCGCGGGCCCCGTCCCACATACCGGGACGAGCGAGCACTCCGGTATGCGCGGCGCTCAGCGCCTGTAGGAGTCCACGTAGCCCCGGCCCGGTGTGCCCACGCCCGTGACGTCGTCGTAGCCGACGACCGCGTGCAGCGAGCTGTCCTTACCGAGACTGCGCAGCGAGGTGGTCCTGCCCTCACTGGCATCGATGCCGTTCACGTAGTCCACCCGGACCACTCCGAGGTCCCGCCCGGCCCCCAGGGGGTGGTCGGTGACGTCGTGGTACGCGGCGGTGCCGTACCGCTGGTAGATGCCGGGGTTGGCGAAGCCGATCGGGACGCCGTGCCGGGCCTGCTGGGCCAGCGCCTGCACTCCCGCGATCACGGGCGCCGCCAGGGAGGTGCCACCGATGCGGTACTCGTCGTACGTGAGCGAGCCGTCCGGGAGGGACTGGGTCTGGCCCACGAGGAAGCCGGTGTTCGGGTCGGCGACAGCCGCGATGTCGGGGACGGTGCGCATGGCGGTGCCGCCGTTCGCCTTCGAAAGCGCGTTCGGTACGACGCCGCGCTGATAGAAGGGCTGCGCGACGGTCCTACTGGTGCCGCCGCCGGCCCCGGAGGTGAAGGCGCCGGGGAAGTCCTGCCAGATGCCGCCGTCGGCCGCCAGACTGGCCTTCAGGGTGCCCCAGCCGGTCTCCCAGAGGTACTTGTCACCCTTGCCGACGGCCAGCGACGTGCCGCCGACGGCGGTCACCCACGCGGAGTTCGCCGGGGTGTCGACCTGCTTGGTGCCGGTGCGGGCGACCTCGTCGCCGTTGTCGCCCGAGGAGAAGTAGAAGCCGATGCCCTCGACGGCACCCAGCTGGAAGACCTGGTCGTACGCCACGGCCACGTCCGGGGTCTCATTGGCCTCGATGTCGCCCCAGCTGTTCGAGACGATGTCGGCGAGCCGCCCGTCGACGATCTTGCCCAGCGAGTCCAGGAGGTCGTCGTCCATGCAGGAGGCGCCGCCCACGTAGACGATGTCGGCCTCCGGGGCGACGGCGTGCACGGCCTCGACGTCGAGGGTCTCCTCCCCGTACCAGCCGGCCGCGTCGCACTCCTTGATGTGCGAGTACTTTTTGGGCAGCACCTGGGAGAGCTGCCCCTTCGTGTACCCGGCATCCCCGTTGCGGTCGGCGTACTTGCGGGCGTCGGCGGCGATGGTCGGCGAGGCGTACGCGTCGGTGATCGCCACCGTGACGCCCTTGCCGGTGCGCTTGCCCGCCCCGTATGCGGCGCGCAGCTGCTTGCCCGTGTAGCCCTTCACGGCGTACGGCTGCTTGGCCCCGTAGGCGGAGGGCAGTTCCGTGTTCGTCTTCGAGCCGTAGTAGCTGGAGAACGGGCCGGAGTTGCGGAAGATCTGACTGGGCGGCGGCAGCTGGGCGTGGTGCCGCGCCATGTGCGGCGCGTTGTCCAGGCCGGTGACCGTGAGGACCGCGCCGTGCAGGGACTCCGGGGCGGAGGCGGTGCGCGACGGGGCGTGGTAAGTATGTCCGCCCTTGCGGTAGTTGTGCAGGTCCGTGGCGAACGCGCGCTCCGCCGCCGAGGCGGTGCCGGCCACGGTGAGGGAGCGGCGGTCGGTGGCGGTGACCTTCAGGCCGGCCCCCGTCAGCCAGTGGGTCACCGCGGCTATCTGTTCACGGGTGGCGCCGAAACGTGCCTGCGCGCGGTCGGCGCTCAGGTACTTCCCGTACGAGGCGGAGGACGGGTCCGAGACGGCCCTGGCGTAGGCCGCGAGGCCCTCGGCGTCCCGTCCGGCCAGGAACACCCGGGCGGTGACCCGCTCGGCGCCCCTGGTGCTGCCACGGTCGGCCTGCTGCGTGGCCCACTGCGGCTTCGTGCCGTGCAGCGCGTCCCGGCCGTCATGGCCGGCGGCACCGGCGGCGGGCGTGCCGAGCGCCAGCGCGCCGGCGACCAGCGGCAGCGTCGCCGCCGCGGCCAGTCCGACGCGTCCCCGGCGCGCTCTGGAGCGGCTTGATCTCATGAAACCCCCTGCGATGCGATGCGTCGCGTGCGGTGCACGCGGTCTCCGCGGTGGCGCACGGTGTACGCGGTGGCGGCCACACGCACGCGCTGCGTCACTCTTTCGATGATCTGTTCACGTCAGGGGCATGGAACGGCCAAGAAGCATCCAAGAACGGACAAGAAATAGCCACGGAAAGGCCACCAAATACCCTGCCCAGACAGGGGAGTTCGCGTGGCAAGAAGGGCGCCCGAGCGGGTGTGCGGGGCGCGAACGGACCGACGTTAGCAGCGGGTCACGCCGTGCGGGCGGGATACCGCCAAGGCCGCCGCAGGGCCCCGTGACGGCCCCTAGCTTGCCGGGCATGCAACCCCTCACGGGCCCCACGGCGCGCCGAGCGGCCCGCGCCCGCCGCCCCCGCCGCTTACCCCTCCCCCACCGCCTCCAGAGGCCACGCCCCGCGCTCACCACCGGGGCCGGCGCCGTCCTGGTCCTCCCCCTCCTCGCCGCGGCCCCCGCCTTCCGCGCGTTCTTCGACTACACCGCCGGGGTGCTCACCCTCGTCTCGCTCACCGCCGCCGTGGTCTGGGGCCTGCTCGCGGCCGGCCGCACCGTACTGGCGCCGCGCAGCAGGCTCCTGGCGCAGGGCGTCCACCGGGCGCTCGCCACCGCCTCGCTGGGCTTCCTGGTGCTGCACATCGCGGTCAAGGTGGCCGAGGCGCACGCCCTGTTCTCGGACGCGTTCCTGCCCTTCGCCTCCGTGGTGCTCAGCGGGCCCGTCGCGCCCGGCACCGCACCGCTCATCGGGTTCGGCACGCTGGCCGGGCTGCTGATGGTGCTGGCCGCCGCGACCGGCGCACTGCGCAGCGCGTTCGCCGGCCGCGGACGCGTCTCCGGGCGCTGGCGCGCCCTGCACACCAGCGCGTACGCCGCGTGGTGCCTGGCCCTCCTGCACGGCCTCAAGTCCGGCCGCGCGCCTTCGGGATGGGTCACCACCGGGTACGTGCTCTCCCTGGCGGCGGTCATGGGCGCGCTGCTGGCCCGCCTGCTGTTCACCCCTTGCGCCGAGTTCCCGTACTTCGCACTGCGGCGGGAACTGCCGTTCCCGCTGCCCTTCCGGTCACGGAAGCCGGACGGGCAGCAGTCGCCGCGCAGAGCGGCGAACCGTACGGATACGCGCTCCGCTTCGGAGGCGCCCGGGGTCTCTGCCCCTGATGGCGCCGCTCCGGGCGACGGTCGACCCACGGGGGCAGCGGTCGGCCTCCCCCCGAGGGACGCGCCGGAGACGCCGCCTTCTTGGGCGCTGCCCGACGCCCCTACCGAGACGCTCCCGTACATCACCGAAGCGCCGCCGCTCGCCCGCGGAGCGGACGGGGCGCCCACGGAACGCATCCCCTTCGCCGGCTTCCACGCCGCCCCCGAGTGGAGCGGGCCGCCCACTCTGGTGCAGCCCCGGCCCTCCGGCGCTCACTCCGAGGGCGCGCCCGTCCCCCACGCCCCGAACGGCCGGACCCCGTGACCGGTACCGCGCTGGTCCCGTATACGGGCGGCGGACCGCTGCCCGATGTGCCCGGCGTACGCGTACTCGGGCTGCCGCGGCTGTGCGCCGGATTCGACGAGGCGGAACGGCTGGACCGCAAACGGCACCTGCTCCTCCACGGCTCGCTGCCCGCGCTCTCCGGAGAGCAGCTGACCGCCGTCGCCGAGAACGTGGCGCTACGGGGCCGGGGCGGCGCCGGATTCCCGCTCGCGCGCAAGCTGACGGCCGTCGCCGAAGCCGCTGCCCGCCGCCGGGTGCGCCCCGTCGTCGTGGTCAACGGCTGCGAGGGCGAACCGGCCTGCCGCAAGGACACCGTGCTGCTGTGCCGTGCGCCACACCTCGTCCTGGACGGCGCGCTGCTGGCCGCCGCGGCGCTCGGCGCCCGCCTCCTGGTCATCGGCGTGACGAAGGCCACGACGGAGAACTCCGTACGGGAAGCGCTCGCCGAACGCGGGCTGGCGCGCAGACGGCGCGGGCGTGCGCTGCGCACACAGGTCGTGCGCTCGCCCGAGCGCCTGGTGTCCGGGGAGGCGTCCGCGCTGATCCGGGCAGCCGAGGGCGGGCCCCCGGTACCGCCGGGCCGCCGGGCCCGGGCCGCCGAATCCGGCCTGGGCGGCGCGCCCACACTGCTCTCCAACGCGGAGACCTTCGCCCAACTCGCCGTCGCCGCCCGCCTCGGCCCCGACCGCTACGCCTCGACCGGTCTCCCCGGCGAACCGGGCACGATCCTGCTGACGGTCTCCGGCGCGGTCGCCGCGCCCGCGGTGGTCGAGGCCCCCTCCGGGGTGCCGCTGCCGTACGTACTGCAGGCGTGCGGCGCGGAGCCGGCACCCTCCGGCGTACTGGTAGGCGGCTACCACGGCGCCTGGCTGGACGCCGCCACCGCCTACGGGACGCCGCTGTCGCGCGAGGCGCTGGCGGCCCGCGGCGGGGCGCTGGGCGCCGGGGCCGTGCTGCCGCTGTCCACGCGGACGTGTCCGCTGGGCGAGGCGCTGCGGATCGCCCGGTGGCTGGCGGCGGAGTCGGCGGGGCAGTGCGGTCCCTGCCGGCTGGGGCTGCCGTCGCTCGCAGAGATGTTCGCGGACGCGCTGGGCGGCGGCGGGCAGCCGGCCCTGGAGGCGGTACGGGAGGGCGCGCGCGGCGTGCGGGGGCGCGGCGCGTGCAAACACCCCGACGGCGCGGCGCGGTTCGTGCTGTCGGCGCTCGCCGCGTTCCCCGACGACCTGGCCGCGCACGTCCTGGGCGACGGCTGCGGGCGGCCCACAGTCGAGCTGCTGCCCCTGCCGCCCGAGGAGGCCGCCGGTGCGGCGAACGGCGCCGGAGAGGGCGCCGGGGCCGTCGGTACCGCCGGGGAGCGGCTGGCGGTGGACTGGACGCTGTGCGAGGGGCACGGGCTGTGCGCGGGGCTGCTGCCGGAGGCCGTACGGCTCGACCGGGACGGCTTCCCCGTACTGTCCGACGACGTACTGCCGGGGGCCCTGCGGGCCCGCGCACAGCGCGCCGTACGCCGCTGCCCGGCTCTCGCCCTCCGGCTCGAGAAGCCGTGACGGCCGGCAGCACAGGCCCCGACGTGACAACCGGCAGCCCGGACTCCGACAGCACAGAATCCGGCGGCACACGACAGAGCGGCCCGTCCTCTTCGGACGGGCCGCTCTGATCACTGTGGAGCTAAGGAGAATTGAACTCCTGACCTCCTGCATGCCATGCAGGCGCTCTACCAACTGAGCTATAGCCCCGTGTTCTGTTGTCGTCTCCGGAAGTTTTCCTCGGGGGTTTCCCTCGCGGCGACATCGACTACATTACACGGCCGCCCCCGGCTTCTGCCAAATCGCTTTCCCGGTGCCCTCCAGCGCCAGCCCGCCGGAGGCATCCGAGGCCCCGGAGCGGCAGCCGCGACGCACCCGGCGAGGCGCCCGGCGACACCCCCGGCAAGGCACTCGGCAGCGGTACTGTCGACAATCCGTGCTCGAAGGAAACCGGGGGCCTGGACGTGACCGCGCTGAAGCTCGACCGGCCCGTCGGACGCCGCGGCCCGTTCTCCCGCCAGGGCAGCCACCGCCGCCGCGTCCTGGCGGCCGCGCTGGCCTGTGCGCTGTCCTTCACCGTCTTCTGGATCGTCCAGCGGCTGGCCGGCGTGACCATGCTCGACCTCATGGTCTACCGCGCCGAGGGCTGGACGGCCCGTACCGGCGGCGACCTCTACGACATGCTGGCCACCTCCGCGCGGCTGCCCAACACCTACCCGCCCTTCGCCTCCCTGCTGTTCGTGCCGCTGACCTTCCTCGGCGTACCGGAGATGCGCACGCTCGCCACGCTCGGCAACCTGCTGCTCCTGATCGCCGTGGTGCACCTCACCCTGCGCCTGACCGGCCTGCCCTCGCTCGCGCGCGGGCAGCGCGCCCCGCGGGCGCGGCAGGCCACCGCGACCCTCGCCCTCTCCGCGCTACTGGTCTGGTGCGAGCCCGTGTGGACCACGCTGCGCTACGGGCAGATCAACCTCCTTCTCGCCGTCCTCGTGCTCTGGGACGTCACCCGCCGGGACACCGACCGCTGGGCCGGCATCGGTATCGGCATCGCCGCCGGAATCAAGCTCACGCCCGCCCTCTTCGCCGTGTGGCTCGCGCTGGCCGGGCTGCTCCAGGCCCGCCGGCTGTACGAGCCCGGGCAGGGGCTGCGCGGCACCTGGAATCCCTGGCTGCGCCAGGCGTGCGTCGCGGTCCTGTCCTTCCTCGGCACCGTCCTCCTCTCCGCCGTGGTCCTGCCCCGTGACTCGGCCCGCTTCTGGACCGAGATCGTCTTCGCCTCCGACCGGCCGGGCGATGTGGAGATCACCGCCAACCAGTCGCTGCGCGGCGTCCTCGCCCGGCTGCTGCACACCCCCGACACCGGACCGTGGTGGCCCGCCGCCGCGGCCGTGGCGGTGATCGCGGGGCTGGCCCTCGCCACCGCCGCCCTGCTGCGCGGGGAGCGCGCCTGGGCGGCCGTGGTCTGCGCCACCACCGCGCTGCTGGTCAGCCCGGTCTCCTGGTCGCACCACTGGGTGTGGGCCGTACCGATGCTGATCCTGCTCGGCACCGAGACGGTGCGCCGCGGCGGCCGGGCCACCCGGACGGGCCGCCGACTGTGGGCCGCCACCGGAGCCGTCGGGCTGCTCTTCGCCTCCTTCGCGCTGTGGTGGGTGCCGCACCGCCCGCACAGCCACGCGGAACTGCACCAGAACGGCGGCCAGATGCTGCTCTCGGGCGTCTACCCGATCGCCGGTGTCACGCTCCTGCTGCTGGCCGCCGCCCACCTGCGCCGGACCACCGCGCCCGGTGCCAGCCGAACCGACGCCGGTGAGCCCGGTGTCGGTGAATCCGGTGCGGGTATGGCCGGTGTCAGTGCGCCCCGTGGTCGTGACCGCCGCCCGGATGGCCGTGACCGCCACCGGGCTGGTGGTGATGGAACGCCAGCACCTCCGAAGGCATCGCCACGAACGGACGCATCATCCCCATGTCCTCGTGTTCCAGCAGATGGCAGTGGTACATGAAGCGGCCCTTGGCGCCGTGGAACCGGCCGATCACGTTCACCATCTGTCCCGGCGGCACCTGTATGACGTCCTTCCAGCCCTGATCACCGGGGGCTATCGGCGCCTGGCCGCCGTACTCCAGCGGGCTGCGGGTGCCCCCGAGCGCGTTGTCGTACGGGCTGTCCGGCACCGCCGGGTACCGGTCGCGGCTGAGCACCTGGAAGTCGATCAGGTGGATGTGCATCGGATGCGTGCCGGCCCCGCCGAGGTTCAGGAAGCTCCACTGCTCCCAGGCGTCGTACCGGACCATGAAGCCGAGGGCGTCGTCGAACATCCGGGCGCCGCGCTGGTACGTACGCGTCCTGCCGTCGGCCCTCTTGACCTGGATGATCCCCTCGGACGGGATGGTGACGTCCGCCGGGTCGACCTCGTGCAGCTCCCACATCTCCGGGTGGCCGTTGCCGATCGGGCCCGGCGGGGTGAGCGCTATCAGGCGGTGCTCGTGCTTCGGCGCGGTGTCGTGGGTGATCCGCTCGAACGTCGACGAGATCACCGCGGGCAGCACGAAGGAATCGGTCACCTTCTTCGAGCCGACCCGGAACTGCATCACCTGCGGATACGCCACGCCCGCCGCGGCGTTCACCAGCCGCAGCCGCCGCCCGCGCAGCCGGCCGAAGTCGATCAGCAGATCCATCCGCTCGGCCGGGGCCACCGACAGGGTCCCGTCGACGGGCAGCGGCCGCGGCAGCAGCCCGCCGTCCGTCCCGATCTGGTGCACCGCGCCCGTGACGGGGCGGCCCGTCTCCTCGTCCACCAGCTGCAGGGCGTACGTCCGGGCGTTGGAGGCGTTGAGCAGGCGGAAGCGGTACCACCTGGCATCGACGTCCAAGTGGGGCCAGATCGTGCCGTTCACGAGCGTGTAGGGGCCCGAGAACGGGATGGTGACGTTCTTGCCTTCGTTGTCCTTGCCGACGATCAGGGTCTTGTGGAGCAGCCGGCCGGTCAGCCGGCCTTCGGCGTCCGTGTCGAGGTTGCGGTCCTGGATGATGAGCGGGATCTCCCGCCCGCCCGAGGGGAGCCGGAGCGCGTCCTCCTCGTCGTCCCGCACCAGATACATGCCGGCCAGGCCCGAGAAGACGTTCCACCGGGTGATGTCCATGGCGTGGTCGTGGTACCACCACGTCGTCGCGCGGTGGTCGTTGGGGTACTCCGAGAGCTGCGCGTCACCGGGCGAGACGGCGTTCTCCGACCAGCCGTCGTTGCCCCCGCCGGTCACCGCGCCGTGCAGGTGGGTGACCAGCCAGGGCGGGAGGGCGGCCACGCCGGCGAGGGGCTCGGCTCCGCCTCGGCCCGGTTCGTTCAACGGCGCGGGCACCTCGGGCGTCGCCGACACTTCCACGGCGGTCACCGGGAACGTGCCCGTGATGCAGTTCGTCCAGGACACCCGGAGGCGCCGGCCGCGGCGCACCTCGATGGTCGGGCCCGGGAAGTGCCCTTCGTACGCCCAGACTTTGGTGGGCGGCAGCTGGGAATGCAGCCGCACCCAGCTGGTCTTCTGCTCGATGGTGATGCCGCGCAGGGCTTCCGCGCGGCCCGGCTTGATGACTGGCGGCACGCGCAACGCGTCGACGAACGGCGTGAGTCCGGCCGCCGTAGCCTCTTCGTCCCGCTCCGCGATGGTCTCGATCTGCGGTGCGGCCCCCACAACTGTGTCTGTCACTGCGACCCCCGTCGCTTCCCCCGTGCCGCCAACCGTTCCGCGGCGGCAACTCTGTGTCTTACAACGCCTCACGGTACGACCGGAGTTCCACCACACACGTGAATTTTCCGGCCAATCGTCCGCAGTCCACTCATAGAGGAGCGGACCGGTCCGGTCCGGGGCGTCAGAACTGAAAGTAGCTCAGGAAGCGGAAAATGCGCTGAGGTTGTGGAGAAACGGTCATTCAGAGATCGGCGGACGCTCTCGGGCGCCGTTGTGCGCCCTCACGGAGCTGAGGCTGCGCGCCCTCACGGCGCCGAGTGACGGCCTCTCAGCCGGCCGGGGAGCAGGGCCGGTTCTCAGGCGGTGGCGAAGGAGTAGAAACGCTTCAGCGTGCAGTGTTCGTCGAGCAGGCGGCCGTAGATGGGCTCGCCGTCCAGCTCACGGTAGGTCTCGATGGGGTCGCCTTTTATGATCAGCGCCCGGGCGCATTCCTCGCACCAGTACTGGAATTCGGGGTTCAGCGGCTCCATGTCGCGGACGACGGGCGTACCACTGCCGCACCAGTCGCACTTCCGGCTGTGTGCCCCCATCAGTCAGCTCCAGCTGTGGCCGCAGGCCGTGCAGACGAACGAGATGCCGCCGTTGTCACCCAGCATCTGCGCCACGTGAGGCGAGCCGCAGGAAGGGCACTGCAGTGCGGAGGTGGCCACGCCGAGCAGGTCGCGGACCTCCTCGATGATGCTCGTGGGCATCGCGTTCTCTCCTCCCCTGCCGGCGCCGTCCGATTCTGCCACGGACCACCGACCTGGTCAGGCCCGCAGCCCTACGCGCACGGACGGGCTGCACGCTACCGCCGCGCAGCCGAGCACGAGGCGTTGCGCGGGCGCTCACCCCGGCGCGCACAGCGACGCACGCGCCCCGAAAGCCCCGAAACAGCAGTGATCCCGCCTCCTGGAGAGGCGGAGAACAATCTCTCCGTCTCCGCCAGAGGGCGGGATCATCCGGGTTGTGGAGCTAAGGAGAATTGAACTCCTGACCTCCTGCATGCCATGCAGGCGCTCTACCAACTGAGCTATAGCCCCGGGTCTTGTTCCGCTCCTCCGGGTTTCCCCCGGCGGCGCCGCGAACAAGAAGAACTTTAGCCTGCGACCTGCCCAGATGTGAAATCCGGGTCCGGCCGGCCGCCGGACGGCCCCCGGAGAGCCGCCGCTGACCGGCCCGCGACGTCAGTCGTCGTCGCCCAGCACCGGCTCGGGAAGCGTGCCGGCGTTGTGCTCCAGCAGGCGCCAGCCACGGGCGCCCTCCCCCAGGACGGACCAGCAGCAGTTCGACAGGCCGCCCAGGCCCTCCCAGTGATGCGGCTCCAGGCCCAGCAGCCGCCCGATCGTCGTACGGATCGTGCCGCCGTGGCTGACCACGACCAGAGTGCCGCCGTCGGGCAGCTTGTCGGCGGCCAGCCGCACGACCGGTGCCGCGCGGTCCGCGACCTCGGTCTCCAGCTCACCACCGCCGCGCCGCACCGGCTCGCCGCGCTTCCAGGCGGCGTACTGCTCGGCGTACTGCGCCACGATCTCCTCGTGGGTCAGCCCCTGCCAGGCACCCGCGTACGTCTCGCGCAGCGCCTCGTAGTGCGTCACGTCCAGGCGGGTGACGGACGACAGCTCCGCGGCCGTCCGCACCGCCCGCTGGAGGTCCGAAGCGATGATCGCGTCCGGCTGCAGGGCGGCGAGCAGCCGCGCGGCGCGACGGGCCTGCTCGACTCCCGTTTCGGTCAGCTCGATGTCCGTGGAGCCCTGGAAGCGGCGCTCCAGATTCCAGGCGGTCTGGCCGTGCCGCCACAGGACGATCCTGCGGCCCCGGCCCCCCTTCGTGCCGTTCAGCGCAGCTCTCCGTCCTGCTCGGCGGCGGTTTCCTCGGCGTGCGCGGCCGCCTTGCCGCGGGTCGCCTTGGCGTCCTCGGGCAGCTCCATCTCGGGGCAGTCCTTCCACAGGCGCTCCAGCGCGTAGAAGACGCGCTCCTCGCTGTGCTGGACGTGGACGACGATGTCGACGTAGTCCAGGAGCACCCAGCGGGCCTCACGGTCGCCTTCGCGGCGCACCGGCTTGGCGCCCAGCTCCTTGCTCAGCCGCTCTTCGATCTCGTCGACGATCGACTTGACCTGGCGGTCGTTGGGCGCCGACGCCAGCAGGAAGGCGTCGGTGATCGAGAGGACGTCGCTGACGTCGTACGCGATGATGTCGTGCGCGAGCTTGTCGGCGGCCGCCTGCGCGGCGGCGTTGATGAGCTCGGTGGAGCGGTCCGTGGCGGTCACAAGCCAAACTTCCGGGTCGGTGGCGGCGCTGCCCGGCCCGCCCGCGGGAAACCCCGCCGGCCGCGGCCGAGTCAGCGGTCAAGTACCCCTCAAGGGTCTCACGGACCGCTGACACCCCGGCGGGCTTGTGGACAAGGGGGCATCCGGGCTGGTCAGAGAGGGTGCGGGGCCAGCAGCGAAAGCGACGGGATACACGCGGCGGGCGGAGCCTTGGCCAAGACTCCGCCCGCCGCACGCGCCCCAGGGGCGCTCACCCCTTGTAGTCGCGCCCCAGCACCACCGTGATGTCGGCGTTCGAGGCGACCTTGCCCTTCCGCACGGCACTCGCCGGCAGGCCCAGCGTCTTCGCGACCTCCTCGGCACGCGGCTGGTGGACCTCGTCCCCGTACGTCACCTGCGACGCCGACAGCGAGCCCGAGGCGGTGCCGCCGTCCACGAACGAGTACCCGCCGTTGACCAGCGCGGCCTGCGCCTGCCCGACCGCCTTCTGGCTGCCCGAGGCGTTCCGGACGCTGACCCGCGCGGTCGCGGCCGGGTCGGTCTTCTTGACCTTGCCGCCCAGGACGTCCCTGACCACCTCGGAGGCGGTCCGCGCGCTGAGCGTGCCGTCCTGCTGCACGGGCAGCACCGTCGTACGGTACGCGCCGGTCTTGGCGAGCTCGGCGCGCTGCGCGAGCGAGCTGCCCAGCTGGCCCTCGGTGAGCGGCGGGTCCAGCACCTGGAACAGCGACTTCACCGTCGCGGTCGCGCCGCCCGCGTCGCTGGACACCCGCTTCAGGGTGGCCTGCATGACCTGTCCGAAGCGCGCCAGCTGCTTGGTCTGCAGCTCGCCCGGGCCCCGGTAGGTGGCGTACGCGACGGCCGCCTGGCCGTTCAGTACGCGCCCCTTGCCCGCCTTGACCAGCGGACCGTCGCCCTTCTTCGCGCCCGGCACGGTGGTGTCGGCGTCCACGGTGATGCCGCCGACCGTCTCGACGAGGTTCTCCAGGTACGGCGTGTCCAGCCGCCAGCTCGCCTTGATGTCGGCACCGAGAAGCGTGTTGAGGGAGTCACGGGTCGGCTCGGCGCCGGCGTCCTTCACCGACTTGCCCAAAGTGGTGGCCTGGCCGTCGTCCCCGGTGATGGCGAGGTTGTTGGGGAGGAGGACGGTGGTGCCCTTGTGGGTGGTCTCGTTGTCCACAAGGAGCGCCGTCGAACTCTCGTCCGTACCGGTCCGGCGCAGGTGGACCAGCAGCACGTCGCGCTTCTGGCCCGCGACGGCCGCCGCGTCCCCGGACGCAGCCCCGCCCAGCCCCGGCAGCTTGCCGGCCCACCACAGGTAGCCGACACCGCCCGCGACCAGCAGGACGAGCACCACGATCAGGGCGATGATGCGGCTGCGGCCGCGGCGCTTGGCCTCCTCGCGCCGCTCGGTGCGGCTCTCGGTGAACTTCAGCCAGTCGATGACGTCTTCGGAGTCCTCGTCCTGCTCCTCGATGAACGAGAACTGCTCGGTGCGGTACTCCTCCCCGGAGGCGCGGTCGGCGCCACCGGAGGGGCGGTCTGCCACACCGGAGGGGCGGCGGGACCCATCGGCGGCCCCGTAAGGCGGCGCGGAGCCGTAGGGCTGCGCAGAGTCGTGGGAGGGCGCGGCTCCGTACGGGGGCTGCGGCTCCTCGTACGGAGGCTGCGGCGGCGCGTACTCCTGCTGCCCGTACTGCGCCTGCTGCGGGATCCAGCCCTGCCGCTGGGTCTGCTGCGCAGCCTGGTGCTGCGGCGGCCGGCCGTACGGGTCGTGGCCCGGGGGATAGCCGCCCTGGGGATAGCCCTGCCCGTAATCCTGGCCGTACTCCTGGTTGTAGCCCTGTGCGGGTGCCTGTCCGCTGTAGCCCTGGCCGTACCCCTGAGGCTGCTGCGTGCCGTACGGGTCGTACTGCTGGCGCGGCGCTTCCTGGTACACCGGCTGCCCGTAGGCGTCGTAAACGTACCCCGGTCCACCGTGCTGCCCCTGGCCCCCTTCATAGGGCCCTTGGTCCCCCTCGTAGGGGGCCTGGGCATACGGGTCCCGTGGCGGGTACGGATCCTGTCGGTCGTTCACCGGTGCCCTCTTTCCGTCGGCCCCGTCGGCGTCGTCAGCGGTCGTCGTCGTGGTCGTGGCGGTGGCTGTGGCGGTCGTCCCGGTAGAGACGGCGCTTGTCGATGTAGCGCACCACACCGTCGGGCACCAGGTACCAGACCGGTTCGCCCTGGGCGACGCGCGACCGGCAGTCGGTCGAGGAGATGGCCAGTGCAGGCACCTCCACCAGGGAGACCCCGCCCTCGGGGAGGCCGGGGTCGGCCAGTACGTGGCCGGGCCTGGTCACCCCGATGAAGTGGGCGAGCGAGAACAGTTCCTCGGCGTCCCGCCAGGTCAGGATCTGGCCCAGCGCGTCGGCGCCGGTGATGAAGAAGAGATCCGCATCCGTGTGCTCGGCGCGCAGATCCCGAAGAGTGTCGATGGTGTACGTCTTGCCGCCGCGGTCGATGTCGATGCGGCTGACGGAGAACTGGGGATTGGACGCGGTCGCGATGACCGTCATCAAATACCGGTCCTCGGCCGGGGACACCGCCTTGTGGCTCTTCTGCCACGGCTGTCCCGTCGGTACGAAGATGACCTCATCGAGGTGGAACTGGCTGGCCACCTCGCTTGCGGCGACCAGGTGACCATTGTGGATCGGGTCGAACGTCCCGCCCATCACTCCGAGCCGCCGCTTCACGGGCCCTGTCTGCTCTCCCATGCGTGCAGACCCTACTGGGCGCCGCGTATCGAGGGGATAGCGGTGCCCTGCCTCAGCGGTCCCGGTTGAACCGGGTGGTGATCCACAGCAGGAGCAGCAGCACGATCAGGGCGCCGCCGCCCGTCACGAAGGGGCTGAGGCTGTTGTGGTTGCCGCCGTGCTCGCCGCCCTCGGCGAGGGCGACCAGGGACTGTGCGGTGGTGTGCAGGCTCATCGTCGGCAGAACCAATCCGGGCTGATGCGGGCAGGGACTTCGCCCACATCGTAAGCGCGGGCCCGTCCGGAGCTCACGCCGACTCCGCCGGAACGGTCCGTCAGGGGACCTTTCCGGTGGTTTCCACCGCCGCCCACGGGGCCGCCGGCGGGCCTCCGGGGCCCGGCCGCGCGCGTCCTCTCAGCGCCTCCAGTACCGCCCGCGAAGGCGCCTCAGTCCTGGTCGCCGCCGTAGCCGCGCAGCAGGAACCACGCCAGGAAGATCGCGCCGAGCACACCGACGATGATCACGGCACGCAGGATCCAGCCCGGGCCGTCGGCGTTGGAGGTCTGCAGGGCGAGCAGCGTGCTCGGGTCCACCATGAGGGGTCGGCTCCTTTGTGGGGGTCTGTACTGCTGTGGGGGTCTGTTCGGCCCGCACGCATCACGCGCCACGGGCCCCGGGCGGGCCCGGCCGTGGCCGGCGCCCCCGCCGCGAGCGGCTGCCCTCGCGGGCATTCTGCGGCGATTCGTTCCTTCGCCAGCGTACGCCGGGCATCCAAAGCACTGTCAGTGGCGTCCTCTACTCTGAAATCAGGCAGTCGAATCAGGGGGAGGCTCCAATGACGGATGGCCCGAGCGGCGGCAGCGAGCACGTACCGAGCAGGGACCGCAGGCGGTTCCCGGGGATCTCCTCCCGGGCGTACGAGCACCCCGCGGACCGGTCCGCTCTGGTGGCCCTGCGCAAGCTGAGCGGGTTCGACACCGTCTTCAAGGCGCTGAGCGGCCTGCTGCCCGAGCGCAGCCTGCGGCTGCTGTACCTCTCGGATTCGGTGCGCGTCAGCGACCAGCAGTTCTCGCACCTCAACGACATGCTGCGGGACGCCTGTTACATCCTGGACCTGGAGAAGGTCCCGCCGATGTACGTCAATCAGGACCCGCAGCCCAACGCCATGTGCATCGGCCTGGACGAGCCGGTGATCGTGCTGACCACGGGCCTCGTCGAGCTGCTCGACGAGGAGGAGATGCGCGCCGTCGTCGGCCACGAGGTCGGACACGCGCTCTCCGGGCACGCGGTGTACCGGACGATACTGCTGTTCCTGACCAACCTCGCCCTGAAGGTCGCGTGGATCCCGCTGGGCAATATGGCGATCATGGCCATAGTGACCGGACTGCGCGAGTGGTTCCGCAAATCCGAGCTGTCGGCCGACCGCGCGGGGCTGCTGACCGGCCAGGACCTGCAGGCGTCGATGCGCGGCCTCATGAAGCTCGCGGGCGGCAACCACCTCCAC
Source organism: Streptomyces sp. NPDC053542 (assembly GCF_044544685.1). NCBI lineage: Bacteria > Bacillati > Actinomycetota > Actinomycetes > Kitasatosporales > Streptomycetaceae > Streptomyces > Streptomyces sp. NPDC053542. Next base: position 477,572 of record NZ_JBITXL010000004.1, read on the forward strand.
GAGATGAACGTCGACGCGTTCCTCGCCCAGGCGGACGAGTACGAGCACGGCGGCGACCTGCGCGACTCCGTCCTGAAGATTCTGAACGTGCTGCCGCGCAGCCACCCGTTCACCACCGTGCGCGCCGCCGAGCTCAAGAAGTGGGCCGCCTCGCGCGACTACCAGCGCATCATGGAAGGCCACTACCCGCGCCGCGACGAGGACAAGGACACCTCCGTGTCCGACTCCTTCAAGGAGTCCGCGGGGCACTACGCCGACTCGGTGCGCAACAGCAAGGACCCGCTGATGGGCCTCGTGCGCGACATCGCGGGCGGCGCCGGCGACCTGGGCGGCAGGCTGCGCGACACGGTGTTCGGCAGCGGCCGCGCCGGCGGCGCGGGCCGGCAGGGCCCCGAACGGCCGGACGCCGACGGCCCGGAGTCGCCGCCGGGCCGGTGAGGTGACCGGGTAACGGCAGCAATCCTGCACGGGGCAGTCCGGCCCTGTACGAGTGCAGCCGGGCCCTGCTCGGGAGCAACCCTGCAGCGGGGCAAGCAGTCCGGCCTGCCGAGACCTAGGGCAGCGGGCTCGGTTCGGCCGAAGGCGCCATGACGCCGCAGAGCGAAGCGTTCGTACTGCCGTGCGCGTACGGGTCGGTGCCCTGCGGGCGGCCGTTACCGGCCCGCTCGCCCGCCAGCAGCGGCCGCAGCGCGCTCTCCGGCCCGGAGTTGCACGACATCGGCCCCGCCTGGAGATAGCTCGACTGCACCTCCAGGCGGCGGTCGCGCAGGTCGTCCCGGTCGAAGCGGAAGTGGAGTTCACGGCGCACGGTGAACAGTGACGCGCCGTCGGCACGCTGCTGCGCCGCCGACTGCACCTTGCCGCCGCCAGCCCCGGAGGCCGCGCTGCCCGACGTACTGCCTGCCGTACTACCCGCCGTACTGGCTGCGCCGCCGGCGACGCTCCCCGTCGGCCTCTCGACAGCGGCCGGTGCGGTGTTCCCGGAGCCGCCCGCGGCGGGCCGGCCGTCGGGCGCCCGCACCGCGTACACGAAGGTGTAGTCCGCGGTGACCTCCAGGGCGTTGCCGGCCGCGGCCGGCTCCACCGCCAGCGTGCCGTCGACCCGTACGCGCGGATCGGCGAGCCGGGACTGCGAGGGGTCGAAGCGGACGAGCCAGCCCGTCGCAGCGTGCCGCCCGTCGTCGGACGGCCGCCGCAGGCTCCGGTCGAACTGGTCGAGCTGCGAGGTGTCCAGCAGCAGCCGCACACCCCGCGCGGGCCCGCCGGACAGCGTGTCCGGATCCAGCGAGGAACGCACGACGTACTCCTTCGCCGTGGTCAGCGCGGCCATGACCTGGCTCTCGGAGAACTCACCGGTGCGCCGTACGACGGGGAGGTTGACGCCCGCCGCGCCGATCCGGAAACCGGCCGCCGGACTGCGCTCGAAGAGGTCACCCGGGCGCCCGCCGGGCACCGTGCCCACCGGGGCGAGCGGGATGACCGTACTGCGCAGCGGTGGTGCGGGGGTGGGCTCCGGCGCACGATACGGATGACGCACGCCCATGTAGATCGCGGTACCGAAGGCCAGCGCTATCAGCAGGACCAGGATCAGCGCCTGGCGTGAGCCGCCGAAGCGGGACCAGGCATGCCGACTGCGCACGGCGCGTGCGTGGTCCCCCATGCGCTCCTGAGCGGAGAACTCCTGCAAACGCGCAGCGCGTACAAACGATTCGTCGAACACGACGGATCGGTATTCGTCCTCCCCTCCACCCGGGGCGCCCTCGGGGGTCCCTTCGGGAGGGTCACCTGGCCCGGTCATACAACAAGAGTAGGTCGGCGACGGCCGAGGTAAACGCCCAGGTGTGCGCCAACTTCCCCGTGCAGGTCAGGCACGGCGCGCAGATGGCTCAAGCGGGCGCGGACCACCCTCGCGCACGCGGGTCGATCAGCTGACGGATCACGGCGTGTGGCGCACGGCCGGCGCCGAGGGCGGGCCGGAGTCGGCGGACGCCGAGGGCGGCACGACAGGAGGAGCCGGATTGCCGCGCTCGGCACTGGAAGCGGGCGCCTGCCCGATGCGCGCGGTGGGCGGCCTGCCGTCGACGCCCGTGGTGGCGGGCGGCGGTGCCGGGCTCTGAGTACGGCCCGCAGCGCCTCGGTAGACGGCCGTGAAGGCCAGTACGACCATGCCGATGCCCATCAGGACGGCGAGCACCCAGGCGATGGGGCGGTGCCAGCGGGCCGCGCCGCGGTACGGGCGCAGAGCGCCGCCGTACGGCCCGTACGGGCCGTAGGTCGAGATGTCCGGGACATCGTCCGGGTAACGGCCGTTCGGCGCTCCTACGGGCCCTCCAGGCCCTTCTCGCGCCTCTCCGCCCTGCCGGCCGCCACCGAAGTCGCCGTCCCGGTCCGTGGCCGGCAGCGAGTGGCCCCGCCCGGCTTCGGACTCGGCGCGGGCCTGCGCGGCGGCGACCATCCGCTCGACGGCGGTCGGCTCGTGGACGAGCGCCGACCGGACGAACTCCTCGTCGAAGACCACGGCGGCGAACTCGTCACCCTCGCCCTCGTAGGGCGAGCGCGCGTCCGCCTCTCCGCGGTTCCCGTTGTGGTGCTCGTCGGGCTCGCCGCCGTCCGGGAACGGCCCGGCCCCCACGTCGTCCGGCACATGTCCAGATTAGCCGGAAGCGGCCAATCTGGGCAGTGTGAAAGGGAATTCGGCCACGGGGGCCGAGGATGGCTCAAGTGGTACTGCTCGCCCCACTTCCAAGAGCCGCGCCACGAGGCGCACTTCTGTCAGCCCCGTACGTATCCACAGCCCCCGTAGGCCGCGCGCAGCCCCCGTAGGCGTGCGCAGACCCGTAGATCGCGCGCAGCGCCCCCATAGGCGCGCACAGTCCCCGTAGACGCGCGAGCGCAGTACCCGTAAGCGCGCGCAGCGCCGTACGTGCCCGCTGTCAGTTGTCAGTCCCGTACGTGTCCGTCGCCCGTGACGATGTACTTCGTGGAGGTCAGCTCCGGCAGGCCCATCGGGCCGCGGGCGTGCAGCTTCTGCGTGGAGATGCCGATCTCCGCGCCGAAACCGAACTGGCTGCCGTCCGTGAAGCGGGTCGAGGCGTTGACCGCGACCGTGGTGGAGTCCACCAGCTGGGTGAAGCGGCGCGCGGCGGCCTGCGAGGTGGTGACGATGGCCTCGGTGTGACCGGAGGACCAGCGGCGGATGTGCGCGACGGCGGCGTCCAGGTCGGGCACCACGGCGGCGGCGATGTCGTACGAGAGGTACTCCGTCGCCCAGTCCTCGTCCGTGGCGGGCGCGACCATCCCGGGCCCGGCCTTCTGCCAGGTCTCGTCACCGTGCACCATCACACCCGCCTCCGTAAGCGCGGCCAGCGCGCGCGGCAGGAAGGTGTCCGCGATGCCGGCGTGCACGAGGACGGTCTCGGCGGCGTTGCACACACTGGGGCGCTGCGCCTTGGAGTTGATGAGGATCTTGAGCGCCGTTTCGATGTCGGCGTCCTTGTCGACGTACACGTGGCAGTTGCCGGTACCGGTCTCGATGACCGGGACGGTGGACTCCTCCACGACCGTACGGATGAGCGAGGCACCGCCGCGCGGGATCAGCACGTCGACCAGCCCGCGGGCGCGCATCAGCTCCTTGACCGACTCCCGGCTCTGGCCCGGCACCAGCTGGACGGCGTCGGCGGGCAGCCCGGCCTCCGCCACCGCGTCGCGCAGGACGGCGACCAGCGCGGTGTTCGAGGCGTACGCGGAGGACGAGCCGCGCAGCAGGACGGCGTTGCCGGACTTCAGGCAGAGCGCGGCGGCGTCGACCGTGACGTTCGGGCGGGCCTCGTAGATGATCCCGACGACGCCGAGCGGCACCCGGACCTGGCGCAGGTCCAGGCCGTTCGGGAGAGTCGAGCCGCGGACGACCTCGCCGACCGGGTCGGGCAGCGCCACGACGTGCCGCACGTCGGCGGCGATGGCGGCGATCCGCTCGGGGGTGAGGGTGAGCCGGTCCACGATGGAGTCGCTCGTGCCGGCCGCGCGCGCCTTGGCGATGTCCTCGGCGTTGGCGGCGACGATCTCGTCGGTCCTGGCCACCAACGCGTCGGCGACGGCCAGCAGCGCGCCGTCCCGGGCCGTGCGCGGCAGCGGGGCGAGCGCGGCGGCCGCCTCCCTGGCGCGACGCGCGGTGTCGAGGACGGGCGAGCTCTGGGCGGTCTGCGTGGCGTCGGATGCGCTGGTCATGGCCCGCAGCCTAGCCGGGCCGGGCTGGGCGCCCGGCCCGCATTTCACACTGCGGGACGCGGTGGGGGCGGGGGTGGACACCCGCCGGCGCGAGGGCGGCCGACGCGGGGGCCTGCCGGCCTGGGGCTCTGGGACCGGGGCCCGCCGCGGGGCCCGCCGCCGGGCGCCACCGCGGGACCCGCCCTCCCGGGCCCGCCCCCGGCGTCGGCCGCCGCAGCGCCGGCCCGGGGGCGCCGTCCCGGAACCCGCCACCACGGGGGCTCGCCGCCGCAGGGCCCGCCGCCGCGAGGGCGGGGACTGGGGCCCCTGGGGCTAGCGGCGGGATCGGGGTGCGGGGGCTGGGGGGGGCGGGGGCCCTGGGGCTACCGGGCTCCCATCCTGCTCCGGGAGCTCCATTCGGGCCGGGGCGCCGCCGCCTCCTTCTTCTTGTTTCGGCAACGATTACTGAGAGTAGTTCGTTTCTCGTTTTTGTCGCCTGATGTGATGAGTTTCGCGGGGAGGCGGGGCGTATAAGGGGCGGTCAGTACGGGTGGACGCCTACCGGGGCGGCGGGGGGTGGGCCGTAGCCCTCGGCGATGCGTTGGTGGTAGGTCTCGCGGTCGATGACTTCCAGGCCGACGATCTCCCACGGGGGCAACTTCGCCGAGGAGCGGTGTTCGCCCCACAGGCGCAGGGCCACCGCCGCCGCGTCGTGCAGGTCCCTGGCCTCCTCCCAGTAACGGATCTCCGCGTGGTCGTTGGCGTACCTGCTGGTCAGCAGAAAGGGGTGGTCGTGGGCCAGCTGTTCCAGGGCCCGCCGGACCTCCTTCAGCGGCGCCTCCTTGCCGGAGACGCTGAGAGTCACGTGCCAGAGCCGGGACACCTCCCGCTCGCGCGGGAGCGGGGCCTCTTTGAGCCGCCCGCCCTGCTGCGCGCCTTCGCCCGGCTGGGTCCGGCCGCCCGGCTCCGTCCGTTCGTCGTGCTCCGCCCCGGCGGTCTCCTCACCGGGCTGGATGCTGGTCCCCACGCTGGTCAGCGTCCGCTCCGCCGTCCCTCGGGGCAGCGCCCCTCGGCGCCCTCGTCTCACCGGCGGCCTCCTGTTATGCGTATCGCTCCGCTCGCGCGTGGCGGAGCCGATCGGTGCTGTTTCACGTCGGCGTAGCGCGCTCGTACTGCGCCGGGCGCGCCGCTCCCCTACAGCGCCCCTGCAACAAAGTTGACCAGCCCGCGGGCCTTCGCGGGGGCGTTTTCGAGAAGGTCTCCGTTGAAAGGCTGGTCTTTCGGCCGTGCGGCTGCCGGATCCGGCACGGACCTCGTACGGAGACCGCGCGGATCTCGTACAGGCCGTGCGAAGCCCGTACGGATCTCGTACGGGTCTCGCAGGGGCCACACACGGATCTTGCACGGACCTCGCAAGGGCCCCGCGCGGGCCCCGTACGGACCTCGCAGAAGTCCTGCCTCGTACGGATCTCGCAGGGGTCCCATACAGATCTCGCAGCGATCCCGTGCCGGCCTCGTACAGGGCTCGCAAGGGGCCCGTGCGGGGCCTCATGCAGATCTCGTGCGGGCCCCGTACGGGGTTCCCCGCTCGGCGGTGGCAAACGTGGCTCAGCGGCCAAGGACCACCAAGTCGTCCCTGTGGACCACCTCGCGCTCGTACGCCGGGCCCAGTTCGCGGGCCAGGTCGTAGGTGGAGCGGCCGAGCAGGCGGGGGATTTCGCGGGCGTCGAAGTTGACGAGGCCGCGGGCGACGGGGTCACCGGCGGTGTTGCGCAGTTCGACCGGTTCGCCCGCGCTGAAGGAGCCCTCGACCGCGGCGATGCCGGCCGGGAGCAGGGAGGAGTGGCGTTCGACGATCGCCTCGACGGCGCCGTCGTCGAGGATGAGCGCGCCGCGCGGGGTGGAGGCGTGCGCGAGCCAGAGCAGCCGGTCGGCGGAGCGGCGGCCGGTGCGGTGGAAGTGGGTGCCGGTGGGGCCGCCGGCGAGCGCTTCGGAGGCGTGTACGGCGGAGGTGAGGACGACGGGGACGCCGGCGGCCGCGGCGATGCGGGCGGCCTCGACCTTGGTGACCATGCCGCCGGTGCCGACGCCGGCCTTGCCCGCGCTCCCGATGGAGATGCCTTCCAGGTCGGCGGGGCCGCGGACTTCCGCTATGCGCGACGTTCCGGGGGTGGCGGGGTCGCCGTCGTACAGGCCGTCCACGTCCGAGAGCAGCACCAGCAGGTCGGCGCGGACCAGGTGGGCGACGAGCGCGGCCAGCCGGTCGTTGTCGCCGAAGCGGATCTCGTCGGTGGCGACCGTGTCGTTCTCGTTGACGATCGGTACGGCGCCCATGGCGAGCAGCTGGTCGAGGGTGCGGTAGGCGTTGCGGTAGTGGGTGCGGCGGCTGGTGTCGTCGGAGGTGAGGAGGACCTGGCCGACGCGGCGGCCGTAGCGCGCGAAGGAGGCGGTGTAGCGGGCGACGAGGAGGCCCTGGCCGACGCTGGCGGCCGCCTGCTGGCGGGCCAGGTCGCGGGGGCGCTTCTCCAGGCCGAGGGGGGCGAGGCCGGCGGCGATGGCGCCGGAGGAGACCAGCACGATCTCCTTGTCCTGGTGCTTGGCCAGGACGTCGACGAGGGCGTCCACCCGGTCGGCGTCCAGCCCGCCGGCCGCGGTGGTCAGTGAGGAGGACCCCACCTTCACCACGATCCGCCGCGCGTCCGTCACGTCCTGGCGCCCGGCCTGACGTCCGGCCTGGCGTCCGTCCTGAGGCCCTGCCTGCTGTCCGTCCCGTCGCCCGTCATGTCGCGCGTCTGCCGCCTGACCTGCGCTTGTCACCACTACCCCTGTACTCGTTACTCGCCCGTGGGCGTCCGTGAGCGTCCATGGGACCCCGTGGAGCCCATAGGACCCCGTGGACACCCACGGAAGCCCGTGCAAGCCCCTGGACACCCATGATCCCCGTACTGCCCGTGCTCGCCGTACGCCGCCCTGCCCGTCGCCGAGCCCGCGCCGTGTCCGGCACCGCAATCGCCGTGCCCGTCGCCGTACTCGCCGTATCCGTCGCCGTATGGCCCAGTGGATGCTGCCGTACGGCCTACGGACAGGGATGCCGTACGGCGTACCGACATGAACGCCCGTACGGGCGAAATCTACGGCAGACGGACCATCGGGCGCCTGTGCATATCGTCTGCCGGACACGCGGCACGTATGCGGCGCGTAGGCTCGCGGCCTCTGTGATCATGCTTGCGGGCAACCTACGCAAGACGGAAAAGGGCAGCATTTGGTTCCGGGCGAATCATCCCGGTTCGCGGTGATCCGAGCCACAGCAGATTGTCACCGGGGCAGCCAAAGTCATACGGTCGGTTGTCGACCTGTCCCTCCTTGCCGCCCGGACGGCCCGCAGGGAGTGTGCAGGGAGTGTCGCCCGGGTCACACCTGGCCCGGGTCTCGGCCGCCCCACCGGCCCCCCACCTGACCGACTTGCCGCCAGGAGCCCCGCCCGTGCCTTCAGCCGGATTCGCCAACCGACGAGCTCTCAAGCTCGTGGCCCTGCTCGCGATGCTCATCGCGTTCGTGGCCCAGCTCGTCGGTGCCCTGCTGCCCGTGGTCCCGTTGTTCATCGCCGCGTCCGTGGTGAACCTCGGCCTCGACCTCTATCTGCAGCACAAGCAGCCCGGGCTGCTCTCCCTGCTGGGAAAGATCCGGCTGGACATCACCGTCCGCCAGCTCATCCGCGACATGCTGATCCTGGTCGGACTGCTGCACATCCCGGGCATCAACCCGCTCAAGGAGCAGGCCCCCCTCACCATCGGGCTGCTCGTCTTCTACGTGGCGCACTTCGCGTGCCAGGCGGCGGCGGTACTGGTCCGCCGCACCCGTACGCTGCCGTTCCTCACCCGGAACATCGACTCCTCCCCGCTGCACCTCACCAAGGCCCCGCCGCGGCTGCTGGCCCGTCAGACCGGCCGCCGCCTGCTGCGTTTCTCCGTGCCGACCACGCTCGGCATGATGGCCACCGCGATCACCCGGGACGCCCTGTGGGGCGGCATCGGCCTGGCCGTCTCCCTGGTCCTCGCCATCGCCGGCACGGTCTACCTCGCGACCTGGCTGCTCCCCAAGAAGCGCGCGGTCAGCAACGAGAAGGCCCTGGAGTGGCTGGATCAGTGGCTGCAGGAGTACCAGCCGAGCGTCGGCATGTACTTCTCCGGCGGCACGACCTCCGCGTACCAGGCCAACATGTGGCTGAGCACGCTCGCCGAGCTGGACGGCAAGCCGATCATCGTGCTGCGTGAGCGCTTCATGGTGCAGAAGATCGACGCGACGGACATCCCGATCGTCTGCATCCCCAAGGTCGCGAACCTGATGCGGCTGGAGCACTCGGCGCTGAAGGTGCTGCTGCACCCCGCGAACTCCGGCAAGACCTCGCAGATCCTGCGCATCCCCTCCATCAAGCACGCCTTCATCAACCACGGTGAGAGCGACAAGCTGTCCTCCTGCAACCCGTACGCCAAGGCGTACGACGAGGTGTGGGTGGCCGGTCCCGCGGCGCGCGACCGCTACCAGCTCGCCGACATCGGCGTGGAGGACAAGGACGTCGTCGAGGTCGGCCGCCCGCAGCTGTCGCCCATCAAGGCATACGAGGGCGCGCCCAAGGGCGAGTACACGACCGTGCTGTACGCCCCCACCTGGGAGGGCTGGGACGGCAACCCGGGCAACACGTCCGTGATCCTGGCCGGCGAGAACATCGTGCGCGAGCTGCTCGCCGACCCGAAGGTGCGCCTGCTGTACAAGCCGCACCCGATGACCGGTTCGGTCGACCCCGAGGCCGGCGCCGCGAACGCCCGTATCAAGGCGATGATCCAGGAGGCGATCGCGCAGCGCGCCGCCGAGCGGGAGGGCCAGGGCGTGGGCCCGGAGGCCGCCGCCGAGCTGGAGGCCCGTACCGAGGCGCTGCGCGCCCTCACCACGTCCGACTTCAGCAAGAGCGCGGACGAGCTGGAGAAGATGCTGATCCAGAGCGCTCCCGAGGCGGGCCGCGCCGCCGCCGTGGCGGAGGCGACCGCTGCGTGGGAGGCCGCGTACTGGGCCTCGTTCCCCGAGTGGGAGCACCGGATCATCACCTCGGCCCGCCCGGCGATCTTCGCCTGCTTCAACCAGGCGGACGTCCTCATCAGCGACGTCTCCAGCGTGGTCTCGGACTACCTGAGCAGCGAGAAGCCGTACGCGGTGGCGAACACGTCCGGGATGACCGAGGACGAGTTCCGTACGAACTTCCCGACGGTGCGCGCGGCGACGATCCTCACGCCCGAGGCGGACGGCGTCGCCGGTCTGCTGGAGACCGTGCGGAACCCGGAGCGGGACACGCTCGTCCAGGCCCGCAAGGAGCTGAAGGAGCACCTGCTGGGCCCGTCCGACCCGCCGTCGCTGGCCCGCTTCAACGCGGCCGCGCTTGCGCTGCACGCTGCCGCCGTGGAGCGGCAGGTCCGGATGGAGGCCCGGCTGGCGGGCGTCCCGGGCCAGCGCGAAGAGGGCACGGAGGCGCACGAGGCGCAGGAGGCCGCCGAGGAAATGGAGCTGGACCCCTCGGAGTCCGGCGAGCCGGCCGCGGAGGCCGGTGAGCCGGCGGACGGCTCGGAGGCACGCGCGACCGTCTGACGCCGCGTCGGTACGCATGAGGGCCCGTGTTTACACGGGCCCTCAGTCGTTTTGGCGGCCCACGTAGCCGATGAACTCGGCGAAGGTCCCGGGGGACACGGTGACCACGGGCCCGTCGGGGTTCTTGGAGTCCCGGATGGCGATGAGGGCGGGGAGTTCGGCGACCTCCACGCATTCGCCTGCGGCGTCGCTGCTGTAGCTGGACTTACGCCACCAGGCGCCTCCCAAAGGCGCGCACTCCACGCAGTCACCGCCCGTGTCGCCGCTGTAGCTCGACTTACGCCACCGGGCCTCGGCGGGGATCAGGGACGTGCTCATAGCGCTCCTCCATCACTCGGGCGATCAGCTCTGCGGAGTCCGTCGTGGACAGCGCGGATGCCCTCAAGCGATCGTAACGACGTGAACGCTCCCTGACGTCCTTGACGTTCGCGGTCGCCCAAGCCTCCTCGTAGCCCTCCATGTACGCCACATCCGACTGGTCGTCGAACGAGTAGATGTTGAAGGACCCCAACACCCCGGCATGGGCTCCGGCCTTGAACGGCAGCACCTGGATGTCAACGTTACGGGCGTCCTGGGCATCCAACAGGTGGGCCAGTTGACCTGCCATGACCTGCGGACCGCCGACTTCCCGGTAGAGGGCGGCCTCGTCCAGCACGACCCACAGCAGCGGGGGTTCGTTGCGCCGCAGGATGCGCTGTCGGTCCATACGGGCCTCGACAGCGGCGTCGAGGTCGTCATGGGAGCTCACACGGAGTACGGCACGCGCATAATCCGGTGTCTGCAGCAGGCCGTGCACCAATTGGGCCTGGAAGACGCGGATTTCCGAGGCGGTCGCCTCCAGATGCGCGATGCGCTGGTACCAGGACGGCAGACGCTGGCGCTTGGCCATCTCCCACAGGCGCACCAACGCACCGTCCGCGCCCAGCGCCGTGTCGAAGCGCGGGATGTGTTCGTCCTTCGGCGTCTTCGCCGCCGTTTCGATCTGGCCGATCATTGAGCCGGTCAAGTAGACGATCTTGCCCAGCTGTTCCAGGGTCAGCCCGGCGCGCTCCCTCAGCCGTCTCAGCTCCGACCCGAAGAAATGGAGCGGGGACGCTCCTGGATCAAGACACTTGACGTGGGCCATGGGAGCTCCTTCGCTCAACCTGTGCCACCCGGCGGAGAGTTGCATTCACGCAGTAGCAGAGCGTAATCGACCCAGCGCACGATTGCCCTGTGAATGACACTTCCGACACCAATACCTATGCATTCCCGACGCCGGAGTACACGATCTCCCTTCGCGTCGGCACGCACAGTCCCCGGCACGTGCGGCGCGTCGTGCGGGCGCTCGTGCGGCTGTGGGGGCTGGCGCAGCTCGCCGACGGCGCCGAGCTGGTCGTGACGGAGCTGCTGGTCAACGTGTACCGGCATGTACCGGACCGGCGGTGCACCGTGGCGGTGCGGCGGCACGAGGACGGCGGGGACGGGGTGGTGGTCGCCGTCCATGACGACCATCCCGTACTGCCCGAGGCGCGGGACGCGGGCCCGTGGGAGGAGGGCGGGCGGGGGCTCGCGCTCGTCGCGGCGGTCACCGACAAGTGGGGCGTGGCCCCGGACGACGACGGCCCGCAGCGCACCCACGGCAAGACCGTGTGGGGTGAGCTGCGGGCCTGACGGAGCAGCAGGCGGCGAAGCCGCCTCAGCCCAGCGGGTCGAACCCGTCGTACGCCTCTTCCGCCTCATCCCGCTCCGCCTGGCGGTCGCGGCGGCGCTGGGCGGCCGGGCGGGGTGCCTCCATGCGGTGGTCCTCGCCGCGGCGGCCGAGCATCTCCGCGCCGGCCATCATCGTCGGCTCCCAGTCGAAGACGACCGCGTTGTCCTCGGGGCCGATGGCGACGCCGTCACCCGCGCGCGCACCGGCCTTGAGCAGTGCGTCCTCGACGCCGAGGCGGTTGAGGCGGTCGGCGAGGTAGCCGACGGCCTCGTCGTTGTTGAAGTCGGTCTGGCGGACCCAGCGCTCCGGCTTGTCGCCGCGGACGCGGAAGAGGTTCTCGCCCTCGGGGGTGACGGTGAAGCCGGTGTCGTTGACGGCCTGGGGGCGGATGACGACGCGGGTCGCCTCCTGGACCGGCTTGGCCGCGCGGGCCTGCGCGACGATCTCGGCGAGGGCGTAGGAGAGTTCCTTCAGGCCCATGTGGGCCACCGCGGAGACCTCGAAGACGCGGAAGCCGCGGGCCTCCAGGTCGGGGCGGATCATGTCCGCGAGGTCCTTGCCGTCCGGGATGTCGATCTTGTTGAGGACGACCACACGGGGCCGGTTCTCCAGGCCGCCGTACTGGGCCAGTTCCTCCTCGATGATGTCGAGGTCGGAGAGCGGGTCGCGGTCGGACTCCAGGGTGGCGGTGTCCAGGACGTGGACGAGGACCTCGCAGCGCTCGACGTGGCGCAGGAATTCGAGGCCGAGGCCCTTGCCCTGGCTGGCGCCGGGGATGAGGCCGGGGACGTCCGCGATCGTGTAGACCGTCGAACCGGCCGTCACCACACCGAGGTTGGGGACCAGGGTGGTGAAGGGGTAGTCGGCGATCTTCGGCTTGGCGGCGGAAAGGACCGAGATCAGGGAGGACTTGCCGGCGCTGGGGTAGCCGACGAGGGCCACGTCCGCGACGGTCTTGAGCTCCAGGACGATGTCCCGCTCCTCGCCCGGCTCGCCGAGCAGCGCGAAGCCGGGGGCCTTGCGGCGGGCCGAGGCCAGCGCCGCGTTGCCGAGGCCGCCGCGGCCGCCCTGGCCCGCGACGAAGGTGGTGCCCTGGCCGACCAGGTCCGCGAGGACGTTGCCCTTGCCGTCGAGGACCACCGTGCCGTCAGGGACCGGCAGGACGAGGTCCTGGCCGTTCTTGCCGGAGCGGTGGTCGCCCGCGCCGGGCGCGCCGTTGGTGGCCTTGCGGTGCGGGTGGTGGTGGTAGTCCAGGAGCGTGGTGACGTCCTGGTCGACGACCAGGATCACATCGCCGCCACGGCCGCCGTTGCCGCCGTCGGGGCCGCCGAGCGGCTTGAACTTCTCCCGGAAGACGGAGGCACAGCCGTGGCCTCCGTTACCCGCGGCGACGTGCAGCTCGACGCGGTCCACGAAGGTGGTCATGGGGGGTGCCTCCAGATAACGGCGGAAATACGGGGTGCCGTACAGGGTTACGTACGGAATTGTCTCTTCATCAACACGCGAAAGGCGGACCCGCTTCCCGTACGGGAAGGGGATCCGCCCTCGCGAAGAACCGTTGAACGGTTCCGCGGTGTCTTACGACCTGGTGGGTCAGACGCCCGGAACGATGTTCACGACCTTGCGGCCGCGGTGGGTACCGAACTCCACCGCACCGGCCTGCAGCGCGAACAGCGTGTCGTCGCCGCCCCGGCCGACGCCGGTGCCCGGGTGGAAGTGGGTGCCGCGCTGGCGGACGATGATCTCACCGGCGAGGACGGCCTGGCCGCCGAAGCGCTTGACGCCGAGCCGCTGAGCGTTGGAATCGCGACCGTTCCGAGTGGACGATGCGCCCTTCTTGTGTGCCATGTCTCCTCAGTCCCTTACTTCGCCGGAGCGTCGATGCCGGTGATCTTCAGCGCGGTGTGCAGCTGACGGTGGCCGATCCGCTTCTTGTAACCGGTCTTGTTCTTGTACTTCTGGATGCGGATCTTGTCGCCCTTGTGGTGGTCCACGACCTCGGCCTGGACCTTCACGCCGGCGAGCACCCACGGGTCGCTCGTGACGGACTCGCCGTCGACGACCAGCAGCGTGGAGAGCTCGACGGTCTCGCCGACCTTGCTGGTGGAAATGCGGTCAACCTCGATGACGTCGCCGACAGCAACCTTCTGCTGGCGGCCGCCGGTGCGCACGATCGCGTACACGCGGAACTCTCTCTCGCTAGAAACGGGGACCACTGATGCCAGCCGCCCCGGGGCCCTGCGGGCCCGGCTATCCGACGCGATCCGCATGATGCGGTCCGCACTGGACGAGCGGCCTCCCCCGGCGAACCGGGAGGTGTTTGCTCAGGTGGTTGGCGTACACAGACGCCGACGGTCAAGGTTACGGGGCCTTGACCAGGGGGTCAAACCGGGCCCCGGGCCGTGACGTACGGCCCGGGGCACCGGGTACTGCTCAGTCCTCCGCGGAGGCGGAGACCGACGAGGGAGCGGGCTGCTCGGCGGCCGCGGTCTTCTTGGCCGCCGCCTTCTTCGCAGTCGTCTTCTTCGCCGCGGTCTTCTTCGCGGTGGTCTTCTTGGCCGCCGCCTTCTTGGCGGTGGTCTTCTTGGCGGGCTTCTCGGCGGGGGCCTCGTCGGCGGGGGCCTGCTCGGTCTCCGCCTCCTCGGCCGTCGCCTTCTTCGCCGCCGTCTTCTTGGCCGTGGTCTTCTTGGCGGCGGCCTTCTTGGCCGTCGCCTTCTTGGCCGTGGCCTTCTTCGCGGCGGCCTTCTTGGCCGTCTTCTTGGCGGGCTCCCCGGCCTCGGGCTCCGTGGCCCCGGCCTCGGGGGCCTGCGGCTCCGTGGGGGCCTCGTGCGGGGCGCCGGTGGCCGCCTCGGGGGCGGCCTGGGCCGCCGCCTCGGCAGCGGCCTCGGGGGCCGCCTCGCCGCCGGCCTCGGTGGGCGCGGCGGGCTCGGCGCCGGCCGGGGCCGACACCGCGCGGGTCACCCGACGGCGGGCACGGGCCGGACGGGCCGCGGGCTGCGGCTCCGGCTCGGCTGCGGGCTGCTCGGTGGTGGGCTGCTCGGCCGTCACGGGCGCCTCGGCCTGCGCGGGCTCCTGAGCCGGTACCGGCTCCGCGGCCTGCGCCGGCTCCTGGTCCGCCGCGGCGGGCTCCGGGGCGGACTCGGCAGCGGTCACCACGATCGCGGCGCTGTCGTCGGCGGCCTTCGGGGAGCCCGCCGGCGCGGACACCTTCCGGCTCGCGCGGCGGCGGCCACGGCCGCGGCCGCGGTCGGCGGCCGCCTCGGCCTCGGCCGGGCTGGAGAACCACTCGTCGGCGTCGGCGACCGCGGGGGCCAGCTCCGCCTCGGTGACGGGCGCGGGCTCCAGCTCGGGCGCCGGGGCAGCCTGCTCCACGGCCTTCTCGGGCTGGTGGTCGTGCTTCTCGCCGTTGCCGCCCTTGCCCTTCTTCTTGCGCTTGCCGCCACCGCCGGTGCTCGTGGCCTGGTCCATGTGGACGATCACGCCACGGCCGTTGCAGTGCACGCACGGCTCGGAGAAGGACTCCAGGAGGCCCTGGCCGACCCGCTTGCGGGTCATCTGGACCAGGCCCAGCGAGGTCACCTCGGCGACCTGGTGCTTCGTACGGTCCCGGCCCAGGCACTCCAGCATCCGCCGCAGCACGAGGTCCCGGTTGGACTCCAGCACCATGTCGATGAAGTCGATGACGACGATGCCGCCGAGGTCCCGCAGGCGCAGCTGGCGGACGATCTCCTCGGCCGCCTCCAGGTTGTTTCTGGTGACGGTCTCTTCGAGGTTGCCGCCCTGGCCGGTGAACTTGCCGGTGTTGACATCGATCACGACCATGGCCTCGGTCTTGTCGATCACCAGCGAGCCGCCGGACGGCAGCCAGACCTTGCGGTCCAGCGCCTTCATCAGCTGTTCGTCGATCCGGTACGTCGCGAAGACGTCGACGTCCGAGGTCCACTTCTGGAGCCGGTCGCCGAGGTCCGGCGCGACGTGCGAGACGTAACCGGAGATGGTCTGCCAGGCGTCCTCGCCGCTGACGATGACCTTGGAGAAGTCCTCGTTGAAGATGTCGCGCACGACGCGGACGGTCATGTCCGGCTCGCCGTACAGCAGGGTCGGGGCGTTGCCGCTCTTCGCCTTCTTCTGGATCTCCTCCCACTGCCCCTGGAGGCGCTCCACGTCGCGGCGCAGCTCGTCCTCGCTCGCGCCCTCGGCGGCGGTGCGCACGATGACGCCCGCGTCCTCGGGGACGATCTTCTTGAGGATCTGCTTCAGGCGCGCCCGCTCGGTGTCGGGGAGCTTGCGGCTGATGCCGGTCATCGAGCCCTCGGGCACGTAGACCAGGTACCGGCCGGGCAGCGAGACCTGGCTGGTGAGGCGGGCGCCCTTGTGGCCGATCGGGTCCTTGGTGACCTGCACCAGGACCGACTGGCCGGACTTCAGGGCGGTCTCGATGCGGCGCGGGCCGTGGCCCATGCCGAGCGCCTCGAAGTTGACCTCACCGGCGTACAGGACGGCGTTGCGGCCCTTGCCGATGTCGACGAAGGCGGCCTCCATCGACGGCAGGACGTTCTGCACCTTGCCCAGGTAGACGTTGCCGACGTACGAGGTCGACTGCTCCTTGTTGACGTAGTGCTCGACGAGCACGTCGTCCTCGAGGACGCCGATCTGGGTGCGCTCGCCGCTCTGGCGGACGACCATCACGCGCTCGACGGCCTCGCGGCGCGCCAGGAACTCCGCCTCGGTGATGATCGGCACGCGGCGGCGGCCCTGCTCGCGGCCCTCGCGGCGGCGCTGCTTCTTGGCCTCCATACGGGTCGAGCCCTTGATGGACTGGACCTCGTCGAAGCCGGTACCGGGCTCGCGCTCTTCCTTCTTGCGCGGCTCGCGGACCTTGACGACCGTACGCTCCGGGTCGTCGCCGTTGGTGCCGGGCTCGGCGCCGTCACCGCTGCGACGGCGGCGACGGCGGCGGCGCCGGCTGCTGCTGGAGCCGCCGGAGGGCTGCTCGTCGGCGCCGTCCCCGGCGGCCTCCGGCTCCTCCGTCTCGGCGGGCTCCTCTGCGGGCTGCTCCTCGGCGGCCTCGGACGCGTCGGCGGACTCGCCGGACTCGTCCGTGCCGTCGGCCTCCGCGGCGTCGCCACGGCGACGGCGGCGGCCACCGCGACGGCGGCGGCGCGAGGGGCGGCCGTCCTGCTCCTCGTCGCCCTGCGCGGCCTCGGCCTCGGGCTCTTCCTCGGTCTCGGCGGCCTCCTCCTCGACGGGGGCGGCCTGCTGCGGCTCCGGCTCGGCGGCGGCGCCGCGACGGCGACGGCGGCGCGCCGGGCGCTCCTCGGCCTCCGCGGGCTCCTCCTCGGGGGCGGCGGCCGCAGCGGCGGCGGCAGCGGTCTCCGGGGTCTGGAACATCGGCTCGGTGAAGACCGGGGGCTGGAAGACGGCGCTCGGCGGCTGGGCGGAGCGGCGGCGGCCACGCGCCGGGGCCTCCTCGGCGGCGGGCTCCTCGGCGGCGGGCTGCTGGGTGACGGCCTGCTCCTGCTCGGGCTGGGCGAAGGCGGGCGCGGCGGGGCGCTCGGCGCGGCGGCGGGTGCGGCGGCGCGGGGCCTGCTCGGCGACCGGGGCCGGCGGGGCCTCCTCGGCGGCGACCGCGTGCGCGGCGGCGGCGACCGGCTGCTCGTCCTCGTCGGCGGCGACCGGGGCCTGGGTGGCGGCGGGCGTGCCCTCCGGGGCGGATGCCTTACGGGTGGCGCGGCGGCGGGTACGGGCGGGCCTGGCGGGCTGCGGCTCGGCCTCGGCGGAGACGGCGGCGGCCTCCTCGGCGCGTGCCTCCTCCGCGGCGGCTTCGGCTGCGGCCTCGAGCTGCTCCTCGTCCTCGTCCTCGGCGGCGACCGCCTCGACGGCGACGGCCGGCTCGGGGGTCACGGGCGCGGGGGCCTCGGCGGGCTGCGGCGAGCCGGCGGGCGCGGACGCCCGGCGGGTGGCCCGGCGACGCGTACGGGCGGGCCTGGCCTCTTCGGCGGCGGGCTGCTCGACGGCGGTCTCCTCTACGGGCTGCGGCTGCTCGGCGGCGGCCTGCTCTGCGGGCTGCGCGGCCTGCGGCTGCTCGGCGGCGGGCTGCTCCTCGGCCGGGGCCGGGGTGCCGGCCGGGGCGGTGACCTTGCGGGTCACCCGGCGGCGCGTACGGGCCGGGCGGGACTCGGCGGCGGCGGTGGCGGCCCTCGCGGGGGCCTCGGCGGCAGCGGCCTCGGCGGCAGCGGCCTCGGCGGCGGCCGTCTCGGCAGCGGCGGCGGACTCGGCCTGCGCCTCGTCGTCGGCGGCCACGGCGACCGGCTCCGCGACGACGGCCC
This sequence comes from Streptomyces sp. NPDC053542, assembly GCF_044544685.1. Lineage (NCBI taxonomy): Bacteria > Bacillati > Actinomycetota > Actinomycetes > Kitasatosporales > Streptomycetaceae > Streptomyces > Streptomyces sp. NPDC053542. The sequence continues at coordinate 495,437 of NZ_JBITXL010000004.1, forward strand.
GCTCGGCCACGGGGGCCGCGGCCTCGTCGGGCTGCGGCGTGCCGGCCGGGGCCGAGACGCGGCGGGTGGCGCGGCGGCGGGGGCGCGCGGGCGCGGCCTCGTCACCGGTCACGACGGCCGGCTGCTCGGCGGCGGGCTGCGGGGTGGTCTCGGCCGGCGCGGTGGTGTCCTCGGCGGCCGGTGCCTCGGTGGACTCGGCGGCGGCCGTCTCGGTGGCTGTGGTGCGCGGTGCGCCGGCCGGGGCCGACGTACGGCGGGTGGCGCGGCGGCGCGGGCGCGCCGGGGCGGCCTCCTCACCGGTCACGACGGTGGTGCCGGCGGCGGGCTCCTGGGGAGCGGCGGCGTCGCCGGGTGCGTCGGCCGGCTGGGCGGCCGTCACCTCGGGCGCCGTGGCGCCGCCCACCGGCGGCCCCGCGGGCCGGGACGCCGCACGGCGCCTGCGGCGCGGCGGCAGGGTGTCACTCGGTGTGCTGTTCTCGGAGCGGCTGTTCGCCGGCTCCGCGGATTCCGTGGGCTCAATGGGTTCGAGCATGCGGGCGGTTCTCCCGTCACGCTCCCGGGCGCCGCGTCCGGTTCCGGCCGCGGCCCGCGTAGAGAGCGGTGCCGCGGTCCGGGGCGCGGGCGCCACACGGGAGCTTTAGTCTCGCTCGCCGGGCCCTTGTGTCCGGGACCGGCGAAAGTCTCCTGGTCAGTTCGTTCGCCGGACCGGGGTGGCTCCCTGGCTGATCGGCGACGCGACGACGGCTCCTACGCTGCGCCGTCCGCCGCTCCACCGCCTGCGGGCGGTGCCTGCGTCGCGGCGGTCAGCCCGGCGGCCGTGGGTGGGGCGGCCGTGGCTGCTGCGTCGCGGTCGGGCGCGAGCGGGTCGGTCACCGCGCCGGTCTCCTCATCGAGCAGCCCCTGCGCCAGCCTGGTCACCGCTGCGGGGACCGGCGGCGCCAGGTCGGCCGTAGCTCGGAGGCCGGACAGGACGTCGTCGGGTCGTACGGCAGGTGTCAGATGCCGAACAACCAGCCGCAGTATCGCACAGGCATCAGCGCCGGGCCTATCGGCCTCGCACGCACCCGCCTGCAGATCCGCGACCGCGGCACGTGCGTCGAAGGTGCGGATGCCCTTCTTCGTCTGGCGCTCGACCGGTACTTCGTCGGCCGCGAGGAAGGCCGCGACGGCCCGCTCCGCGTCCGCGACGGCCACGCCGTCGAGCCGCAGCTCCCACACCGATGCCTGCAGCCGGTCGGCGAGCCCGGAGGTGTGCGCCTCCACGGCGTCGGTCACATCGAGACCGTCCGGCAGCGACTCGTCCAGCAGCGCGCGCAGCACCGCCGGGTCCCGTCGCTCGGTGAGGGCGATCTCCAGGTACTCGGCCTCGCTGCCGGTGCCCGTGGGCGCGGCATTGGCGTACGACACCTTGGGGTGCGGGGTGAATCCCGCGGAGTACGCCATGGGCACCTCGGCACGGCGCAGCGCCCGCTCGAAAGCGCGCTGGAAGTCACGGTGGCTGGTGAACCGGAGGCGGCCGCGCTTGGTGTAGCGCAGTCGGATGCGCTGCACCGCCGGTGCGGGCGGCGGGCCTTCGGGCTGTCGCTTGCCCAGTGTCGTCAGTCCTTCGTGAGTGCGGTCGTACTGCTACCTAGAGTACGTGCCTGCGGGGCCGCCGGTTCCCGCCGGGGTGCGGCCCGTCACCCGAAGAGCGCGAGGCGCACTTCCCGGGCGGCGGTGCGCGCGGCGGACAGCGCGGCCCGCACCGGCGGCCACAGGACCGCCCGGATCGCGTGCCCCACCGGGGTGAGGATCCACCGGTACACCCAGCGCAGCGGCGCGACGACCAGCCACCGCCACAGGGCGGCGATGCCCCGGCCGGCCGCCCGGGAAACGTACCCCGCGACCCGCCAGGCCCACGCGACGGCCGCGCCGGCCGCCCGCAGGACGGGCCGCAGCACGTACTCCCACACCGTCACGGCGGGCACCACGATCAGCCAGTGCGCGAGCCGGGCCAGCGCGTGCCCGATGGGGGTGAGGATCCACCGGTAGCACCACCGGACCGGGACCACCAGCAGGTAGTACGCCAGCCGGGCCAGCGCGTGTCCGATGGGCGTGAGGATCCAGCGGTAGATCCAGATCGCCGGGACGACGATCAGGTACCGGATCAGGAAGACCAGCGGCACGACGAGCAGGTAGTTGATCAGCCAGGCGATCGCCCGCCCGGCCGGGGCGAGGATCCACCGGTACACCCAGCGCCCGACGGGCGCCAGCACGTGCCGTCCGGTCCAGCACAGCGCGTCCCAGAGCAGCCGCAGCGGGACCACGACGATCAGCACCGGAATCTTGATCACCTGAGCGAGGCAGCATCCGCCGCCCGGCACCCGATCCCGCGTGTCCCCTGCCTTGTCCATGCCCCCGTGCGCCATGCGCCGCTTCCCCCGGTACCGCTATGTCCTGTCGTTCACGTGCTCCGCCCGCGTCGGCACCCAGTAGCGCAGCTTTCCGCCGCGCTCGTCCTCGAAGATCCCGCCGCAGGTCTCGATGACCCTACGTGACGCGGTGTTGGTGGTGTCACACGTGACCAGCGCGGACCTGATGCCGAGCGCGTGGGCCAGCGGCAGGGCCGCGCGCAGCATGGCGGTGGCGTGGCCGCGGCGGCGGGCGGTGGGCCGCACGTCGTAGCCGATGTGGCCGCCGAGCTCCAGCAGGAAGTCGTTCAGCTCGTGGCGCAGGCCGAGGCGGCCGAGGAAGGTGTCGCCGTCGACGTACCAGAGGTTGGTGCACGGCACGTAGCCCATCGGCCGCACGACCTCTTCGCGGGTCATCGAGCGCAGCCAGTCGGTGTACCGGGAGAAGACGACCGGGTCGTCCCACTCCGCGGCGAACTCGCGGATCTCCCGCCCGACGGCCGAGTCGTCGCCGGCCTCCCCCCGGCCCTCGGCCCGGAGCTCCTTCACCGCCTCCAGAAACGATGCCTGGACGCGCAGCGTGGGTGCGATCAGCTGTGGCATCGCAACAGTGTGCGGGGACACGCGACGGCCCGGCCACCGCTTTGCGGCGACCGGGCCGAACTGCCGTGCGTCTGCTGCGCGGCTACTTCACGACCGTGAGCGGGAGCAGCTTCTTGCCCGTCGGGCCGATCTGGATCTCGGTGTCCATCTGCGGGCACACGCCGCAGTCGAAGCACGGGGTCCAGCGGCAGTCCTCGACCTCGGTTTCGTCGAGGGCGTCCTGCCAGTCCTCCCAGAGCCAGTCCTTGTCCAGGCCGGAGTCCAGGTGGTCCCAGGGGAGGACCTCTTCGTAGGTGCGCTCGCGGGTGGTGTACCAGGCGACGTCGACGCCGTAGTCCGGGAGGGTCTTCTCCGCGGCCTGCATCCAGCGGTCGTAGGAGAAGTGCTCGCGCCAGCCGTCGAAGCGGCCGCCGTCCTCGTAGACCGCGCGGATGACCGCGCCGACGCGGCGGTCGCCGCGGGAGAGGAGGCCCTCGACGATGCCGGGCTTGCCGTCGTGGTAGCGGAAGCCGATGGAGCGGCCGTACTTCTTGTCGCCGCGGATCTTGTCGCGGAGCTTCTCCAGGCGGGCGTCGGTCTCCTCGGCGGAGAGCTGCGGGGCCCACTGGAAGGGGGTGTGCGGCTTGGGGACGAACCCGCCGATGGAGACCGTGCAGCGGATGTCGTTCTGGCCGGAGACCCGGCGGCCCTCGGCGATGACGTTGACCGCCATGTCACCGATCTGCAGCACGTCCTCGTCGGTCTCGGTCGGCAGGCCGCACATGAAGTACAGCTTCACCTGCCGCCAGCCGTTGCCGTAGGCCGTGGAGACCGTACGGATCAGGTCCTCCTCCGAGACCATCTTGTTGATGACCTTGCGGATGCGTTCCGAGCCGCCCTCGGGCGCGAACGTCAGGCCCGAGCGGCGGCCGTTGCGGGTCAGCTCGTTGGCCAGGTCGATGTTGAACGCGTCGACGCGGGTGGAGGGGAGGGAGAGGCCGATCTTGTCCTCTTCGTACCGGTCGGCGAGGCCCTTGGCGATGTCGCCGATCTCGGTGTGGTCCGCGGAGGACAGCGACAGCAGGCCGACCTCCTCGAATCCCGTGGCCTTGAGGCCCTTGTCCACCATGTCGCCGATGCCGGTGATGCTTCGCTCCCGTACGGGACGCGTGATCATGCCGGCCTGGCAGAAACGGCAGCCGCGGGTGCAGCCACGGAAGATCTCGACCGACATCCGTTCGTGGACGGTCTCGGCCAGGGGGACGAGCGGCTGCTTCGGGTAGGGCCACTCGTCGAGGTCCATGACGGTGTGCTTGGACACGCGCCACGGGACGCCGGAGCGGTTCGGCACGACGCGGCTGATGCGGCCGTCGGCGAGGTACTCCACGTCGTAGAACTTGGGGACGTAGACGCTGCCGGTCTTCGCGAGGCGGAAGAGCAGCTCGTCGCGGCCGCCGGGGCGGCCCTCGTTCTTCCACGCCCGGATGATCTCGGTGATCTCCAGGACGGCCTGCTCGCCGTCGCCGACCACCGCGCAGTCCAGGAAGTCCGCGATCGGCTCGGGATTGAAGGCGGCGTGGCCGCCCGCGAGGACCAGCGGGTGGTCCTCCGTGCGGTCCTTGGCGTACATGGGGATGTTCGCCAGGTCCAGCGCGGTGAGCAGATTCGTGTAGCCCAGCTCGGTGGAGAAGGAGACGCCGAGGACGTCGAAGGCGTCGACGGGGCGGTGCGCGTCGACCGTGAACTGCGGCACACCGTGCTCGCGCATCAGCGCTTCGAGGTCGGGCCAGACGCTGTAGGTGCGCTCGGCAAGCACGCCCTCGCGCTCGTTCAGGACCTCGTACAGGATCTGGACGCCCTGGTTGGGCAGCCCGACCTCGTACGCGTCGGGGTACATGAGCGCCCAGCGCACATCGCACGCGTCCCAGTCTTTGACGGTGGAGTTGAGCTCTCCACCGACGTACTGGATGGGCTTCTGGACGTGCGGGAGAAGCGCTTCCAGGCGCGGGAAGACCGTCTCGACAGGCATCGCGGCGTTCTCTCTTAGATCGGCACAGCACAGCATGAGCTGGGAAGGGTGACCCTCAAGCCTAACGCGCTCCCCCGGCGGTCCCCGAATCCGCGCCGACGTCGCTGGTCAGCGCCGCCCGCAGGTCCGGCGGGGCGATGCTGGCCCACAGGGTGGGCAGCTCGTGTTCGCGGGTGGTGGCGCGGGCCTCCTCGCGGGCGTACAGGACGCCGTAGGCGAAGGTGTTCTCGCCCGCCGCGTGGGCCTGGGCGGCGAGGTCGCGCAGCGCTTCGCGGGCGACCACGCCGTCCTGGTGGTCGCCGAGGAGTTCCTGGAGCTCCGTCATGCGGGCGGCGAGCTCCTTCGCGGGGCGGCCCAGCTCGGGGCGGGCCGCCTCCGCCGCGTAGCGGGTGCGTTTGGCGGCCTTGCGGGCCTCGTGGAGGGCCAGGTCCCGGTCGTGGCCGGGCGGCGCGGCCAGCGCGGCCGCGACGTGTCCGGCCAGCAGCCGGAAGTCCCGCTCGACCGCCTTGGGCAGTACCTGAGCGGCGGGGCGGGTGGCGGCGCGGGCCCGGGGCGGGTCGGTGAGCAGCGCGTCCAGGGAGTTCAGGAGGGTGAGGTAGCGCGCGCCGTCGAGGACGGCGACGAGGTGTTTGCGGGAGCCCTTGCGGTGGGCCTGGGACCAGGTGCGCAGCCGGGTGCGTACGGGGCCGGGGCGCAGCTCCTTGGGGAGCGCGGCCAGGGCTTCCTGGAGGCGGGCGGTGAGCACTTCGGCGTCGCGGTCGACGCCCAGCTCGGCCGCGAGCCATTTCAGCTCGGCGCCGAGGGGGTCGGTGGCGGCCCGGTCCAGGACGGTGGCGTACGAGCGCAGGGCGCTGCGCAGGCGGCGGGTGGCGACGCGCATCTGGTGGACGGCGTCGGGGAGGTCGCGGCGGACGGCGGGGTCCAGTTCGGTGAGCGCGCGGACCTGGCGGGTGAGGTAGCGGAGGACGATCTCTTCGGCGGTGGGCGAGTCGCTGCTCTTGTGCGTTTCGGTGGGCGGCTCACCGCCTCGGTCCGCTGCGGTGGTCCTGGCGGGTTTGGCGGCCGCCTTCCGCTCGGCCTTGGGGGCCGTGTCGCGGAGTGCGCGGGCCGCCTTGGAGGCCGCGCCGGCGGGGCGCAGCCCGGCGCGCAGCAGCCGGTCCTCGACCGCGTCCAGGAGTGCCATGTCGCCGTCCGCCGTCAGCTCGACCTCGATCTCGGCCCATTCGGCGGTGCGTCCCGGGCCGGCCGGGCGGGTGGCGCGTACCCGGTCGGCGGCGAGCTCCGCGAGGACCGTGCCGTCGGCGGCGAGCAGCTGCCGGGTCTCGCGGGCGGTCTCGATCCGTACGAGGGGCACCAGCTCGGCGTCGCGGACGCGGGAGCGGAGCAGGCCGCGCAGGGCGCGGGGGACGGTGCCGGAGAGCGGGGCGCGGATCTCGTCGCGTACGTGGGCGGCGACGGGCAGTTTCAGGTGCCAGCCGGCGTCGTCGCCGCCGGTACGGCGGCGCAGGGTGATGCCGTCGCGGGCGAGCCGCCGGTCGGCGGTGTCGTAGTAGGTGGCGTCCAGGGTGGCCGTGCCGCGGTCCGCGACGGACGCGACCCGGTCGACGCCGGTGAGGTCGGGGAGGCCGTCGGGCGGCAGGCCCGCGCCGTCGGCCTCGTACTTCCGCTCGATCTCGCGCACGGTGTCCGCCATGGGGCGAACGTACTGTCCTGTCCGGCTTCTGGGGAGCCCCGGCGCGGCCTCCGCGACAAGTCGCCCGGTGCGCGGCGGGCCGGGAAGGCCGCCGCGCACCGGGCGCCGTGCTCACTGCGCCAGTAGGCGCTGCGCCCGGAGGCGCTCCGCTCACTCCACGACGATGAGCAGGTCACCGCCCTCGACCTGGGCGACCGGGGAGATGGCGATACGGGAGACCGTGCCGCCGGTGGGTGCGGTGATCGCCGCCTCCATCTTCATGGCCTCGATGGTGCCGATGGTGGCGCCCGCCTCGACCTGCTGGCCCTCCTGGACGGCGAGGGTGACCACGCCGGCGAACGGCGCGGGCAGGTGGCCGGGGTTGTTCTTGTCGGCCTTCTCCGCGGCCGGCACCTCGGTGGCCACCGACCGGTCGCGGACCTGGATGGGCCGCAGCTGGCCGTTGAGGATACACATCACGGTGCGCATGCCGCGCTCGTCGGCCTCGGAGATCGCCTCCAGGCCGATGAGGAGCTGGACGCCGGGAGCGAGCCGGACGACGTGTTCCTCGCCGTGGTGCAGCCCGTAGAAGAACAGGTCGCTGGAGAGCGGGGAGGTGTCGCCGTAGCGCTCGCGGTGGGTCGTGAAGTCCTTGGCCGGGCCGGGGAAGAGCAGTTCGTTCAGTACGGCCTGGCGCTCGGCGGAGGAGGCCGAGAGGCGCTTGGACTCGTCGGCGGTCAGTTCGGTGATGCCGGGGGCCTCGGCGCGGCCTTCGAGGGCGCGGCTGCGCAGCGGCTCGGGCCAGCCGCCGGCCGGTTCGCCCAGCTCGCCGCGGAGGAAGCCGATGACGGAGCCGGGGATGTCGAAGCGGGCCGGGTCGGCGGCGAACTCCTCGGTGGAGACCCCGGCGCCGACCAGGGAGAGCGCGAGGTCGCCGACGACCTTGGAGCTGGGGGTGACCTTGACGAGGCGGCCGAGGAGGCGGTCGGCGCCCTCGTACGCCTTCTCGATCTCCTCGAAGCGGTCGCCGAGGCCGAGCGCGATGGCCTGCTGACGGAGGTTGGAGAGCTGGCCGCCGGGGATCTCGTGCGCGTAGACGCGTCCGGTGGGCGCCGGGAGGCCCGCCTCGAAGGGCGCGTAGACCTTGCGTACGGCCTCCCAGTACGGCTCCAGGGCGCAGACCGCGTCGAGGTCGATGCCGGTGTCCCGGTCGGTGTGGGCCGCGGCGGCGACGATCGCGGAGAGGGCGGGCTGGCTGGTGGTGCCGGCCAGCGCCGCGGAGGCGCCGTCGACGGCGTCCGCGCCGGCCTCCCAGCCGGCGAGGTAGGTGGCGAGCTGGCCGCCGGGGGTGTCGTGGGTGTGGATGTGGACGGGCAGGTCGAAGTTCTGGCGCAGGGCCGTGACCAGCTTCTTCGCGGCGGGCGCGCGGAGCAGGCCCGCCATGTCCTTGATCGCGAGGACATGGGCGCCGGCGTCGACCATCTGCTCGGCGAGGCGGAGGTAGTAGTCGAGGGTGTAGAGCTTCTCGCCGGGGTTGGCGAGGTCGCCGGTGTAGCTCATGGCGACCTCGGCGATGGCGGTGCCGGTCTCGCGCACGGCGTCGATCGCGGGGCGCATCTGGTCGACGTTGTTGAGCGCGTCGAAGATGCGGAAGATGTCGATGCCGGTGTCGGCGGCCTCCTGCACGAAGGAGCGGGTGACCTGCTCCGGGTAGGGGGTGTAGCCGACGGTGTTGCGGCCGCGCAGCAGCATCTGCAGACAGATGTTGGGGACGGCTTCGCGGAGCGCCGCCAGCCGCTCCCACGGGTCCTCGTACAGGAAGCGCAGCGCCACGTCGTACGTCGCGCCGCCCCACGCCTCGAGGGAGAGCAGCTCGGGGGTGGTGCGGGCGACGTGCCCGGCGACCTCCAGCAGGTCCTTCGTACGGACGCGGGTGGCCAGCAGGGACTGGTGGGCGTCGCGGAAGGTGGTGTCGGTGACGCCGAGCGCGGGCCGGGCGCGCAGGTCGGCGGCGAAGCCCTCGGGGCCGAGCTGCCGCAGCCGCTGCCGGGAGCCGTCGGGGACCGGCGCGGAGGTGTCGATCGCGGGCAGCTTCTCGTGCGGCGTGACGGTGGCGGGGCGGTCCCCGTGCGGCTTGTTGACCGTGACGTCGGCGAGGTATTCGAGGATGCGGGTGCCGCGGTCGGCGGAGCCGCGCTGGGTGAGCAGTTCGGGGTGCTGCTCGATGAAGGAGGTGGTGACCCTCCCCTCGCGGAAGTCCGGGGTGTCCAGTACCGCCTGCAGGAACGGGATGTTGGTGGCCACGCCGCGGATGCGGAACTCGGTGACGGCGCGCCGGGCGCGCCCGACGGCGGTCGCGAAGTCCCGGCCCCGGCAGGTGAGCTTGACCAGCATGGAGTCGAAGTGCGCGCCGACCTCGGCGCCGAGGTTGGTGCCGCCGTCCAGGCGGACGCCCGCGCCGCCCGGGGAGCGGTAGGCGGTGATCCGGCCGGTGTCGGGGCGGAAGCCGTTGGCGGGGTCCTCGGTGGTGATGCGGCACTGCAGCGCCGAGCCGCGCAGCACGATCTTCTCCTGGCTGAGCCCGAGGTCGGCCAGCGATTCACCGGCCGCGATGCGCAGCTGGGACTGTACGAGGTCGACGTCCGTGACCTCTTCGGTGACGGTGTGCTCGACCTGGATGCGCGGGTTCATCTCGATGAAGACGTGGTTGCCGCGCGCGTCGACGAGGAATTCGACGGTACCGGCGCAGGTGTAGCCGATCTGCTTCGCGAAGGCGACGGCGTCGGCGCAGATCTTCTCGCGCAGCTCGGGGGCGAGGTTCGGGGCCGGGGCGAGCTCGATGACCTTCTGGTGGCGGCGCTGGACGCTGCAGTCCCGCTCGTAGAGGTGGATCACGTTGCCGTGGGTGTCGGCGAGGATCTGCACCTCGATGTGGCGCGGGTCGACGACGGCCTGCTCAAGGAAGACGGTCGGGTCGCCGAAGGCCGACTCGGCCTCGCGGGCCGCCGCCTCGACGGCCTCGCGCAGCTGGGAGCGCTCGGCGACCCGGCGCATGCCGCGCCCGCCGCCGCCGGCCACGGCCTTCACGAAGACCGGGAACTCCATGTCCTCGGCCGCCGCCAGCAGCTCCTCGACGTCGGAGGAGGGCTCGGAGGAGGCGAGGACGGGCAGCCCGGCGGCCTTGGCGGCGGCGATGGCGCGCGCCTTGTTGCCGGTGAGCTCCAGTACTTCGGTGGAGGGGCCGACGAAGGTGATGCCGTGCTCGGCGCAGGCAGCGGCCAGGTCGGGGTTCTCGGAGAGAAAGCCGTAGCCGGGGTAGACGGCGTCGGCGCCGGCCTGCCGTGCGGCGCGGACGACCTCGTCGACCGAGAGGTAGGCGCGCACGGGGTGGCCGGGCTCGCCGATCTGGTAAGCCTCGTCCGCCTTGAGGCGGTGGCCGGAGTTGCGATCCTCGTGGGGGAACACCGCTACGGTCTGCGCGCCCAGCTCATAGGCGGCGCGGAAGGCGCGGATGGCGATTTCGCCACGGTTGGCGACCAGGACCTTCGAGAACATGGGAGCTGACTTCTCCTGACGGGGCGGCTTGGGGGCGCCTGCGTACGGATACGGGGAACTCGCTGGCTCACTGCTGTTTCCGCGACAGCATGCCGCCCGTACGGCGTTACCGCCACGTAAGACCTGTCACAGTCCGTGTCCGTGTGAAGTGGGTACGTGTACCGGAACGGCTGTGGCCCGGCCCCCTTCGCGGGGAGCCGGGCCACGGCACGGTGGTGGGAGGTCAGGCGGAGACGGGCCGCTGTACGCGGATCGACTGGAGCAGTCCGATGGCGATCCACACGGCGAACATCGAGGTGCCGCCGTAGGAGACGAAGGGCAGCGGCAGGCCGGTGACCGGCATGATCCCCAGCGTCATCCCGATGTTCTCGAACGCCTGGAACGCGAACCAGGCGATGATGCCGGAGGCGACGATCGTGCTGTACAGCTCGGAGGACTCGCGGGCGATGCGGCAGGCGCGCCAGAGCACCACGCCCAGCAGGAAGATGATCAGGCCCGCGCCGAGGAAGCCCAGCTCCTCACCGGCGACCGTGAAGATGAAGTCGGTCTGCTGCTCGGGCACGAACTGGCCGGTGGTCTGGCTGCCCTGGAACAGCCCGGCGCCGAAGAGGCCGCCGGAGCCGATCGCGATGCGCGCCTGGTTGGTGTTGTAGCCGACGCCCGCCGGGTCCAGGCTCGGGTTGGCGAAGGCCGCGAACCGGGCGATCTGGTAGTCGTCGAGCAGATGCAGCTGCCAGACGCTCAGACAGCCCACCACGCCCAGCGTGACCAGGCCGATGACCCAGCGGTTGGACGCGCCGGAGGCGAGCAGCACGGCGAGGACGATCGTGCCGAGCACCATGACCGAGCCGAGGTCCGGCATCAGCATGATGACCGCTATCGGGACCAGGGCGATGCCGAGCGCCTGGAGGACGGAGCGGTGGCCGGGGTGTTCCCGGTCGCCCGCGTCGACCCGTGCGGCGAGGACCATCGCCATGCCCAGCGTGATGGTGATCTTCGCGAACTCGGCGGGCTGCAGGGAGAGTCCGCCGGGGATGGCGAGCCAGGACCGGGAGCCGTTGATGGTGGCGCCGAGCGGGGTGAGCACCAGCGCCGAGAGCAGCAGCGAGAGCCCGTACAGGATGGGGACGGCGCCGCGCAGCGTGCGGTGGCCCAGCCACACCGTGCCGCCCGCGAGCGCGAGGCCGATGCCGGTGTTCAGCAGGTGCTTGAGGACGTAGGAGTACTGGTCGCCGTGGTTCAGCTCGATGCGGTTGCGGGTGGCCGAGAAGACCAGGACCGCACCGATCAGCGAGAGGGCCAGGCAGGAGAAGAGCAGTATCCAGTCCAGCCGCCGGACGACGGAGTCCCGCGCGGTGAGCTTGGACCAGACGCCGCGGTCGGGGGCGTAGCGCCGGATGGCGTAGCTGCTGCTGGTCACTGGACCGCCCCTTCCGGCTTCTTCTCGTCGTTGATGATCGGCTTGGTCAGCTTGCCGGCCGTGATGTTGCCGTCCCGGTCGATCCTCGGCAGGCTCGCCTGCGGCTTCGGCAGCAGCGCCCGGTCCTTGTGGATCTTGCCCTTGGCGTCCACGCCGTACAGCGCGTCGTAGATCTTGCGGACGGCCGGACCCGAGGCGCCGGAGCCCGTACCACCCTGGGAGATCGTCATGACGATCGTGTATTCCTTGGTGTACGTGGCGAACCACGACGTCGTCTGCTTGCCGTAGACCTCGGCGGTACCGGTCTTGGCGTGCATCGGGATCTGCTTCTGCGGCCAGTTCTGGAACCGCCAGGCGGCGGTACCGCGCGTGGCCACACCGGCCAGCGCCTTGTCGATCTGCTTCAGCGTCCTGGGCGTGTCGGGCAGCTTGCCGTGGGCCTTGGGCTCGATGTCCCGGACCTTCTTGCCGGCGGCGTTGATGATCGCCTTGCCGATGGTCGGGTCGTACATCGTCCCGCCGTTGGCGATGGCCCCGTAGATCACCGCCATCTGGATCGGCGTCACGAGGGTGTCGCCCTGGCCGATGGAGTAGTTCACCGAGTCACCGGCGCGCATCTTCATGCCTTCGAGACAGCTCTCGTAGGCGAGGCGCTGGACGTAATTACCGCCCTTCTTGCCGGTCTTGCACCAGGAGTCCTTGTTGGCCTTCCAGAAGTCCTTCTTCCACTGGCGGTCCGGCACCCGGCCCTTGACCTCGTTGGGCAGGTCGATGCCGGTCTCCTTGCCCAGGCCGAACTGGTGCGCGGTCTTGTAGAACCAGTCCTTGGGGTCCTTGGGCTTGTTGCCGCCGTCCTTGAGCCACTGCTTGTAGGCCAGGTCGTAGAAGACGGTGTCGCAGGAGACCTCCAGCGCCCGGCCCAGGGTGATCGCGCCGTGGCTCTCGGACTCGAAGTTCTTGAAGACCTGCCCGCCGACGTTGTACGAACTGGAGCAGTTGTACCGGCCGTTGAAGTCGTACCCGGCGTTGACCGCGGCCGAGGACGAGATGACCTTGAAGATCGAGCCGGGGGCCGCCTGGCCCTGGATCGCGCGGTTCAGCAGCGGGTAGTTGGACTTCTTGCCGGTGAGCTTCTCGTAGTCCTTCGCCGAGATCCCGCCGACCCAGGCGTTCGGGTCGTAGTCCGGCTGGGAGGCCATCGCGACCACCCGGCCGGTCTTGGCCTCCATGACGACGACGGCGCCCGCGTCGGCCTTGTAGTTCGTACCGGTGTTGCGGTCGTGCTGCTTGCGGGCCTCCACCATCGCCTGGTGCAGCTGCTGCTCCGCGACGCCCTGCACGCGGGCGTCTATCGACGTCACGACGTTGTCGCCGGGCCGCGCCGGGTCGCTCTTGGCCTTGCCCATGACCCGGCCGAGGTTGTCGACCTGGTAGCGGGTGACGCCGGCCTTGCCGCGCAGCGCGCTGTCGTACGTCCGCTCGAGGCCCGAGCGGCCGACCATGTCCGAGCGCAGGAACGGCGAGTTCGTGTGCTCCGCCTTCTTGATCTCCTCGTCGGTGACCGGCGAGAGGTAGCCGAGCACCTGGGAGGTCGCGGCCTTGGCGGGCGCCGGGTAGCGGCGTACCGCGGTGGGTTCGGCGGAGATGCCGGGGAAGTCCTCGGAGCTCTCCCGGATCTTCAGGGCCTGCTGGGTGGTGGCCTCGTCCGTGATCGGGATGGGCTGGAAGGGCGAGCCGTTCCAGCAGGGCTGCGGGGTCTTGGCGTCGCAGAGCCGGACCTTGTTCTTCACGTCCGTGTAGGACATGCCGAGGACGTGCGCGAGGCGGGTCAGTACGGCCTTGCCCTCGTCGTCCATCTTCATCAGCGCGGTGCGGCTGGCGGAGACGACGAGGCGGGTCTCGTTGTCGGCGAGCGGCACGCCGCGCGCGTCGAGGATCGAACCGCGCACGGCCGGGTCGACGACCTGCTGGACGTGGTTGCCGCTGGCCTCGGCGGCGTACTCGTCGCCGTTGCGGATCTGGAGATACCAGAGCCGGCCGCCGAGGGTGAGCAGCAGCGAGAAGACCAGTATCTGGATGGCGACGAGGCGGACGGTGACGCGTGTCGTCCGGCCCGTCTCCGGGATGTTGCTCATCGGCGCCCCCTCGTCGCGGCCCGGAACGGTGTACTGCTCACAGGCGCTTGACCCCCTTGATGGTCTTCGTGCGGTTCGCCTTGCCGCCGAGCAGGCCGCCGCGCTGGCTGCCGATCCGCGGCGTCCGGCCGCCCCGCCCGGGACGGCTCATGCGCAGCCCGCTGCCGGTGGAGAGCCAGCCGTACGCGGCCTCCCCCGCCAGCGCACCGGACTGCGTGCCGCCGCCGGAACTCTCCCCGGCCAGCGGACCGCTCTCCGAGCGGCGGGCCAGGGCCATCACGAGCGGGACGCTGAAGGGCGCGAGCACGAGGTCGTAGACGGTCGCGGTGAACAGCAACAGGGGGATGCCGACGGTGTTGCCCGCGTTGTCACCGGCCAGCGAGCCGACGCCGGCGTAGAGCAGCGTCGAGCCGATGGCGGCGCAGACCACGACCATCAGCGGCAGCGTGGCGGAACGGTGCCGGCTCTTGTCGGGCCGGGTGAGCCCGGCGGCATAGCCGATGACGCAGAGCACGAGGGCGTAGCGGCCGATCGCGTGGTCGGAGGGGGGCGCCAGGTCGGCGAGGAGCCCGGCGCCGAAGCCGATGAAGGCCCCGGCGACATGGCCGTACACCATCGCCAGTCCGAGGACGACGAGGAGGACCAGGTCCGGTACGGCTCCGGGGAGGTGCAGTCTGGCGAGCACACCCACCTGGACGACGAGGGCCACGGCCACGAGGGCGGTGGAGAGGAGGATCCGGTTGATGCGCATCGGGCTCAGCTCCTGGCGCCGCTCGGAGAAGGCTTGGGCTTGGCGGTCACGGTGACCGTCGGGGTGGGCTTGGGCTTGGCGGGCTTGGGCGGCAGGACCGTGTCCCGGGGGTTCTCGCGCGGCGGCTGGACGACGACGCCGACGACGTCCAGGCGGGAGAAGCCCGCGAAGGGCTTGACCTGGACCGTGCGGGTGAGGTCGCCGTTGGCGGCGCCGACGTGGGTGATGGTGCCGACCGGCACGCCGGGCACGAACGGCTTGCCCTCGCTGGATCCAAAGGTGACCATCCGGTCGCCCTTCTTCACGTTCGCCTTGCCGTTGAGGAGCTGGACGCGCAGCGGCCCGCCGCCCTGCCCGTTGGCGAAGCCGATCTCGTTGGTCTTCTCCATGCGGGTGCCGACGGTGAAGTCGGGGTCGATGGCGAGCAGGACGGTGGCGGTGTCCTCGCCGACGGTGGTGACCCGGCCGACCAGCCCGTCGCCGTTCAGTACGGTCATGTCGCGGGCGATGCCGTCCTTGGAGCCGGCGTCGATGGTGACGGTCCAGGAGAAGCCCTGGGCGGCTCCTATGGCGATGACCTGGGCGCCCTTGATGCCGTACTGGCCGGCGCCCGCGGTCTTGAGCATCTTGTCCAGCTCTCCGGCGCGCACATGGTCGCGGTCGGAGGAGCCGAGCTTGGCCTTCAGGGCGGCGTTCTCGCGTTCCAGCTGGGCGATGCGGCTGTGCCGGCCGTCGGAGTCACGGACGGCGTCGACGGCGTTGCCGACGGGGTCCACGACCGAGGCGACACCGGTCTCGACCGGCCCGAAGGCGGCGGCCGCGGCCTGCCGGGCACCCTGCAGCGGGGACTGCTCGCCGCCGCGGATGTCCACCGTGATCAGTGCGAACGCGATCGCGACCAGCAGCACCAGCAAGAGCCGGCTCTCTCGTGTGTCCCTCACGTGCGGCGGCCGTGTCCTTCCTCGTAGGACCGGCCGGCTGCGGGCCCGCGCCGGTCTCGCTGGGGAATCTGGGGGGTGTCCGTACCGGAGTGGTGGGGGTGGTACGGGCGGGAAGCCTGCGTACAGGTGTGCGGAAAAACGGTGTTGTGCAGTTATGCGTCGAGGGTCTGTATATCAGCGATCTGCCGTACGGGCTGGCAGGCGGCCGTACGGCAGATCACCGAAGACGTTCATCTGCGCGGCTGCGAGTCGAGGACCTGCTGAAGAGCCTCGAACTCCTCCACGCACTTGCCGGAACCGAGCGCGACGGAGTCGAGCGGGTCCTCGGCGATGTGGATCGGCATGCCGGTCTCGCGGCGGAGCCGCTCGTCCAGGCCGCGGAGCAGGGCGCCGCCGCCGGTGAGGACGATGCCGCGGTCCATCACATCACCGGAGAGCTCCGGCGGGCACTTGTCGAGCGTCGTCTTCACGGCGTCGACGATGGAGTTGACCGGCTCCTCGATGGCCTTGCGGACCTCGGCCGCGGAGATGACCACGGTCTTGGGCAGGCCCGAGACCAGGTCCCGGCCGCGGATCTCGGTGTGCTCGTCCTGGTCGAGGTCGTACGCCGAACCGATCGTGATCTTGATGGACTCGGCCGTCCGCTCACCGAGGAGGAGGCTGTACTCCTTCTTGATGTGCTGGATGATCGCGTTGTCCAGCTCGTCGCCGGCCACCCGGATCGACTGCGCCGTGACGATGCCGCCGAGCGAGATGACCGCGACCTCGGTCGTGCCGCCGCCGATGTCCACCACCATGTTGCCGGTGGCCTCGTGGACCGGCAGCCCGGAACCGATGGCCGCGGCCATGGGCTCCTCGATGATGTGCACCTGACGGGCGCCGGCCTGCGTCGACGCCTCGATGACCGCGCGGCGCTCGACGCCGGTGATGCCGGAGGGCACACAGACGACGACGCGCGGCCGGGCGAGGTACCGGCGCTTGTGGATCTTCAGGATGAAGTAGCGGAGCATCCGCTCGGTGATCTCGAAGTCGGCGATCACGCCGTCCTTCAGCGGGCGGACGGCCACGATGTTGCCAGGGGTCCGGCCGATCATCTTCTTGGCCTCGGCGCCCACGGCGAGGATGCCGCCGGTGTTGGTATTGATGGCCACGACCGACGGTTCGTTCAGAACGATCCCTCGACCCCTGACGTACACCAGCGTGTTGGCGGTGCCGAGGTCGACAGCCATGTCACGGCCGATGAACGACATGTTGTTCCCCATGAGGATACGTCTGGCCTTCCCAACTGGAGCGAATGCTTACTGGAGGTCGGCAGGAGGAAGTGGTGCGCTGATTGCGATGCGCGGAGAGCCTTCATGGTAGTCCGGGAAGGGCCGCCGCTCGAACGCGGTGCGGGGTTCCTCCGCCATTGTCAGCGGAACACGTATCCGCCCCCCTTAATGGTGACGTCGTGTCGGGGTGATGCGTTCCCCAGTTGGCTGTACGTATGCCGAAGGGCGACCGAATTTCTTCGGTCGCCCCAGGTGGCGCGCGGTTTGTACCTGATGCCCCGTCAGGACAGGCCAGGGAAGAAAATCTTGATCTCGCGCTCCGCGGACTCCTCGGAGTCGGACGCGTGAATGAGGTTTTCCCGGGTGATTGTGCCGAAGTCCCCCCGAATGGACCCGCTCGGGGCCTTGATCGGGTCGGTAGGACCAGCCAACTGGCGTACGCCCTCGATCACCCGCTCGCCCTCGACGACGAGCGAGACGACCGGGCCGGAGGACATGAACGTCATCAGCGGCTCGTAGAAGTCCCGGCCGACATGCTCGGCGTAGTGCTGCTCCAGGACCGCGCGGTCCAGGGTGCGCAGCTCCAGCGCGCTGATCGTCCAGCCGGCCTTGCGCTCGATACGGCCGATGATCTCGCCGACCAGGCCGCGCTGCACGGCGTCGGGCTTGAGAAGGACGAGGGTGCGCTGGCTCATCGGTGGGGCTCCTTGCAATACAGACAGTTACGGGTGTGCCGAGGCTACATGGGGTGTCCGGCGCACCGGGGGCCCGGGCCTGCGGCGGCTGGGCCCCGGGGCTGTGCGGCCGGGACAGTGATCGGGCCGCGTGGCCGGACGGTGCCCGGCCGACGCGATCTCCGTGCGGGCCGGACCTGGTCAGGCCGGGTCGGGGCCCGCGGTGTTGGTCTCGGCGGCCTGGGCCGCCCAGCGGGCCTTCGCCTCGTCGATCTTGCGGCCGAAGTGGACCGAGGCCCACCACAGACCCGCGAAGACCGCGCCGAGGAAGTACATCGTCGGCACGATCACCCCGCTCGCGATCAGCGCGATCTGCAGCACCCAGCCGAGCGCCACCCCGCCCGGCCGCGACAGCATCCCGCACAGCAGGAGCGAGAGCACCATCGCGATGCCGCTGACCGTCCAGACCGTGGCCGTGGAGTGGCCCGAGGTCTGCATCGCGACCAGCCCGGCGAAGCCGATCACGAAGAACTCGCCGATCAGCGTGCTCGCACACAGGGTGCGCATGTCAGTTCCTTCCCAGGAGCAGCCGGGCCTCGCCCACCGTGATCACGGAACCGGTGACCAGCACACCCGCACCGCTGTACTCGCCCTCTTCCTCGGCCAGCGTGATCGCCGCCTCCAGGGCGTCGTCCAGCCGCGGCTCAACCTGCACCCGCTCGGCACCGAACACCTCGACGGCCAGCGCCGCCAGCTCGTCCGGATCCATCGAACGGGGCGTGGAGTTCCGCGTCACCACGACCTCGGCGAAGATCGGCTCGAACGCCTCCAGCAGCCCGCGCACGTCCTTGTCGCCACTCGCGCCGACCACGCCCACAAGTCGGCTGAAACCGAACGCCTCGGTGACCGCTTCGGCGGTCGCACGGGCACCCGCGGGATTGTGCGCCGCGTCCAGTACGACCGTGGGGCTCCGGCGCACGACCTCCATCCGGCCCGGCGAGGACACCGAGGCGAACGCGGTGCGGATGGTGTCGATGTCCAGCGTGCGGGCGTGCTCCGTACCGACGCCGAAGAACGCCTCGACGGCGGCGAGCGCGACGGCCGCGTTGTGCGCCTGGTGCGCGCCGTACAGCGGGAGGAAGACGTCGGTGTACTCGCCGCCCAGGCCGCGCAGCGTCAGCAGCTGCCCGCCGACCGCCTGCTCGCGCGCGAGCACCCCGAACTCCATGCCCTCGCGGGCGACCGTGGCGTCCACGTCGACGGCGCGCTTGAGCATCACCGAAGCGGCCTCCACCGGCTGCTGCGCGAGCACGACCGTGGCGTCCTTCTTGATGATCCCGGACTTCTCCCCCGCGATCGCCTCCGGCGTGTCCCCGAGCCGGTCGGTGTGATCGAGCGAAATGGGCGTCACCACGGCGACATCACCGTCGATGACATTCGTCGCGTCCCACTTGCCGCCCATCCCCACCTCGACGACCGCGATGTCGACGGGCGCGTCCGCGAAGGCGGCGTACGCCATCCCGGTCATCACCTCGAAGAAGGACAGCCGGTACTCCTCCCGCTCGTCCACCATCTCGACGTACGGCTTGATGTCCTCGTACGTCTCGATGAACTTCTCGGCGGAGATCGGCGCGCCGTCCAGGCTGATCCGCTCGGTGATCGACTGGACGTGGGGGCTGGTGTAGCGGCCGGTGCGCAGGTCGAAGGCGGCCAGCAGCGCCTCGATCATGCGGGCCGTGCTGGTCTTGCCGTTCGTGCCGGTGATGTGGATCGAACGGTACGAGCGCTGCGGCTGCCCGAGGATGTCCATCAGCGCGGCGATGCGCTGCACCGACGGGTCGAGCTTGGTCTCGCCCCAGCGGCTCGCCAGCTCGGCCTCCACGGCGCGCAGCGCGCGGTCCACCTCGGGGTCCTCGGGGCGCGCCGGCACGTCGCTCGTCGGCGGTCCGGCCTGGGCCCGCAGCGTGCGGCTGCCGGCCTCGATCACCGCGAGGTCGGGGTCTCGGTCGGTCTCGGCCTCGATCATCTCGTCGAAGGCGTCGACCTCCGGGCCGGGGATCAGGTCCGGGTCGATCGGGTCGGGCTCGTCGTTCTCGGGGCGCTCGCTCACAGCACCAGTCTAGGAGAACGACCGCATATCCCTCACAGGGCGTACAATGACAATATGTAATTGACCAGGGGCACTTTCTCACCCTCGGTAATCGTTGCCGGGAAAGAAGAGAAGGAGGCACCGCGCGGCCCCCACGGCCCCGCTACCGCCCCCGCCCCTCGCTACGGCCCATGCCTCGCTGCCGCCCCGCCCTACTGTCCTGCGGTGTCGTTACTGTGATCCCGTGACCGCTGCCGAGACGGGCCAAGGGCCCGACGCCCTGGACCGCCGGATCATCGCTGCGCTGCAGATCGACGGCCGGGCGTCCTGGCGCCGCATCGCCGCCGCGCTCGGCGAGCCGGAGCGCACCGTCGCGCGCCGCGGCCTGCACCTGCTGGGCAGCGGCCAGGTAACGGTCACCGGGCTGGTCGCCCGCGGCGAGACGGCGATCGTGCGGCTGGGCTGCCCGCCCGGTACGGCGCGGGACGCGGCGCTGGCGATGGCGGACCGCGCCGGCACGGTCTTCAGTTACGTGCTGTCCGGGCCGCCGGACTGCGTGGCGGAGGTGCAGTGCCCGCCGGGCCGGCTGGCCGCGCTGATGCTCGACGAGGCGCCGGCCGTGCCGGGCCTGACCGCCCAGCACGTCTCGCCCGTCCTGCGGTACTTCCGTACGGTCCACGACTGGCACCCCGGCATCCTGGACGAGGCCGAGGTGGCCGCGCTGTCCCGCTTCCCGGCCCGCCCCGAGCAGGCGAGCGCGCCGGCCGAGGAGCTGGGGCCGGAGGAGCGGCGCATCGTGGAGGCGCTGGCCGAGGACGGGCGGCGCACGCACGAGGAACTGGCCGCGCTGGCCGGGGTGTCCGAGGCGACGGCGCGGCGCCGGGTGGAGGCGCTGACCCGGTCGGGCGCGGTGTCGATACGGGCCGCGGTGGAGCCCGCGCTGCTGGGGCTGCCGGTCGAGGCGCTGCTGTGGATCCGGACCCGGCCGGACGCGGTGGAGGCCGTCGGGCGGCTGCTGACGGAGTCGCCGCTGGTGCGGTACGCGGCGGTGGTGATGGGCGAGCACCAGCTGCTGGTGGACGTCACCCAGCCGTCGATGACGGCGCTGCACGCCTTCCTCACCGAGGGGCCGTGGGTACGGCACGTGGAGGCGGTCAGTTCGCACCTGGTGGTGGCGGCCCTGAAGCGCAGCGCCACACCTACGCCGCTGATGCGGTCGCTCAGGGCGGCGGGCTGAGACCGGGCTGAGACGAGGGCGAGGGCCGGGGCCCACAGGGGGCTGCGCCTGCCGAGCTTCCCCTTCCTCGGGCCATCGGGCCATCACCCCGGACCGCCGGCACGGCCCCGTATCGCCGGTGCGGCGCGGCCGTAAGCGTCAACTGTTGATTGCTTGCGGCTAGAAGATTCATTCGTGCAGGGCTATTGACCACTTCCGGCAGAGGGTCGCAGGATGAGCCGTCATCCAGCCCAGTCCAGGACGGATGGTCAATGACTGACGAGATCACGTACGCCCCCGCCACCGAGCTCGCCGCCAGGATCCGGAAGCGGGAGTTGTCGGCCCGGGAGGTCGTACAGGCCCACCTCGACCGGATCGATGACGTCAATCCGCAGGTCAACGCGGTGGTTACGGTCGATCCCGAGGGGGCGCTGGCCGCCGCCCGCGACGCCGACGACCGTCTCGCGCGCGGCCACGAACCGGGCCCGCTGCACGGCCTGCCGATCGCCTTCAAGGACACCCACCTCACCCGCGGGATGCGCACCACCCACGGTTCGCCGCTCTTCGCCGACCATGTGCCGGACGAGGACGAGCTGCTGGTGGAGCGGGTCCAGGCGGCGGGGGCCATCCGGATCGGGAAGACCAACGTGCCGGAGTTCGCGGCCGGTTCGCACACGTTCAACCCGGTCTTCGGGGCCACCCGCAATCCGTACGACCCGACGCGCTCGGCCGGCGGCAGCAGCGGCGGCGCGGCCGCAGCGCTCGCCGCCGGGCTGCACCCGCTCGCCGACGGGAGCGACATGGGCGGGTCGCTGCGGAATCCCGCCTCGTTCTGCAATGTGGTCGGGCTGCGGCCCACGCCGGGCCGGGTGCCGAGCCATCCCGCGAGCGACCCGTGGGACACCCTGGCCGTCGCCGGGCCGATGGGCCGTACCGTCGCCGACGCCGCGCTGCTGCTGTCGGTCATGGCCGGGCCCGACCCGCGCTGCCCGCTCTCCCTGGACACCCCGGGCGCGGTCTTCCGCGCGCCGCTGGAAGCGGATTTGCGCGGGCTGCGGGTCGCGTGGACGCCGGACCTGGGCGGGCGGGTGCCGGTCGACCCGGAGGTCACGGCCGTCCTGGAGCCGCAGCTGCGGGTCTTCGAGGAGCTGGGCTGCCACCTGACGGAAGACTGCCCGGACCTGGACGGTGCCGAGGACGTTTTCCGGACGCGGCGGGCGCAGCTGTTCGCCCAGGGGCTCGGGGAGCTGCTCGACGCGCACCCCGGCGCCCTCAAGCCGAGCCTGGTGTGGAACATCGAGGAGGGCCGGAAGCTGACCGGCGCCGACCTCGCCCGCGCCACCGCCGCGCACGCCCGTGTCCATCTGGCGGGGACGGACTTCTTCTCCCGTTACGACGTGCTGCTGGCGCCGGTCAGCCAGGTGGTGCCGTTCGACGTGGAGGTGGAGTACCCGACGGTGGTCGCGGGCCAGGAGCAGCAGACGTATCTGGACTGGATGCGTTCGGCGTACTTCGTGACCGTGCTGGGGTCGCCCGCGCTCTCCGTGCCGGCCGGGTTCACGCCCGGCGGGCTGCCGGTCGGGCTGCAGGTGGTCGCCGCGCCCCGCGCCGAGCTGACCGCCCTGCGTGCCGCGCACGCCTATGAGGCCGCCGCGGGCCACGGCCTGCGCCGCCCCGCCCTCCCCCACTGCTGACCGGCACCCGCCCGGAGCCGTTCCCCGGAGCCGTTCCCCGGAGCTGACTCCGGCTCCCCCGGCTGCCCCCGACCGACGTCGGCTGCCCCAGCCGCTCCCGCACCGCTGTTCTGTTCCCCTCCCCTCCTCCCCCGGGATCCGACATGAGCCAGCGTCATCTGGCGTACCTCGCCGTGCCCACGGCCGGGTTCTTCGCCACTCCGTATCTGCCCTTCGTCAACACGACCACCTTGTGGCTGGGTCTGCCGGCCGTCCTGGTGTGGAGCGTGCTGTGGACGGTGGGCACCACCGTCGCGCTCGCCCTGTACGAGGCGCGCGCCCCGCACCCCGAGGACGCCGAAGAGGCGGAAGAGGGGGCCGCGGTATGAGCACCACCATGGCGGTCACCCTGGCCGGCATTCTCGCGATCGCCGCCGTGGGCCTGTCCGGTCGCCGCAATACCGGGCACGACCTGGGCGAATGGGCGGTCGGCGGGCGTCGCTTCGGGGCCGTGACGATGTGGTTCCTGCAGGCCGGCGAGTCGTTCACGACGTTCAGTTCCCTGGGGTTGGCCGGGCTGGCCTTCAGTGACGGGGTCGCGGCCACGTATGCGCTGGGGTATCTCTCGCTCTGTCTGATCGGGCAGTACCTGACCGGTCCGCGGCTGTGGCGGCTCGGCAAGGAGAAGGGCTACCTCACGCAGGCGGACTTCTTCGCCGACCGGTTCCGCAGTCCGCTGCTCGGCAAGGTCGTGGCGGTGGTGGGGGCCGTCTTCCTGCTGCCGTATCTGCAGTTGCAGATCACCGGGCTCGGGCTGATCGTGCAGCTGGCCACCGGCAGCGAGTCGGGCGCGACGGGTTCGATGATCCTGGCGACCGTGCTGACTGTGGGGTTCGTCCTGTGGTCGGGGCTCCGGGGTATCGCCCGCGCCGCGTACTTCAAGGACGTGCTGATGGTGCTGGCGCTGCTGATCCTGCTGGTCGCGGTGCCGATCGGGCTCGACGGCGGCCTCGGGGGCCTGTTCACCGCGGTACGGGAGAGCCGTCCGGACCTGCTGACCCTGCACGGCGGCAGCACCGACGCGACGTGGTTCACCACCGCGATGCTCATCTCCGCGATCGGCGCGGGGCTGAACACGATGCCGCACCTGTGGTCGGCGATCCTGTCCGCGAGCAGTTCGCGGGCGCTGCGCCGCAATTACATCTGGCTGCCGCTGTACCAGGTGGCCATCGCGGTGCCGGTGGTGGTCGGGTTCGCCGGGGCGCTGACGCTGAAGCCGGGTACGGACAGCAAGGCCGCGCTGCTCACGGTGGCCGGGGGTGCGCTGCCGGGGTGGCTGGTGGGGGTGGTCGCGGTGGCCGCGGCGGCGACGGCGATGGTGCCGTCGGCTGCGCTGCTGCTCGGGATCTCCACGTTGGTGTCGCGGAATTTGCTGCCTGCGCGGAGTGAGCGGGGGACGATGCGGGTCAATCATGTGTGCGTGGTGCTGGCGTCCGGGCTGGCGCTGGTGTTGGGGCTTGCGCGGCCTGCGCTGTTGGCCAATCTGTTGTTGCTTACGTATGGGGGGCTCGCGCAGCTCGCGCCGGCGACGGTGGCCGCGTTGGCTCGGCGGAACCGGCTGGGGGCCGGGCCCGCGTTGCTCGGCATCGTTACCGGCGTGGGGACGCTGGCCTGGCTGACGTTCAGTGGGATGGACATCGGCACCGTGGATGCCGGGTTGCTCTCGCTCGTACCGAACCTTGTGGTCACCGTGGGGGCGCAGGTGCTGTGGCGTGGGGGTGCGGGTGGCGCGGAGCGGCTCCCCGCCGATGGGGTGCCGCTGCGCCCGCCCTCCCCCAAGCTCTCGGCTCCGCTCGAGCAGGGAGGGACCCCCATCGCCCCTGGCGGCACGACTGCCCGCAGCTGAGGGTCAGGACAGCGCCGCCTTCATCATTGCCTTTGCTACCGGGCCCGCCAGGCCGCCGCCCGAGATGTCGTCGCGGGATGCGTCGCTGTCCTCGACGACCGTGGCGACGGCGACCTGGTGGCCCTGGGCGTTCTCGGCGTAGGAGACGAACCAGGCGTAGGGCATGCCGCTGTTGTCGACGCCGTGCTGGGCGGTGCCGGTCTTGCCGCCGACCGTGAGGCCGTCGATCTTCGCGCCGGAGCCGGTGCCCTTCTCGACGACGGTCTGCATGGCGGACTGGAGCTGCTCGGCGTTCTGCTTCGACATCGCCGTCTTGTACGTCTTCGGTGAGTACTGCTGGACGGTGTTGCCGTCGCCGTCGGTGATCTTGTCGACCTCGTACGGGGTCTTCAGCTCGCCGCCATGGGCGATCGCCGAGACGACCATGGCCATCTGCAGCGGGGTGGCCTGGTCGTCGAACTGGCCGATGCCGGAGAGGGCGGTCTGGGCCGCGTCCATGCCGGAGGGGTAGACGCTCTTGGAGGCGCGGACCGGGATGTCGATCTTCGCGTCGTTGAAGCCGAACTTCTCCGCCTGTTCCTTGACCTTCTTCTCGCCCAGGTCGGCGGCCAGCTTGCCGAAGACGTTGTTGCAGGAGTACTGGAGGGCGGTGCGGAGGGTGGCGTTCTCGCAGGGCGCGGCGGCGTTCTCGTTGGTCAGGTCGGTGCGGGTGTTCGGCAGCCGGTAGGGGTTGGGGCTGTCGGTGCGCTCGTCGACGGAGGAGTACAGGCCGTTCTCCAGCGCGGCGGCGGCGACCACCAGCTTGAAGGTGGAGCCGGGCGGATAGGTCTGGCGCAGGGCGCGGTTGAGGTGCGGCTGGGACTTGTCGCCGGTCATCGCGGCCCATGCCTTCTGGTCGGCCGTGGACTGGCCGGCGAATTTCCCCGGGTCGTAGGACGGGGTGGAGATCATGCCGAGGATGCGGCCGGTGGCGGGGTCGAGGGCGACGGCGGCGCCGGTCTTGTTGCCGAGCGCTTCGTAGCCGGCCTTCTGGACCTTGGCGTCGAGGGTGGTGGCTACGTCGCCGCCCTTGGCCCGTTCGCGGGAGACCAGGTTCAGCGGGGACTGCAGGCGGCTGTCGGTGCCGTCCAGTACGTCGCCGTAGAGGCTCTCCAGCTGGGTGGAGCCGTAGATCTGGGAGGAGTAGCCGGTGAGCGGGGCGTACAGCGGGCCGTCGGTGTAGGTCCGCTTGTAGGCGAGGGTGCCGTCGGTGGGCGCGGAGCCGGTGACCGGGTGGCCGTCAACGAGGATGTTGCCGAGCGGGCGGGAGTACTTCTCGATGCCGACCCGCGGATTGTGCTCGTCGTCCGCGAAGGTGTCCGCCTTCGCGCCCTGGATCCAGGTGGCCCAGCCCATCAGGGCGAGGACCAGGGCGATGCAGAACACGGAGACGCGTCGCAGGGGTTTGTTCATGTTTCCCACGGTCGCTCGGTTCCATGAGAGAGCGATGAGAAAGGTGTACGCGTCCGTCAACAGCGTCCATAGCGCCGCGAAGGCCCCTTCCCGGGCGGGAAGGGGCCTTCGTCGGTCGGCGGTCGGGGCGTCAGCCCTTCGGCAGGCGCTCGAGCTGGGCGGTGATGCGGACGATGTCCGCCTCGGCGGTCTCGAGCCGGGTGCGGATCTTGTCGACGACCTTCTCGGGGGCCTTGGCGAGGAACGCTTCGTTGCCGAGCTTGCCGGTAGCCTGTGCCTTCTCCTTCTCGGCGGCGGCGAGGTCCTTGGCCAGGCGCTTGCGCTCGGCCTCGATGTCGATCGCGCCGGAGAGGTCCAGGGAGACGGTCGCCCCGGCGACGGGCAGCGAGGCCGTGGCGGCGAAGTCCTCGCCGGCGGGCTGGAGGCGGAGCAGCGAGCGCATCGCGGCTTCGTGCGCCGCGAGGGCGGTGCCGGTCAGGTCGAGCTGGGCCGGGACCCGCTGGCCGGGCTGGAGGCCCTGGTCGGAGCGGAAGCGGCGGACCTCGGTGACGACCTGCTGGACCGTCTCGATCTCCTTCTCGGCGCCCTGGTCGCGGAAGCCGCTGTCCTTGGGCCAGTCGGCGACGACGACGGACTCCTTGCCGGTGAGCGTGGTCCACAGCGCTTCGGTGACGAAGGGGACGACCGGGTGGAGGAGGCGCAGGGTCGTGTCCAGGACCTCGCCGAGGACACGGGCCGAGACCTCGGCGGCGCGGCCGCCGCCCATGAACGTGGTCTTGGACAGCTCGACGTACCAGTCGAAGACCTCGTCCCACGCGAAGTGGTAGAGCGCGTCGGAGAGCTTCGCGAACTGGTAGTCGTCGTAGTACGCGTCGACTTCGGCGACGGTGGCGTTCAGCCGGGAGAGGATCCAGCGGTCCGTCGCCGACATCTCGGCGGGGTCGGGGAGCGGGCCCTCGACGGTCGCGCCGTTCATCAGCGCGAAGCGGGTGGCGTTCCAGATCTTGTTGGCGAAGTTCCGGGACGCCTGTACCCAGTCCTCGCCGATCGGCACGTCCGTGCCGGGGTTGGCGCCGCGGGCGAGGGTGAAGCGGACGGCGTCGGAGCCGTACTCGTTCATCCAGTCCAGCGGGTCGACGACGTTGCCGAAGGACTTCGACATCTTCTTGCCGCGCTCGTCGCGGACCAGGCCGGTCAGTGCGATGGTCTTGAACGGCACCTCGCCGTCCATCGCGTACAGGCCGAACATCATCATCCGGGCGACCCAGAAGAAGATGATGTCGTGGCCGGTGACCAGGACGTCGGTGGAGTAGAACTTCTCCAGGTCCGGGGTCTTCTCGGGCCAGCCCAGGGTGGAGAAGGGCCAGAGGCCGGAGGAGAACCAGGTGTCCAGGACGTCGGTGTCCTGGGTCCAGCCCTCGCCGCTGGGCGGCTCCTCGTCGGGGCCGACGCAGACGACTTCGCCTTCGGGGCCGTACCAGACGGGGATGCGGTGGCCCCACCACAGCTGGCGCGAGATGCACCAGTCGTGCATGTTGTCGACCCAGTCGAAGTAGCGCTTCGACATGTCCTCGGGGTGGATCTTCACGCGGCCGTCGCGGACGGCGTCGCCGGCGGCCTGCGCGAGCGGGCCGACCTTGACCCACCACTGCATCGACAGTCGCGGCTCGATGGTGGTGCGGCAGCGGGAGCAGTGGCCCACGGAGTGGGTGTACGGGCGCTTCTCGGCGACGATGCGGCCCTGCTCGCGCAGTGCGGAGACGATCGTGGAGCGCGCCTCGAAGCGGTCCAGGCCCTCGAAGGGGCCGTGCACGGTGATGACGCCGCGCTCGTCCATGACGGTCAGCGACTCCAGGCCGTGGCGCTGGCCGATGGCGAAGTCGTTGGGGTCGTGGGCGGGGGTCACCTTGACGGCGCCGGTGCCGAACTCCGGGTCGACGTGGGTGTCCGCGACGACGGGGATGGTGCGGTCGGTCAGCGGCAGCTTGATGCGCTTGCCGACGAGGTGGGCGTACCGCTCGTCCTCGGGGTGGACGGCGACGGCGGTGTCACCGAGCATCGTCTCGGCGCGGGTGGTGGCGACGACGAGGGTCTCGTCGCCCTCGCCGTACTGGATGGAGACGAGCTCGCCGTCGTCCTCCTGGTACTCCACCTCGATGTCGGAGATGGCGGTCAGGCAGCGCGGGCACCAGTTGATGATGCGCTCGGCGCGGTAGATCAGCTCGTCCTCGTAGAGCCGCTTGAAGATGGTCTGCACGGCCTTGGAGAGGCCCTCGTCCATCGTGAAGCGCTCGCGGGACCAGTCGACGCCGTCGCCGAGGCGGCGCATCTGGCCGAGGATCTTGCCGCCGTACTCTTCCTTCCACTGCCAGACGCGGTCGACGAACGCCTCGCGGCCGAGGTCGTGGCGGGACTTGCCCTCCTCGGCGAGCTGCTGCTCGACCTTGTTCTGGGTGGCGATGCCGGCGTGGTCCATGCCGGGCAGCCACAGCGCTTCGAAGCCCTGCATGCGCTTGCGGCGGGTGAGGGCGTCCATCAGCGTGTGCTGGAAGGCGTGGCCGAGGTGGAGTGAACCCGTGACGTTCGGCGGCGGGATCACGATCGTGTGAGCCGGCTTGTCGCTCTCGGCGTGGGCCTCGAAGTAGCCGCGCTCTACCCAGCGCTCGTACAGCGGCCCCTCTACGTCGGCCGGCGCGTACTGGGTCGGCAGTTCTGCGGGGGTGCTGTTCGGCCCGGAAGCAGGGCTCTTCTGAGGTGTCTCGGTCACGCCGCTCAGTGTACGGGCGCGCATGTAGCAGTCTCGAATCGGTTTGGCCCCCGGGGCACGAGTGGTGCCTGGTGTCGTACAGGATGTGAGCAACGCATAAAGCTGTCCGTTGTTCTGTTGTCACGAGGGGAAACCGCTCCATGAGCTACAACCAGCCGCCACCCGGCCCTTACGGGCAGCCTCAGCAGCCGGGACCGTACGGTCAGCCGCAGCCGCCGCAGGGCCCGCAGCCGGGCTACGGCTACCCGCAGCAGGGCGGCACGGTGCCCCCGGTGCCTCCGCAGCCGGTGCCCGGCGCCCCGGTGCCCCCGCAGCAGGGTTACGGCGGTCAGCCCCAGGCCCCGTACGGCCAGCCGCAGGCGCCGTACGGTCAGCCGCAGGCCCCTTACGGCCAGCAGCAGGCTCCGTACGGTCAGCAGCAGCCCGGCCAGTTCCCGCAGCAGGCCCCCTACGGGCAGCAGCCGCAGTACGGCCAGGTCCCGCCGCCCGAGGACGGCAGCGGCAAGGGCAACGGCAAGAAGATCGCCCTGATCGCCGGCGCGGTCGTGGTCGTGGCCGCGATCGCGGGCGGCGCGATCGCCGTCTTCGGCGGGGGCGGCGGCCTGGAGAACGACGGCCCGCACAAGCTCACGACGCCGGGCACGGCCGCCGGGTACAAGCTGGTGCCGGGCTCGGGGCGGACCTCCGCCGGCGCGGACGGCATGTCCAAGAACCTGCCGATGACGGACCCGACCTCGGTGCAGGGCGTGTACGCGCCCGGTCTGGAGCCCAAGAACGGCCTGGTGCTGCAGGGCTCCTACGGCACGATGAAGGACCCGGGCACGGCCCTGGACGCCTTCTTCCTGTACATGCAGAAGCAGGCCACCAAGGACGGCAGCGACGCGGAGCTGGTCGGCACGCCGGAGGAGTTCACGCCCGAGGGCGGCGAGGGCGCGCTGGTGAAGTGCCAGACGGCCAAGGCCAAGGAGCCGAAGCCGGGTGAGGTGTCGGAGGTGCCGATCTGCGCCTGGGCCGACTACAGCACCTTCGGCGTCGTCATGCCGGGCGAGAAGAACTCGGCGCGCGACCTGGAGTCCGCCGCCGGTCTGCTCGGCAAGGTACGCCAGGACGTCCGCGTCAAGAAGTGACCCCGCGGACCGCGTGACACGGAGCGGTGACACGAGAGGGGGCTCCCGGCCGGTGCCGGGAGCCCCCTCTCGTCCGCCTGGTGCGGGCTACGCGCTCTTCTCGTGGTGCTCGCCCGACTCGCCGCCGCGGTTGCGCGGGACCAGCGTCGGGTTCACGTTCGAGTGAACGGCCTCCTCGGTGATGACGACGCGGGCCACGTCCTTGCGGGACGGCACCTCGTACATCACCGACTGGAGCACCTCCTCCATGATCGCGCGCAGACCACGGGCGCCCGTGCCGCGCAGGATCGCCTGGTCGGCGATGGCCTCCAGCGCCGGGCGGTCGAAGTCGAGCTCGACCCCGTCCAGTTCGAAGAGCCGCTGGTACTGCTTGACCAGCGCGTTCTTCGGCTCCATCAGGATCTGCAGGAGCGCCTCGCGGTCGAGGTTGTGCACCGAGGTGATCACGGGGAGCCGGCCGATGAACTCGGGGATCATCCCGAACTTCACCAGGTCCTCCGGCATGACCTCCTGGAACTGGTCCTTGGACTCGATCTCGCGCTTGGAGCGGATCGTCGCGCCGAAGCCGATGCCCTTGGCGCCGGCCCGGGACTCGATGATCTTCTCCAGGCCCGCGAACGCGCCGCCCACGATGAACAGCACGTTCGTCGTGTCGATCTGGATGAATTCCTGGTGCGGGTGCTTCCGGCCGCCCTGCGGCGGGACCGAGGCGGTGGTGCCCTCCAGGATCTTCAGCAGCGCCTGCTGGACGCCCTCGCCGGAGACATCGCGCGTGATCGAGGGGTTCTCGCTCTTGCGGGCGACCTTGTCG
The DNA here is from genome assembly GCF_044544685.1 of Streptomyces sp. NPDC053542. Lineage (NCBI taxonomy): Bacteria > Bacillati > Actinomycetota > Actinomycetes > Kitasatosporales > Streptomycetaceae > Streptomyces > Streptomyces sp. NPDC053542. The sequence continues at coordinate 525,898 of NZ_JBITXL010000004.1, forward strand.
ATCTCGTCGATGTAGATGATGCCCGTCTCGGCCTTCTTGACGTCGTAGTCGGCGGCCTGGATGAGCTTGAGGAGGATGTTCTCCACGTCCTCGCCGACGTACCCCGCCTCCGTCAGCGCCGTCGCGTCGGCGATGGCGAACGGGACGTTCAGCATCCGGGCGAGCGTCTGCGCGAGCAGCGTCTTGCCGGAGCCGGTCGGGCCGAGCAGCAGGATGTTGGACTTGGACAGTTCGATGCCCTCGTCATTGCCGCGCGCTCCGCCGTTCTCGCCCGCCTGCACCCGCTTGTAGTGGTTGTAGACGGCGACCGAGAGCGCCTTCTTGGCGGCCTCCTGGCCTACGACGTAGCCCTCCAGGAACTCGTAGATCTCCCGGGGCTTGGGCAGTTCCTCCCAACGCACCTCGGAGGTCTCGGCGAGCTCCTCCTCGATGATTTCGTTGCAGAGGTCGATGCACTCGTCGCAGATGTACACACCAGGACCCGCGATGAGCTTCTTCACCTGCTTCTGGCTCTTCCCGCAGAACGAGCACTTGAGCAGGTCGCCGCCGTCACCGATGCGTGCCACGAGGTGCTTCCCCTTCGCCTGGGATCCGCATTGCTCCTACGGACCCGGGTGCTTGCCTATCGACGGTACCTTGCCGGGCCCCCGCTGCGGGCCCCCCTTGAACCGACTCGGCCGACTCGGTACAAGGGGGAGCCACTCCGGCTCAAGTCGCGACCAGCGCGATCAATCGAACGGTCAAACCGAAACGGAACTCTTCCGGGTCGACACGATCTGGTCCACAAGACCGTACGCGAGGGACTCCTCGGCCGTAAGAATCTTGTCGCGCTCAATGTCGTCGCGGATCTTCTCGATCGGCGTGGTGGAGTGCTTGGCCAGCATCTCCTCCAGCTGGGTCCGCATGCGCAGGATCTCGTTGGCGGCGATCTCCAGGTCGGAGACCTGACCGCGGCCCGTCTCGCTGTACGGCTGGTGGATCAGGATGCGGGCGTTGGGCAGCGCCATCCGCTTGCCGGGGGTGCCGGCCGCGAGCAGCACGGCGGCGGCGGAGGCCGCCTGGCCCATGCACACGGTCTGGATGTCCGGCTTCACGAACTGCATCGTGTCGTAGATCGCGGTGAGCGCCGTGAAGGAGCCGCCGGGCGAGTTGATGTAGATGGAGATGTCGCGGTCGGGGTCCATCGACTCCAGGCACAGCAGCTGCGCCATGACGTCGTTGGCGGACGCGTCGTCGATCTGCACGCCGAGGAAGATCACGCGCTCCTCGAAGAGCTTCGCGTACGGGTCGTACTCCCGGACGCCCTGCGAGGTGCGCTCCACGAAGCGCGGAACGATGTAGCGCGACTCGGCCTGAGGGCCCTCGTACAGGCCGCTGCCGGAGAAGTTGTTCATCTGGGTGTTCACCGTCCTGGTGGCGATCAAGTGGGCTGGGGTCGGCTGCGGGGTGAGTGGACCGGGCCGTCAGGCGCCGGTGCCGCCCCCGCCCGGGACGCCGGCGGCGGAGCCCATGACGTCGTCGATGAGGCCGTACTCCTTGGCCTCGTCGGCCGAGAACCAGCGGTCGCGGTCGGAGTCGCGGGTGATCTGCTCGACGGTCTGGCCGGTGTGGAAGGCGGTCAGCTCCGCCATCCGCTTCTTGGTGTGCAGCAGCCGCTCGGCGTGGATCTTGATGTCCGACGCGGAGCCCGCCAGGCCCGCGGAGGGCTGGTGGATGAGGATCTCGGCGTTCGGCAGCGCGAAGCGCTTGCCCGGGGTGCCGGCGCTCAGCAGGAACTGGCCCATCGAGGCGGCGAGGCCCATGGCGATCGTGACCACGTCGTTCTTGATGTACTGCATGGTGTCGTAGATCGCCATGCCGGCCGAGATCGAGCCGCCCGGGGAGTTGATGTAGAGGTAGATGTCCTTCTCCGGCTCGGCGGCCAGGAGGAGCAGCTGCGCGGTGATCTTGTTGGCGATGTCGTCGTCGACCGGCTGGCCGAGGAAGATGATCCGCTCGCCGAGCAGCCGGTTGTAGACCTGGTCGCCGAGGCCACCGAAGGTCGGCTCAGCGGCGGCGGAAGGCATCGGGATCGTCACGTGTCCACCTGCTCGTTGTCGGACGGCTTTTCAGGACCGTCTCAGCGTCGTCGTCTGGGGCGCGGGACCCGGCGCCGTGTTGGTGCCCCGGCGCGGTGTCGGAAAGTCCCCTGCCCACGTATCTACGGACCCTAACGCGCTGGTCGGCGGGCGCCATCCCGCATCGAGAACTGTTCGCTCTGAGCGCAGGTGCGCGGGGGCTCCCGGGGCCCGGGGGACACGCCGGTACACGACGGGCCCGGACCACGCGCGTGTGCGTGGTCCGGGCCCGTACGCCGACGTGCTGCGGCGGCCGCGGGAGCCGCCTTCGGCCGGCCGGAGCCGGCCGCGGGACTTACTTGGCCTCGTCCTCGGCCTGCTCGTCCTTGGCCTCGGCGGCCTCGGCGGTGGCGTTCTCGACGGCCTCGACGGTCTCGGCGGTCTCGTCCTCGTCGTCCAGGTCGACGACCTCACCGTTGGTGTCCTTGACCGTGGCGGCCTCGACGACGACCGCGAGGGCCTTGCCGCGGGCGACCTCGCCGACGAGCATCGGCACCTGGCCGCCCTCGACGACGGCCTGCGCGAACTGGTCGGGGGACATGCCGGAGGACTGCGCGCGGCGCATGAGGTGCTCGGTGAGCTCCTCCTGGCTGACGTTCAGCTTCTCCTTGTTGACCAGCTCGTCGAGGACGAACTGGGTCTTGATGCCCTTCTCGGCCTGCTCCTTGGTCTCGGCGTCGAACTCTTCCTCGGTCTTGCCCTGGATCTCCAGGTACTTCGCGAGGTCGAGGCCCATCTGGCCGAGCTGGTGGTTCACGAGGTTGTGCTTGCGGGTCTCGATCTCGTCCGCGAGCAGCTTCTCGGGGATCGGGACCTCGACGAGCTTGAGCAGCTCCTCCAGGACCTTCTCCTGGGCCTGGGTGGCCTGGTCGTACTTCTTCATCTGCGCGAGGCGCTTGCGGCTGTCGTCCTTGAGCTCGTCAAGGGTGTCGAACTCGCTGGCCAGCTGCGCGAAGTCGTCGTCCAGGGCGGGCAGTTCCTTGGCCTTGACCTCGGTCACCTTGACCGTGACCTCGGACTCCTTGCCCGCGGCGGAGCCGCCCTTGAGCTCGGAGGTGAAGGTGGCCTCGCCGCCGGCCTCCAGGCCCGTGACGGCCTCGTCGATGCCGTCCAGCAGCTCGCCGGAGCCGATGGTGTAGCTGACGCCCTCGGCGACGCCGTCCTCGAGGACCTCGCCGTCGACCTTGGCCTGCAGGTCGATCGTCACGACGTCGCCCTCGGCGGCGGCGCGCTCGACGACGGAGGTGGAGGCGAAGCGCTCACGGAGCTGCTCGACCGACTTCTCGACGTCCTCGTCCGACACCTCGATGGCGTCGACCTCGACCTCGATGCCGGAGTAGTCCGGGATCTCCAGCGCCGGGCGGATGTCCACCTCGGCGGTGAAGGCCAGCAGCTCGCCGTCCTTCAGCTCGGTGATGTCGACCTCGGGCTGGCCGAGGACGTTGAGCTCACCCTCGTTGACCGCCTCGGTGTAGAACTTCGGGAGCGCGTCGTTGACGGCCTCCTCCAGCACCGCACCGCGGCCGAACCGCTGGTCGATCACGCGGGCCGGGACCTTGCCCTGGCGGAAGCCCTTCACCGTGACCTGCTGGTTGATCTTCTTGTACGCCGCGTCGAGGCTGGGCTTGAGCTCCTCGAAGGGCACCTCGACAGTGAGCCGAACCCGGGTCGGGTTCAGGGTCTCCACGGCGCTCTTCACGGTTCGGTCTCCTTGGGGCTGACTTCTGGGGTTCTGCTGGAAGATCCCCCGGCCTTCGAGACGCGCGTGGCGTATCGGGCCCGGCGGATCGCGCCCGGTAGACCTGAAAAAGAGGGCACACGGACGCGCAGCTTGCATAGTAACCGCAAGCACGACGCGCCCCACAATGCGATCTTGGGGACGCCCGTCCGGGCAGGCCGAGCAGGGACTGCTGATGTGATCATGAGGATGGCTGGAAAGCCGCATGATGGTCGGGGTGGCCGGATTCGAACCGACGACCTTCCGCTCCCAAAGCGGACGCGCTACCAAGCTGCGCCACACCCCGTCGGTGCGACACGTAGGGTACATGCCCGCAGGCCATGCGGCCCCCAGTTATCCGAGGGACGAGTGGGGTGTGCGGCGGACCGCCCCGACCCGCTACGATGCTCACCGTGCCGGAGGCCGCTCGACGGTCCACGGCGCATGCGGGCGTAGCTCAATGGTAGAGCCCTAGTCTTCCAAACTAGCTACGCGGGTTCGATTCCCGTCGCCCGCTCCAGGACCGAAGGCCCGGCCGCGCGCAGGACAGCGCGGCCGGGCCTTCGGCGTATCCGGGGTCATGCGGCGCCTGGCCGTTCAGGGGGCGTGCGCGGGCCGGCGCGCTGGCTAGGCTGCGCGCATGGAGATCTGGGTCAACCCTGCGTGTTCGAAGTGCCGGTCCGCCGTGGAGCTGCTGGACGAGGAGGGCGCGCAGTACACCGTGCGCCGCTACCTGGAGGATCCGCCGAGCGCGACGGAGCTGCGGGCCGTGCTGGAGCGGCTCGGGCTGGAGCCGTGGGACATCACGCGTACGCAGGAGGCCGTGGCCAAGGAGCTGGGCCTGAAGGACTGGGAGCGGACGGCGGACGCCCGGGAGCGCTGGATCGAGGCGCTGGCCGCGCACCCGAAGCTGATCCAGCGGCCGATCATCACCGCGGACGACGGCAGTGCCGTGGTGGGTCGCAGCGAGGAGTCCGTACGGGACGCGCTGGGCCGCGGCGGGCGCTGAGCGGCGCGCGTACGGAGCGGGCGGCGCCGGGCCGCGGGGAGCCGGTCCGGTGCCCGTTCGTGCTGGTCAGAAATGCGTGCCGGTCAGAAGGATATGTTGTTGATCGTGTCCGCCACGGAGACGAAGAACCGGTTCACGGACGGGGCGATACCGGTGGACGCGAGGAAGAAGCCGAAGAGGATCGCGACGATCGCCGGCCCCCACTTCAGCGTCTTGTTGCGCAGCAGCACGATGAGGATGATCGCCAGCAGCACCACTACAGACAGCGAAAGTTCCACAACTGATCAACCCCTTGGTCGGAATGCCACACCGGCCCTGGAAGCATGCAGCCGTGCACACCCCCGCCGGCACCCATCGTGCCACCAACTGTCTTCCCGGTGGAGACGAGTGACGAATCATCGGCCAAGGCTTTACGCACTTCCCGTGCCCCTATGCCTTCAGGTCAGCTCTCCGGCACCGGCCCGCGCAGGGCATTGAAGGAGTCCCGCGATGATCTCCGATTCGGCCTGATCATTTCCGTGGGGCGGGATTCCGCTGTCGCGCGCATACCCCTCTCACGTCTGCGAATTCGAATTCCGGGAACATGATTTCGTGAGGCGCACCACTCGAACGGACCACCACAGAGTAGGACATTCCGTCCGGGACGTTCGCGGCGCCTATGCCCCGATTAGTCGGGATGATTCCGTACAGAACGGGCACCCAGCAGCCTGTGAGCGGCCGGCGCGAGAACGGCCGGATCTTCTCGCCTTCCCCACATCTCCGCGGGTAGCTGCAGAAATAGCGGAGAAATAAGAAGACGGTTTTACGCAATCTCCGGTTCACCACTAAGGTGCCTCAGATGTTCCACGGCGATCAGCGAAGCCCGCTCCCCCCGGCCAAGGAATCGACCGCCACGGCCGCCCCGCCGGCCGAGAAGACGGCCACTCCCGGCGCACCGGCCGGGAAGCCGGCCGGTGCTGGCACGGCGCGGAAGAAGGTCCGTGATCCCTTCTTCGACAACGCCAAGTACCTGGCGATCGTGCTGGTCGCAATGGGTCACGCCTGGGAGCCGCTGACCGACGGCAGCCGTGCCGCCGAGGCGCTCTACATGGTCGTCTACACGTTTCACATGCCGGCGTTCATCATCATCTCCGGCTACTTCTCGCGCAGTTTCGACATGCGCAAGGACCGGCTGCAGCGGCTGATCACCGGCGTCGCCGTGCCGTACGTGCTCTTCGAGGTCGCGTACAGCTTCTTCAAGCGCTGGGCCGACGACGACCCCGGCCACCCGATCAGCCTGCTCGACCCGTGGTTCCTGACCTGGTTCCTGGTCGCGCTGTTCATCTGGCGGCTCACCACGCCGCTGTGGAAGATCGTGCGCTGGCCCGTCCCGCTGGCCCTGGTCATCGCGATGCTGGCGTCGGTCTCGCCGGACATCGGCGACGACCTGGACCTCCAGCGCGTCCTGCAGTTCCTGCCGTTCTTCGTCATCGGGCTCTTCATGAAGCCCGAGCACTTCCAGTGGGCGCAGCGCCGCGCGGTGAAGTGGGCCTCGCTGCCGATCTTCGCGTCGGCGCTGGTGATGGCGTACTGGGCCGGACCCCGGATGACCTCGGCGTGGTTCTACCACCGCGACAGCGCGCAGGAGCTGGGCGCGCCGTGGTGGTCGGGCCTGGTGATGACGCTGGCCCTGTTCGGCTGCTCGGCGGTGCTGGTGACCTGCTTCTTCGCGTGGGTGCCGAAGCGGCAGACGTGGTTCACGGTGCTGGGCGCCGGCACGCTGTACGGCTATCTGCTGCACGGCTTCCTGGCGAAGGGGTCGCGCTTCTGGGGCTGGTTCGACGACTACCAGTGGCTGCACACGCCGCTGGGTGAGATCGCGGTGACGGTCATCGCGGGGGCCGTGGTCACCGCGCTGTGCACGCCGCCGGTGCAGCGGGCGTTCCGCTGGGCGATGGAGCCGAGGATGGCCTGGGCGTTCAAGAAGGACCCGGCCGAGACGGCGCGGGCGCGCGGGACCGCCGACACGGCGGCGTAACCGGCGCCCTGTACGGGCTCTCGAGGTGCGGGAGCGGCAGTGATGCCGCTCCCGCACCTTTTGCGTTCCGGCGGCTCCCGAACGGTCCGGAGCCCCCTCCAGAAGTCGTTTGGTAAACTAACTACATACGCTCTCTTGACCTTATCTTGACCATTGCCCTCGCCCGAGCCCTGGAGGAGCCATCGGACACACGGAGACCCTCATCGCCATGGGCGGCGCCTTTCTGGCCGCCGCCGTCCTCGCCCGCGTCGGCAACCGCATCGGCCTGCCGACCATCCCCCTGTTCATCCTGGCCGGCATCCTCCTCGGCCCGCACACCCCCGGCATCGTCCTGGTCGCCGACCCGCACGACCTGGAGATGCTCTCCCTCCTCGGCCTGGTGCTGCTGCTCTTCTACCTGGGCCTCGAGTTCCACATGGACGACCTGAAGACGGGCGGCCGCAAGATGGCCCTGGCGGGCGGCGCGTACCTCGCGCTGAACGTCGGCGCGGGCCTCGGCTTCGGCTTCGCGCTCGGCTGGGGCACGGCGGAGGCGCTGGTACTGGCCGGAGTCCTCGGCATCTCGTCCTCCGCGATCGTCACGAAGGTGCTGGTCGACCTGGGCCGGCTCGGCAACCCCGAGACCCGCCCGATCCTCGGCATCATCGTGGTCGAGGACATCTTCCTCGCGCTGTACCTCGCGGCCCTGCAGCCGGTGATCTCCGGCGCCGACTCGATGGCCGCCGCCGTCGGGGACGCCGGCAAGGCGTTCGGCTTCCTGCTGCTGCTCGCGGCGGCGGCCCGCTGGGGCACGAAGCTGATCGGCCGCCTCATCGCCACTCGCGACAACGAACTCCTGGTCATCTCCTTCCTCGGCGCCGCCGTCCTGGTGGCCGGGGTCTCGGAGTGGTTCGGCGTGGCCGACGCGATCGGCGCGTTCATGGTCGGCCTGATGCTGGGCAGCACGAGCTCCGGGGCGCGCATACGGGAGCTGGTGCATCCGCTGCGGGACGCGTTCGGCGCGATCTTCTTCTTCGCCTTCGGGCTGTCCATCGCCCCGGGCGACCTGCCGACGGTGCTGTGGCCCGTGCTGGCGGCGGTCGCGGTGACGCTGCTGATGAACGTCCTCGCGGGGATCGTCGTCGCGCGGCTGTACCGGTTCGGGCCGCGGCCCGCCGCGAACATCGCCACCTCGCTGCTGGCCCGCGGCGAGTTCGCGCTGATCCTCGCGACGATGGCCGCGACGGCGGGGCTGGACGAGCGGCTGTCGCCGTTCATCGCGGGGTACGTGCTGATCCTGGCGGTACTGGGACCGCTGGCGGCGGGGCGTGCCAACTGGCTGGCGCGCGTCCTGCCGGGGCGTGCGGCGCGGAAGGACGCGGCGGCACCGGCACCGGCCGAGCCGGTGGCGGCGGGCCCGGGCGGCGCGTAACGCCGGCGCTCAGTCCCGGCAGATCAGCAGCAGCGCGCGGTCGTCGTGCACGTCCTTGGCGACCGCCTCGATCAGATGCCAGGCGGCACCGGCGAAGCCGGCGGTCACATAGCGGTCGGCCTCGCCGGTGAGCCGGTCGATGCCCTCGGCGATGTCCCGGTCGGCCGCCTCGACCAGCCCGTCGGTGAAGAGCATCAGCACGTCACCCGGGCGCAGCGTGCCCTTGATCGGGTCGAAGTGGGCGCCGTCCATGATGCCGAGCAGCGGGCCCTCGGCCGCCTTCTCCTCCCAGCGGCCGCTGCCCGCGCTCAGCTGGAGGGCCGGCGGATGCCCGGCGGAGAACAGCTCGTAGTCCCCGGACTCCAGGTCCAGTACCAGGTGGATGGCGGTCGCGAAGCCCTCGCTCCAGTCCTGGCGGAGCAGATAGCCGTTGGCCGCGGGGAGGAAGCCGTGCGGCGGCAGCGAGCCGAGCAGGCCGCCGAACGCGCCCGAGAGGAGCAGCGCGCGGGACGCGGCGTCCATGCCCTTGCCGGAGACGTCCGTGAGGACGACCTCCAGGATGTGGCCGCCGTGGGTGCGCGAGGCGACGACGAAGTCGCCGGAGAAGGACTGGCCGCCGGCGGGGCGCAGCGACATCTCGCGGTGCCAGCCGGGCGGCAGCTGCGGCAGCGCGCTCTGTACGCGGATGCGTTCGCGCAGGTCGAAGAGCATCGTGCCGCCGCGCCGCCACGGCACGCCCACGCGGCTGCGGAACTGTGCGATCAGCAGCCCGAAGAGGCCCACGGCGGCGACGACCAGGACCGTGCCGGGCGTGATCCGGTTCGGGCCCTGCTCGTACGGGCCGAGGACCGCGGCCTCCACGATCAGGGCCACCGCCGCCGTGCCGTACAGGGCCAGCAGGCTGGAGGGGCGCAGCAGCAGGCCGCCCGCGACGATGGGCAGGACGAGGGCCGCGGGGGCGATCCAGTCGGGGTGCCAGACGGTGCCGCCGGTGATGGCCGGTACGGAGATCAGCAGGGCGGCCAGCGCGACCCAGTCGGAGCCGTCGCCGCGGAAGTAGTCGACCATGGCCTTGCGCACGCCGATGCGAGCCCGGTGCATCGCCTTGCGCATCCGGGCCGTCAGGGTCTCCGCTGCCGCGCCGCTCGCCATTGCCCCGAGACCATATCCACCCCTTTGGCGGCGCGTCGATTCGCGGCACACCGCCGAGGGCAATTGCCAGGAAAATGTGTTCGAAATCCAGTCGCGTCCGCGAGTCGCCGCCTGCTACGCATGGCGTATGACGACACAGCTACGGACGCTGCGCGCGGCCGAATGGGACGGCTGGTACGGCAAGTTGGAGCGCGCCTTCGGGGGCCCGCCGGAGGCTCCCGAAGAGCGTGCGCTGTACCGGGACCTCACCGAGGTGGACCGGTCGATCGGGGTGTGGGACGGGTCCGAGGTGGTGGGCACGGCGGGCGCGTTCTCCTTCCGGATGAACGTGCCGGGCGGGACGCTGCTGCCCGCGGCCGGCGTCACGATGGTCAGCGTGCAGCCGACGCACCGGCGGCTGGGGCTGCTGACGGAGATGATGCGGCAGCAGCTCGACGACGTACGCCGCCGGGAGGAGCCGCTCGCCGTACTGACCGCGTCCGAACCGGTGATCTACGGCCGGTTCGGATACGGCATGGCCACCCGGCAGGCCGCGCTGCGGGTGGAGACGAAACGGGTCGCGCTGACGCTCCCCGACGGCACGGACGGCGTACGGCTGCGGCTCGTACCGCCCGCCGAGGCGGTGGCCGACTGCGAGCGGGTGTACGCGGCGGTGGCCGCGCGGCGCCCCGGGATGCTCGCCCGACAGCCCGGCTGGGAGCGGCTGCCGCTGCTGGACGTGGCCGCCGACCGGGAGGGCGCGGGGGAACTGCTGTGCGTGCTGGCGGAGGTGGCCGGCGAGGTGCGCGGGTACGCGCGGTACGCGGTCAAGGCGGAGTGGAGCCCGCGCGGCCCGGACGGCACGGTCAAGCTGCGCGACATCGAGGCGCTGGACCCGGTGGTGCGCGCCGCGCTGTGGCGCTATCTGCTCGACATCGACCTGACGTCCGTCCTGGTCAGCCACAACCGTCCGGTCGACGAGCCGCTGCTGCACATGGTCTCCGACCTGCGGCGGTGCGAGGTGCGGGTGCGGGACGGGCTGTTCCTGCGCCCGGTGGAGGTGGGCGCCGCGCTCTCGGGGCGCACGTACGCGGCGCCGGTGGACGTCGTCCTGGAAATCGAGGACACGTTCTGCCCGTGGAACGAGGGCCGGTGGCGGCTGTCGGGCGACGCGAAGGGGGCCTCCTGCGAGCGGACGACGGACGCGGCGGATCTGGCGCTGTCGGTACGGGAGTTGGGGGCGGCGTACCTGGGCGACACGTCGCTGAGCACGCTGGCGGCGGCCGGACGGGTCCGCGAGCTGCGGCCGGGGGCGCTGGCCGAAGCGTCTGGAGCCTTCGGCTCCGACGTGGCACCTTGGCTGCCGCACGGGTTCTGAGGGCGCGTCCTCAAACACCGGACGGGCTGGGTGGGGGCTTGCGCCCGCAGGGCGCAGCTCAGGGGCGCGGGGAACTGCGCGAGCGGCCACGACGGCGCGGCAGTCGGGTGGCGGCCCGGTGGGGCAGGACGTGGCCGCCCGGTCAGGCCACCTGGCAGCTCGGGCACCAGAACAGGTTCCGCCCCGCCAGCTCCGCCATGCGGACACCCGTGCCGCAGAGATGACACGGCTGCTGCGCCCGGCGGTACACGTACACCTCGCCGCCGTGGTCGTCGACGCGCGGCGGCCGGCCCATGGCCTCCGGCTCGTGTTCCGGCCGCACCGTGTCGATGCGGTTGTTGCGGACGCCCTCACGCATGAGGACGACCAAGTCCGACCAGATCGCGTCCCATTCGGAGCGCGTCAGATCGCGGCCGAGGCGGTACGGGTCGATTCCGTGCCGGAAGAGGACCTCGGCGCGGTAGACGTTGCCGACGCCGGCGATGACCTTCTGGTCCATCAGCAGCGCGGCCACCGACGTACGGCTGCGGGAGATCCGCCGCCAGGCCCGCTCCCCGTCGTCGTCGGCGCGCAGCGGGTCGGGCCCGAGCCGGTCGTGTATCGCCTGCTTGTCGGCGTCTGTGACCAGCGCGCAGGCCGTGGGCCCGCGCAGATCCGCGTAGTACCGCTCGTTCAGCAGCCGCAGCCGCACCGTGTCGGTGGGCGGCGGCGCCGGCGTCGTGCCGAAGCCGAGCTTGCCGAAGAGCCCGAGGTGGATATGGACCCAGCCGGTCGCGGCGAAGCCGAGGAAGAGGTGCTTGCCGTGCGCCTCGGCGGCCTCCAGGACCTGCCCGTCGACCAGCGCGGCGCCGTCGGCGAACTTGCCCTGCGGGCTGGCCGCGCGCACGGCCCGGCCGCCGAACCTCTCGAAGTGGTCGGCGGCCAGCCGGTGGATCGTGTGCCCCTCGGGCATCGTGCGATCAGTCCTGTCCTGCGGCTCAGCCCTGCTGCGGGTGGTGCGCCGGGATCGCGGGCAGCTCGCCGGTGGTCTCGTACGCGGAGAGCATCTCGATGCGGCGGGTGTGCCGCTCCTCGTTGCTGTACGGCGTGGCGAGGAACGCCTCGATGAACTTGGTGGCCTCGTCCTGGGTGTGCATCCGCCCGCCGACGGAGATCACGTTGGCGTTGTTGTGCTCACGCCCGAGCTTGGCGGTCTCCTCGCTCCAGGCCAGCACGGCCCGTACGCCCTTGACCTTGTTGGCGGCGATCTGCTCGCCGTTGCCCGAGCCGCCGATCACGACGCCGAGGCTGTCCGGGTCGGCGGCGGTCTTCTCCGCGGCCCGGAGGCAGAACGGCGGGTAGTCGTCCTGGGCGTCGTAGATGTGCGGGCCACAGTCGACGGGCTCATGGCCATTGGCCTTCAGCCACTCGACGAGGTGGTTCTTCAGTTCGAAACCGGCATGATCGGAGCCGAGGTACACGCGCATGCGACGAGTGTGACACGGCCGGGTCCGGGTAAGCGCCGTTGGGTCTCCCTATGAGTCTGCGGGACGAAACTCCGACGTTACGTCTCGTACATAAGTTCGCCGTACAAACGCACGAAGACGTTAACGATCCGGATTCAGCTCTTCCCCTCGGCGGTCTTCCGAAGATCTCATCCAGGGGCTCGACACATCCGTGAACCATTACAAGGACGGTGCACATGGGCGCGCACCCGCCGACCACGACCGCCAAGCCGGCCACCGGCGACCCCGCTGACGGCCGGTCGCCGGAGGGCCTGCAGGCAGGGCTCAAGAACCGCCATCTGTCGATGATCGCCATCGGCGGAGTGATCGGCGCCGGCCTCTTCGTGGGCTCCGGCGCCGGCATCGCGGCCGCCGGCCCCGGCATCCTCCTCTCGTACGCGCTGACCGGCTTGCTGGTCGTCCTCGTGATGCGGATGCTCGGCGAGATGGCCGCGGCCTCCCCCACCTCCGGCTCCTTCTCCGCCTACGCCGACCAGGCGCTGGGCCGTTGGGCGGGCTTCACCATCGGCTGGCTGTACTGGTTCTTCTGGTCGGTCGTGCTGGCCGTCGAGGCGACCGCCGCGGCCGCGATCCTCACGAGCTGGGTCCCGGCCGTCCCGCAGTGGGCCTGGGCGCTGCTGGTGATGATCGTGCTGACCGGTACGAACCTGATATCCGTCGGCTCCTTCGGCGAGTTCGAGTTCTGGTTCGCCGGCATCAAGGTCGCCGCGATCGTGATCTTCATCGTGGCGGGCGCACTGGCCGTCTTCGGGCTGCCGCCGGGCGACGAGGCCGTGGGCATGGCCAACCTCACCGGTCACGGCGGCTTCCTGCCGCACGGCCCCGGCGCGATCCTCTCCGGGATGCTGCTGGTCGTCTTCTCCTTCATGGGCAGCGAGATCGTCACCCTCGCGGCCAGCGAGTCCCCCAACCCGGTGCAGGCCGTCCGCAAGGCCACCAACAGCGTCATCTGGCGAATCGCGATCTTCTACCTCGGTTCGATCGCGGTGATCGTCACGCTGCTGCCGTGGAACGACAAGGCCGTCGAGAAGAGCCCGTACGTCGCCGTCCTGCAGTCGCTGGACATCCCGTACGCGGGCACGGTCATGGACGTGGTCGTACTGACCGCCGTCCTCTCCTGCCTCAACTCCGGCCTCTACACGGCCTCCCGGATGGCCTTCTCGCTCGGCGAGCGGGGTGACGCGCCGAAGTCCTTCACCCGCGTCAACAAGGGCGGCGTCCCGTCGGTCGCCATCTGGGCGTCGGTCGCCTTCGGCTTCGTCGCGACGATCTTCAACTACGTCGCGCAGGACACCGTCTTCCAGTTCCTGCTGAACTCCTCCGGCGCGGTCGCGCTCTTCGTGTGGCTGGTCATCTGCTTCTCGCAGCTGCGGATGCGACGTCGGATCGAGCGGGACATGCCGGAGCGGCTGACCGTACGGATGTGGGCGTACCCGTACCTGACGTACGCGACGATCGCCCTGATCGTCTTCGTCGTCGGCTACATGTTCTACAACCCCGAAGGCCGCCAACAGATGATCATGTCCGTACTCGTCGGACTGCTCGTACTGGTCGTCGGCCTCATCCGCGACCGCCGCCGCGCACGCGCCTGACAACACTCCGGGCAGCTCCCCCCCACCCTCCCCCCCCCGCTGTGGGCAATCGTTCCGCTGGGCTGGGGGTCCCCCCTGCTCCGCAGGAGCTTGGGGGAGGGTGGGCACAGCGGAACCGGCCACCGGGCCGCACCCGGAAACGCACCGGGCCCCGCACCCCCACAAGGGGTACGGGGCCCGTCGCGTACAACCAGAAGCTCAGCCCCGGCGCCCGACCAGCTTCCAAGCCGTCGGCAGCGCGCCCATGGCGAGAACGGCCTTCACCGCATCCCCGATCAGAAACGGCACCAGCCCGGCCGCGACGGCCTGACCCATCGACATGCCCGTGGCCATCGCCAGATACGGCACGCCGACCGCGTAGATCAGCGCCTCACCGACCAGCATCGTGCCCGCCGTGCGCAGCACCCCGCGGTCCCCGCCGCGCCGGGCCAGCGCGCCCACCACGGTCGCGGCCAGCAGCATGCCGAGGACGTACCCGAAGGAGGCACCGCCCGCACCGGCCTGGCCGCCGGCGAACCACGGCACGCCCGCCATGCCGACCAGCGCGTACAGCGCGAGCGAGAGGAAACCGCGGCCGGCGCCGAGCGAGGCGCCGACGAGCAGCGCGGCGAAGGTCTGGCCGGTCACCGGCACCGGCGAGCCCGGCACCGGCACGGCGATCTGGGCGGCGACGCCGGTGAGCGCGGCACCGCCGAGCACCAGCGCGGCGTCGCGGACGCGGGCGCGCGGGGCGGTGGCGGCGGGCAGCAGGTCGGCGAGGACCGCGCCCGGGCGGCTGGAGGCGGCGGCAAGGCTCATCGGGACTCCCCGGGGTGAAAGACAACAGGACCAGCGCGAAGCACGCTGCGCTCAGCATGTGCTTCGAACAGCGCTTTGAATCTAGACCAGCCACGGTCCACTGATCATCGTGCGACGGCGACAAACGCGTCACACCGCACTTGGCGGCTTCCGCACTTCTCCCACCTGGGGCCGGTGACCGGCCGATTGGCCGTTTCTCCAGGTCACGTGATGCTCGTCACGACTGACGGGCCGACCGTACGGGCATTTTGTGCTAGTGCGGCCCGGCCGGGGACACTGTGGAGTCCCCCCAACGTCCCCTGTGAGAGTACGAGCGCATGCACGACGCACCGACCACCTCCGGCACCGGCCCGACCGGTGGCACGGACAGCGGCGAACCCCTGTCCGGCGGACTGAAGCAGCGTCATCTGACGATGCTGGGCCTGGGCGGCGTGATCGGCGCGGGCCTGTTCGTGGGCTCCGGCGCCGGCATCAAGGTCGCGGGCCCGGGCATCGCGCTGTCGTATCTGATCGCGGGCGCGCTGGCGATGCTGATCATGCGGATGCTGGGCGAGATGTCCTCGGCGATGCCCGCCTCGGGCGCGTTCTCGGTGCACGCGGAGCGCGCGCTGGGCCGCTGGGCGGGGTTCAGCGTGGGCTGGCTGTACTGGTTCATGCTCGTGGTCGTGCTGGCCGTCGAGGCGACCGGCGCGGCACAGATCGCCAACGGCTGGGTGCCGGCGGTCCCGCAGTGGGGCTGGGTGCTGATCTTCATGCTCTTCTTCACGGGCGCCAACCTCGCCGCGGTCCGCAACTTCGGCGAGTTCGAGTTCTGGTTCGCCACGCTCAAGGTCGGCGCCATCGTCCTCTTCCTCGTACTGGGGCTGCTGGCGATCTTCGGGGTGCTGCCCCACACGGATTCCGTGGGCCTGACGAACCTCACGGGCCAGGGCGGCTTCCTGCCCAACGGCTGGTCCGGGGTGGTCTCCGGGGTGCTGGCCGTGGTGTTCGCGTTCGGCGGCCTGGAGGTCGTGACGATCGCGGCGGCCGAGTCCGACGATCCGGCGCGCGCGGTGGGCCGCGCGGTGCGCAGCGCGGTCTGGCGGATCCTGTTCTTCTACGTCGGCTCGATGCTGGTGATCGTGGCTCTTCTGCCGTGGTCCTCGATCGAGCCGGGCAAGAGCCCGTACGTGGCGGTGCTGGACCGGCTGGGGGTGCCGGGCGCGGGCCAGATCATGAACGTGGTCGTCTTCGTGGCGCTGCTGTCGGCCCTGAACGCCAACCTCTACGGCTCCTCGCGGATGGTGTTCTCGCTGGCCGAGCGGGGTGAGGCGCCGCGCGGGCTGCTGAAGGTGTCGGGCGGCGGAGTGCCGCGCCGGGCCGTACTGGCCTCGGTCGCCTTCGGCTTCATCTCGGTCCTGCTCAATCTGAAGTGGCCGGATTCGGTCTTCCTGTACTTGCTCAACGCGGTCGGTGCGGTACTGCTCTTCGTCTGGGGTCTGATCGCCGTCTCGCAGCTGCGGCTGCGCCGCCGGATCGAACGCGAGGCGCCGGAGAAGCTCACCCTCCGTATGTGGGGCTTCCCGTGGCTGACCTGGGTGGCGCTGGCCGGTATGGCGGCCGTGATCGTGCTGATGCTGGCCGACGCGACGGCCCGCCCCCAGCTGCTGTGGTCGGCCGGCGCGACCGCGCTGGTCCTGCTGATCGCGGGCGCGCGCGAGGTGCGGGACCGGCGCCGGTCAGCGGCCTGACCGACGCCCGCGGGTGAGACGCCGGTCACCCTCCGTCGCTGTCGATCACGCGTCGAGCGCGGTCGGTCACGATTCAGTCTGAATATCGAACAAGAAGTGCACGGCTGTTGTCCTGAGCGGACGCCCCACCCAAACTGAGCGGGCTCAAATGGATTTGCCTCAGCTCCGCTCTCACATACTGGGACAGGTACGACCATGAATCGGACACCTTCGTCCACTGCGCCCGAGCGCGGGCCGGCCGACCAGGCCGCAGGCGCCGGACCGGACGGCGGCACCCCGCTGTCCAACGGGCTCAAGCAGCGTCACCTCTCGATGATCGCGCTGGGCGGCGTGATCGGCGCGGGGCTCTTCGTCGGCTCCGGCGCCGGCATCGCGGCCGCCGGCCCCTCCATCGTCATCGCGTACGCCATATCCGGCTGCCTGGTCATGCTGATCATGCGCATGCTGGGCGAGATGTCCGCGGCCAACCCCGCCTCCGGCTCCTTCTCCGTGCACGCCGAGCGGTCGATCGGCTCCTGGGCCGGCTTCACCGCGGGCTGGATGTTCACCGCCCTGCTGTGCGTGGCCGTCGCCGCCGAGGCGCTGGGCGCCGCCGGCATCATGGTGGGCTGGTTCCCCGGCACCGAGCCGTGGATGTGGGTCCTCCTCTTCATGGTGATCTTCTGCGGCACCAACCTGGCCGCGGTCGCCAACTTCGGCGAGTTCGAGTTCTGGTTCGCCGCCCTCAAGGTCGCCGCGATCGGCATCTTCCTGATCCTCGGCCTGCTCGCCATCCTCGGCCTGCTGCCCGGCACGGACGCGCCCGGCGCCTCGCACCTCACCGGCGACGGCGGCTTCCTGCCCAAGGGCACGGACGGACTGATGGTCGGCCTGCTCGCGTCGGTGTTCGCGTACGGCGGCCTGGAGACGGTGACCATCGCGGCCGCCGAGTCCAAGGACCCGGTGCGCGGCGTGGCCCGCGCGGTGCGCACCGCGATGTGGCGCATCGCCCTCTTCTACGTCGGCTCGATGGCGATCATCGTGACCGTCATCCCGTGGAGCGCGCCGGAGATCGCGAAGACCGGCCCGTACGTCGCGGTCCTGGACTACCTGAAGATCCCCGCGGCCGGCCAGATCATGAACGTGGTCATCCTGGTCGCGCTGCTCTCCGCGATGAACGCCAACATCTACGGCGCGTCCCGGATGGCGTACTCGCTCACCTCCCGCGGCCAGGGCCCGAAGTTCCTGAGCAAGGTCAGCGGCGGCGTGCCGCGCCTCGCCGTGCTGCTCTGCTCGGCCTTCGGCTTCCTCACCGTGGTGTTCAGCATCCTGTGGCCGGACACCGTCTTCCAGTGGCTGCTGAACATGGTCGGCGCGGCGATCCTCGTGGTCTGGGGCTTCATCGCGGTCGCCCAGCTGAGGATGCGCCGCACGCTGGAGCGCGAGGCGCCGGAGCGGCTGGTCGTCCGGATGTGGGCGTTCCCGTTCCTCACCTGGGTGGCGCTGGCCGGCATCGCGGCCGTGCTGCTGCTGATGCTGCGGGACGAGGCGCAGCGCGTCCAGCTGTACTTCACCGGCGGCTTCGGGCTGGCGCTGGCCGCGATCGGCCTCGTACGGCAGAAGACGCGCGCCCGCGACTGACGCGCGCCACGTCCCCTTGAGGCGGGGGGGGGGGGCCCCCCGGGCCCCCCCCCCCCCCCCGCGGTTGTTACCGGGCCCCCCCCCCGTGCCGGCACCCCCCCCAGGGGGGGTTTTGAGGGGAGTTGCAACAAAATTGGA
>NZ_JBITXL010000004.1:544067-756538 GCF_044544685.1 Streptomyces sp. NPDC053542
TACCCGCCCCCCCCCCCCCCCCCCCCCCCCCCCCCCCCCCCCCCCCCCCCCCCCCCCCCCCCCCCCCCCCCCCCCCCCCCCCCCCCCCGGGGGGGGGGGGGGGGCCCCCCCCCCCCCCCCCCCCCCCCCCCCGCCTCCGTCTTTGGTACCGGTCCCCGCCCCTTGTCCGGACTCGCGCCCTTGCTGCTGTTAGCCTGCTCTTGCAACTTACTTGCAACTACTGCTCTTGAGCAGCTTGGAGGCTCGGCGCGCATGGCGACCTACACACTTCCGGAACTCCCCTACGACTACTCGGCGCTGGCACCCGTCATCAGCCCCGAGATCATCGAGCTGCACCACGACAAGCACCACGCGGCCTATGTGAAGGGCGCCAACGACACGCTGGAGCAGCTCGCCGAGGCCCGCGACAAGGACCAGTGGGGCGCGATCAACGGCCTGGAGAAGAACCTGGCCTTCCACCTCTCCGGCCACATCCTGCACAGCATCTACTGGCACAACATGACCGGAGACGGCGGCGGCGAACCGCTGGAGAAGGACGGCGTGGGCGAGCTGGCCGACGCGATCGCGGAGAGCTTCGGCTCCTTCGAGAAGTTCAAGGCCCAGCTCACCAAGGCGTCGGCGACGACGCAGGGCAGCGGGTGGGGCGTGCTCGCGTACGAGCCGGTCACCGGCCGCCTCATCGTCGAGCAGATCTACGACCACCAGGGCAACGTCGGTCAGGGCTCGGTCCCGATCCTGGTCTTCGACGCCTGGGAGCACGCCTTCTACCTCCAGTACAAGAACCAGAAGGTCGACTTCATCGAGGCGATGTGGCGCGTCGTCAACTGGCAGGACGTCGCGAAGCGGTACGCGTCCGCGAAGGAGCGCGCGAACAACCTGCTGCTGGCGCCGTGAGGCCGTAGGCGCCGGAGGCGCCGGAGTACCGATTGATCGTCCTGCCTCGTGATCGTCTTCTCACCGTTCACCGGCAGGCGGATAAAAGGAACCGCCCCCGCGAGGACGTGACTCGCGGGGGCGGTTCTGTATCTGTGACGGCTGGGGGCGCGTCGTGGCTGGTCGCGCAGTTCCCCGCGCCCCTGACGGGGCTCTAGTCGAAGCTCGGGGCTGCCGTCCTCGTGCGCTTGATTTCGTAGAAGCCCGGGATGGACGCGACCATCAGGGTGCCGTCCCAGAGCTTGGCGGCCTCCTCGCCCTTGGGGGACGGGGTGACGACCGGGCCGAAGAAGGCGATCTGCTCGCCGTCGGAGCCCGGCACCGCGATGACCGGCGTGCCGACCTCCTGGCCGACCAGGTCGATGCCCTCCTTGTGCGAGGCGCGCAGCCGCTCGTCGTGCGCGTCGGTGTCGGCGGCGTCCGCCAGCTCGGCGGGCAGGCCCGCCTCCTCCAGCGCCGCGAGGATCGTCTCGCGGGTGCGCGGCAGGCCCTGGTTGTGGAAGCGGGTGCCGAGCGCGGTGTAGAGCGGGGCGAGGACCTCGCTGCCGTACTTCTCCTCCGCCGCGATGCAGACCCGGACCGGGCCCCACGCCTCGGTCCGCATCATTTCCTGGTACTGCTCGGGCAGATCGTCGAGCTTGTCCTCGTTGAGCACGGCGAGGCTCATCACGTGCCAGCGGACCTCCACCGGCCGGACCTTCTCCACTTCGAGCATCCAGCGGGAGGTCAGCCAGGCCCAGGGGCACAGCGGGTCGAACCAGAAGTCTGCCGGGGTCTTGCCGGTGTCGGACACGAAGGTCTCCTCTACGAGCGGGTCGGTAACCGGTTCAACCGCGGCGTACCGTGCCATGATTCCCAGTGTTCGATATTCGAGACACAGACGAGGGAGTCGCGTCGTGCCCGGTGAAAACCTGTCCCGAGACGAGGCCCGCGAACGGGCCCGGTTGCTGACCGTCGACGGGTACGAAGTGGCGCTGGACCTGCGGTCCGCCGTGGAGCAGGGTGACGCCTCCCGGACGTTCCGCTCCCGCACGACCCTCCGCTTCCGCTGCGCGGAACCGGGCGCCGGCTCCTTCGCGGACCTGGTCGCGCCGTCGGTCACCTCAATCACCCTCAACGGCCGCGAGCTGGACCCGGCGGCCGTCTTCGACGGCGCCCGGATCGCCCTGCCGGACCTGGCGGCGGAGAACGTCCTCGTGGTGGACGCGCAGTGCGCCTACAGCCGTACCGGCGAGGGCCTGCACCGCTTCGTCGACCCCGAGGACGGCGAGGTGTATCTGTACACGCAGTACGAGCCGGCCGACGCCCGCCGGGTCTTCGCGAACTTCGAACAGCCGGACCTGAAGGCGCCGTTCGACTTCGAGGTGACCGCGCCCGAGGGCTGGGTGGTGCTCAGCAACGGTGTGGAAGAGGGCACCGCCGAGGGCGGCGTGCACCGCTTCGCGCGGACCGAGCCCATCTCCACGTACATCACCGCCGTGGTCGCGGGCCCGTACCACTACGTCTCCGACACCTACCGGCGTACGTTCGCGGACGGCACCGAGCTGGAGGTGCCGCTCGGCGCGCTCTGCCGCAAGGGGCTGGCCCGGTACTTCGACTCCGACGACGTCTTCACCGTCACCAAGCAGGGCCTGGACTTCTTCCACGACCACTTCGACTACCCGTACCCCTTCGGGAAGTACGACCAGGCGTTCGTGCCGGAGTACAACATCGGCGCGATGGAGAACCCGGGCTGTGTCACCTTCCGCGAGGAGTTCATCTTCCGGGGGAAGGTGACGCAGGCGTCGTACGAGCGGCGGGCCAACGTCATCCTGCACGAGATGGCCCACATGTGGTTCGGCGACCTGGTCACCATGGAGTGGTGGGACGACCTGTGGCTCAAGGAGTCCTTCGCGGACTTCATGGGCGCGCTGTCGCTGGTGGAGGCGACCCGGTTCACCGGCGGCTGGATCACCTTCGCCAACGGGCGCAAGGCGTGGGCGTACCGCGCCGACCAGCTGCCCTCCACGCACCCGATCACCGCCGACATCCGCGACCTGGAGGACGCCAAGCTCAACTTCGACGGGATCACGTACGCCAAGGGCGCGTCCGTACTGAAGCAGCTCGTCGCGTACGTGGGACGGGACGCCTTCCTGGACGGCGCGCGGCGGTACTTCAAGCGGCACGAGTACGGCAACACCACCCTCGCCGACCTGCTGAACGTCCTGGAGGAGACCTCGGGCCGCGACCTGGCCGCCTGGTCCCGCTCCTGGCTCCAGACGGCCGGCGTCAACGCGCTCACCCCGCAGGTCACCTACGACGCGCAGGACCGCATCACCGAGCTGGCCGTCCTGCAGGAAGCCTCGCCCGCCCGGCCCGAGCTGCGGCCGCACCGGGTGGCGGTCGGCCTGTACCGCCGCCACGACGCCGACGGTTCGCTGGTCCGGTACGCCCGTGCCGAGCTGGACGTCTCCGGGCAGCGCACGGTCGTCGCGGAGCTGACCGGGTCCGAGCGGCCCGACCTGGTCCTGGTCAACGACGAGGACCTGACGTACTGCAAAGTCCGCTTCGACGAGCGGTCGCTGGCCACCCTGCGCGGCCACCTCGGCGAGATCGCCGACCCGATGGCGCGCGCCCTGTGCTGGTCCGCGCTGTGGGGCCTGACCCGCGACGGGCTGATGCCGGCCCGCGACTACCTCGACATCGTGCTGCGGTTCGCCGGGCGGGAGTCCGACATCGGTGTGCTGCAGACGCTGCACGCCCAGGCCCGCACCGCGCTGCACCACTACGCGGCGCCCGACTGGCGGCAGCTCGGCGCGCAGCAGCTGGCCCAGGGCGCCCTGCACGAGCTGCGCCTCGCCGAGCCCGGCAGCGGCCACCAGCTCACCTGGGCCCGCTTCTTCGCCACCGTCGCCTCCACCGAGGCCGACCTCCAGCTGCTGAGCGGTCTGCTGGACGGCACCGCGAAGATCGACGGGCTGACGGTGGACCAGGAGCTGCGCTGGGCATTCCTGGAGCCGCTGGCCTCGCACGGCGTGGCCGACGCGCAGCGGATCGACGCCGAACTGGCCCGCGACGACACCGCGTCCGGCAAGCGCCACCACGTCCGCTGCCTGGCCGCCCGCCCCGACGCCGAGGTCAAGGCGCGCGCCTGGGCGGACGTGGTGGAGTCCGACGCGCTCTCCAACGCCCTGGTGGAGGCCACGATTTCGGGCTTCGACCAGGCCGGGCAGCGCGAGCTGCTGGCGCCGTACGCGCCGAAGTACTTCGACGCGATCGGGCGGGTGTGGGACGAGCGGTCGATCGAGATCGGGATGGCCGTGGTCCGCGGCCTCTTCCCGGCGCTGCAGAGCAGCCAGGAGACGCTGGACGCGGCCGACGCCTGGCTCATCGGGCACGCGGACGCGCCGTCCGCGCTGCGCCGGCTGGTGTCGGAGTCCCGGGACGATCTCGCGCGGGCGCTGCGGGCACAGGCTTGTGACGCAAAGGTCGGCGCGAAGCCGTAACCCTCGGTAGGACCAGCACTTATCGGCCGTCGAACGCCCGTACTTTAGGCCGTGGTTGTACGGAAACGTCGACGGAACGGTAACAGCGGTTAGGGGGCGGCGCGGGCGCGGGAATGGCGGGGGCATGAACCACAACACCCCGCTCTCGCCCCGCCCGCTCCACCACCTCGCCGACGTACGGCACCGCGTCCTCACCTCCCGGCAGCTGCGCGAGCACGGCATCGCGCCCTCCGACCTCGCCGAGCGCTGCCGGCCCGGCGGCCCCTGGCAGCAGATCCTGCCGGGCGTCCACCTGCTCCACCCCGGCCCGCCCACCAGCGAGGAGCGGCTGCACGCCGTCCTGCTGTACGCGGCCCGGCGCACGCCGGCGGCCGCCACCGGCCCGGACGGCGAACCGGCCGTGCCGGCCCAGGGCGACGGCGCCGACCGCTACGAACCCGAGGCGATGATCACCGGGCTGGCGGCGCTCGCCCTGCACCGCTTCTCCTCCGCTCCCCCGCTGCTCTCTCTGGACCGCATCGAGGTCCTCGTGCCGCGCTCGCGGCGGCTGCGCTCTGCGGGCTTCGCGCAGGTCGTACGGGCCCAGACGCCGCCGCCCGCGGTGGAGGTCACCGGCCTGCCGGTGGCCCCGGTCCCCAGAGCGCTGGCCGACGCGGTGGCCCGGCTGACCGGCCCGCAGACCGCCAGGGCCGGACTGGGGGAAGCGGAGATGACCGCGCTGGAGGCGGTCGGCGGGCCGACGGCGATCCGCCGGCTGCTGTCCGAGGCGGTGCGCGGCGGGCACTGCGACCCGACGGCCGTGGTGCGCGAGCTGAGCCGGGCGCGGCTGCTGGGCAGGCCGCAGGTGATGGACGCGGTGGACGGCCTGCTGGCGGAGGGCCGGGCGCTGGCCGAGGGCCTGCTGTACGACCTGGTGCGCGACTACCGGCTGCCGGACCCGGTGTGGAACGTGGACCTGCGGCTGCCGGGCGGCCCGTACCTCGGCGGCGTGGACGCGTTCTGGCCGGTACAGGCGGTGGCGCTGACGATCGACGCGCGGTCCCCGAAGTACGCCGACCAGACGCTGTGGCCGGAGCACACCCGCACCCGTGAGCGGTTGGAGCGGCTGGGCATCACGGTCGTGCAGGTGACGCCGAAGAAGCTGCGCGAGGCGCCCGAGGAGCAGGCGATGGTGGTGCGGACCGCGCTGATGGCGGCGGCGGACCGGGAGCCGAGCGCGTACGTGGCGGTGCTGCCGAAATAGCTCGGCACAGCGCTCGCTCGCGGCGGAGCGGAGGGGCGGGTCCGGAGCCGGACCCGCCCCCGCGCGCAGGTGCGGACGGTGTCACTTCCCGCCGCAGAACTCCGCCTCGACCACCGGCTCGCTGTCGCCGGTCCAGTCCGCGTTGGAGTTGAACGCCGCGGTGTGCCGGCCGTCGCGGGTGCTGACGGCTTCTGAGGTCGAGCCGTGGATGCCGCCGCCGTGGCCGTACAGCCGGACCCCGCAGGAGAGTTTCTGCGTCATCAGGCCCAGCCCGTACCGGAATTGCGGCGCTTCCTTGCCGACCGGGACCGTCGTGAGCATCTCCTTCAACTGCCGCTGCGGGAAGAGCTTTCCGCGCAGCACCGCCGCGTAGAAGCGGTTGAGGTCACCCGCCGTGGAGATCATCTCGCCGGCCGGCCCGGCGAGCGAGGGATTGAGTTCCGTCGCGTCGTACACCTTCGGCCCCGGCTTCTCCACCAGCAGCTTGGAGTACGCGATGCCGTGCGGCCCCGGCATGCGGGGGTCGGTGCCGGGCACGACGGTGCGGCGCAGGCCGAGCGGTTTCAGGATGCGGCGCTCGACCTCCTTTCCGTACGGCTTCCCGGTGGCCTTCTCGACGACCATCCCGGCCAGCACGTAGTTGGTGTTGGAGTAGCTCCACGAAGTGCCCGGCTCGAAGGCGGGTTTGCCCTTCATCGCCAGGCGGACGAGCTGCCGGGGCGTCCAGGTGTCGTAGCGGTGCTTCAGGAAGCCGGGCCCGGTCACCTTGGCGTGGAACGCCTCCTCCTCGAAGACCTCGCGGATGCCGCTGGTGTGGTTGAGCAGCTGCCGCAGTGTGACGCGGCGGCCGTCGTGGCCGTGGCCCCGGACGACGCCCGGCAGCCACTTCTCGACCGTGTCGTCCAGGCCGAGCCGGCCCTCCGCCTCCAGCTGGAGCAGGACCGTGGCCACGAAGGTCTTGGTGATGCTGCCGACGCGGAAGGCGTCGTCGGCGCCGCGCGGTGACCCGGTCTCGGTATTGCCGACGCCGGCGGTGGCCTTCCAGACCCGGCGCCCCTCGGTGACCTGGCCGATCATGCCGGGGACGCCCTTGGCGACCTGGGCCTCCATGGCAGCCTTGGTGCCCGCGTGGCCGTCGCCCGCCGGTCCCGCGGCGGTGGCCGCGGGCGCGGTGAGCAGTGCCGTTCCTGCGAGGGCGGCGGCCAGGGCCCCCGCCAGTGCGATCCGTGCGCTCATCGTCGTCTCCCCCTCCTGCGGCGGCGGTGGCGCCCGCTGCCGACTGCGGTCGGGGAGGGGGACCCGGCGGCCGGGCCCCGGGGTTGCGACGCGGCTCGGGGTTGAGCGTCAATCAGCCACGTTTCACCAGGAGTTCGGTGTTGCGGTCGCCGGGCTCGCCCGCCAGGTCCGTACGGCCCTGCGGCTGATTGGCGGACAGCTCGCGGTAGAGCGCGGCCAGGCCGGTCTGCGAGAGGTCGTGGAAGTCGGTGCGGTGCGGGGCCGCCGACTCCACGAGCGTGGTGAAGAGCGACAGCGTCCCGTCGTGGTTGTCCACGACCTCGATGATCCGCGCGAGCTGCGGGAAGTCGATGTGCGAGGCGGTGGAGACCTCCCAGAAGCCGTCGTGCGGGGTGATGTCGTTCTTGTGGCTGTGGCCGTTGATCCAGGCCAGCACGTTGCGGTGGCCGGACAGCAGCCGTACCAGCTCGTCGCCCCCGTGGCGGCCCTCGTCGGGCCGGGCCGGGTCCGGGCGGGTGTTGTCCATGGTCTTGCTGGTGTGGTGGCTGAAGACGAGGACGTAGGAGTCCTTGTGCTCCTTCAGCTGCCGCTCCAGCCAGCGCAGCTGGGCGGTGCCGACCGAGCCGGTGTAGTGGCCGCCGGGGTCGGTGGTGTCCAGGCTGATGCCGATCACGTCGTCGGACACCTGGAAGCTGTAGTACAGCTGGTCGTCCTGGAGGTTGGCCTCGGTGAAGCCGTGGCCGTGCGGGCCCGCGCCGTCGTAGGCGGGGTCGAGGTGGGCGCGGACGTACTCGGCGCGGGTGAAGGGCGCCCGCCGCGGGTCCGGCGTCACCTGCCGGGTGTGCCGGCGGTTGGCCTTCATCAGCGCCTTGAAGTCGGCGCCGGTGGGGTCCAGGCCCTTCTTCACGGCCGACCAGACCTGCTTCGCCTGGTCCGCCGGGAGCGTCTCCAGCTTGCGGCCGCCGGTCGCGACCTCCGTCCAGTACGAGTCGCCGGGCGCGTAACAGCCGCCGGGCAGCTGGTCGTGGTTGCCGACCGTGGTGTACCAGGGGATGTCCAGCCCGGGGCTGTGCACGGTGCGGAGCGCGGCGTCGAGGAAGCCGGGCAGCCGCGGGAAGCCGAGCTGCTTGTCGGCGTCCCGCAGGTCGCTGTCCGGCTGCCAGTACAGCTTCAGGCCGCTGTCCTGCACGCCTTCGTAGTGCCGGGGGTCGCCGGTGTTCGGGACGATGCGGCCGCCGCTCATCGCGGCGAGGAACCACTCCAGCTCGATCTTGGAGTTGTTGTCGGTGTTGTCGCCGGTGGTCATCACGAAGCCGAGCGGGGAGCCGGTGGCGGGGCCGCCCTTGAGCGCGTTGACCCGCTCGATGAGCGAGACCATGCCGGCCACCGACAGCGCCTCCTGCGGGCGCCAGGCGCTCGCGGTCTGCGCGCGCAGGTACTCGTACCGCAGCGGGCTCTGCACGTCGACCAGGTGCAGGTCGGTGAATTGCGCGAAGGACGCGAGCGTGGTGCGCCGCTCGTCCCGGCCGGAGCGGGCGGCGGCCAGCTCGGTGCGGACGACGCGGGACCAGGCGGGGCCGTCGCCGAGGCGGCGGTAGCCGGCGGTGCCGCGCGGGGTGGCCACGGAGTCGAGGGTGGTGCCGCGGCGGAAGGGCACGGGCGGCACGGCGGGCGCGGCGACCGGGTCCGGCGCGAAGGGCGGAGGCCCGGCCTGGGCCGGCACGGCGGTCGCCGGCCGGCCGCTCAGACCGAGGGTCAGTCCGGCCCCGGCGGCGGCGCCCGCCACTCCGGTGGCGGCGAGGAAGGTACGGCGGTCGAGGGTGGCGGCGGCGGACCGAGTGCGGGACATGCGCGAACTCCCCGAGTGCGAACGCGGTGGTGGCGGGGCGGGCCGACCGCCCCTCACCAGGGATGTTTCGCACCGGGGGTGGACTGCGCGTGAACATGACCACAACGCGCGCCGCCGATCTCTGCACAGGGATCACCCGGGCGGCCGACGTGCCGCGCCGGCCACCGGACGCTCGGAGAACCGGCGCCCGCGCTTCATGTGACGTTCACGTCATGGGGTAACGGCGTACGCGTCCCAGCGCGCCCCGTCCGCGGAGGCGCGGGTCACCACCAGTACAGCGGATAGCGGCGGCCGGTCAGGCGGTGCAGGCACAGGCCCACCGTGGTCAGGATCACGGTGGCCGCCAGCAGCAGGGGCAGGAACGGCAGCGGATCGGGCCCCTGGAAGCCGACGATCAGGGACGTGGCGACGCCGGGCGAGTGCGGCGAGCGGGCCAGCGACGTCGCACCGAAGGCCAGCGCGCCGGCCGCGGCCGCGCTCCAGACGCCGGGCCCCGCGACGGCCACCACGGTGAAGCCGACGGCGGCGCCCAGCAGGTGGCCGCCGATGACGCTGCGCGGCTGCGCGAGCGGCAGCGCCGGGGCGCCGGCGATCAGCGCGGCGCTGGCCGCGAGCGGCGGGATGAGCACGGGATGCCGGATGAGCACCCCGGTCCCGGCCAGGAGCAGCAGCACGAGGGCGAGCGCCGTGGTGGCGGCCAGCAGGACGAGGGGGCGGGGGCGCGGCGGGGCGGCGGAGCGCAGGGCGCGTCCGGCGCGGGCGGGCGCGGCTGCTTCGGCCTCCGGGGCGTCGACGACGGGGGCAGGGGCGGTCACAGGGGGCAATGCCTCTCTGGGGGCGATACGCCCCGTTCAGTACCGAAACGTAGGGTCTTCGCGTCGGCACCTCGTTGTGACCTTCGCACTGTCCTTCGGGTAGGAGATTATGGGAGGTCAGCAGCGACTCAGAAGTCACTTGTCCGCATGGCAAGATTTGTTTTCCGCTCCACTCCGTGAAACGGATTGGACAACGCGACGGGTCTCACACGCATGATGGAGGGACTTCTGAGCAGGGTTTCCAGTCGGAAATCGTCGCCAGTCCCCTAGAAGGAGTGCCATGAGGATCGGAATCGTCGGAGCCACCGGCCAGGTCGGCGGTGTGATGCGAGGGATTCTCGCCGAGCGGAACTTCCCCGTGGAGCAGCTGCGGCTGTTCGCCTCGGCCCGGTCCGCCGGACGCACGATCCCGTGGCAGGACACCGAGATCACGGTCGAGGACGCGGCGACGGCCGACTACTCGGGCCTGGACATCGTCCTCTTCTCCGCGGGCGGCGCGACCGCCAAGGAGCTGGCGCCCAAGGTCGCCGCGGCCGGCCCGGTCGTGATCGACAACTCCTCCGCCTTCCGCCGTGACCCCGAGGTCCCCCTCGTGGTCTCCGAGGTGAACCCGCACGCGGTCGCGGACCGCCCCAAGGGCATCATCGCCAACCCGAACTGCACGACGATGGCCGCGATGCCGGTGCTGCGTCCGCTGCACGACGAGGCCGGCCTCACCGCCCTCGTCGTCGCCACCTACCAGGCGGTCTCCGGCTCCGGCCTGGCCGGCGTCGCGGAGCTGGACGACCAGGCCCGCAAGGCCATCGACCAGGACGCGACCAAGCTGACGCACGACGGCTCGTCGATCGACTTCCCCGCGCCGAACAAGTACGTCCGCCCCATCGCCTTCAACGTGCTGCCGATGGCGGGCTCGATCGTGGACGACGGCCTCAACGAGACCGACGAGGAGCAGAAGCTCCGCAACGAGAGCCGCAAGATCCTGGAGATCCCCGAGCTGAAGGTCTCCGGCACCTGCGTCCGCGTCCCGGTCTTCTCCGGCCACTCCCTGCAGGTCAACGCGCGCTTCGAGCGCCCGATCAGCCCCGAGCGGGCGACCGAGCTGCTGGCGGGCGCGCCGGGCGTGGCCCTCTCCGACGTGCCCACCCCGCTGGAGGCCGCCGGCCAGGACCCGTCCTACGTCGGCCGCATCCGCAAGGACGAGACGGTCGAGCACGGCCTGGCGCTCTTCCTCTCCAACGACAACCTCCGCAAGGGCGCGGCGCTCAACGCCGTCCAGATCGCGGAGCTCGTCGCGGCGGAGCTCAAGGGCTGACGCCTCCCACGACGCCCGCGGGGCCCGTACGGATCACGTCCGTACGGGCCCCGCTGCGCGTTCCCCCGCGCTACGGCCTGCGCACCTCGTAGTGAAAGCAGCCGTACTCCACGGCCCGCACGTGCACCAGCGCGGTCTCCGGGCCGGCGAACGCCTCGTCCAGCGCGGCGTCGAGGGCCGCGTCGGCGTCCTGGGGAAGCTCCAGCAGCTCGCCTCCGGCGATGTGCCCGGCCGCGGTGTACCGCCGCAGGACCCGCAGCGCTCCGGGCCGCGCGAACGGATACCCCACGGCCGCCGGGTCGGGCCCGCCGCACTCTCCGGCATGCACGAACACCGGCCCCTGCTCGTCATAGGCACCGGGCTCCGCCCCCGTTGCGGCGGCCCACCGCCGCAACGGCGCATACGCCACGAGCGCCACCCGCTCCCCCGCCCGGACCCCGCGCAGACAACACCGCAACGGACTCCCGACACACGCCACCGGCACCCCGTCCTCGGACGCGGTGAACGCCCGCATCGGCCGCCCGGCGTCGTCGGCGGTACGGAGTTCCTTCAGAGCGGTGGCGTCGATGGGACGCGCGGAATAAGTGGTCATGCGTCCAGCCTGGCCACTCGCCACCCCGCCTTCCGGCGGGAATCGGACGTGACGCTCACCGCCCCGCTCAGAGCGCCAGGTGCCGCCGCAGCGCCGCGTCGATCTCGGCCATGCGCGGGCGCGGCACCGCGCCGATACTGCGCAGCACCCGATCCGGCGCCACCGCACGCACCTGTTCGCACTGCGCCTTGGAGTCCTTGGGCAGGCCGCACTCGGCAGCGGGGAGCAGCACCTGGAAGGGGTAGACCCGGGAGACGTTCGAGGTCAGCGGGACCACGGTGACCACGCCGCGGCCGGTCCGCTGCACGGCCGCGTTGGCACCGTCGTTGGAGACGACCACCGAGGGGCGCGCCTTGTTGACCTCGCTCCCCCGGGCCGGTTCGTAGTCGACCAGGCAGATGTCACCGCGTCTCATCGCTCAGCCCGTCCCCGGAGAAGTGCTCCCAGAACGCGGCGTCCTCGCTCGCGTCCCACTCGGCGAAGGCCGCCTCGTACTCGGTCTCCAGCTCGGTGGCCCGCAGCTGCTCGATGGCGGCGTGAATCACGGCGGACCGTGAATCCGCTTCGATTCTCTTGGCGTACTCGTCGAGGAAGGCGACGTCCTCCTGCGGAAGACTCACACTGATCTTCATACCCCAATGCTACCCGGGTAGGAAGATCCTTACTACCGCCGAAACCGCTCGCCACCGGGTGGGCTCCCCGTGGAAGGATGGCGGGAACGTCGCATGCAACGCCGTATACCGGAGGAGATGACCGCGTGCCTGGCACGAATCTGACCCGCGAAGAGGCGCAGGAGCGGGCGCGCCTGCTGACCGTCGACGCGTACGAGATCGATCTGGATCTGAGCGGCGCGCAGGAGGGGGGCGTTTTCCGGTCCGTGACCACGGTGCGTTTCGACGTGGCCGAGGACGGTGCGGATTCGTTCATCGATCTGGTGGCGCCGACCGTTCATGAGGTCGTGCTGAACGGCACCACGCTCGCGCCGGAGGACGTGTTCGCGGACTCGCGGATCGCGCTGACGGGACTGCGGTCCGGGCGCAATGAGCTGAAGGTCGTGGCGGACTGCGCCTACACCAATACGGGCGAGGGGCTGCACCGCTTCGTCGACCCGGTGGACCAGCAGGCTTATCTGTACACGCAGTTCGAGGTGCCGGACGCCCGGCGGGTATTCGCGTCCTTCGAGCAGCCGGACCTCAAGGCCACGTTCCAGTTCACGGTGAAGGCGCCCGAGGGCTGGACCGTGGTGTCCAATTCCCCGACGCCGGAGCCCGAGGGGACCGTGTGGCGCTTCGCGCCGACGCCGCGGATCTCCAGCTACATCACCGCGCTGATCGTGGGCCCGTACCACGCCGTGCACAGCACGTACGAGAAGGACGGGAAGACCGTTCCGCTGGGCATTTACTGCCGGCCCTCGCTCGCCGAATTCCTGGACGCGGAGGAGATTTTCGCGGTCACCCGGCAGGGATTCGACTGGTTCCAGGAGAAGTTCGACTACGAGTACCCCTTCGCGAAGTACGACCAGCTCTTCGTCCCGGAGTTCAACGCGGGCGCGATGGAGAACGCCGGCGCGGTCACCATTCGCGACCAGTACGTGTTCCGCTCCAAGGTGACGGACGCGGCGTACGAGGTGCGCGCGGAGACCATTCTCCACGAGCTCGCGCACATGTGGTTCGGCGATCTGGTCACCATGGAGTGGTGGAATGACCTGTGGCTGAACGAGTCCTTCGCGACGTACACCTCGATCGCCTGCCAGGCGTACGCGCCGGGCAGCAAGTGGCCGCATTCCTGGACCACGTTCGCGAATTCCATGAAGACCTGGGCGTACCGGCAGGACCAGCTGCCCAGCACCCACCCGATCATGGCGGAGATCCGCGACCTGGATGATGTGCTGGTCAATTTCGACGGCATTACGTACGCGAAGGGCGCGAGCGTGCTCAAGCAGCTCGTGGCCTACGTCGGAATGGACGAGTTCTTCCGCGGCGTGCAGCAGTACTTCAAGGCGCACGCCTACGGGAACACCCGGCTCTCCGACCTGCTCGGCGCGCTGGAGGAGACCTCGGGCCGGGACCTGAAGACCTGGTCGAAGAAGTGGCTGCAGACGGCCGGCATCAACATCCTCCGCCCGGAGATCGAGACGGACGCGGCGGGCAACGTCACCTCCCTCGTCATCCGCCAGGAGGCCCCCGCGCTGCCCGAGGGCGCGACCGGCGAGCCGGTCCTGCGCCCGCACCGCATCGCGGTCGGCTGCTACGACCTGAAGGACGGCAAGCTGGTCCGCTCGGACCGCATCGAGCTGGACGTGGACGGCGAGCGCACCGAGGTGCCGTTCCCGGCCAACACCCCGCGCCCGGCGGTCATCCTGCTCAACGAGGACGACCTCTCGTACGCCAAGGTCCGCCTCGACGAGGAGTCGCTGAAGACCGTCACCGCGCACCTCGGCGACTTCTCCGAGTCGCTGCCGCGCGCGCTGTGCTGGGCCTCGGCCTGGGACATGACCCGGGACGGCGAACTGGCCACCCGCGACTACCTGGAGCTGGTGCTCTCCGGCATCGGCAAGGAGTCCGACATCGGCGTGGTGCAGTCGCTGCACCGCCAGGTGAAGCTGGCGCTGGAGCTGTACGCCGCGCCCGAGTGGCGCGAGACGGGCCTCGCCAAGTGGACCGACGCCTGCCTCAAGCAGCTGCGCGCCGCCGAGTCCGGCAGCGACCACCAGCTGGCGTGGGCCCGCGCGTTCGCCGCGACGGCCCGTACGACCGCGCAGCTGGACCTCCTGCAGAACCTCCTCGACGGCACGGAGGAGATCACCGGCCTCGCCGTCGACACCGAGCTGCGCTGGGCGCTGCTGCAGCGGCTGGCCGCCACCGGCCGCGCCGACGAGAAGGCGATCGCGGCGGAGCTGGAGCGGGACCGGACCTCGGCGGGCGAGCGGTACGCCGCGACCGCCCGCGCGGCCCGCCCGACCGCGGAGGCCAAGGCCGAGGCGTGGGCGTCGGTCGTGGAGTCCGACAAGCTCCCGAACGCGGTGCAGGAGGCCGTCATCGGCGGCTTCGTCCAGACCGACCAGCGCGAGCTGCTGGCGCCGTACGCCGGGAAGTACTTCGACGCGCTGAAGAGCGTGTGGGAGGCGCGCAGCCACGAGATGGCGCAGCAGATCGCCGTCGGTCTCTACCCCTCGCTCCAGGTCTCGCAGGAGACGCTGGACGCGACGGACGCGTGGCTCGCCTCGGCGAACCCGAGCGCGGCCCTCCGCCGCCTGGTGACGGAGAACCGGGCGGGCGTGGAGCGGGCCCTCAAGGCGCAGGCCGCGGACGCGGCTGCCGCCTGACGGCAGCGCTGAACGCGCAGTTCCCCGCGCCCCTTGAGGGGCGCGGGGAACTGCGCGAGCAACCGGGACGGCGGGACGGTCGCGTGGAAACGGACGCCCCCGCCCTCGGCGTGGTGGTGCCGTCCGGCGTCGGCGCGATCGTGCGCGGCCGTCCGCCGGACGAGTCGGAATACCGCGGCCTCAGGCCGCAGCGCGTCAGCCGTTCAGCTCGTCGAAGCGGCGCCCAAGCGCGGCGCGGCCCGCTTCGGTGAGGCTGCCGTGCACGCGCATCCGCGCAAGGCCGCCGTCCGGGAAGACGTCCAGCCGGACATGCGTGGCGGTCACCGCGGCCGGCAGCACGAAGCGGTGCGGCGTGTCCGGCTGCAGCTTCGTCTTCGGCAGGATCTCGAACCACGAGGACTCGTCCTCCGGCGTGCCGTCACAGCCGTACAGCGCCGCCCAGCCCGCGGAGTTGCCCTTGAGGTACGCCGTGTCGATCTCGATCGCGCGGATCTCGCCCTGCGCGGCGAGGCGGAAACGGACCCAGTCGTTGGTGCCCTTGACGCGGCGGCGGCGGTTCTCCCAGCCGTCGTCCATCTTGCGGGACAGGTCGGGCTGGATGATCTGGGTGGGCGAGGAGTAGAAGCGGTCCGAGGCGTCCTCGACCGCGCCGCCGTTCAGTACGGACGCCAGGTCGATGGTGCCCAGGACGTCCAGCCACGCCGGGTCGGCCACGACCTCGCCGTGCACACGCAGCCGGGCGATGCCGCCGTCGGGGTGCTGCTTGAGGCGAAGGTGGGTGAAGCGGCGCTCGGCGGTGACCTCGAAGCCGTTGGCGGCGTGGCCGCGCACCGGCGTGCGGGGGACGATCTCCTCCCACTTCACGTCGTCGGCGAGCAGCTCCTCCGGGCTCGGGCTGCCCGGTACGGAGGTGGCTTCGACGGTGACCTGCTGCGGGTAGTTGCCGCGGAAGTGGGCGGTGTCGACGATGACGCCGCGGATCACGCCGGGGACGGCGAGGCGGATCAGCGCCCAGTCGTGCTCGTCGTCGGTCGGGAAGGGGTGGTCACCGTCGGCGCCGCGGCGGCGCCGGGTCTCCCAGCCGTCCATGATCTTGCCCTTGTGCCCAAAGTGCTCCGGGTCGAACACGGCGCGCTCGCGCTTGAGCAGGTTCTCGCGCTCGGCGAAGAACTCGTCATTCGCGGCGATCACGCCGGCGCCGAAGCGGCGGTCGGCGAGGTCGACGAGCGAGGTGAACGCGAAGTCCCCGTCGCGGTAGTCGGCGTAGGGGTCGCCACCGCCGTACGGGGCGGCGTCGTTGGCGTGCGGATCAGTGGAGGAGGCGGCCGGGGTGGTGGTCATCTCTGCCCTTCGTCGTCCGGAGGTGGGAGCGCCGGAAGCACTCACTGCTGACCTTCGCAGAGGCGTTCGGGCAGGTCTATCGAAAGTTTCTGGAGTGGACTTTAAGACGAGCTGAAAGATCAACTGAGCGGTCAGCTGAGAGCTCGGCTGCGAGGCCGGCTGAGAGGTCGGCCGATGGGCCAGTACCGGAAGAGATCCAGGTACGGGGCGGCCCACGGCTACTGGTCGGACAGTCCCGCCGCCACGTGCCGCAGCGCGGCCAGTACCTTGGCCATCCCCGGCGCGTCCTCCGCGCCCCGGCGGACTGCCGCGATGACGTGGCGGCGCGGCTGGTCGGCGTGGAGCACACGGACCGCCACCCCGGCCCCGCCCCGCTCCGGCCGCATCGCCATGCGCGGGACGAGCGCCACGCCCATGCCCGCCGCGACCATCGCCAGGATCGCCGCCCAGTCGGCCGCCGCGTGCGCCTGCTCCGGTACGAACCCGGCGTTCTCGCAGGCGTTCGTGGTGATCTGGGACCACGGCCCGCTGCGCCCGAAGATCCACGGCTCGCCCGCCAGATCGGCCAGCCGCAGCCCCGGCTCGGCGGCCAGCGGGTGCCCGGCCGGCAGCGCCACATCCAGCGGGTCGGCGAGCAGCGACAGCCGGGCGAACTTGGGGTCGCGGGGGGTGGGCGCGTGCGCCGCGAGGGAGAGGGCGAGGTCCACGCTGCCCTCCGAGAGCAGCTCGTACGCCTCGGCCGCCTCGGCCTCCCGTACCCGGACGACCAGGCCCGGGTGGGTACGCCGCAGCTGCTCGACGGCCGGTACCACCAGCGCCGGGATCGCCGTGGAGAACGCGCCGACCTGCACCTCGCCGGCCTCGCCCTGCAAGTACCCGAGCAGCTCGGCGTCCGCCCGCTCCAGCTGTGCGAAGACCGCGTCGGCGTGCCGGAGGACGAGGTGGGCCGCGTCGGTGAGGCGCACCCGGCGGCCGTGCGCCTGCAAGAGGGTCACCCCGAGCTGCTTGGCGAGCCCGGTCAGCTGCTGCGAGACCGCCGAGGGCGTCATGTGCAGCGCCTCGGCGGTCGCGGTCACCGTGCCCAGCTCGCCGAGCGTGCGCAGGATGCGCAGCTTCTTGATGTCCCAGTCGGCCATGCGGGCAGCGTATGCGGTCACCGGTCGGCTCTTCGCGGTACACCGGCGGCGAGCACCACGCCGCCCAGGATCAGCACCATGCACAGGATCTGCACCGGGCCGGTGTGTTCGTCGAGCAGCAGGAGGGAGAGCAGGGCGACGCAGACCGGCTGGAGGTAGTAGACGGCGCCCGCGCGGGCCGCGCCGACCAGCGCGATGGCCTTGTTCCAGGTGAAGAACGCGACCGCGGAGGAGAAGATCCCGATGTACAGCAGCGGGCCGACCGTGTCGACGCCGAGTGTGAAGCCGCCCTGCACGGTGAGGCTGACGGCGTAGGCGGGCGCCAGCAGCACCGTGCCGATCAGGAAGGTCACGCAGAGGAAGACCGGGCCAGTGAGCTCCGCGGGCTTGTGGCGGACCAGTGCGCTGTACCCGGCGAAGCAGGCCATGGCGGCCAGCATCCACAGGCCGCCACTGGCGAGGTCGAGCCGGAAGAGGGCCGTCGGGTCGCCCTTGCCGAGCAGGGTGAGGACGCCGGCGGTCGCGACCAGCATGCCGGCGGCGCGCCGGGCGCCGATCCGCTCGCCGCCGCGGCCGAAGCGCCCGAACAGCGCCATCAGCGTGGGCGACGCGGCCATGATCATGCCCATGGTGCCGGCCGTGGTGGTCAGCCCCGCCTGGTGGACCAGGGTGTTGTAGAGGGAGACCCCGAGCAGCGAGGCAAGGAGGAGGAAGCGGAAGTGGCGGCGGATGAGCGCGCGTTGCCGCCAGACCTGCGGGAGCGTCATCGGCGCCACGGCGAGCAGCGCGATCACCCACCGCCAGAAGACCGCCTGCACGGGCGGCACGCTGTCGTGCAGCGCCCGGGTCGCGACGAAGCTGCCGGACCAGACGACGGTGGCGGTCAGCGCGAGCGCGAGGCCGGTGAGGGTGGCGCGCCGGGCGGCGGTGGGGCGTACGGACCGGGATTCGCTCCCGGTCCGTACGGCTGCTTCGTTCTCCAGGACTGTCACGGCTTCCCTTCGGTCGGTGCGGGATCGCACCTACCGTGACAGCCCGGAACTCGTCAGGTCCATCGAATGTTTCTGACGATTCCTTTTAGAGAAAACGAAAGGAAGTGGCGTCAGCCCTGGCGGGCGGCCTTGCGGGCCTCGCGGGCCGCCAGCCGCTCGTCGAACGTGCGCGCCTGGTCGTCCAGGCCGCTCATGAAGAGCCCCAGCTCCTCCTGCGCCTTCAGGCCCTCCGGGCCCAGGCCGCCGATCTCCAGGACCTTCAGGAAGCGCAGCACCGGCTGGATCACGTCGTCGTGGTGGATCCGCAGGTTGTAGATCCCGCCGATCGCCATGCGGGCGGCGGCCCGCTCGAAGCCGGGCATGCCGTGGCCGGGCATCCGGAAGTTCACGACCACGTCGCGCACGGCGCACATGGTCTGGTCGGGCGCCAGCTCGAAGGCCGCCCCGAGGAGGTTCCGGTAGAAGAGCATGTGGAGGTTCTCGTCCGTGGCGATGCGGGCGAGCATCCGGTCGCAGACCGGGTCGCCGGAGTGCCGTCCGGTGTTCCGGTGCGAGATGCGGGTCGCGAGCTCCTGGAAGGCCACGTACGCCACGGAGTGCAGCATGCTGTGGTTGTTGTCGGACTCGAAGCCCTCCGACATGTGCGCCATGCGGAAGCGTTCCAGCTGGACCGGGTCGACGGCCCGGCTGGTCAGCAGGTAGTCGCGCATGACGATGCCGTGCCGGCCCTCCTCGGCCGTCCAGCGGTGCACCCAGGTGCCCCACGCGCCGTCGCGCCCGAAGAGGGTCGCTATCTCGTGGTGGTAGCTGGGGAGGTTGTCCTCGGTGAGCAGGTTCACGACCAGCGCGGTGCGGCCGATGTCGGTGACCTTGGACTGCTCGGGCGACCAGGGCTCGCCGCCCATGACGCCGTCGAAGTTCCGGCCGTCGCTCCAGGGGACGTACTCGTGCGGCATCCACTCCTTCGCGATCTTCTCGTGCCGGTTGAGTTCCTTCTCGACGACCTCTTCGAGCGCATACAGGAGCTGAGCGTCACTCCAGGCGGTCTGGCCGCGCGCTCCGTCTTGGTGGGCGGGGGCGATGGTCATACGGGGGTCTCCTGGGGACGTGGAGAATTCCTTACGGTTCCGTAGGTTACGGCATCGTAGGTTAGTTCCCCGTCAAGACGCATCGCCAGAGCAATCGGGTAAATCGGCGGAAAATGGACCACTCCGGCGCCCCTCGAATACGACAAAAGGCGCCGAACGGTTCATACGAACCGTTCGGCGCCTTGCAGTCTGTGGTGCCCCGTGAGCCTCGAAGGCCGGGTGTCAGCTCTTCTGGGTCTTGCGGGACTTGTCGCCCACCATGACCAGGCCGGCGATGATCAGGAAGAGGACGATCGGCAGCGCGACGTAGAGGCCGAGCGTCTCGACGACACTCAGGCCCGGACCCGGGTCGTCACCGTCGTCGCGGGTGAGCGCGAAAGCAGGGGACGACATCAGCAGCATCAGCGCGGTACCGGCGGTGATCGTTCCGGCGCGCAGGGCGTGGTTCTTGACCTTGTTGCTCACGTACCTCAATTTATCGGACGCGTGATCGGTCCGCGCGCTCGGGGTGCCCTAACGGCTGACCTCAGCGGCCGACCTCTTCGTCCGGCACGGAATCCGGCACGGAATCCGGCACGGCCCCGAACTCGCGCATCAGCGCCCGCAGCCGCGGCGACTCCATGATCTCCTCCAGCGTCATCGGCCGCCCGTCCGGCGCCGCGACCGGCAGCCGCCAGTTCGGGTACTCCTCCGACGTGCCCGGCAGGTTCTGCGGGCGCCGGTCGCCCACCGCGTCCGGCAGCCACACGCCGACCATCCGGGCCGGGGCCCGCAGCAGGAAGCGGTGCAGCGCCGCGACCGCGGTCTCCTCGTCGGCCGCGGCGTCACCGGTGGCCGCGCCCTCCGGCAGCAGCCCCAGCGCCACCAGCCACTCCAGCCAGGTGGCGACCTCGGCCGCCTCCGCGGCCCGCGCCTCCTCCAGGGAGCCGTCCAGCAGGCCGATGCGGTGCCGCAGCGCGGTGTGCTCGCCGGTCAGCCGCCCGGCCGTGCTGGGCAGGTCGTGCGTGGTGACGGTCGCCAGGCAGTCCGCGCGCCAGTCCTGCGGCGGCAGCGGCGGCTGCCCCTCGGCGGCCCAGTCGCGCTCGAACCACAGGACGGACGTCCCGAGGACGCCGCGCCCCGCCAGCGCCTCGCGCACGCCGTTCTCGACCGTCCCCAGGTCCTCGCCGATGACCGTGGTGCCGGCCCGCGCCGCCTCCAGCGCCAGGACGGAGAGCATCGCCTCGGCGTCGTACCGGACGTAGGCGCCCTCCGTGGGCGGCCGGCCCTCCGGGATCCACCACAGCCGGAACAGGCCCATCACGTGGTCGATGCGGAGCGCGCCCGCGTGCCGCAGCAGGCCGCGCAGCAGCGCGCGGAAGGGCGCGTACCCGGTCCGCGCAAGCGTGTCGGGGCGCCACGGCGGCAGCCCCCAGTCCTGGCCGCGCGAGTTGAAGGCGTCCGGCGGCGCGCCGACGGACATGCCGGCCGCGAAGGCGTCCTGCCGGGCCCAGGTGTCGGCCCCGGTCGGATGGACCCCGACGGCCAGGTCGTGCACCAGCCCGATGCTCATGCCCGCCTCGCGCGCGGTGCGCTGCGCGGCGCCGAGCTGCTCGTCGGTGAGCCAGGCGGCCCTGCGGTGGAAGTCGACGCGGTCGGCCAGGGCGCGCCGCATCCGCTCCGTGCGGGCAGAGCGCGGGTCGCGCAGCCCGTCGGGCCACTTGCGCCAGTCCGGGCCGTGCTCCTCGGCCAGCGCGTACCAGGTGGCGTGGTCCTCCAGGTCGCGGCCCTGGACGGCGCGGAACGCGTCGTACGCGGCCTGCCGGGACGTGCTCAGCGGCACCGTCCGCAGCAGCTCCAGCGCTTCCTTCTTCAGCTCCCAGACCGCGTCCCGGTCGATCAGCGCGCCGTTCTTCAGGACGGCGTCCCGCAGCGCGGCGGCCTTCCCGGCCAGCTCGTCGGCGCGCTGCCGGTCGGCGGCGGAGAGCTGCCCGTATTCGGGCACGTCCGCGATCCGCAGGTGTACGGGGTCGGGGAAGCGGCGCGAGGAGGGGCGGTACGGGGAGGGGTCGGTCGGCGGTCCCGGTACGGCCGCGTGCAAGGGGTTGAGCTGCACGAAGTCCGTGCCGAGGGTCCGCCCGGACCAGTCGGCCAGCCGGGCCAGGTCGCCGAGGTCGCCCATGCCCCAGGAGCTCTGGGAGAGCAGGGAGTAGAGCTGGACCATGAAGCCGTGGGCGCGGCCGGGCGCCGGGGGCATCCGGTCGGGCGCGACGATGAGGTGGGAGTGCGCGGCGCGGCCCTCGGGGGAGTAGACCCGCAGGAGGTGCACGCCGGGCGGCAGCGGCGCCGCGCGCCCGCCGGGCACCAGGCCCCAGTCCAGCGTCCGCCCGTCCTCGGTGTCGACGCACAGCGTGGTGCCGCCGGGCAGCCCCGCCAGGTCCGGCGGGCGGCCCTCACGGGTGACGAGGGTGGGCGGGAGGAGGGCACGGGCCGGGCCGTACTCGTACGCGTCCAGCGCGTCGCGGACGGCCTGCGGCGTGGAGGCGTCGACCCCCAGTGCGGCGAGGACGGCTACGACCGTGTCCTCCGGTACATGGACGGTGCGG
The DNA here is from genome assembly GCF_044544685.1 of Streptomyces sp. NPDC053542. NCBI lineage: Bacteria > Bacillati > Actinomycetota > Actinomycetes > Kitasatosporales > Streptomycetaceae > Streptomyces > Streptomyces sp. NPDC053542. The sequence continues at coordinate 566,000 of NZ_JBITXL010000004.1, forward strand.
CCCGGCGCGGGCTCGTAGGACGTGGTGACGCCGTGCAGCCGGGCGAGCCGCGCTCGGCCCATCAGACCTCCATGGGCTCCGTGCCGTAGCCGGTGGCGGCGGGCTCACTGGTGAGCGGCAGCCCGGCGGCGATGGGGGTCTCGCTGGTCAGCGGGGTGGTGTCGGCGAGCGGAGGCTCGCTGGTCAGGGGTGGCTCGGAGAACATGAACGAGCCGGATCCGTCCAAGCCGCAGTCCGGGTCGGAGACCCCTGCCAGCAGATCCGGCTCGGTCGGTTTGGAGAGGGCATCGAGAAGAAGCTGAGCGGACGGAGCCACGAGGGCCTCCCGTTCGTCGAGAGTAGGACACGAGGGCCTTACCCAATCCATGCCGTCGCAGACGTATCCGGTCGCTAAACGTGCGCCACCTCACACCCTCGCCCTGACGAACGATTTCGCGGTGTGGGCCGGTCCCCCACGCAGGAGATACCGACTAATCGGACATCATAGCGAAACTCCTGCGGCATTTCCCGCGGACTCGCACCCCCGCGTGTCCCGCCCGTCACACAGGGCAAAGGGGGGCACTTCGGTAACCGTCGTTGACACCTCGACCCCCGAGTGGTGGGCTCACAGCCAATGGCGGCCGCTCCGCCGACCGACCACAGGAGCGGACGCCCGGCCAGGAGGCCGCAGACCGACGGGGACGAGGAGAGGCCGTGCGATTCCGGGGCGCCGGCGCCAGGAAACGGAACGGTGCCGGGTCCGGCGCCAGGGTGGCAGGCACGACGGCACTGGCCGCCGCCGTCATAGGGGGACTCTTCGGCGGCGTACCGGCCGCCCAGGCGGCACCCGACGAACCGGCCGTCGGCGCGCCCGACCGGCCCGCCGACGCGGGCGAGGTGCCCGCCGTCTGGCCGCGCCCGCAGTCGCTGCGCCCGCTCGGTACCGCCGTGCCGCTGGGCACCGCCGTCACCGTCGTCACCGACGGAGACCCCGACCCGTACGCCATGGACGCGCTGCTCAAACTGCTGCGCGGTGCCGGGGTCCGCACGGTCCACGAGGCCGAGCCCGGCGCGCCGCTGCCCTCCGACGGGCCGCTGATCCGCGTCGGCGGGCGGCAGGCGGCCGACGCGCTGCGCGCCCTGCACGCCCCGGCCCGCGGCACGGACCTGCCCTCCGGCGGCTACCGCCTCGCCACCGGCCAGATCGCGGGCCGCGCCACGGTCGCCATGGAGGGCGCGGGCGACGACGGCCTCTTCCACGCCGTGCAGACCCTGCGGCAGCTCCTCACGCGGGGCGAGGACGGCACCCACCGGATCGCCTCCGTCGCCGTGCGCGACTGGCCGGGCACCGCGGTCCGCGGCACGACCGAGGGGTTCTTCGGCGCGCCCTGGTCCCAGGCCGAGCGCCTCGCCCAGCTCGACTTCATGGGCCGTACCAAGCAGAACCGCTTCCTCTACGCGGCCGGCGACGACCCCTACCGCCAGGCCCGCTGGCGCGAGCCGTACCCGGCGGCACAGCGCGCCCACTTCCGCGAGCTGGCCGAGCGGGCCCGCGCCAACCACGTCACGCTGGGCTGGGCCCTCTCCCCCGGCCAGTCCCTGTGCATGTCCTCCGAGGAGGACCTGCGGGCCCTCAAGCGCAAGGTCGACGCCATGTGGGCGCTGGGCGTGCGCAGCTTCCAGCTGCAGTTCCAGGACGTCAGCTACAGCGAGTGGCACTGCGACGCCGACCAGGACGCCTTCGGCAGCGGCCCGGAGGCGGCGGCGCGCGCCCAGGCCAAGGTCGCCGGCGCGCTCGCGGCCCACCTCGCCGACCGCCACCCCGGATCGGCGCCGCTGTCGCTGATGCCGACCGAGTACTACCAGGACGGCTCGACGGCGTACCGGGAGGCGCTGGCGGCCGCGCTCCCGGACCGGGTGGACGTGGCCTGGACCGGCGTCGGCGTCGTGCCGCGCACCATCACCGGCGGCGAACTGGCCAAGGCCCGCGAGGTGTTCGGGCACCGCCTGATCACGATGGACAACTACCCGGTCAACGACTACGCGCAGGACCGGATCTTCCTCGGCCCGTACACCGGGCGCGAGCCCGCCGTCGCCACCGGCTCCGCCGCCCTCCTGGCCAACGCCATGGAGCAGCCCACGGCCTCCCGCATCCCCCTCTTCACCGCCGCCGACTACGCCTGGAACCCGCGCGACTACCGCCCCCAGGAGTCCTGGGAGGCGGCCCTGGACGACCTGGCGGCGGAACAGGCGGGCGACGCGGCCGCCGCCGCCACGGAAGCGGACCGGGACCGGCTGGCCCGCACCCGCGCCGCGCTGCACGCCCTGGCCGGCAACGACGCCTCCTCCGTCCTGCACACCGGCGAATCGGGCTACCTCCGCCCTCTCATCGACCGCTTCTGGGCCACCCGCGCCGCCGCGATCAACAGCGGCACCCCGGCCCACGACAAGCAGTACGCCAAGGCGGCGGCCGCCCTCCGCGCGGCGTTCACCACGATGAGCGAGACGCCGGAGCGGCTGACCGGCAGCCTCGCCACCGAGGTACGCCCCTGGTCCGCGCAGCTCGCGCGGTACGGGCGGGCCGGCGTGCAGGCCATCGACATGCTGCGCGCCCAGGCCCGCGGCGACGGGGCGGCCGCGTGGCGGGCCCAGCGCGCGGCGGAGGACCTCCGCGAGGAGATCGGCAAACGGTCGGCGACGGTCGGCAAGGGCGTGCTCGGCCCGTTCCTGGACCGGGCGCTGCGCGAGTCCGACGCCTGGACGGGCGCCGCCTCCGACGCCCCGGCACCGCACGAGGCCGCCCACGCGACATCCCTGACCGTGCCCTTCGCGCGCCCCCGCACGCTCACCGCGGTCACCGCGCTCACCGACCCCGCCCCGTCCCCGGACGCCGCGCGGGCCTCGGTGGAGGCCCGCGTCCCGGGCGAGGGCTGGCAGCGCCTCGGCCGCCTCGCCGCCTCCGGCTGGACCCAGACCGCGGCCCACGGCCTGCGCGCCGACGCGATCCGGCTCCGCTGGGGCCACGACGACCCGGCGCCCTCGGTGACATCCCTCACCCCCTGGTTCGACGACACGGCACCGGCCGGCCTGGAGCTCTCCCGCGAGGAGGCGGACGCCGAGCCGGGCGGCACGGTCGACGTCGGCGTGCGCCTCTTCTCCCGGAGACCCGCCGACGTGCCCGGACGGCTCCGCGTCCACGCCCCCAAGGGCTTCGCCGTGCACGCCCCCGACCGCCTCACCGCGCCGCGCGGCGGCACCGCGACCGCCCGCGTCCGGCTCACCGTCCCGGAGACCGCCGGCTCCGCCACGTACAAGATCCCGGTCACCTTCGGTGACGAGAAGCGGACCCTGACCGTCCGCACCTTCCCGCCTACGGGCGGCAAGGACCTGGCCCGCGGTGCGGTGGCGGTTTCGTCGGGTGACGAAACCGCCGACTTCCCGGCCTCGGCCGCTACGGACGGTGACCCGAAGACCCGCTGGTCCTCGAAGGCCGAGGACGGCGCCTGGCTCCAGTTCGCGCTGGACCGGCCCGTGCGGCTCGGGCGGGTGGTGCTGCACTGGCAGGACGCGTATGCGTCGCGCTATCGCGTGCAGGTGTCCCGTGACGGGCGTACGTGGCGTACGGCGGCCACGGTGCGGGATGGCCGGGGCGGCCGTGAGTCGGTCCGGATGGACGCGAAGGACGTCCGTTACGTCCGCGTACAGGGCGAAAAGCGGGCGACTCGGTACGGGTACTCACTGTGGGGCGTGGAGGCGTACGCGGTCGCCTCCGGCGAGGGTGGGCACGAGTCCGGTGACCCGGCGCGGCCACGTCGTGGCTGAGCGCGCAGTTCCCCGCACCCCTGAAGGGGCGCGGGGAACTGCGCGAGCGACCCACTACGGCGGGTCACCCGGCCGACGACCGAAGCCCCCACGGCGGGTAGCCGGGGGCGCGTCCCGAGAACGCGAATGGCCCGGATTTACGCGGAAACCGCGTCAATACGGGCCATGGCGTCATCCGCACCATACGGCTGCAGATATGGCAGCCAGCGCGGATCCCTATGCCCCGTGCCGATGATCCGCCAGGCGAGACCCGACGGCGGCGCCGGCTGATGGCGCAGCCGCCAGCCGATCTCGGCGACGTGCCGGTCGGCCTTCACGTGATTGCACCGGCGACACGCCGCGACCACGTTTTCCCAGGTGTGCTGCCCGCCACGGCTGCGCGGGATCACGTGGTCGACGCTGGTTGCGACGCCACCGCAGTACATGCACCGGCCGCCGTCGCGCGCGAAGAGCGCACGGCGGGTCAGGGGGACGGGGCCGCGAAAGGGCACCCGGACGAAACGCTTGAGACGGACCACACTGGGCGCGGGCATCGCGCGGGTCGCACTGTGCATCAGGGCGCCGGAATCCTCGAGGCTGACGGCCTTCTCATTGAGGACGAGGATGAGCGCGCGGCGGAGCGGTACGACGCCGAGCGGCTCGTACGACGCGTTGAGGACCAGGACATGCGGCACGGGTGCCTCCTTGTACGCCGGCGGCGCGTGGCTCGCGCCGGGACGATCTCCCCACAGTGTCCCCCGGTGCCTGGTCGGAGCGCCACCATGACCAGGTAACGGGTCGGAGGTGTTTTCGACCACACTTCTTTACTGCCCAGCATTTCGGCCCGCGCTACTCGAACAGCGGCGCGGACTGCCCGCGTTGCCCCGTTAGTGTGGTTGGTCTGCCCGACGTGCGGTACGTGCCGCCCGGGTCTGCTGCCCCACACGGAAGGTCCTTGCTGTGTACTGGTCCGCTTCTCCGGTCGCCGCCGCGGCGCCGGATCCGTCCTCCATATCCGAGGCCACGGAGAAGGCCACCGACGCCGCCGGCTGGGTCCAGGCGAACTGGCAGAGCTGGCTCAACGCCGGTCTGCGCATCATCCTGATCGTCGCCATCGCGGTGGTCCTGCGGTGGCTGGTGCGCCGCGCGATCACGAAGTTCGTCGAGCGGATGAACCGCTCCGCGGGCGCCGCGCGCAACAGCGCGCTCGGCGGCCTGCTGGTGAACGCCGAGCGGCGCCGTCAGCGCTCCGAGGCCATCGGTTCGGTCCTCCGGAGCGTCGCGTCCTTCGTGATTCTCGGCACAGCGGCCCTGACGGTGCTCTCCGTCCTCAACATCAACCTCGCGCCCCTGCTGGCCAGCGCCGGTGTCGCGGGCGTCGCGATCGGCTTCGGCGCCCGCAACCTCGTCACGGACTTCCTCTCCGGCGTCTTCATGATCCTGGAGGACCAGTACGGCGTCGGCGACACCATCGACGCGGGCGTCGCCTCCGGTGAGGTGATCGAGGTCGGGCTGCGGGTCACGAAGCTGCGCGGCGCCGACGGCGAGATCTGGTACGTACGCAACGGTGAGGTCAAGCGGATAGGCAACCTCAGCCAGGGCTGGGCCACGGCCACGGTCGACGTCCAGCTGCGCGCGAGCGAGGACCTGGACCGCGTCCGCGAGGTGATCACTCAGGCGGGCGAGGACATGGCCAAGTCCGAGCCGTGGAACGAGCGCCTGTGGGAGCCGGTCGAGGTGCTCGGCCTCAGCGAGGTCTTCCTCGAGTCCATGACGATCACGGTCTCCGCCAAGACGATGCCGGGCAAGTCCTTCGCCGTCGAGCGCGAGCTCCGCTGGCGCATCAAGAAGGCCCTGGACGCGGCGGGCATCCGCATCGTCGGCAACCAGCCGGTCCCGGAGGACGCCGCGGAAGCCGCCGACCCGTCGGCCGGGGTGGCCGCCCCCTCGGCCTTCACCAACCCGCTCTCCGCCCAGTCGGTGGCCAGCAACCCGATCACCACCCCTGCCCAGGGCTCGTCCACGAACCTGAGCAAGTAACTCCCCGACCGCGCACGTCCACCGTTGGCCCGCTCCCCCGCCTCACCGGGGAGCGGGCCAATCGCATGCGACCTACGTGTGACGACTCACGTGTGACCCATTGACGGTCCGCGCGCGGGGACTTACCTTCCTGGAAGTTGATTGGAAAGTTTCCTAACAGATCAGCTTCCTCACAGAGGGCGGGTTCGGACATGGCGGGTACGCCTCGGGTGCTGCGGGCGATGAACGACCGGGCCGCGCTGGAACTGCTCGTGACGCACGGGCCCTTGACGCGTACCCGCATCGGCGAGCTGACCGGGCTGTCCAAGCCCACCGCCTCGCAGCTGCTGGGGCGGCTGGAGGCGGCCGGGCTGGTGCGGACGACCGGGAACGTGACCGGACGGCCCGGACCCAGCGCGCAGCTGTACGAGGTGAACCCGGCGGCCGCGTACGTGGCCGCGCTGTCGGCGGACCCGGCCGGGGTGACCGCCGTCGTCGCGGACATCACCGGTGCGGTGGCGGGGGAAGCGCGGATCGCGGCCGATGCCGTCGTCGCCGAGGGCGCCGGGAGCGGCACCGCGCGGGTGGTGACCGCCGCCGTGGACGGGGCGCTGGGGAAGGCCGGGCTGGGCCGGGACGCGCTGCACGGGGTCGTCATCGGGACGCCGGGCGCGCTGGACCCGCGCACCGGCGAGCTGCGGTACGCGCCGCACCTGCCCGGCTGGCACTCGCGGTCGCTGCTGGGCGAGTTGGGGGACGCGCTGGGCGCGCCCGTCGTCATCGAGAACGATGTGAACCTGGCGGCGCTGGCAGAGCAGTACGAAGGGTCGGCGCAGGACCATGACGACTTCGTGCTGGTGTGGGTCGACGAGGGGGTCGGCGCGGCGATCGTGCTCGGCGGGACGCTGCTGCGCGGGGCGACCGGCGGGGCCGGGGAGATCGGGTACATGCCGCTGCCCGGGGCGCCGCTCGCGCGGGGCGGGCCGGACGCGGCGGCCGCGGCGGACGCGGGCGGCGGGTTCCAGAGCCTGGTGGGGCAGCCCGCCGTACTCGGTATCGCCCGCGGCCTGGGGCTGGAGCCGGCCGGCGTCGGCGAGGCGCTCGCGGACGCGAGGGTCGTGGACGAGGTGGCGCGCCGGCTGGCGACGGGCCTGGCCGCCGTGGTCGCGGTGGTCGATCCCGAGCTGGTGGTGCTGTCGGGGACCGTCGCGCAGGCGGGCGGCGAGCGGCTGCGCGCCCGGGTCGAGGAGGAGCTGACCGGGCTCGCGCTCCCCCGCCCGCAGCTGCGGATCAGCGACATCGAGGGCGACCCGATCCTGACGGGGGCCCTGCGGACCGCCCTCGTCCAGGCACGGGACGCGGTTTTCGACACGGCCTGAGAGCAGTACGCGACGGCTGCGGCCTCCCTGTCCCAGCCCCGAGAAGGGCCACCCCCTCCCGAGAAGGGCCATGTCATGTACCCACCAAGACGCGTGCGCGGCACAAGACGGTCCGTGCGCGGCACAAGACGGTCCGTGCGTGGCGCCGCGGCGGCCGTCGCCCTGCTGCTGGCCGCCGGCTGCGCCAATCCCGGTACGGGCAGCGACCGGGACGATCCGACGAAGCCCGTCACGCTGAAGTTCTGGCACGGCTGGTCGGCCCCGGGAGAGGTCAAGGCGATCGATGACTCGCTCCGCCGGTTCGAGGAACTGCACCCCAATATCCACGTCGTGGCGACCGGGAACGTCTCCGACGAGACGACCAATCAGGCGCTGCGGGCCGGCGGTGACGACGCCCCCGACGTGGTGTCGTCGTTCACCACCAACAACGTGGGGCAGTACTGCGATTCGGGGATGTGGGCGGACCTCGACCCGTTCATGAAGAAGACCGGGCTGGACAAGCACAAGGTCTTTCCCAGGACACTTCTCGAATACAGCAGTTACGAGGGAAAGCAGTGCGCGCTGCCGCTGCTCGCCGACGCGTACGGCATGTACTACAACAAGGACGCGTTCGAGGAAGCGGGAATCGCGCGGCCGCCGCGGACCATGTCCGAGCTGGTGCGGGACGCGAAGAAGCTGACGAAGAAGGCCAGGGACGGCGGGTACGAACGAGTCGGGTTCATGCCCAACTTCCGGATGTACCAGAACAGTCCGGACCGGCTGTTCGCCCAGTGGGGACCGGCGTACTTCGACGGCGAGGGCAATTCCCGGCTGGCGGAGGAGAAGGCGGTACCGGAGTTCTTCCGGACGACCGGTGAACTGATGAGGGCGCAGGGCGGGTATGCGGCGCTGGAGAAGTTCCGTACGACGTTCGGTGACGAGATGTCGTCGCAGAACGCCTTTCTCACCGGGAAATTGGCCATGCACCTGGACGGTGAGTGGCGCGGGCTGATGCTGGACGAGGCGAAGGCGAAATTCCGGTGGGGGACGGCGCCGCTGCCGGTGCCGGACGACCGGCCCGAGACGTACGGACGCGGCTTCCTGACCGGCACGGTCGCGGGCATCGCGCACAGCAGCCGGCATCAGAACGCGGCCTGGGAGCTGGTGAGATTCCTGACCGCGGACACGGATCAAGTGGTGCGGTTCGCCAATGCCATTCACAACGTGCCCTCGACGAAGGCCGCGTTGAAGTCGCCTGCTCTGGACGGTGACCGCTCGTTCCGCACGTTCCTCGATATCGCGCGCAATCCGTACAGTACGGCGCTGCCGCCCTCCACGAACGGCGGCCAGTACGTCGTCTCACTGCGGGACTTCGCCTACAAGGTGGAGGCGGGAGAAGTGCCCGATCTGCCGGCCGGACTGCGCGCGCTCGATGCCCAGATAGACGCCGACACCCTCCAGTCCAAGAGCTGAGGACGCATGACGAATCCCGTGGCTCTCTCCCCCGCACCCGGCTCCCCGGCGCCCGCACTGCGGCGCAAGCACCGCCGCGCCCGGCTCCGTACGCTCGGTTTCCTCTCGCCGTGGCTGGTCGGCTTCTCGGTCTTCTTCGCGTATCCGCTCCTCGCGACCGTCTATTTCTCCTTCATGCACTACAACCAGATCAAGGAGCCCACCTTTGTCGGGCTGCGGAACTGGACGTACGTGCTGACGCAGATGCCGCTCTTCGGGCCCGCGCTGTGGAACACGCTGTGGCTCGTCGTCGTCATGGTCGCGCTGCGGGTGGTCTTCGGGCTCGGCATCGGCATGCTGGTCACGAAGATCAAGACCGGCGCCGGGCTGTTCCGTACCGCCTTCTACCTGCCGTACCTGGCGCCGCCGGTCGCCGCGACCGTGGCCTTCGTCTTCCTCCTCAGCCCGGGCAGCGGGCCCGTCAACGAGATCCTGTCGGCGGTCGGCATCGACTCGCCGCCGACCTGGTTCAACGATCCGGCGTGGGCCAAGCCGTCGCTGGTGATGCTGTCCCTGTGGGGCATCGGTGACCTGATGGTCATCTTCATGGCGGCGCTGCTGGACGTGCCGAAGGAGCAGTACGAGGCGGCGGAGCTGGACGGGGCCGGCGCGTGGGCCCGGTTCCGGTACGTCACCTGGCCGTCGATCACCCCCATCGTGATGTTCGCGGTGGTGACCGGGGTCGTACAGACGATGCAGTACTACACGCAGGCGCTGGTCGCGGGGAAGCTCGCCTCGGGCGTCTCGATCGGGCCCGGCACGGTCATCCAGCCCGGCTATCCGGACCACGCCACGCTCACCGTGCCGCAGCTGGTCTACTCGCTCGGCTTCCAGAACTTCAACACCGGTGCCGCGTGCGTGCTCTCGCTCGTGCTCTTCGCGATCGCGATGGCCTTCACCACGTTGCTGATGCGTCGGCGCGCCGGCCTGCTCTCGGCGGAGGACTGATCCGACATGATCCGCAGGAAGCGCCTCCTCCACTGGATCGCGGTGCACTCCGTGGCCGTGGCCGCCGCGCTCTTCTTCCTCCTCCCCTTCGTCTTCGTCTTCCTGACCTCGGTGATGGGCGACGGCCAGGCGATGAGCGGCGAGCTGTGGCCGCACGAGTGGCACTGGTCCAACTACGTGCAGGTGTTCACCACGCCCGGCTTTCTGGACTGGTGGCGGAACTCGCTGACGTACGCGGTGCTGGGCACGGTGCTCACGGTGTGCTCGTCCGTCCCGGTGGCGTACGCACTGGCCAAGTTCCGCTTCCGGGGGCGGCGGACGGCGATGCTGCTGGTGATCTCGACGATGATGCTGCCGCCGCAGGTCATCGTGGTGCCGATGTACCTGGTGTGGGCCCAGCAGTTCCATCTGTCCGGCTCGCTGTGGCCGCTGATCATCCCCATGGCGTTCGGGGACGCGTACTCCATCTTCCTGCTGCGGCAGTTCCTGCTGACGATCCCGAGGGAGTACCTGGAGTCGGCGCGGGTGGACGGGTGCGGGGAGCTGCGGACGCTGCTGCGGATCGTCGTGCCGATGGCGAAGCCCGGCATCGCGGCCGTCGCGCTCTTCCAGTTCTTCTACTGCTGGAACGATTACTTCGGGCCGCAGATCTACGCCGCGCAGAACCCGGGCGCCTGGACGCTCTCGTACGGCCTGGAGACGTTCAAGAGCGCCCACATGATCGACTGGAACCTCACCATGGCGGCGACGCTGCTGGTCATGGCTCCGGTGATCGTCGTTTTCTTCTTCGCGCAGAAAGCCTTCGTCGAAGGCGTCACTCTCACAGGGGTCAAGGGCTGAGCACTTATGACAGGTATCAAGCTTGCAGTGGTCGGCGGGGGATCGACCTATACCCCCGAACTCATCGACGGTTTCGCACGGTTGCGGGACGTCCTGCCGGTGGACGAGCTGGTGCTGGTCGATCCGGCGGCCGACCGGCTGGAGCTGGTGGGCGGGCTGGCCCGGCGGATCTTCGCCAAGCAGGGCCATCCGGGCCGGATCACCTGGACCGGTGACCTGGACGCCGCGGTGGACGGCGCGGACGCGGTACTGCTCCAGCTGCGCGTCGGCGGGCAGGCGGCGCGCAACGAGGACGAGACCTGGCCGCTGGAGTGCGGCTGCGTGGGCCAGGAGACGACGGGCGCGGGCGGCCTCGCCAAGGCACTGCGCACGGTCCCGGTGGTGCTCGACATCGCCGAGCGGGTCCGCCGCCGCAACCCGGACGCCTGGATCGTGGACTTCACCAACCCGGTCGGGATCGTGACGCGGGCGCTGCTCACCGCCGGGCACAAAGCGGTCGGGCTGTGCAACGTGGCGATCGGATTCCAGCGGAAGTTCGCGCGGCTGCTGGATGTGGCGCCGCGGGACGTACAGCTCGAACACGTCGGTCTGAACCATCTGACCTGGGAACGGGCGGTACGCGTCGGCGGCGAGGACGTGCTGCCGAAGCTGATCGCCGAGCACGGCGACGCGATCGCCGCCGACCTGCACATGCCGCGCGCCCTGGTCGAGCGCCTCGGCGTGGTCCCCTCGTACTACCTGCGGTACTACTACCAGCACGACGAGGTCGTACGGGAGCTGCGCACCAAGCCGTCGCGCGCCGCCGAAGTCGCGGCGATGGAGCGGGAACTGCTGCGGATGTACGGCGATCCGGCGCTGGACGAGAAGCCGGAGCTGCTGGGCAAGCGGGGCGGGGCCTTCTACTCGGAGGCGGCCGTCGCGCTCACGTCCTCGCTGCTGCGGGGCACGGGGGACACGCAGGTGGTGAACGCGCTGAACAACGGGACGCTGCCGTTCCTGCCGGACGACGCGGTGATCGAGGTACCGGCCACGGTGGACGCCCGGGGCGCGGTGCCGCTGCCCGTACGCCCGCTGGAACCGCTGTACGCCGGTTTGATCGCGAACGTCACCGCGTACGAGCACCTGGCACTGGAGGCGGCCCTGAAGGGCGGCCGGAACCGCGTCTTCGAGGCACTGCTCGCCCATCCCCTCATCGGCCAGTTCGACTACGCGGAGCGCCTGACCGACGAACTGCTCGCGCACAACCGGGAGCACCTGACGTGGGCGTGACAGAACCGCGCGCCTACGGGGCGAATCGAACGGCCTCGTCCCCCCACCAGGGGGTTACCCGGGGGAGGCAGCGCGAGAACGTCTCGGACGGGGCGGGCTCGGCGGCCCGGCGCGCCGGGCCGCCGCCGCGCGCCTACGGGGCGAATCGAACTACCTCGTCCCCCCAGCAGGGGGTTACCCAAGGGGAGCGGCGCGAGAACGTCTCGTGCGGGGACTCGGGCGGGGTCTCGTCCGGGGGCTCGTACGGGGCCGCGTTGCTCGCCGTGGACGCGGGGAACAGCAAGACGGACGTGGCCGTGCTCGGCGCCGACGGGGCGGTGCTCGGCACGGCCCGCGGCGGCGGCTTCCGGCCGCCTTCGTGCGGCGGTGACCGGGCCGTCGCCGAGCTGGCCGTGATCGTCGAAAACGCGCTGGCGCAGGCCGGCCTCCCCCGCGTCGCGCACCTCACCGCCTGCCTCGCCAACGCCGATCTCCCCGTGGAGGAGGAGCGGCTGACCGAGCTGCTGACGGCGCGCGGCTGGGCGGACACCGTGACCGTCGCCAACGACACCTTCGCGCTGCTGCGGGCCGGGCTACCGGACGGCGGCCCGCACACCGGCGTCGCGGTGGTCTGCGGGGCCGGGATCAACTGCTCGGGGCTCGGCCCCGACGGCCGTACCGCGCGCTTCCCCGCCATCGGGCGCATCTCCGGTGACTGGGGCGGCGGCGGGCACCTCGCCGAGGAGGCGCTGTGGTGGGCGGCGCGGGCCGAGGACGGGCGGGGCGCCCCCAGCGCCCTCGCGGACCGGCTCCCCGCACACTTCGGGCTGCCGGCGATGCCGCAGCTCATCGAGGCGCTGCACCTGGGGGACATACCTGCCGAGCGCCGCCACGAACTGGTACCGGTGCTCTTCGCGGTGGCCGCCGAGGGGGACGAGGTGGCGCGGGCCCTCGTGGCGCGCCAGGCCGAGGAGATCGTCCTCATGGCCACGGTCGCACTGCGCCGCCTGGACCTGCTGGACGAGCCGGTACCGGTGGTCCTCGGCGGCGGGGTACTGGCGGCACGCCACCCGGTGCTGCACGAGGCGGTTCTCGCGCTGCTCGCCGAGCGCGCCCCGAAGGCGGTGCCGGTGGTGGTCACCGCTCCCCCGGTACTCGGCGCCGCCCTGCTGGCACTGGATGAGACGGGCGCACCGGACACCGCGTACGCCCGGCTGCGCGCCCATTACGCCTGACATCGACCACGCCGGGTGCCGATCATGCTGGAGCGCCGATCATGCCCGGCGCCGGTCACGCCGGGCGCCGAGCCGCCCACACCGTCCGGTCGGTGCGGACGGTGAGGTCGTCGCGGTGCAGGACGCTGTGCGGTCCGTCGCTGTCGAGCAGGGCGTCGAGCGTGGCCAGGTCGTCGGCGTCCCCCCGGCCGTCGAGCGCGTTCCGCATGCGGCGCAGCACCTCCCGGGCGTACCGGCCGGCGGCAGCGGGCAGCGGGGGTACCAGCTCGACGGTGTACGGGCGCTCGGCCTCGACGGTGAACCCGGCCCGGGACAGCAGCGGCCCCCAGTCGGCGCCCAGGTGCGGCAGCGCCTCGGCGTGCCCGCCGGCCAGTGCGGCACGGCAGCGGGCTTCCAGACCGGGGCGCCCGATGCCGAGATCGTGCGGCAGGAAGTACGGGACGCCGGCCATCTCGATCACGGCCAGCAGCCCGCCCGGGGCGAGCGCGACGTGCGCCTCGCGCAGCGCGCGGTCGGGGTCGCTCAGGTGGTGCAGCGCCCCCGACGCCCACACCAGGTCCGCTCGGCCGAAGTCCGGCCACGCCGCGTCCAGATCGGCCTCGACGGTGCGCACCCGGTCCGCCACGCCGAGCTCCCGGGCCCGGTCCTGGAGGTGGCGCAGGAGCCGCGGGGAGGCGTCCACGGCGGTCGCCTCGGCGTCCTCGAAGCGCCGGAGCAGCGCGAAGGTCCCGGTACCGGTCCCGCTCCCGAGATCGAGTACGCGGCGCACGGCCCGGTCCGCGGTCAGCTCCGCCAGCCAGGCGGTCAGCTCGGACAGGTGCGCGTGCAGGACCTCCGCCTCCAGGTCGAGCAGCTCGGCGACGAACGGTTCGTCCTCTCCGGAGGCGTGGTGCTGGTGGTGCTGGTGGTCGTGTTGGTGCTGGTGCGAGTGGGGTGCCATGACTCGACACTACGAGCGGCTTGCGTGATCGACATACCCTCTTGCGTATGACGCAAGAAGATGAGGATCTCGACATCCTCGTGCGCAAGCGGATCAGGGGGCTGCGGGTCGCCATGGGCTGGTCGCTCGACGATCTGGCCGCCCGTTGTTACCTGAGCCCCTCCACCCTCAGCCGCATCGAGACGGGCCACCGGCGGATCGGCCTCGACCAGCTGACCGCGATCGCCCGGGCCCTGGGCGCCACGCTGGACCAGCTCGTGGAGTCCGCCACCGACGACGTGATCATCAGGCCGCAGCACCACGCGGCGCACGGGCTGACCACCTGGATGCTGAAGCGGGACCCCGGCGTCACCGTCGCCCGGCTGCGTCTCACCGAGCCGGCCCCGACCGGCAGCGGCGCGCTCAAGGCGCACCCGGGGCAGGACTGGTTCACCGTGCTGTCCGGGACCGTCGTCCTGCTGCTGGGGGACCGCCGGATCGTCGTCGAGGAAGGGCAGGCGGCCGAGTTCTCCACGATGGTGCCGCACGCCTTCGGCGCGCAGGGCGGCCCGGCCGAGATCCTCGGCATCTTCGACCACGACGGACAGCGCACCCACCTGCGCTCCGCCCACTGAGGCAGGCGCCGGCCACCCGGTGAGCCGGTTCTCAGTCGTCCAGCGGCAGTGCCAGATCCCGTACGTGACCGGCGAGCAGCTCCACCGCGGCGTCCACCGCGGCCGCCTGGTCCCGCTCCCGGATCGCCTCGACGAGGAGGTGGTGCGGGTCGGTGGGGGCCGCCGTCGCGGTGTCCAGGCAGGCGGCGCGGCGCAGCTCCGCGCGGAGGGCGGTGCTCAGCGAGCGGTAGATGTCGGCCAGTACGGGATTGGCACTGGCCTCGGCGACCAGGACGTGGAAGTCGGCGTCGGCGGCGGTGAACACCTCGTCCTCGTGCGCCGCGAGCGCGGCCCGGCGCCGGGCCAGCGCCGCCTCTATGGCGGCGAGCTGGGCGTCCGTGCGGTGCCGTGCGGCCTGCCGCGCCGCGATCACGTCCAGGCCCTGCCGGACCTGGGTGACGTGGGTCAGTTCGGCGCGCTCCAGGCGGCGGCGGAGCGCCACCGCGCTGTCGTCGTCGGAGACGACGAACGTGCCGTCGCCCTGCCGGGTCTCCAGCAGTCCGGAGTGCACGAGGGCGCGGATCGCCTCCCGTACGGAGGCCCGGCTCACCTGCAGCGTCTCGGAGAGGGCGCTCTCGGGCGGGATGCGGCTGCCCACCGGCCAGACCCCCTTGAGGATCTGTTCCCGGATCTCGTCGGTCGCGGTCTCCACCAGCGACACCCTGCGTACCGTCCGCACCGACCGCTCCATTTCCCGGGTACCAGACGTCAGGCGACTCGTCGCCTGACGTCCGGCAACTCTAGTCAGCCCGGCCGGCCCCCGGCTGTCCCTCGGGCGAAGCCGGGGAACCGAACACCGTACGAATGCGTGAAGAGGGGCAACGGGGGCGCGAGGGGTGGGGCCCGGCCACGGGGCTCGAACGGGATCGCGACAGAGATCGCGATACGAACAAGATCCAGGCAATACCGGTGTGGTTGTCCGTTCCTGCAGCCATACTGCTGGCGGTGCACCCCTGCCCGCGGCGCGGGCCGCGGGGCACGGCCAGCGACCGAGGGGGAGGTTCCGTGTCATATCCGCCGACCGGCAGCGCGGCACCGCCCGCGCCCGCCGCGGCCCCCGGACCGGACGCGGCCGCACCGGAACCCTCCGCTCCGCCACCGCCCTCCGGCGAGCGCGCCGTATGGACCGAGGCGCTGCGGCGGCTGCGCGCCGCCATGCTCACCGAGCCGGGCCGGCTGCGCTTCATCGGTGCCGTACTGGCCGCGCTGGTCGTGCTGTTCGGCGCGCTGACCGCCTGGCAGGTGACGGACCGGTCGGCCGCCACCGACGACGTCCTGGGGAGCAGCCAGCCGCTGAGCCGGGACGCGGCCGACATCTACCGTTCGCTGGCGGACGCCGACACCACGGCGGCCGGCGGCTTCCTGGCCGGCGACCGGGAGAGCGCGGCCAGCCGCCGGCGCTACAAGGAGGACATCTCCACCGCCGCACGGCTGCTGGTCCGCGCCTCCGCCAACTCCCGTGGCTCGCAGACGGCCCGGGACCGGATCGAGCGGCTGAACGACGGCCTGCCGCGCTACGCGGGCCTGGTGGAGACGGCACGGATGTACAACCGGCAGGGCCTGCCGGTGGGCGGCGCGTACCTCCAGTACGCCAACAACCAGATGCGCACCCAACTGCTGCCCGCCGCCCGGCAGCTGTACGACGCCGAGACCGCCCGGCTCGACGCCGACTACGAGGACGCCAGGGCCTGGCCCTGGGTCGCGCTGGGCGCCGGCGTGCTGGCGATCGGTGCGCTCGGCTGGGCGCAGCGCCGCAACTACCGGCGTACGAATCGGGTGTTCAACCAGGGGCTGCTGATCGCCACCACCGCCTCCGTGGGCGTCCTGCTGTGGATGGCCGGGGGACACGCCGTCGCCCGCGCGGGGCTCGACGACTCCATCGAGCACGGCGCGAAGTCCCTGCGGGTGCTCAACGAGGCGCGGATCGCGACGCTGCAGGCGCGCGGCGACGAGAACCTCACGCTGGTGGCGCGCGGCGGCAAGGTGACCGCGGACCAGCGGGACTTCTACGAGGTCGAGTACGCCGCCGGAATGAGGACGCTGGCGGGGGACGGGAAGGACGCCGAGGGCCGCGCGGGCGGCAAACTGGCGGAGGCGCTGTCCCTGGCGGACGACGCGGAGGGCCGCGCGCCCGTGCAGGAGGCGCTGGCGAACGTACGGGAGTGGCGCGCGCGGCACGCCGAAGCGCGCGCGGAGAACGACCAGGGCGACTACGAAGGCGCGCTGGCGAAGGTGATCGGGAAGGACCGGCCCACGAAAGAGTCCTTCGACAAGGTGGACGCGGCGCTGAAGCGGGCACTCCGGCACGAGCAGAGCGAGTTCCACGACGCGGCGCGGGGCGGCCGGCGCGCGCTGGACGGGCTCGCCGTGGGAGCGGCCGTGCTGGCCGTGCTGGCGGCGGCCGGCGCGGTGCTGGGCATCGGCCGCAGGCTGTCGGAGTACCGGTGACGAGGGCAGGGATGAGCATGCGGGCGCGATGGGCGGACCTCGGGTCGGCGCTGGCTCCGGTGGCCGCCGGCATGGGCGTGATGGCCGCGGCCGCCGCGGTGCTGGTGCCGGTGCTCAGCAGCGGCCCCGCGGTGCCGCACGACCCGCCGCTGCCCGCGCCGCCCCGCGCCGCGACGGCGGCCCCCGCGGCCGCGGGCTGCACGGAGGAGAACGCGGCGGAGAGCCTGCGGCCCTCCTCCGCCGACGGCGACGCGGTGAAACGCATCAAGAAGGCGGGCCGGCTGGTCGTCGGCGTCGACCAGAACAGCTACCGCTGGGGCTACCGGGACCCGGACAACCCGAAGAACCTCATCGGCTTCGACATCGACCTGGCGAAGGCCGTCGCCCGGGACATCCTCGGGCCGGACCCGGACATCGTGTACCGCGCCATCCCCACCAACCAGCGCATCGACGCCGTGAAGCAGCGCAAGGTGGACATGGTCGTGCGGACGATGACGATCAACTGCGAGCGCAAGAAGGACGTCGCCTTCTCCACGGCCTACTTCAAGGCCGGCCAGCAGGTGCTCGCGCCGAAGAGGTCGTCGATCGACGCGTTCGACGACTCGCTGCGGGGAAAGAAGATCTGCACGGCGAAGGGATCAACGGGCGAGCAGGAACTGGACGGTGAGGACCACGGCGCGACGGTCATGACCGTGCCGAACCAGCTCGACTGCCTGGTGCGGCTGCAGCTGGGCGAGGCCGACGCCGTCGTGACGGACAGCGCGCTGGCGGCCGGCCAGGCCGCGCAGGACCCGGCCGTGGAGCTCAAGGGCGAGCCGTTCAGCACGGACCTGTACGGCGTCGCCATGAACAAGGAGGACGAGGACCTGGTGCGGCGGGTGAACAAGGTGCTGGAGGACTACCGCGCGGGCGGCGCCGACAGCCCCTGGACGCACGCGTACGACAAGTGGCTCAAGGCCGACCTGCCGGGCGTCTCCGGGCCGCCGGCGCCCCAGTACAGCGACTGACCGGCCCGGCCGGGCCCGTCCGCGGCGCCCGGCCGCCCGCAGCGCACCGCACGCACTCTGGAGAGGTGATCGATGGGGGTCCCTGGACCCGCCCCGGCCATGAGCCGCGACGAGGTGGACCGCGCCCTCGCGAGGCTCGGCGCCGAGCACGAAGCGATCGAGACCTCGCTGCTGGCACTGCAGGACCACGCCGGGCGCCGCCTCCTGGAGGGCGCCGAGCTGACCGGCGTCACCAAGGACCGCTGGGCCACCGCCGAGCAGCGGATCACGGTGCTCTGGGCGCACTTCGAGGCGTACAGCGCGGCGCTGGAGGCCGCCCGTGAGCTGCGCGCCCGCCGCCGCTGGCTCTCCCAGGAGGACCTGGCCACCCTCACCGACATGCTGCGCGGCAACGGCGTCACGGTCTCCGGCGGCGCGGCCGTCGGCGGCCTCACCAAGCTCAGCGAACAGCTCAGCCTGGAGGCGCTGGTCGACCGGATGAACGGGCTGTACGCGCACGCCCTCGACGTCATCGTCAGCGCCGACTCCGTATGGACCGCGCTGCCCGCCCGGATCGACCTGCTCGCCGCCGAACTGCGCCGTACCCGCTCCCTCGCGCACTCCGTCGGCGTCCGCCCCGGCGAGCACCCCTCCGGCGACGACCTGGAGCAGATCACCGACGAGCTGACCCGGCTGCGCGCCGAGGTGCTCACCGACCCGCTCGCGTTCTGGGTGCCCGCCGCCGACGCCAGCGCCGCGCCCGGCGGCGGCCGCCCGGACACCGAGCGGTACGACCGCGCGGCCCGCGCCCTGGAGGACGTGCGGCGGGAGATCGAGGCGGTCCTCGCGGTGCGGCAGGACGCCGAGCGGCGGCTGATGCTCGTGCGCGACCTGCTCTCGCGCGCGGACCGCACGCTCACCGAGGCGCGGGCGGCGCGCGGCGAGGTGCTGGCGAAGATCGCCGCGTCCGAAGTGCCGGCCGTCTCGGGCCCGTCGGCCGCCCTGCACGAGCAGCTCGCCACCGCCGCCGAGTACCGCAGACGCGCCCAGTGGCACCTGCTGTCGCCGCTGCTGGAGAGCCTGGAGGAGCGCGCCGAGGAGGAGCTGCTGCGCGCCCGCGAGTCGCTGACCGCGGTGACCGCGCCGCTGGCCGTCCGGGCCGAGCTGCGCGGCCGGCTCGACGCGTACAAGGCGAAGACGGCGCGGCACGGCCTGGCCGAGGACCCGCTGCTGATCGAGCGGTACGACATCGCCCGCCGGATGCTGTGGAGCGCGCCCTGCGACCTGCGCGCCGCCGAACACGCCGTGCTGCGCTACCAGCAGGCGGCGGCCGAGGCCCTGGCGGCCGGGCAGCCGGACCGCAAGGGGGAGTCATGACCGGGGAGAAGGGCGCCGCCTGCCAGCGGCCGGAGTGCGAGGGCCGCTACGAGGACATGGGCGGCGGCGAACTGTACTGCGACACCTGCGGCATGGCGCCGGTCGTCTCGGCGACCGGCATGGTGGCCTCGCCGCCGACCGGCGTCGCGGGCGCCGCCCGTGGCGGCAACGGCTCCGGCGGCTCGCAGAACTCCGGCAGCGCCCGTACGTCGTCCTCCTCCCGCTCCGCCGGCTCCCGCCGCTCGGTCTCCGGGCGCCTCTCGCGCTCCCTGTCCGGCCCGTCGACGCGCTCGGTGTCCGTGCGCAGCGGCAGTTCGGGGCAGGGTTCCGGGTCGGGTTCGGGTCCGGGGCGCGGGCGGCTGGGTGCCGGGCTGGTGGCGGTCCCCGACGTGCCGCGGCCCGATCCGCGCACGGTGGTGCTGGAGAACCCGGAGGTCCCCGAGCGCAAGCGGTTCTGCAGCCGCAGCGACTGCGGGGCGCCGGTGGGCCGGGCGCGCGGCGGGCGCCCGGGCCGTACGGAAGGTTTCTGCACCAAGTGCGGCCACCCGTACAGCTTTGTGCCGAAGCTGCGGGCCGGCGACGTGGTACACGGCCAGTACGAGGTCGCGGGGTGTCTCGCGCACGGCGGGCTGGGCTGGATCTACCTCGCGGTGGACCGCGCGGTCTCGGACCGGTGGGTGGTGCTCAAGGGCCTGCTGGACACCGGCGACGAGGAGGCGCTCGCGGTCGCGGTCTCCGAGCGCCGCTTCCTCGCCGAGATCGAGCACTCCAACATCGTCCGCATCTACAACTTCGTCGAACACCTCGACCAGGCGACCGGCAGCCTCGACGGCTACATCGTCATGGAGTACGTCGGCGGCAAGTCCCTCAAGGAGATCGCCAACGAGCGGCGCACGCCCCAGGGGCGGCGCGACCCGCTCCCGGTCGAGCAGGCGTGCGCGTACGGCATCGAGGCGCTGGAGGCCCTCGGCCATCTGCACAGCCGCAACCTGCTCTACTGCGACTTCAAGGTCGACAACGCCATCCAGCAGAACGACCAGCTCAAGCTGATCGACATGGGCGCGGTCCGCAGGATGGACGACCACGAGAGCGCGATCTACGGCACGGTCGGGTACCAGGCGCCCGAGGTCGCCGAGGTCGGCCCGTCCGTCGCCTCCGACCTGTACACGGTCGCGCGCACCCTCGCCGTCCTCACCTTCGACTTCCAGGGCTACACGAACGTTTTCGCGGACTCGCTGCCGGACCCCGAGCACATCGAGGTGTTCCGCCGGTACGAGTCCTTCTACCGGCTGCTCGTCCGGGCCACCGACCCCGACCCGGCACGCCGGTTCGCCTCGGCGGAGGAGATGGCCGAGCAGCTGACCGGCGTGCTGCGCGAGGTCGTCGCGCTGCAGACCGGCGAGCAGCGGCCCGCGCTCTCGCAGCTCTTCGGCCCCGAACTGCGGGTGGTCGACACCGAACTGATGCCGGCGGTGGAGGGGGACACCTCGCTGCTGGGCGGGCGGACCGGTCCGCCGCGCGGCCGCCGCGGCAGGAAGGCGGCAGCGGCCGCGCTGCCGGGCACGGCACCGGCGGCGGGCCTGGTGGGCGCCGCACCGGCCACGCCGTCGATCCCGGCACAGGTGTCGTACGAGATCTCGCCGCTTCCCGGGTACGGCAGCCCGGGTCCCGTGGTGCGCCCCGTGGACACCGCGGCGGCCGTGCTCGCGCTGCCCGTGCCGCGGGTGGACCCCGGCGACCCGAACGCCGGTTTCCTGGCCGGTCTGCTGGCCGCGGCCCCCGCCGAGCTGGTCGTCGCGCTGCGCTCCGCGCCCGCCGACTCCCTGGAGCTGCGGCTGCGCGACCTGCGGGCCCGGCTGGAGATGGCCGAGGGGCCCGTGGCGCAACGGGTGCTGCGGGAGATCGAGACCGACCCGCTGGCCGACTGGGCGTCGGACTGGCGGGTGGTCTGGTACCGCGGCCTGGTGGCCCTGGCCACCGGCGACAAGGAGACCGCCGCGCTGTCCTTCGACGCGGTGTACGACGCCTTCCCGGGGGAACCGGCGCCCAAGCTCGCGCTGGCTCTCTGCGCCGAGGTGCTGGGCCAGCTGGACAACGCCGCCGAGTACTACCACCTGGTGTGGACCACCGACCACAGCTATGTGAGCGCGGCCTTCGGGCTGGCCCGGGTGCGGCTCGCGGCCGGTGACCGCGGCGGCGCGGTGCGTGCCCTGGAGGCCGTACCGGAGTCCTCGATCCACTTCACCGCGGCCCGCATCGCCGCGGTGCGGGCCCGGCTCCGGCAGCGTCCGGCGAGCGACCCGCTGCTGCCCGATCTGCAGGCCGCGGCCCGGCAGATCGAGCGGCTGGCGGACTTCGGGCTGGACGCGCAGCGCCGCGAGACGCTGACGACGGAGGTACTGGGCTGCGCGCTGGACTGGGTGCTGTCCGGGCGCGCCGGTGAGCGGCCGGCGCCCGGGGCCGTCCCCGTGCTGCTCGGCTGCGAGGTGGACGAGCGCGGGCTGCGCTTCGGCCTGGAGCGGTCCTGCCGGCTGCTCGCCAGGCTGGCTCAGCGCGGTGATGAGAGGATCGAACTGGTGGAGCGGGCCAACCGCTTCCGCCCCAGGACGTGGGTGTGAGATGGCAGTGACAGGTCCTTCCCGGTGCCCGGGATGCGCCGAGCCGCTGGAGCCGGGGGACAACTTCTGCGGGGTGTGCGGTGCGGATGTCTCCGCCGCGGCACCGGATGGTGCGGCGGCCGGGGCGTACGGGGCGGCCCCGCCGCCCGCTCCGGAGGCCCGGCTCGCGGACGGCGCCGGCGGTTCGGACGGCTCCGACATCTCGGGCGGCTCCGGCGTCTCGGACAACAAAGCCGGCGCGGACAGCCCCGACGGCGCGGCACCGACGGCGGACGGCCCCGCCGACCCCCGCGAGTCCTTCGCCGCCAAGACCTGCGTGGCGTGCCGGACCGGCACCATCGACCAGGACGGCTACTGCGAGCACTGCGGCCACGCCCAGCCCCGCGAGCGCGACCACTTCGAACGCGAGCTGGAGCGGGTCGCCGCCGTCAGCGACCGCGGCCACCGCCACCACCGCAACGAGGACTTCTTCACCGTCGCCGGCACCGCGCTCTCCGACGGCTCGCCCGCGGTGCTCGCCGTGGTCTGCGACGGCGTCTCCTCCGCGACCCGGCCCGACGAGGCGTCGCAGGCCGCCGCCGAGACGGCCGCCGAGTCGCTGCTGGCGGCGCTGCCCCGGGAGGCCCACCCGCAGCAGGCCATGCACGACGCGATCCTGGCCGCCGCCAAGTCCGTCGACGCGCTCGCCGAAGTGCCCGACCACCCGCGCGACCCCTACCGCCAGCAGAACGCCCCGGCCTGCACGCTCGTCGCGGCCGTCGCGGCCGCCGGGGTGCTGACCGTCGGCTGGGTCGGCGACAGCCGCGCGTACTGGATCCCCGACGACCGCACCGCGCCCGGTGCCCGGCTCACCGAGGACGACTCCTGGGCCGCGCAGATGGTGGCGAACAACCTGATGTCGGAGGCCGAGGCGTACTCCGACGAACGGGCCCACGCCATCACCGGCTGGCTGGGCGCCGACGCGTACGAACTCCAGCCGCACACCGCCGCGTTCCGGCCGGACCGCCCGGGCGTGGTCGTGGTGTGCACCGACGGCCTGTGGAACTACACGGAGGCGGCGTCCGAACTGGCCGCGCTGCTGCCCCGGGACGCGGCTGAACGCCCGCTGCACAGCGCACGTACCCTCGTGCGGCACGCTCTGGACAGCGGCGGCCACGACAACGTAACAGTGGCCGTGGTGCCGTTCCCGGTCCCCGCTGCCGGGGCAGTATCGGCGTGAGCCACCACAGCAACACGTAACGCAGTCAGCGCAGTCAGCGCAGTCAGCGCAGTCAGCGCAGGAGAACGGTCCGGCACCTGGGGAGGTGCCGACGGGGGGACGGCCTGGGGTACTTCCGCCCGCCCGCATGCCGACGAGTACGACGGAGCGTCAAGGAGCGGAAGAGATGGCCAACTTCTCGAAGTCCACGGTCCCGCAGTTCTCCGTGGAGGTGTACCAGAACGAGTACCTCCCCGAGGGCGGCCGCGAGGTGAACGCCATCGTCACGGTCACCGCCACCGGCGGCGGCACCTCCGGCGGCCGACCGCTCGCCGACGCCGCCGGGCGGCCCGCGCCCGCGCCGGGCGGCGCCCCGGACGCCGCCGTGGTCATCATGGTCGACGCCTCCGGCTCGATGGAGTACCCGCCGACCAAGATGCGCAACGCCCGCGACGCCACCGCGGCGGCGATCGACACGCTGCGCGACGGGGTGGCCTTCGCGGTGATCGCCGGCACCCACCAGGCCACCGAGGTGTACCCGGGCGGCGGCCGCCTCGCGCAGGCGTCGCCCGAGACCCGCAGCCGGGCAAAAGAGGCGCTGCGGCGGCTGAAGTCGGGCGGCGGGACCGCGATCGGCGGCTGGCTGCGGCTGGCCGACCGGCTGCTGTACTCCGCCGACGTGGCCATCCGGCACGGCATCCTGCTCACCGACGGCCGCAATGAACACGAGTCGCCCGAAGAGCTGCGGGCCGCGCTGGACGCCTGTGCCGGGCGGTTCACCTGCGACGCGCGCGGAGTGGGCACGGACTGGGTGGTCAAGGAGGTCACCGGCATCGCCTCGGCCCTGCTGGGCAGCGCCGACATCGTCGCCGATCCGGCCGGGCTGACCGCGGACTTCACGCGGATGATGGAGACCGCGATGGGCAAGGAGGTCGCGGACGTGGCCCTGCGGGTGTGGACCCCGCAGGGCGCCGAGATCCAGTTCGTGAAGCAGGTCGCGCCGACGGTCGAGGACCTGACCGGCCGGCGCACCGAGGCCGGGCCGCGGGCCGGCGACTACCCGACCGGCTCGTGGGGCGACGAGTCCCGCGACTACCACGTGTGCGTACGGGTCCCGGACGCCGGCGTCGGCCAGGAGATGCTGGCCGCGCGGGTGGCACTGGTACTCCCTGCGCCCGGCGGCGGCACGCCCCGGACGCTCGCGCAGGGCCTGGTACGAGCCGTGTGGACGACCGACATGGCCGCATCGACGCAGATCAACCCACAGGTGGCGCACTACACGGGACAGGCGGAACTGGCCCGGGCCATCCAGTCCGGGCTGGATGCCCGTAAGTCCGGAGATGTCGACGGCGCGACCGCCCGGCTGGGCCGGGCCGTGCAACTGGCGACCGCCTCCGGGAACGAGGACACTGCGAAACTGCTTGCGAAGGTGGTGGACGTCGTGGACGCGGTGACCGGTACTGTGCGGCTGAAGGCGAAGGTCGCGGAAGCGGACGAGATGACGCTCGAAACGCGCTCTACCAAGACCGTTCGCGTCAAAAAGTGACAAACGAGTGACGAGCTAGACGTAAAACCGTTGGAAGACGGTACGGAGGGGGACATACCGACATGCCGACCTGCCCGAACGGCCACCAGTCAGTGGCCGAAGACTGGTGCGAGGTGTGCGGCCACCGCATGGCGGGCACTGTCGCGCAGCCCCCTCCCCCGCCCGCCGGCTTCCCCGGCGCCCCGGCCGAGCAGCCGCCGCAGCAGGGTGGCTACGGCTTCCCGCCGCCGCCCCCGCCGCCCGGCGCGGGCCAGGCCCCCGGGCCCGGCACCGGCCAGGCCGAGCTGTGCCCGCAGTGCGGCACGCCGCGCGAGGCCATGGCGCCGTTCTGCGAGGGGTGCCGGTACAACTTCCTGACGCACTCCTCGACCTCCGCGTCGTACGGGGCGCCCGCGCCGCAGTCCGCGCAGCCGCCCGGCTTCCCGGCCCAGCCCGGCCCGCCGGACCAGTACGAGTACCAGAGCTCGCGGCCCTCGCAGATGAACCGGCCCGCCGAGCCGCTGGGCCCCGGCCAGCAGCCGTTCGGCGACCCCGGCGGCCCGCCCCCGCCCTACGGCCAGCAGGGTCCGCCGCCGCAGCAGGGCCCGCAGTCGCCTGCCCCGTCCCAGGGCGACGACTGGCTGCTGCCGCCGCCCGGCGGCCCGCAGACGCCCCCGGCCCCGGCCCCGCCCGGCCAGCAGTTTCCTCCCGGCCAGCCTGTCCCTCCCGGTCAGCCCGTTCCGCCCGGGCAGCAGGTCCCGCCGGGTCAGCAGGCGCAGAGCCCGTTCGCGCCGCCCGGGCCGCCCCCGCCGTACGAGCAGTCGGCACCCCCGGCCCCGCCCGGCCCGTACGAGCAGCAGTCCGGCCAGTACGAGCAGCAGCCGCAGCCCCCGTTCCCGCAGCAGCCGCAGCACGGGCAGAGCGGCGAGCAGCCGTGGGCCCCGGGCGGCGAGGCTCCGGACCGGGCGCCGGCCGGTGCCGGCTGGGTCGCGGTGATCGCTCCGGACCGTGAGTACTTCATGGCGATGATGGGCCGCAGCGGCCCCGAGGCGGCCGGCCTGAACCTCCCCGCCTACTCCCCCGAACAGCAGCTGCCGCTCGACGGGCAGCAGGTCACGATCGGCCGCCGCCGGCACAGCACGGGCGAGTCGCCGGACATCGACCTGGGACGCCCGCCGGAGGACCCGGGCGTCTCGCACCAGCACGCGATGCTGGTGCAGCAGCCGGGCGGCGGCTGGGCGGTGGTGGACCAGAACTCCACCAACGGCACGACCGTCAACGGCGGCGAGGACCCGATCCAGCCGTACGTCCCGATCCCGCTCCAGGAGGGCGACCGCGTCCACGTCGGCGCCTGGACGACGATCACGGTGCGCCGGGGCTGAGAGCCGGTGTCAGCCGACACCCGGTAGCGGCCAGCGGTGGGGGCCGTCGGGGGCGTCCAGCCACGCCCACTGACGGTCCCCCTCCACCGTCACGCCGAACCGCGAACGGTGCGGCCGGCGCTCCGCGCGCCACAGCTCGTAGGCGCCGCGCGGGTCCAGCGCCCCGGCGCTCAGCGTGCGCAGGAAGTGGAACCGCTCGTCGCGCAGCGCCTCGCGCGGCAGCGCCGCGGTGGCGGCCCACACCTCGGCGCGCGCTTCGGACGCGGACCCGGCTCCGGTACCGGGTTCGGCATCGTCTTCGGTGTCGGCTTCGGTGGTGGGCTCGCCTTCGGGGGCCGCGCTGCGGAGCCGTACGAAGTACGCCGGGGTGGACAGGAACCGTCCCTCCGCGCGCCCCTCACCCGTCACCCGCAACAGCACCAGCCCCGTGGCCAGCGGCGTGAGGATCAGCCCGCCGGTCCTGCACTGCGCCACCCACGCCGCGGGCACGGACGGCAGCTGGCACGTCGCCATGATCCGGTCGAACGGCGCCCGCTCCGGACAGCCCAGCGCGCCGTCCCCGGTGATCACCAGGGGCCGGTACCCGGCCGCCGCCAGGTGCTCCCGCGCCGGCCCGGTGATCTCCTCGTCCAGATCGACCGTGGTGACCCGCTCGTCCCCGAGCCGGTGCGAGAGCAGCGCCGCGTTGTAGCCCGTGCCCGCGCCGATCTCCAGTACCTCGTTGCCGTCCTCGATGCGCAGCGCGGCCAGCATGTCCGCCATCAGCGACGGCTGGCTGCTGGAGGAGACCAGCTCCCCCTGGCGCACGTGGGTGGCCAGCGCGCTGTCGGCGTACGCGCCGCGCAGCCACTCCGCCCGGCGCTCCGGATCGGGATGGTCCGCCGTGCGCCGCTCGTACCCGCCGGCCACGCCCACGTAGTACACCGGCACGAACAGGTGCCGGGGCACCTCGGCGAACGCCGCCCGCCAGCGCGGATCCGTCAGCCCGCCGCCCATGGTGATCAGCCGCACCAGCCCGGCCCGGGCCGCCGCGGCCTCCACGGCGTACGGGTCGCTCCCTGGCTCCGTACCGCTCCCGCTCATACCTCCACTGTGCTACGCGTCCGCGGTCCCCCGCTTTCCGGTCCGACGCCTTACGGTCCTACGTCTCCCGTACTCGGCCGGTGCGTCTGAGACCATGGAAGCGTGAACGAGATTCCGCGCGGCACGCTTCAGGAGCAGACCTTCTACGAGCAGGTCGGTGGCGAGGAGACCTTCCGGCGTCTGGTGCACCGCTTCTACCAGGGCGTCGCCGAGGACCCGCTGCTGCGGCCCATGTACCCGGAGGAGGACCTCGGCCCGGCCGAGGAGCGCCTCGCGCTGTTCCTCATGCAGTACTGGGGCGGTCCCCGGACGTACAGCGACAGCCGCGGCCACCCCCGGCTGCGGATGCGGCACATGCCCTTCACCGTCGACCGGGCGGCGCACGACGCCTGGCTGCGGCACATGCGGGACGCCGTGGACTCCCTGGAGCTGGCGCCCGAACACGAGACGCAGCTGTGGAACTACCTGACGTATGCGGCCGCTTCGATGATCAACAGCGAGGGCTGAGCACGCACGAGGTGAGCACGACGTGACAGAGGCCCCCGCCGCCCATGAGGGCGACGGGGGCCTTCGTCATGTATTGCGCAGGTGCTCGTCAGGCGGGCGTGACCGACAGCCCCTGGAGGCCGCCCGTACGGACCGCGACCGAGCCGAGCGGTGTACGGAGCCGCAGCCAGCCGCCCGCCGCGAGCAGCGTGTACGGCTCGGGGAGCGGGCCGGTGCCCGCGGCACCGACCGGGGTGCGTACCGGGCGCAGGAAGCCCAGGGACTGCGCGGCGTGCACGGCGCGCAGCGGGAGGTGCGTGTCGCCGACCGTGCGCGACCAGATCTCCCGGCCGATCCGGTCCCGCTCCGCCCGGGTCCGCTGCTCGGGCGGCAGCGCCCCGTCGCGGGCCCGGAACTCGGCGACCGAGACGGCGAGCATGCGGCCGAGCGCGTCGGGCGCGGGCAGCCCCGGCACCCGGCGCCAGCCGCCCTGCGGCGGCAGTACTCCGGCCCAGGGCGGACCGGTGACCGCGGCCGGGACGGTGAGCGTGCCGGCCGCCCCCTCCTCGATGCCTTCGATGCCCTCGAGCAGTTCGCCGGCCGAGACGGTCGCGTCCAGCCGTACCGGCTCGGCGAGGCGCGCCGTACGGATGGCCAGTACCTCGAAGGACGGCGGCCGGCCGAAGACGGCGAGCACGCCGCCCTCCCCGGCACCGCTCTCACCAGCACCGCTCTCACCGGCACCGCCGGCCGGGGCCGCCTGGAGGCGCACCGCCGCCGCACGGTCGTAGTGCAGCAGCCGGGACAGGAAGGCGGCGAGGTCCGCCGCCTCCCCGTCGTCGGCGAGGCGCAGGACCGTCATGCGGCGACGGCCTCCGACTGCTTCTCCGGCCGCTTGCCCGCGCTGCCGGCGTCGTCCATGTACTCCTCCAGGAACGCCTTCTCCTCGGCCGAGATGCGCCGGGGACGGCCCGCTTCGAGGTCGTAGGGCACCACGACGGTCGAGGCACGCACGTACACGGTCTCTTCTTGTTCCGGCGTAGCGGCGTCCTTGATCTCGTACGCGATCGTCAGGGACGCCGCGCTGATCCGGGTCACCCAGGACTCGATGGTCACCGGCGCGTGCCGGTGGACCAGCGGGCGGACGTAGTCGATCTCGTGGCGGGCCACGACGGACCCGCCGGAGAACGACGGGCTGCCGTCCCCCGGCGCCAGCCGGAACATGAAGTCGATCCGCGCCTCTTCGAGGTAGCGCAGGAAGACCACGTTGTTGACGTGGCCGAACGCATCCATGTCCGCCCAGCGCAGCGGGCAGGAGTAGACGTGTCGCACGCGATCAGCCTCAGCCTCGGGTCAGCTTCTTGTAGGTGGCGCGGTGCGGGCGCGCGGCGTCCGGACCGAGCCGCTCGATCTTGTTCTTCTCGTACGACTCGAAGTTGCCCTCGAACCAGAACCACTTGGACTCGCCCTCGTACGCCAGGATGTGCGTGGCGACGCGGTCCAGGAACCAGCGGTCGTGGGAGACGACCACGGCGCAGCCCGGGAACTCCAGCAGCGCGTTCTCCAGCGAGGACAGGGTCTCGACGTCGAGGTCGTTGGTCGGCTCGTCGAGGAGGAGCAGGTTGCCGCCCTGCTTGAGCGTGAGCGCCAGGTTGAGGCGGTTCCGCTCACCACCGGACAGCACGCCGGCCGGCTTCTGCTGGTCCGGGCCCTTGAAGCCGAACGCGGAGACGTACGCGCGGGACGGCATCTCGACCTGGCCCACGTTGATGTAGTCCAGCTCGTCCGACACCACGGCCCACAGGGTCTTCTTGGGGTCGATGTTGGCGCGGTTCTGGTCCACGTACGAGATCTTGACCGTGTCGCCGACCTTGAT
Source organism: Streptomyces sp. NPDC053542 (assembly GCF_044544685.1). NCBI lineage: Bacteria > Bacillati > Actinomycetota > Actinomycetes > Kitasatosporales > Streptomycetaceae > Streptomyces > Streptomyces sp. NPDC053542. Next base: position 595,512 of record NZ_JBITXL010000004.1, read on the forward strand.
CGAACCGGAGTCCGCGGACTCCAGGCCCTGGATCATCTTGAACAGCGTGGTCTTACCGGCACCGTTCGGGCCGATGACACCCACGATGCCGTTGCGCGGCAGCGTGAACGACAGGTCGTCGATCAGCACCTTGTCGCCGAACGCCTTCGAGAGGTTCTCGACCTCGACGACGATGTTGCCCAGGCGCGGGCCCGGCGGGATCTGGATCTCCTCGAAGTCCAGCTTCCGGGTCTTCTCCGCCTCGGCCGCCATCTCCTCGTACCGGCTCAGGCGGGACTTGGACTTGGCCTGCCGGCCCTTGGCGTTGGAGCGGACCCACTCCAGCTCTTCCTTCAGACGCTTCGCACGCTTGGCGTCCTTCTGCCCCTCGACCTTCAGGCGCGCGGCCTTCTTGTCCAGGTAGGTGGAGTAGTTGCCCTCGTACGGGTGGGCGCGGCCGCGGTCCAGCTCCAGGATCCACTCGGCCACGTTGTCGAGGAAGTACCGGTCGTGGGTGACGGCGACGACGGTGCCGGCGTACTTGGCGAGGTGCTGCTCCAGCCACTGCACGGACTCGGCGTCCAGGTGGTTGGTGGGCTCGTCGAGGAGCAGCAGGTCCGGGGCCTCGAGGAGGAGCTTGCAGAGCGCGACGCGGCGCTTCTCACCACCGGAGAGGTTGGTGACGCCCCAGTCGCCGGGCGGGCAGCCCAGCGCGTCCATGGCCTGCTCGAGCTGGGTGTCCAGGTCCCACGCGTTGGCGTGGTCGAGGTCCTCCTGGAGCTTGCCCATCTCCTCCATCAGCGCGTCGCTGTAGTCGGTCGCCATGAGCTCGGCGACCTCGTTGAAGCGGTGGAGCTTGTCCATGATCTCGCGGGCGCCGTCCTGGACGTTCTCCAGGACCGTCTTGGACTCGTCCAGCGGCGGCTCCTGCAGCAGCATGCCGACGCTGTAACCGGGCGACAGGAACGCGTCGCCGTTCGACGGCTGCTCAAGGCCCGCCATGATCTTCAGCACCGTGGACTTACCGGCACCGTTGGGGCCCACGACACCGATCTTCGCCCCCGGCAGGAAGTTCAGGGTGACGTCGTCGAGGATCACCTTGTCGCCGTGCGCCTTGCGCGCCTTGCGCATGGTGTAAATGAACTCAGCCAAGAGAAACCGTCCGGCAGTCTGGATCTGGAAGTGGGCAGTACTACCCATCTTGCCGTACGCCGGTCCCCCGATGGAAACGGGTAGCTCGCCGGAGCGACTGGGAGTGAGGACGGGGGCACTGCGAGTGGGGTCGGAAGACGGGGCTGGAGACGGGCCGGAGGCGGGGGCGGGGGACGGGGGTGACGGGGGCGGGAGACGGGGTTCGGGAGGCGGCGGGCGGCGAGCCCGGGGGGCGGCGGGCCGCGGACGGCGGGCGGCGGGCGGCGGGCCGGTGGACGGCGAGCCAGCGGCGGGTCGGTTGACGGTGGGCCGGGGGACGGTGAGCCGGGGGACGGTGAGCCGGGGGACGGTGGGCCGGCGAGCGGCGAGCGGCGAGCCGGCGGACGGCGACGGCCCCGGGGCGCTGGGAGCGCTCCGGGGCCGTCGGCCTACCTTTTACTTCTTACTTCACTTACCGCTTACTTCTTACTTCACTTACCGCGTCACACCGTCTTCTTCTTGCGGAGGAAGAAGACCGCCGCACCGCCGATCACGACCAGCACGACCGCGATGCCCGCGATCACCGGCGTGGCGCTGCTGGAACCGGTCTCGGCCAGGTCACCGGCCGAGTCACCGCCCGTACCACCGGCCGAGGCCGGGCTCGGGTGCGCCGACGGGGCCGGGGACGGGCTGCTGTCGCCACCGCTGCCGGCGGTCTTGCAGTCCAGGACGCCGGAGAACGTCTTCGAGAAGCCGCCCGCACCCTTCACCGTGATCTCGTACGACTGGTCCTCGCCGACCGGCACGGTCACCGTCTCGGACTTGCCCGGCGCGACCTCGTGGTCCTTGCCCGACAGCTGGAAGCCGAACGCCTCGTCGCCCTTGTTGCTGACCGTGACGTCGACGCCGCCCTTGGCACAGTCCTTCTCGGCGGTGACCGCCGGAACCGCGCCCTGCTTCGCCCAGGAGGCGCCGGCCACCGCGGAAACGGTGGACTCGCTGGAGCCCGCGAGGATCTGCGTCTGGCTCTTGGCGTGCTCGCCGACACCGGTGAAGGCCCGGCCGACCGGCACCTTCGTGGCGGCCTGGACGGTCATCGTGGTGGCACCGTCCTCCGCACCGGCCGGCACGTCGAAGAACAGCTGCGAGCCGTTGGACACCGTGCCGAGCGGCTTGCCGTCCTTGGCGACCGCCTTGCCGTCCTTGTCGACGATCGAGACGCCGGCGGGGGCGTCCGCCGCCGGGGTGACCGTCGCGCTCTGGGCGTTGGTGTGCACCGTGACCGGACCGATGCGGCTGCCGGGCTTGCCGGAGACCGCGGGCGGGTCGAGCGTCAGGGACGCCGTCGGCTCCGCGAGGTCCTGCGCGCTCTTCTCGAGGTAGTCCGCCAGCTTCTCCGCCGCGGGGTCGACCGCCTCGACGTCGGCCTTGTCGGAGAAGCGCCAGATGGCGACCTGCGTACCGGCCGCCGCGGTCTTCTCGGTCAGCGTCCCGGCGTCGGCCTTCTGCGCGAGCGTGGCCAGGTCGTTCACCTGCGGGTAGGAGTTCTGCAGGATCCAGCGGATCTTGCCGGCGTCCGCGTTGTTGTGCAGCGAGGACTGGCTCCAGGGCACTTCCTGGTACTTGGCCTGGTCCTGCGTCGGGTTGTGGATGTCGATGCAGTACGTCTGGAGCGCACCGCCCCCGTCGACGGCCATCTCGAAGAGCCCGGCACCGATCTTCTGGTCCCGGCCGTGGTCGTGGATGACGGCCTGGTCGTACGTCGTCAGGCCACCGAGCGTGGCGGTCACTCCGCTGTGCCCGGGGGGCGCGTCATCCGCGGCGGCAGGCCCCGCGGTGGCTATCGCACCCGCCGCGACCAGGCCGGAGGCCAGGACCGCGGCGGCAAGGCGGGCCGCACCGCGCCTCTTCACAGAAATCATGGAATTCCCCTCTGGGCGGGGCAGGTCATTGGGAGGTGGCCCCGCCGGAAAGAACGCAAGAACTCAACAGCCGAACGGCACGATCGCCGAACGAAACGATCAGTCCCCGTGAGTACTCGTGATGATCGGCCCCCGTGAGTACTCGTGGATCCTAGAGAGCGAGCGCAACACCGTCCCCGGTCTCAACCGCCGGACAAGCGATCCGAATCGCAATCGTTACCGAAGGAAGCCCCGCTGACCTGGGATTATCGACAAATCCCCGGGGGCAATTCAGGACACTGGCACCTTCTCCGGCGAATCACTACCGACCATGGAATCACCAATTCCGGTCGCCTGGGCGGCAATTACAGGGACCGAATCGCCACTTCCGGTGCCGGAGCGTCGAGTTCCACTCGTGAAATCGCCGCTTTTCGCACCGGCCCGGCCCGTGGCGTTGGTTACGTCGGCAACGTCAGGCCGTTCGGCTACGGGCGGGCCGGCATCGTCGCGTGCGTCAACCCCCTTGTCCGGCGGGGCAGTCGCCCACAGGGCGGCGGTGGCTGCCGCGTCGGACTGTTCCGCGCCGAATGGCGGCGGGCCGGACTGGGACGAGTACTGGGACTGACCGGGCTGTGGCTGGCCGGACTGCGGCAGCGTCTCCGTGCGGGCTCGGGCGGCGCGGCGGAAGGCTGCGGTACCGCGGGTCAGGTCGTGCCCGATCGTCACGGCATCGACCTCGGCCGCGAACCACCGGCCGCCGCCCCGCTCCGGCGGGTGCTCCCCCTCGCGTACCGTCAACCGGCCCCGTACGACCAGCGGTTCGCCCACCGCCACCGAAGCGGCGAGGTTGTCCGCGAGCGTGCGCCACGCCCGCACGGTGTAGAAACTCGTGGTGCCGTCCGTCCAGCGGCCCTGCTCCCGGTCGAAGCGGCGTGGCGTGCAGGCCATCCGGAACCTCGCCGCTGCCGCGCCGTCCTTTGTATAGCGGTGCTCCACCGCCGTCGCCGCGTTCCCCGTCAGCGTCACCATCGTGTCGGTCATCGCCATCTCCCCCGTTCCGCTCTTTTTCTGCGCTTCCTGCGCTTGCTGGATCTCTGCCGGCTCGGTCGTCGATCCCGCCCTCGACCGCGCTTGGAACTCATGCTGCACGAGTTCACAAAATCTCGTCGGGGGCTGTGGACAACCGCCGGGGCATCCGACGGAGCAGGAAGGAATGGGGATAAGTCGGCCACCCGTACGGGTGATCTCGCGGTGCCCGCTACACCCCCGCCGCCACCGCGTACTGCTCGCGCACCTCCCGGTACCGCAGGAGCTCCGCCGCGACCGGCTCCAGCACCCGGGCCCGCCCGCAGCCCGCCGCCGCGGCCCGCAGCTCCCGTTCGGCGTCCTGCCCGTACCGTCGCGCGGGACCGCGTGCGGCCACCCCGCACAGCCAGGACAGCGCGGGCCCGCCGACCGTACCGGCCGTGATCAGCACCAGCGCCGGCAGCCAGCCCGGCCCCCTGCCTGCCCACTCCACCCCGCACAGCAGGCCCACCATCCACAGCACACCCAGCGCCTGTAGCCCGACCAGCAGGCCCTGGCCCGCCGCTGCCACGGTCCACCACCGCGGTTTCGCCGGCGGCCCGGCCCGCAGTGCCCTGTCGGCCGCGTCCGCCGCCCGGTCCAGCGCCGCCGGCAGTTCCTGCGCCCCCTTGTCCGCCGCCTCGCGCACGGCCTGCGCCCACGGCGCGGGCAGTCCGCGCGCCGCCTCGCCGGCCACGGCCCGCACCGCCTGCTCGGTCACGGCGCGCGATGCCTGCCCTGGCAACGTCCGCCCGGGCAAGGTCTGCACGGGCGACGCGCCCTGCCGCGCACTGCGCAGCCGTACCCACGGGGTGGCGCAGGCGCGGTCCGCGTGGCGCAGCCAGTCGCGTTCGGCCGCGCGCCCGGCCGCCGTGGCGCCCACGGCCTCGGCGAGCCGTTCCTCGAAGTCCTCGCGCGCCCCTTCGGTCAGCCCGGTGTGCCCCTCCGCCACGTATACGGGCTGCAGGCGTTCCGCCGCGGCGTCGACGTCCGCGGCCAGCCGGCGCCCCGCCGCCCCCTGCTCCGCGACGAACTGCCGGAGCGCGTCCAGCAGTTCGCCCACGCCCTCCCCGGTGGCCGCGGACAGCGCGAGTACCGTGGCGCCCGGCTCGTCGTGTTCGCTGAGCGCCAGCCCGTCCTCGTCGAGCAGCCGCCGCAGATCGTCGACCACCTGGTCAGCGGCGTCACCGGGCAGCCGGTCGACCTGATTGAGCACCACGAAGGTCACCTCGGCGTAGCCCGCCAAGGGGCGCAGATACCGCTCGTGCAGCACCGCGTCCGCGTACTTCTCCGGGTCCACGACCCAGATGACGGCGTCGACGGCCTTCAGTACCCGGTCCACCTGAGCGCGGTGGCCGGCCGCCGCCGAGTCGTGGTCCGGCAGGTCGAGCAGGACGAGTCCGCGCAGGTCCTCGTCGCCCGCGGGCCCCGGGGCGGGTACGAAGCGCTGCGCTACGGGGATGGCCAGGCGGTGCAGCAGTCCCTCGGCGCCAGCCCGGTCGCCCGGCCACACGCACGCCACGGGCTGCGAGGTGGTCGGGCGGCGCGCCGCCACCTCCGAGCACGGTGCGCCGGCGAGCGCGTTGAAGAGCGACGACTTGCCGCTGCCGGTCGCTCCGGCGACCGCCACGACCGTGTGCTCGCCCGACAGCCGGTACCGCTCGTCCGCCGCCTCCAGTACCTGCCCGGCCTCGTCCAGCGTCCGCCCGTCCAGCCGCGTCCGGGACAGCCCGATCAGCTCCCGCAGCGCGTCGATCCGTGGCTGCAGTTCGTCCTCCACGGTGCGCCGCTCGTCCTCCACGGTGCGCCGCCCCCGCGGTACGCATCCGTAGCCGGCCGCGTCCTCGCCCTCACCGCTCACCATGAAACCCTCTCCAGCCCTCTCCGCGGGTACCGCTCATCTCGCCATCGCCCCCTCCGGTGCCGGTTCCGATACCGGCCCCGGTACGGGCACCCTGCGCAGCGCCGACAGGGCGGCGATCAGCCCCGCCTGCTGCTCCGGGGGCACGGTCAGCTCATCCAGGGGGGCGAGCCTGCGTTCCCGCTCGCCCGCCAGCGCCCGGTCCAGGTACGTGTCCAGCAGCGCACCGCCCCGGTCCCGCAGCCGCAGCGCTCCGTGCGCGCCGAGCAGCTCGGCGAGGTTCTCGCCCGCCGTACGGGCCCGGCGGCCGCCCAGCAACATGGTGGCGAGCAGCGCCGCCGCTTCCTCGGGCACGGCGGCCCCCGTCCGTTCCGGTCCGCGCACGTCCCCCGGTACGCCGCGCGCCTCACGCGTCAACGCCCGTACGCCGCCGAACACGCCGCGCACGTCCCCCGATGCCTCCCGCGTCGCCCGCGCCTCGCGTACCTCGTCCTCCGCGAGCTCCTCCAAGCAGCGCCGCCAGCGCCGCACAAGAATGCCGAGCCGCCCGGCAGCGGTACCGGGGCCGTCGAAGTCACCGGTGCCGGCACTGGCACCGGTACCGACGCTGGTTCCGGTACCGGCCGCCCCCACGCCCCCCGGTGGGCCGAGCCCGCCCGCCGCCGGTTCCCGCCGCCACGCCTCCGCCGTCCGCTCGTCCGCCTCCTCCACCGCGCAGCACAAGAGGGAGGTGAGCCCGCGGGTGAGGGCGTCCAGCAGCTCGTCGGGGCGGCCCCCGAGTGCGTGGTCACGCCAGTGGGCGCGCGCGTCCCCCGAGAGGACCTCGCCGGCGGCCACGGCGCTCCGCACCCGTACGGCCGCCTTCTCGTACGCCTCGTCGACCCGGTCGGCCAGCCGGACCGCGGCGGCGTGCTGGGCGGCGGACGCCCCGGCCAGCGCCGGCAGCCGGCTGCGCAAGGAGGCGATCGCCCCGGCCACGGAACGGGCCGCGGCCGCCTCGCGCGCCACGGGCTCCTCGGCGTGGCGCTCCAGCCAGGCGCGGAGCGCGGCGACTGCGGTGGCGGGCAGCAGGCCGCTGCCGCCCCCCGCCGATTCCGGCAGCTCGGGGATGGTGAAGCGGGGTACGTCCCCGAGGCCGGCACGGTTGAGCAGGGCCGCGTACCGGCCCGCGATGTCGGGCGCGATCTGGTGCGGCACCCGGTCGAGCACGGTGACGAGCGTGACGTCGTACTCCTTGGCGGTGCGCAGCAGGTGCCAGGGCACGGCGTCGGCGTACCGCGAGGCCGTGGTGACCAGCACCCACACGTCCGCCGCGCAGATCAGCTCCGCGGCGAGTTCCCGGTTGCGCGCGACAAGAGAGTCGATGTCCGGCGCATCCAGGAGCGCGAGCCCCCTCGTAACGCCGCGGTCCGTCTCAATACGCAGCGGCACCGGCCCATCGCCCGCCTCACCGCCGTCCGCTTCGTCCTCGTAGACGTCCGCCCCTTCGCCCCCTTCGCGTCCGCCTCCGTAAAAGGCGCTCCCGTACGCCTCCGCGTGGCCCCCACCACTCCCCTGCTCGGGCATCCACACGCGCACGAGGTCGGGGAGTACGCGGGGCCCGGTGAACCAGTGCCGGTCGTCCGGGTGGCACACCAGTACGGGCGTACGGGTCGTGGGCCGCAGCACGCCCGCCTCCGTGACATGCCGTCCCACCAGGGAATTGACCAGCGTGGACTTGCCTGCGCCGGTGGACCCGCCGACGACGGCGAGCAGTGGTGCCTGAGGAGCGCGCAAACGGGGCATCACATAGTCGTCGAGGTGCGCGAGCAACTCGGCGCGGTCGCGGCGGGCGCGCGCGACCCCTGGGAGCGGCAGCGGAAAGCGTGCGGCGGCGACGCGGTCACGCAGCACGGAGAGCGCGTCGATGATCCGGGGTCCTACGTCCAAGGTCGCCACATGTGAAGAATGCCCAATTTCGACGGCTTTTTGAAGCGTATAGACCTATGTGCGCGCCGTACGAACCCACACAAAAGGGGATGTGTGGCGCGTGGGACGCCCGCGACAGGAGGGGCTCAGGCATAACGAGTGCACAACACCCGTCCCACGAGGCGCCAAAACCGATGCAGAATTCGTACCTGCCTGCGATTATCGGGACCGCTTCACCGAACCTCCACAACGTGCCACGGAGGTGAAGCAACCGGGACGAGGCACGCGGCCCCCTATCCTGGTCCGCGGTCCGTGATCCACGTCCACACCCGGCCCCCGTAGCTCAGTGGATAGAGCAGGTGCCTTCTAAGCACTTGGCCGCAGGTTCGAGTCCTGCCGGGGGCGCTCTTCCAGACCCTCCCTCGCGGAGGGTCTTTTCGCTGGTCAGCGTACGTGCACCCACCCATGCAGAAGCGCCGGGCCCTCTCCGGTGATCACGGGGAGGGCCCGGCGCTGTCCGGCTGTCACCAGGCTTCTGCGAGTGGCTGTGTCGAATACATGTCGAAGCTTCCCCAGCCGGCACCAGCCTCCTGCCAGGTGCTCGCCCCCTCAGCGGGAGACACCTCCGAGACAGCTAAGCGCCACAGGGCGGACCGCAACCCGCTCGACCTCCGTACTCCGGGATCATCATCTAGGCACGATCGGACGGCCCAGACCGCGGACATGGCTACGCGGCGCGCCAACAGCCCGTTGCCAAGCGCGAAGGCCCTCAGCCGTCCCTGCCCTGCCTGTCCATACAAGGGGCGTCCGCGGTCAGGCGAAGTACGGGCGGTCTTCTTCAACTCCCGCCGATCCGGTCGAAGGTAGACGAGCACGCTGCCGGCGTCACGCCAGAATCGTCATCTTTGATGACGATCTTGTCCACTGCATCGGTCGGCGATCGCTCGATCACTACTTCTACGCGCGTCGCATCTGCGTCCAACGCGTTCCAGATCATCTCCTTGACCGCCCCAGCCGGGTCCCCCTCGCGTGCGAGGCGCTCCACGTGGTCTTCGGCCGCTGCTGAGTGCACTCGTCGCATCGCGTCATTGTGACGGCGGTCCAAGACAGGCGGTAGAGGGCAACGGCCACGGCGTCCTGCTGCCAATCGTGTAAACGCGCGCCACTATTCCGCGCGAGAAGCGTGAGCCCGCCGGCAGCGGCGTCGCGTCCTCCCAGGTCACGTACCCCGCCGCCCGGCATAGGGATGACGATGCCTCTCCCACGATGCGGTCAACATCCTGCCTCGTCAGGCCACTGCAACCGACCCGAGCCGCCTGACAGCGCCTCTCAGCATCATCGGACCGCATGACCGATGAGCACCTCGGAGCCCCGCCGAGGGGTGTGTGCCCTCCCTGACAGCAGCGATCTAGCATCGCTCCCGCCGAACAGCCCAGCTGCGCAGGGAAGTTGCGTGCCGAAGCCAGCCAACTGGCTATACCGTTGGGCTTCCAACATCACCAGCACTCAGGAGTGATACATGGCCACCGAGGCTGCTCGGCTTCAAATCCAATTCCATGGCAGGGTGATCGAACACCTCGGTATCGACATGTACCAATCCCCTGTCGCAGCCATAGCGGAACTCGTATCAAATGCCTGGGATGCGGATGCCACAGAAGTAAGCATTTCGCTGCCCATCAACGTCCGCTCCGGTTCTGAAATTCTGATCAGCGACAATGGTGACGGGATGACCCTGCCCCAATGTCAGGACCGATACTTGAAGGTTGGCTACAACCGTCGCGTCGAACAGGGCGCAGAAAAGACGCTCGCCGGCCGGCCGGTGATGGGAAGAAAAGGTATCGGCAAATTTGCCGGTTTCGGGATTGCCGATCTTGTCGATGTCGAAACCGTCAGCAAGGAGACCGGCGAACGCACAGTATTCAGGCTAGACGTAGAAAAGCTAACTGGCTCGGGAGCTGGGTACGCCGACAACACGCCCATGGAAGTGGAGGTTCTTGATTATTCCGGCCCCAACGAACAAATGAAGTCGCAGCATGGCACTCGAATCCGGCTGCAGCGACTCACCATCAAGAAGACGCCTAATTCCGACCAGTTCAGAGTAAGCATGGCGCGACGCTTCCTGCTCCTGGAGCGCGCAGAGGACTTCACGGTGACGGTCAATGGAACCCCTATCGCCGAAGAAGGTGACAGCGAACGGATCGAATTCGACTTTCCGTCAGACTACGACGCCAAACAGGTTCCAGCCGGGCTCACGATTGAAGATGGCTGGGGAGTAGAATCCCTATCAAACGGTGAAAAAATCCGATGGCGTTTCGTTTTTTACAAGGATCCGATCCAAGAAGAGGATCTGGCGGGCATCTCAGTCTTCAGTCACCACAAACTTTCCCAACGCCCCTTCACCTTCAATCTCAGCGGAGGATTTGGCGCCCAGCACGCAATCAACTACCTGTCCGGACGCGTGCAGGCGGACTATATCGACGATCAAGAAAAAGATCTAATTTCCACAGAAAGGCAACGCATCAATTGGGACTCCGAGCAAGCACTCCCGCTTCTCAATTGGGGGCAGGACCGCACCAAATCGCTTCTCCGTATCTGGCAGGGTAGGCGCGCCGAAGCCAAGGTCAGCGCCATGAACTTGAGGATGGCGCCATTCTCGAATCGTTTGAGTAAACTCGAACCGTATGAAGCAAAGATCGTCAAGCGTGCACTCACCGCAGTTGCACGTGTATCGGTTCTGTCGGACGGCCAGTTCGATGATTTGGCCAACGCAATTCTGAGCGCATGGGAAGGGGGCCGCCTGAAGGAACTGATCAACGAGCTTTCAAATTCTGCTGAACTGGACGCCGAAGAGCTTGTCGGGATTCTGGCCAGGTCCCGAGTAATGACAGCCCTGCATGCCGCGGAACACGTACGCAGCCAACTGAACCTTATCAACGGCCTTGAGGAGCGCATCAAGGCGAAACAGTTGGAGAATGCCGTTCGGGACTATATCGCAGAAAACCCGTGGATGATTTCCCCGGAATGGGAAACTTTCCGTGTCGAGCGCGGCCTCTCGAACTTGATGAAGGAAATCGCTAAGGACACACTCGACAAGGAAGACGCCTGGAAGGCACGGGTGGACCTGGTGCTCTCCTCGGGAGACCAGCTACTTGTGCTTGAATTTATGCGTCCAGGGAAGACGGCAGATTGGGATCATGTTTATCGATTTGAGAGGTACATCGAATCGCTGCGGGACGTTGTTGATGCTCGAAGGGCAGAGTTCAGATCGGTCACCGGTCTGATGGTGGCCGACAATTTGGAGCGACCAGCAGGATTCGCAAGGAAACTTGACCGGCTACGCCGTGACGGAATGGATGCCACGGACTGGGCTGGCCTGCTGGCGAAGGCAAAGAGCCAGTGGCAGGACTACTTCGACATCCTCTACGCACGTGCCCCGGAGGACGAGAGGATGCAGGCTCTCGCCACTGGCAGTAGCGGTGAAGGTGCCCCAGAAGAGGTCGAGGCATCTGACATGTAGGGCCCCCTTCACGCGGGCAGCGTCCCTCTCCTGCGAGACGCCCGCGTATCTCATACGCGCCTAAGAAGTGGGTGGTACGAGCCGTAGGCGTCTTCCGGTTAGCCCTTATCGGGGTGCAGAGGAGGGCGCCTGCAGCCCTTCTCTGTCGAATACATGTCGAAGTTGGTCCCCAAAGACTTACTGCGCCTTGCATCCCTGCAGGTCAGAGAGGCACCGCCGTCCGAGTGGAGTACTCTCCTCCAAGCACTTGGCCGCAGGTTCGAGTCCTGCCGGGGCGCAAGTCGGCTCCCATCAGCGTAAACGCCGGTGGGGGCTTTGCCATTGCGCAGCACATCGCCTTACTGGCCAAGTGCCATGACCGACGGGTACGCGCTACAGCCTCGTACGGCCCCCGGACGATCCCGACGCGCCCGTCTGCCGCCGCACCGGCGCCCCCCGAGCGACGCGCCCTGGAGCGACCCGTCACGCTCACCGAGCACCGCGCCGAGCGTGCTCAGGCCGCCGGCGGAACGCCGCCGCTACTGATCGACCACGCCCCGTCCGGCCTCACGGCCGACAAGGGCTCCGGGTGCGTCCGTGGGTGGGGTCCCGTAGGGGACAGCGGCGTGTGGGGATGACGGCGGGGGTGGGGTGGGGGGTGAATGGGGGGGTCGGGCGGGCGCTTCGAGGGGTGTCGGTCTGGAGCGGGGGGCCGGGGGTACTCGCCGTGTCCGGCCGTCGCCGCCAGGCCGGTGGCCGCCAACGCGGCAGTGACCGCGGCAACCGAGCGGCCACCGACGCAACAGTGACCGCGGCGACCGAGCGGCCACCGACGCGGCAGTGACCGCGGCAACCGAGCGGCCACCGACGCGGCAGTGGCTGCGGGCGGCCGAGCGGCCGTCGGCCGGCCGTGACCGAGTGACGAAAGGGCTCATCAGGATGCGTGCGTTGACCGTCCGGCCGTTGGAGGCAGGTTCGCTGGAGGTGCGGGAGGTGGCCGGGCCGGTGGCCGGTGAGGGGGAGTTGCTGGTGGACGGGCTCGCCGTCGGGGTGTGCGGTACGGACAAGGAGATCGTGGCCGGCGAGTACGGCGCGGCGCCGCCGGGGCGGGACCGGCTCGTGCTCGGGCACGAGTCGCTCGGGTGCGTGCGCGAGGCGCCGGCCGGGAGCGGGTTCCGCCGCGGTGACCTGGTGGTGGGCGTGGTCCGGCGGCCCGATCCGGAGCCGTGCGGGGCGTGTGCGCGGGGCGAGTTCGACATGTGCCGGAACGGGCGCTACACCGAGCGGGGCATCAACGAGCGGGACGGTTACGCGAGCGAGGCGTGGACGGTGGAATGCGAGTACGCCGTGCGGCTCGATGCCGGGCTGCGGCGCGTGGGGGTGCTCATGGAGCCCACCAGCGTGGTGGCCAAGGCGTGGGAACAGGTGGAACGGGTCGGGGGCCGGGCCTGGTTCGAGCCCCGGCGGGTGCTGGTGACCGGCGCGGGTCCGATCGGGCTGCTGGCCGCGCTCCTCGGAGTACAGCGGGGACTGGACGTACACGTACTGGACCGGGTCACCGGCGGCCCGAAGCCCGCTCTGGTGCGTGACCTGGGCGCGACGTACCACAGCGAGGACATCGACCGGATCATGGAGGCGGTCCGGCCGGACGTCGTCATCGAGGCGACCGGGGCCGGGCGCCTGGTCTTCGACGCGATGGCCGGGACGGCGGCGTACGGGATCGTGTGCCTGACCGGTGTCTCGCCGACCGGGCGGCAGCTCACGATCGACGCGGGCATGGTCAACCGGGACCTGGTGCTGGAGAACGACGCGGTGGTGGGCTCGGTGAACGCGAATCTGCGGCACTACCGGCAGGCCGCGGAGGCGCTGGCCGCCGCCGACCGCGGCTGGCTGGAACGCCTGATCACCCGGCGGGTGCCGCTCTCCCGCGCGCCGGAAGCGTTCACCGCGCGGGACGACGACATCAAGGTCGTCATCACGATGGACGACGTGAATGACGTGGATGACGACGTGGATGACGGCGTTGATGACGGCGTTGATGGCACGGATGACGTGGACCGCCACGATGGGTGAGGGCGCCGGGCGGCGGCGCCCCCCGGTGCTGCGCCACCCCTTGCGCCGCCTCCGGAGCCGTCTGCGGGTGCGGCGGTTCCGGCAGCGGGGGATGGAGCTGGAGCTGCTGCACCGTTCGATGGGGTTCGGGGCGCTCGGGCTGGTCACGCTCGTGCCGTTGCTGATCGTGGTGGCGGCGGCCGTCCCGGTCCAGCACCGCGGCTTCGCCCTGTGGCTGGTCGACGGCATGGCGCTGTCGGGGCGTTCGGCGGACGCCGTGCAGAGCGTCTTCACCGCGCCGCGCCAGGCGGTCGCGACGACCAGCGCGTTCAGCCTCGTCGCGCTCGCCGTCTTCGGCCTGACCTTCGCCGGCAGCGTGCAGACCGGGTACGAGAAGACCTGGAGCCTGTCGGTCGGACCGTGGCACCGGGCCTGGCGGCAGATCGTCTGGCTGGCCGTCCTGATGGCGTACCTCTACGCCGAGGTGCAGTCCCGCGGCGCCATACCGGAACCGCTGCGGATCGGGCTGAATCTGCTGGCCGGCGTGGGCTTCTTCTGGTGGGGGCAGCGGTTCCTGCTCGGCGAGCAGGTCGCGTGGCGGGCGCTGCTGCCGGGCGCCGTCGCGACCATGGCGGGCCTGGTCGGCCTGCGCGCCTTCTCGTACCTGGTCTTCGCGCCGCTCATCGTCACCAACGCGGTCAGTTACGGCGCGGTGGGCACGGTACTGATCGTGGAGTGCTGGCTGGTCGGGGTCGGCTTCGTGGTCTTCGGCGGCGCGTTGCTGGGGAGGCATTTCCACGACCACCCGGAGCGCCATGTGATCCATTACGTCCACCATCGCGCGCCGCGGCACCCACGGGACGGGGACCCGCCCCCCGACGAGTCCCCGCACAATCCGCAATAACCGGTGGTGCAGCAGCGCTGCGCGCGCCTCACCTCCGCGGCGCCTCCTTGATGTCCGTGATCTGGCGGGTCTCCAGCGAGCTGCGGACCGCCAGCCGGGACGTGCTCGGGTGGCTGCCCGAGTCCCAGGTCAGGGTGACGATCGTGTACGCGCTGCCGGTGCCGGAACCGTCGTAGTTCACGGACCACTTGACCGGCACGTTCTGGGCGCGCAGGACGCCGTCGGCGTGGTTCTTCTCCTCCCAGACGGCGAGGCGCTTGCGCAGGTCCGCGCGGAGGTAGTGGTTCCGCAGCTCGTGCGCGAGCCGGCCGTCCTCGTCGTAGACGGCGTCGATGTACGCGCCGTAGAAGTCCGCGACCCGGTCCACGGTCGATTCGGGGCTGCCGTCGCGCACTGGCTGGACCGCCGCCTGCGCCGCGGGCCGGACGGGCGGCGCCGTGGTGGCGCCGAAGGCCGGGATGGCGGCCGAGGTGGCGAGGAGCGCGGCGGCGGCCGTACCGATGACCGTGGTGCGGCGGCGCGCGGGACGGGTGCTTCGCATGGTGAGTCCTTCCCCCAGGAACGGTGGACCCTGAGTCCGCGGGTCCACGAGATAAGACACTCATATGCCTGGGAAGGGTTGTATTCGACCCGGTGTGTCATATCCGGTTCCCCGGGACGGCCTCCTTACCGTCCCCGGTCGGGCGAGCTCCGGCAGGGCACGTACACGTCCGTACGCATCCATGGGGACGACACGGCGAAGAGGCCCAGGGGCCGGGAGACCGTCACGCCTCCCCGGCGTCCGGCTCCCGGGAAGACCCCTGGAAGGACTCCCGGGAAGACTCCCGGAAGGACTCCCGGGAAGACTCCTGGAAGGACTCCTGGAACAGCGCGGGCCCCGTGGTCCCCCGCGGAATCAGATGCGTCGGCAGTACGACATGCCGCGCCGGGTCCGTCGCCGGGTCGTCGATGAGGGTGCGCGCGAGGGTGCCGGCCGCGCGGCCGACCTCGACGGCGGGCTGGGCGATCGTGGTGAGGTCCAGCCACTCGGCGTGGTCGTGGTCGTCGAAGCCGAGGACGGAGATCCGGCCGGGCACGTCGATGCCGGAGGAGCGCAGCACCCACAGCACCTCCATGGCGATCTCGTCGGTCTCGGCGAAGACCGCGGTGGGCGGGTCGGCCAGGCAGAGCAGCCGCCCGACCGCCTCCGCGGTGTTGCGCCGGCCGCGCGAGGTGGCGACCACCAGGTCCTCGTCGTACGGGAGTTGTGCCTCGGCGAGCGCCTCGCGGTAGCCGAACAGGCGGGTGCGCGAGCTGCAGGTGAAGCCGGTGTCGGGGGACGCGCGGACGAACGCGATCCGGCGGTGGCCGAGGCCGCGCAGGTAGCGGGTGCCGCTCCGGGCCGCGGCGACGTCCTCGACGTACACGCTCGCCCGGCCCGGCGCGTGCTGGCTGACGTACACCACCGGTACGCCCAGGCCGTCCAGCCGGGCGAACTCCGCCTCCGTCAGGTCGAAGGAGACGACCAGGAGCGCGTCGGCGTTGCGGCGGGCCGGGAGCCGGTCGAAGAAGGCGGCGCGCTCGGCGAGGTCGGCGACGCTGTAGACCATCAGGTCCAGGCCCGCGTCGCGCAGCACTTCGCTGAGGCCGCGCAGCACCTGGCCGACGAACCACGAGCCGAGGGTGGGCGCGAGTACGGCGACCGTGCCGGTCTTGCCGGTGACCAGGCTGGACGCCTGGCGGGATATGACGAAGGACAGTTCGCGGGCCGCTGCCTCGACCTTCGCCCTGGCCTCTTCCGAGACCGTGGACAGCCCGCGCAGGGTCCGCGAGACCGTGGAGACCGAGACCCCCGCCCGTTCGGCCACGTCGGCCATGGTGGGGTGGCGCTGCGCTGGAGGCATGGTCCGGAACGTAGCACAGGTGTAGGGGACATGAACCCGGACGGTGACAGCGTTACCACCGGGAGATTTCCGGCACTTCGCTCCAACGCCGCCATTCACTCCGGTTCTTCGTACAGACGGCGAGCGGGAGAGTCGCAGGACAGTCGCAGGCGGCGTGCGGGAGGGCGGCCCTTTCGATGCTGCGCGGTCCATTGACAGCCCCTGGGGCCACTTCTAGCGTGCAAGCGTTGTCAGGCAGCAGCGATCCCACCCCTCCATCAGGAGCGCGTCGTCATGCCGTTGAGCCGCAGATCCCTTCTTCGCACCACCACCGGGGCCGCCGCCTCGCTGGCCGCCGTCGCCGGCTGCGGACGGGCCGTCGCCCGCGGCCCCGACCTCTCGGGGGCCGCCGGGATACCGCGCGGCCCGGTCACCATCCGCTGGTGGGCCGGGCGGGTGGCGGCCCGTGACGGCAGCGACCTGAGACCCGCGCTGGTCAGGGCGTTCCGCCGGAAGTACCGCAACATCACGGTGCAGTTGATCGCCGCGCCGCCGACCACGGACGTGGCCCGCGCGACCCTCACCACGCAGGTGACGAGCGGCAGCCCGTCCCCCGATGTCTACATGGGCGACATCGCCTGGCCCGCCCAGTTCGCGTACAACTCGCTGGCGGTGCCGCTCGATCCACTGCTGCCGAAAGGGTACTGGCAGCGCTATCCCGAAGAGCTGGTGCGGGCGCTGACGTACCAGGGCTCGGTGTACGCCTTCCCGCTCTATCTGGACGAGGCGTTCCTCTATTACCGGAAGGATCTGCTGCACAAACACGGGCTGCGGCCGCCCGGTTCGTGGGAGGAGCTGGCGTCCTCCGCCGCGAAGATCCAGCGGGCCGGCGACGCCGACCTCGGGTTCGTCTGGCAGGGCACGGTGTACGAGGGGCTCACCGCGAACGTCGCGGAGCTGGTCGCCGACGCGGGCGGCAGCATCCTCTCCCCCGACGCGCGCACGGTCACCTTCGACAGCCCGGCGGGCGTGCGGGCCGTGTCCTACCTCCGGGAGCTGATCGCGCGCGGGGTCACCCCATCCTCCGTGACGACCTTCGTGGAGCAGGACAGCCTGGACGCCTTCACCAGCGGCCGCTCGGTGTTCCTGCGCAACTGGCTGTACGCCTGGGGCGTCGCAGACAACCCGGCGTCCTCGCGGGTGGCGGGGAAGATCGGGGTGATGCGGCGGCCCGGCTTCGAGGGCGGCACGGGCGGCCGCAGCTGCCTGGGCGGCTGGTGCAACTACCTCAATCCGCACTCCCGGCACCTCGGCGCGGCACTGGCGTTCGCCCGCTTCCTCGCCGAGGAGGAGGGGCAGTCGATCCTGGCCCGCGAGGCCGCCGTGCTGCCGCCGCTCCTGTCCCAGCTGCACGGCAAGGCCGTGGCGCGGTCGTCCAACCCGGCGTTCGCGCTGGCCCGTGACGTACGGCTGGTCGCCCGGCCGACCCGGACCCCGGAGTACCCGATGGTCAGCAAGGCAGTGTTCACCCGGGTCAACGAGGTGCTCAGCGGGGGTACGAGCGTGCCGCGCGCGCTCGCCCGGGCCCGCGGCGATCTGCGCGCGGCGCTCCGAGGGGAGGCGCTGTGACGTTTTCCCCGACGGCCGCTCCGGACACCCGGCCCGCGCCCCACTCCCCCTCGCCCGCCCCCGGGAAGGCCCGTCCCCCGGCCGGCATCGCCCGCCGCCGCGCCCGTACCGGCTGGCTCTACACCGCCCCGGCGCTCACCGTGATCGCGCTGGTGACGCTCTTCCCGGTGGTCTACTCCGTCGTCCTCAGCTTCAGCGACGTGCGCTTCACCTTCGGCGGCGTGCGCGTCGAGGAGTGGACGCTCGGCAACTACACGACGATGCTGGCGAGTCCGGTGTGGCTGGAGGCGCTGGCCTTCACGGTCGGGTACACGCTGGTGACGGTGGCCGTGGAGATCGCCCTCGGCATCGCGGCCGCGGTGCTGCTGGACCGGCTGGAGGCCGGGCGGGGCTGGATCCTCGCGCTGCTGCTGATCCCCTGGTCGCTGATCACGGTGGTCTCGGCGCAGCTGTGGGACTTCCTGTACGACGCCACGTTCGGCGCGGTGACCTGGCTCTTCGGGCTGGTCCTGGACCAGCCGCCGGTGATCCTCGGCACGCCCGTACCCGCGATCACCGGCATGGCGGTGGCGGACATCTGGAAGACCACGCCGTTCGTCGCGGTGATCATCCTGGCGGGGCTGGTCCGCATCCCGCGGGAGCGGTACGAGGCCGCCGAGATGGACGGCGCGGGCGCCTGGGCCACCTTCTGGAACGTCGTCCTGCCCGCGCTGCGCCCCGTGGTGTCGGTGGCGGTCCTCTTCCGGGTGCTGCAGGCGTTCGGGATCTTCGACCTGCCGTTCGTGCTGACGCAGGGCGGTCCCGGCACGGCCACCCAGTCGCTCGCCGTGCTCGGCTACAAGACGCTGTTCCAGAACCTCGACATCGGGATGGGCGCGGCGATCGCCACCAGTACGGGCGTACTGGTCATCGCGGGCTGCCTGCTGTTCCTGCGGATGTTCCGCAGCCAGGTCGACGAAGGGGGCGCGGCATGAGGCGCGGCCGCCGGCGTACGGGAGTGCGCCGCTATGTGAACGTGGTGAACCTGGGCGCGCTGGTGCTGGTGGCGGTGACCGCGCTGCCGCTGCTGTGGATGGCGGTCACGTCCTTCAAGACGGCGCGGGAGAACGGCACGCTGCCGCCGACGCCGGTGCCGCTCGACCCGACGCTGGCCAACTACCGGCTGGCGCTGGGCTTCGCGGGCTTCGACCGCTATCTGCTCAACAGCGCGGTGGTGGCCGTCAGCGCCACCGCGATCGTCCTGGGGCTCGGGCTGTTCGCCGGGTACGCGCTGGCCCGCACGCCGATGCGCGGCCGCGGCCCCGTGATGACGGGCCTGCTGATGATCTCCGTCTTCCCGACGATCGCCGTGGTCACCCCGCTGTATCTGGTCGAGCGCGAGCTGGGCCTGCTCAACAGCTACTGGGGCCTGATCATCCCGTACACCGCCTTCCACCTGCCGTTCGCGATCTGGATCCTGCGGAACTCGCTGCTCTCCATCCCGTACGAGCTGGAGGAGGCGGCGACGGTGGACGGCGCGGGGCCGACCCGGGCGCTGCTCTCGGTGATCCTGCCGCAGGCCCGGCCCGCGCTGTTCACGGCAGGCGTCTTCACCTTCACCGCGACCTGGACGGAGTTCCTGATGGCGCTCACGTTCAACAGCGAGGACGCCTACCGGACCGTGCCCGTGGGCATCGCACTCTTCAGCAGCCAGTACGAGATCCCGTACGGAACGATCTTCGCCGGGGCGATGGCGGCAACCGTACCGATCGCCCTCCTTGTTCTCGTCTTCCGGCGCGCCGTGCTCTCCGGCCTGACCGACGGCGCGGTCAAGGGATGACCGCGCGTGCGACATCCCCGTCCGATCTGCTTTCCGAAGGAGTACTCGTGACCGTCCCCGCCTCCCCCGATCTGTCCTCGCAGGACCCCGACTGGTGGCGGCAGGCCGTCATCTACCAGGTCTATCCGCGCAGCTTCGCCGACAGCGACGGCGACGGCATCGGCGACCTGCCCGGCATCACCGGCCGGCTGACCCACCTCGCCTCGCTCGGCGTGGACGCGCTGTGGCTGAGCCCCTTCTACCCCTCCGAACTGGCCGACGGCGGGTACGACGTGGCCGACTTCCGGGACGTCGACCCGCGGCTGGGCACGCTCGCCGACTTCGACGCGATGGTCGCCGAGGCGCACCGGCTGGGGCTGAAGGTCCTGGTCGACCTGGTGCCCAACCACACCTCCGACCAGCACGTCTGGTTCCAGGAGGCGCTGGCGTCGCCGCCCGGCTCGGCGGCCCGCGCACGGTACGTCTTCCGGGACGGGCGCGGCGAGAACGGCGAGCTCCCGCCCTCGGACTGGGTCTCCCGCTTCGGCGGCAGCGCCTGGAAGCGGGTCCCGGACGGCCAGTGGTACCTCCATCTCTTCGCCCCCGAGCAGCCGGACCTCGACTGGACCAACGAGGAGGTACGCGAGGACTTCCGGCACACGCTGCGCTTCTGGTCCGACCGCGGTGTGGACGGCTTCCGCATCGACGTGGCGCACGGGCTGGCCAAGGACCTCACCGAGCCGCTGCGGGACATGGGCGAGAACCAGTTCAAGGGCGACCACGACCTGCTGCCGGACGGCACCCACCCGCACTGGGACCGGGACGAGGTGCACGAGATCTACCGCGACTGGCGGATCGTGCTGGACTCCTACACGCCGCCGCGGATGGCGGTCGCCGAGGCATGGGTGAAGAACTCCCGGCGGGTGCTGTACACCCGGCCCGACGAGCTGGGGCAGGCGTTCAACTTCGAGTATCTGCAGGCCGAGTGGTCGGCCGCCGCGCTGCGCAAGGTGATCACCGAGTCGCTGGCCACCGCGGCCGCCGCGGGCGCCTCGGCGACCTGGGTGCTCTCCAACCACGACGTGATCCGGCACGCCTCGCGGCTCGCGCTGCCGCCCGGTACCGACACCGACGCCTGGCTGCTGTCCGGCGGCACCCGGCCGGCCGAGGACCGGGCGCTGGGGCTGCGCCGGGCGCGCGCCGCGACGCTCCTGATGCTGGCGCTGCCCGGCGCCTCCTACCTCTACCAGGGCGAGGAACTGGGCCTGCCGGAGGTCGCCGACCTGCCCGCCGATGCGCTCCAGGACCCGGTCTGGGAGAACACCGGACACACCCGCAAGGGCCGGGACGGTTGCCGGGTGCCGCTGCCGTGGACCGCGGACGGCCCCTCGTACGGCTTCGGCCCCGGCGGCGCCTGGCTCCCGCAGCCGGCCTCCTTCGGTGAGCTGTCGGTCGCGGCCCAGGACGGCGAGAAGGACTCGACGCTGGAGCTGTACCGGTCGGCCCTGCGGCTCCGCCGGGACCTGCAGGGCGACGAGTCGCTGGAGTGGCTGTCGGCGCCGGACGAGGCAACGGAGGACGGCGCCGCGGGGGTCGTGCACTTCGGACGGTCGACGGGGTGGCGCTGCGTGACGAACTTGTCGGGCGATCCGGTGCCGCTTCCGGCGGGTGAACTGCTGCTGTGCAGCGGCCCATTGACCGGCGGACTGCTGCCGCCTGACACCACCGCCTGGCTGCGGCAGACGGACTGACAGCCCGATCCGTGGCGGGCCGGGGCAGCGCATCGAAGCCGCCCCGGCCCGCCGCGCACCGTGCGGGGCGAAGCGCCGAACCGGGCGGCAACTGCGTGCTGTTAGCCTGACGCAGTGGATCACGCCTGGTACGCCTTCGACGCTGGATCCTGTCATCCGGATGTGCACGACAACGGTCGCACCCGCGCCGCGTGATGCCGCTCCCCTCGTCCGCCCCCCTCATCACGCCGGAGAGACCGTGACCATCCCGATACCCGAACACCTCCGCGCCCGGTTCGAGTTGAAGGCGCATGTGGGCCGGCCCCTGAGCGACGAGGACCCGGACGGACTGCTCCGGCTGTACGGACCGGAGGCCGCGGACCCGGCGGCGCTGTTCGCCCGGCTCCGCGCCACGTACGGCCAGGTGGCTCCCGTACTGCTGCCGGGAGACCTGCCGGTCTGGCTGGTGCTGGGCTACCAGGCCAACCTCGACGTCGCCCGTACGCCGTACCCTTACAGCCGCGACTCCCGGCTGTGGAATCTCGCCGACCGGGTGCCCGCCGCCTGGCCCCTGGGCCCCACGGTCGACTGGGAACCGACCTGCGTTTTTACGGACGGCCGGGCGCACGCGCGAACGCGGACAGCCGTCACCGACAGTCTGGAAGACCTCGACCGGCACGGGATACGCCGCTACGTAAGCCGCTACACCAAGATGCTCGTCAACGAATTCATCCATGCCGGCGAGGCCGATCTGGTCGGCCAGTACGCCGAGCGGCTGCCGATGTTGGTGATGACCCGGCTCCTGGGCATGGACGAGGCGGACGGACCGCGACTGGCGGACGCGGCCCGCGACCTGATGACCGGCAGCGACACGGCCGCCGCAAGCAACGACATCATCAAGACCGCTTTGGTCCGGCTGCTGAATGCCAAGAAGGCCCGGCCGGGCAACGACCTGGCGAGCTGGCTGAGCACGCACGAGTCCGCTCTCTCCGACGACGAGGTCCTCGGACACCTGCGGCTGATGCTGATCGCCGCGTACGAGACCACGGCGAATCTCATCGCGAACACCCTGCACATGATCCTGACCGACCGGCGTTTCCGCGCGAGTCTGTCGGGTGGCCACATGACCCTGAGCGACGCTCTGGAGGGCATGCTCTGGGACGAGCTGCCCATTTCCGTCGTACCCGGCCGCTGGGCGAACGCGGACACCACTCTCGACGGCTGGCGGATCGAGGCCGGCGACATGCTGCTCCTCGGCCCCGGCGCCGCGAACACCGACCCGGAGATCCGGCCCGACCTTTCGGAGCCCGTGCACGGCAACCGGTCGCACCTCGCCTTCAGCGCGGGACCGCACAGGTGCCCCGGCGAGGACATCGGCCGGGCCATCGCCGACACCGGCATCGACACCCTGCTCACGCTGCTGCCCGACATGCAACTCGCCGTTGCCCAGGACGAGGTGCGCTGGGACTACGTGCTCCTCTCCAAGCGCCTGTCGAAGCTGCCTGTACGGTTCCAGCCGCGTCCGCCCGCGGCACTCAGCTCCGGTACGCTCTCCGGCCACAGTCGGCGCGCGGCGGCAGCAGCGGGCTGCCCGGTCACGGGCGCCGCGTCAACCACCGCGTAGGCGGCGGGTTTTCGCCGTATTTCGCCACCACAAAGCCCGCGGAGCGCGACATTCCGCCGCCCCGCGGGCCATTCCGGTTGCCCTGAAAACTGCCGGTCAGAGGCCAGTTGAGGGATCTGGGCGGTCTTCCCCTTCGCGTCCGTGTGCACACGTGATGTTAGCCCTATTGATCATTTTTGGGCCATGCGTACCATGCGGTTGTTGATCACGCTGGGTGTGCGCTGTATCGCGCATCCGACAGGAAGGCGGCCGGAGTGAGTAGCGCGCTCATAGTCCCCCCGACCTACGCCCCCATACCGCCGGCGATCCACCCGCTGCACGCCGACATCGACGCGCGGACCGCGGCATGGGCACACGCGTTCCGCATCGGCTCCGAAGGACTGCGCGAGCGGCTGGTCACACAGGAGATCGGCTCGTTCGCGGCGCGCATCCTGCCCTCGGGCCGGCCCGAGGTCGTCCAGGTCCTCGGCGACTTCGTCCTGTGGCTGTTCGGTGTGGACGACGGCCTGTGCGAAGAGGGGGAACTCGGCCTGGAGCCGGGCGCGCTCAACGCCGCCCTGCAGCGCCTGCTGTGGATCGCCGAGCATCCCGAGGCGGACATCCTCACCGACGACCCCCTCGCGCGCGGACTGCGGGATCTGCGGGCCAGGGTGGCGGAGTACGGCACCGCCGGGCAGACGAAGGCGTGGATCGACGCGCTGCGCGAGTACTTCCTGTCGGTGATCTGGGAGGCGTCGCACCGCATCGCGGGCAACGTGCCCGACCTCGACGACTACACGCTGATGCGGCTCTACGACGGTGCGACCACGGTCGTCCTGCCGATGCTGGAAATGGCGCACGGCTATGAACTCCGCCCGGAGGAGCGGGCGCTGCCGGGCATACGGGCCGCGGCCCAGGCGGCGTCCTTCGTGATCTGCTGGGACAACGACCTGTTCTCGTACCACAAGGAGGTCAGGGAGCGGGGCCAGACGGGAGGTTACTACCTCAACGTCATCCGTGTGCTGCAGCACCACCGGGGCCTGACCGCCGATCAGGCCCTGACCGAGGCCATCGGCCAGCGGGACCGCGTGATGGTCCTGTTCCAGAGCCTGTGCGCGACACTCAGGGCACAGGGAAGCCCCCAGCTGCGGCAGTACCTCGCCGACCTGGGCCACTTCGTGCGCGGCTCGATGGACTGGGGCATCACGTCCGTGCGGTACACCACGCCCGACGACCCGGCGGCGCTGCCCGCACGCTTCAGCACGACACCCACTGGCACGGGCCCGGTGGACATCCCTTCCATCGCCTGGTGGTGGGACGTGCTGGACCGGCTCGACGGCACCGCGGCGCACCGGCGGCGCCGACCCGCCACTCCCCCACTGGTCGGCGCGCGCGTCGGCGTAACGAATGGATTCTCCTGGTGATTGTCGACACGCGGAACATCCCTCGCGCCCCGGGCCGGGTGCCGCTCATCGGGCACGCCCTGTCGCTGGCCCGCCGGCCGCTGGACTTCCTGCAGTCGCTGCCGAAGACCGGGCCGCTGGTCCGGGTGGACCTGGGCACGATGCCCGTGTACATACCGACCGACGCCGACCTCATCCGCGAGGTGCTGGTCACCCACGCCTCCAAGTTCGTCAAGGGCCGGCTCTACACCCGTGTCGAGCCCCTGGTGGGCAAGGGACTCGCGACCTCCAGCGGCCCGGTGCACCGCCGCAACCGGCGCCTGATGCAGCCGATGTTCCACAAGGAGCGCATCGCCGGTTACGCGGCCGTGATGAGCGAGCGCGCACAGGACCTGGTCGACTCCTGGGAGCCGGGGCAGCAGCTGGCCCTGGAACAGGTCATGGGCGAATACACCATCCGTACGCTCGCCGAGGTGATGTTCTCCGCCGACCTCGGCCAGCCGGCCGTGGAATCGGTGCGCCGGAACCTGCCGGTCATCCTCAAGTACATGCTGCTGCGGGCGGCCTTCCCCACATTCCTGGACGGGTTGCCGATCCCGGCGAACCGCAAGTTCGATGCGGCGGCGCGGGACATGCGCGCGGTCATCGACCAGGTGGTCGCCGACACCCGGCGGTCCGAGGAGGGCCGCCGGGACGACCTGGTGGCGCTGCTGCTGGACGCGCGGGACGCGGACACCGACGAGGCGCTGACGGACGAGGAGGTCAGGGACGAGCTGGTGACCATCCTGTTCGCCGGCACCGAGACCACCGCCTCGACGCTGGGCTGGTTCTTCCACGAAGTGGGGCGGCACCCGGAGGTCGAGAAGCAGCTGCTGGCCGAGATCGACGAAGTGGTCGGCGCCGGACCGGTGACCATGGAGCACGTCCCCCGGCTCGGCACGGTCAAGCGGGTTCTGGACGAGATCATCCGCCTGTACGGCGTCACCATGCTGATGCGCCGGACCACCGAACCGGTGGAGCTGGCCCACACCCGGCCGGACGGCGAACGGGTCACGTACAGGATCCCCGCGGACACCGAGGTCGCCTTCAGCCTCTATGCCGTGCACCGGCACCCGGAGCTGTACAAGAACCCCGACGACTTCGACCCCGACCGCTGGCTGCGCGACGACATCCCGCGCAAGTCGTTCTTTCCCTTCGGGGCCGGCAACCGGATGTGCATCGGCGACGCCTTCAGCTGGACGGAGGCCACCATCGCCATCGCGACCATCCTCCAGCGGTACACCCTTGCCCCGGTCCCCGGGCACACCCCGCGCAAGGCCACCTCGGCCATGGTCCACCCCGACCATGTCCCGATGACGGTGGTGCCGCGGGCCGGCTGAGGACCGGTGTCCGCGTCGCGAACCGCGGCGCGGACACCGTTACCGGCTTACGACGCCTCCTTCGTGAGCGCGAGGCTGTGCAGGTAGTGCATCAGAGCCATCAGGACATCCCGGCTCGAAGTCCGCAGTCGCGCGTCGCAGTCCACGATCGGGACCTCCGGGGGGAGGTCCAGGGCTTCGCGGAGTTCCTCGATGTCGTACTTGGGGGCCTCCGGGAAGGAGTTGATCGCGACGACGAAGGGGACGCCGCGTTCCTCCAGGCGGCCGATGACGTCGAAGCTGACCTCCAGGCGGCGGGTGTCGACCAGGACGACCGCGCCCAGCGCGCCGTCGAACAGGCCGTTCCACAGGAACCAGAAGCGCTGCTGGCCGGGCGTGCCGAAGAGGTACAGCACCAGTTCCTCGTTGAGGCTGATGCGCCCGAAGTCCATCGCCACGGTCGTGGAGGTCTTGCGCTCGATGCCCAGGGTGTCGTCGACGCCGACGCCGGCCTGGGTCATCGTCTCCTCGGTGGTCAGCGGGCGGATCTCGCTGACCGCGCCCACCAGGGTCGTCTTGCCGACCCCGAAACCGCCCACGATCACCA
Organism: Streptomyces sp. NPDC053542; assembly: GCF_044544685.1. NCBI lineage: Bacteria > Bacillati > Actinomycetota > Actinomycetes > Kitasatosporales > Streptomycetaceae > Streptomyces > Streptomyces sp. NPDC053542. The sequence goes on from NZ_JBITXL010000004.1 coordinate 621,799, forward strand.
CCTTGACCGCGGCGGTGGCCGAGTCGGGCAGCGTGTCCTCGCTCCGCGGGCCGGCGACCGGTTCGGCGACGAGCGCCTGTCCGGCCACGGGCTGCGCGGCGAGCGCCTGCCCGGCGACCGGGTCAGAGCTGTTGAAGTCCATGGATCACCGCCTCGATAAGGGAACGGTCCGGAAGTTCTGCGGGCGGTACGGGCGCGCGCGCCACGACCCGCCCGTCGGCCAGCAGGTCGCCCAGGAGCACGGTGACCACGCTGACCGGTAGCTTCAGATAGGCGGAGAGCTCCGCCACCGACAGCGGGGAGTGGCACAGCCGCATGATCGCGGCGTGCTCGGGCTGGATACCGGGTCGCGGGGCGGCCTTGGCCACGATCAGCGTGACCAGGTCGAGGGAGAAGGTCTGTGCGGCGGCGCCGGAGCGCCCGCCGGTGATCACATAGAGCCGTTCGGGGCTCTCGTCCTCCCAATCCTGGCCCGCTCCGCTCACGCGGCCGATCCCTCGCCGCGCGGCGGGCTGCTGAGGTGCTCGCCGATCCGGGCCACCAGGTCGCGCATCTTCATGCCGATCAGCCCGGCGTCCACGCCCTCGTCGGCCAACACCGCGAGATAGGCGCCCGCGCCCGCCGCCATCAAGTAGAAGAAGCCGCCGTCCAGTTCGATGACGACCATGCGCATCTTGCCGTCGCTGTGCGGGAATTCGGCGGACACCGCGCCGGCCAGGGACTGCAGCCCCGCACAGGCGGCCGCCAGCCGGTCGGCGGTGTCGGTGTCCGTGCCGTACTGGGCCATCCGCAGGCCGTCCGAGGACAGCACGACGACGTTGCGGGTCTGCGGGACGCTCTCCGCCAGGTCCTTGAGCATCCAGTCCATGTTGGCCCGGTGCTGAATCATGGCAACTCACTCTTTTCCGACGACTCGTCACTCTTCGGCCCGGCGGCCCCGCCCGGTTCTCCGGAGAGACCGCTCTGGAAGGCGGCCAGCCACATGCCGGGCTGCACCTCGGGAGCTGCCTCCGGCGCGGAGGACCGTTGGTCTGCGGTGTCGGGGGCGGTGGACGCCTGCGGCCTGGTCTGGGCCGCCGGCGCGGTGGCGCGGGACTTGCGGCGACGCTGCGGGAGACCGTTCGCGGTCCGCCCGGCCACCACCGGCACGTCCTCCTGCGTGTCCTCGGGCCGGGGCAGCGCGGTGGGCGCCGCGGGCGTCGCCGGCGTCGCGGGCGCCGAGGGCACGGGGCCGGTGGCCGGCCGCTGGGACGCCTTGGGCACGGTGCGCTCGCTCAGCGGACCGGAGGAGGCGCCGATGCCGTGCGCCCGGCCGGTGGCGGGCGCGGTGGTGATCAGGTCCTGCGGCACGATGAGGACGGCGCGCACGCCGCCGTACGCCGAAGTGCGCAGCGACACCTGGAAGTCGTACGCCTGGGCCAGCCGGCCGACGACCGCGAGGCCGAGCCGCGGGGTCTCCCCCAGGTCGTTGACGTCGATGCCCTCCTGGGCCTGCTGGAGCATCCGTTCGGCCCGCTTGCGGGCCTCCTCGCTCATGCTGACGCCGCCGTCCTCGATCTCGACGGCGATGCCGGACTGCACCTCGACCGCGGTGAGGTGGACGCGGGTCTGCGGCGGGGAGTAACGGGTGGCGTTGTCCAGCAGCTCGGCGAGCGCGTGGATGAGCGGTTCGACGGCCTGGCCGACGACCGCGACCTCCGAGACGGAGTGCAGCTCGACGCGCTGGTAGTCGATGATCCGGGACATCGCGCCGCGGAGCACGCTGAACAGCGGGACGGCGCGGCTCCACTGGCGGCCGGGGCGGGCGCCGCCCAGTACGGCGATGGAGTCGGCGAGGCGGCCGATCAGCGCGGTGCCGTGGTCCAGCCGGAGCAGGTCGCCGAAGACCTCGTGGTTCTGGCCGTGCCGGTCCTCCATGCCGCGCAGCTCCTGCGCCTGCTGGTGGACGATGGCCTGGACGCGGCGGGCGATGTTCACGAACGCGCGCTGGGCGGACTCGCGCAGGTCCTCCTCGGCGACGACCGCCTCCAGGACGGAGCGCAGCACCGCCTGGTGGGCCGCGGCGAACTCGGGGGTCAGGCCGGACTCGCGGGCCTCCCGGTCCAGCCGGTCCGTCATCGAGGCGAGCACGTCCTCGGGGAACTCGTCCTGCCCGAGCCGGGTGACGACCTCGGGCAGCAGCTCTCCGGCGAGCCGTACGGTGGCGGCCTCCTGGCGGGCCAGCACCGCGGCCTGCGCGTCGGAGCTGCGGCGCAGCGCCGTCAGCGCGCGGCCGCGGCGGGCGACCTCGGCGGAGAGCAGCGCCACCGCGACGGTGGCGGCACCCCCCGTCCACAGGACCGGCGTCAGCGCGGCGGAGGGGACCAGGACGGCGGCGACGACAGCGGCGATCACGGTGAGTGCCGCCGGCGGTATCCACCCGAGCGCCGAAGCGGGTCGCTGCCCTCCGGGCGACGATCCTTCTCGAACCATCAGCACCCTCAACCAATCGAAAGATACGGGGAAGTCCACGGGCGCAGCGGTGAGGGCAGCGTCAACACACAAGTCACCATGGGTAACTGCCAATACGCTGAGCCGCCCTCAGCATAACCGGACTTGATCACTCCTTGACGCCGGGTCATGTCCCCGCAGGTGAAAGGCTTTAGACCCGCTGAGCGGACATCGTTGTCCGCTTGGCGCACACCTCAGGGGAGCCGCGATGTCACCTGCGGGACGGCGGCCCGGTACGTCATTTTGCCGCGCGTCAAAGGGAGTTGACCGCGCGGTGGGGTTTCTTGACGGTTCTCATAGGCGTACGGTCCGCCGCGGCTGCGTCCTGGCGTCCGCCATCAGGCCGTGCATCGTGGCGAACTCCTCCACGCACTTGCCGGTGCCCGCCACGACGCAGTGCAGCGGGTCCTCGGCGATCACGACGGGCACGCCGGTCTCCTCGCTCAGCAGCCGGTCCAGGCCGCGCAGCAGCGCCCCGCCGCCGGTGAGCGCGATGCCGTGCTCGATGATGTCGCCGGACAGCTCGGGCGGGCAGGCGTCCAGGGTGCGCCGGACGGCCTGGACGATCGCGTCGACCGGCTCGGCGAGCGCCTGCCGGATCTCCTCCGCGGTGATCTCCTGGGTCCGCGGCAGGCCGTTGACCTGGTCCCGGCCGCGGACGGTGCAGGCATCGCGGCGTACGGGCACGGGAAGCTCCGCCGTCTCCTCCGCGTCGTCCGGGCCGTCGCCGGCGGCGGGCGGCTCCGGTACGGCGTCCTCCTCGGGTGTCCACAGCGCCGAGCCGACCGCGATCTTGATGTCCTCGGCGGTGCGCTCCCCAATGGCCAGCGCGTGCTTCTTCTTCACGTACGCCGTGATCGCCGCGTCCATCGCGTCGCCCGCGACCCGCACGGACTGCGCGGTGACGAGGCCGCCCATGGAGACCACCGCGACCTCGGTCGTGCCGCCGCCGATGTCCACCACCATGCAGCCCACCGGCTCGGCGACCGGCAGCCCGGCCCCGATCGCGGCCGCCATCGGCTCCTCGATCAGCTGCACCTCGCGGGCGCCCGCGCGCTTGGCGGAGTCGATGACCGCGCGCCGCTCGACGCCGGTGATGCCCGACGGCACGCACACCACCACCCGCGGCCGGGAGAACCGGCGGCCCGGCAGCGCCTTCTTCATCAGCCCGCGCAGCATCCGCTCGGCGGCGTCGAAGTCGGCGATCACGCCTTCCTGGAGCGGCCGCATCGCGGTGATGCCGGACGGGGTGCGGCCGATGGTGCGCTTGGCCTCCGTGCCGACCGCGACGACCTCGCCCGCCGCGTTCACGGCGACCACGGACGGCTCGTTGAGCACCACGCCCTTGCCGCGGGCGTAGACCAGGGTGTTGGCCGTCCCCAGGTCGATGCCTATGTCGTACGTACCGCCGGAGGAAGTGCTGGACGCCATGAGGAGTTCGCTCGCTCGCTTTCGGCTCGGACTGCGGACACGCCCGCGGCGCGGCGCACGGAACCCCCCGACATCGCGCCCCAGACGGCAGCAATGACGTCAATAACGGGCAATTACCTACCCTACCGGCGCCGCAGAATTGCTCGCCGTCCGGCCCCGGGCGAACGGACCAGCCCTCAGCGGCCGGTCCGGTTCAGCGCCTGCGCGAGGTCGTCCAGCGCGTCCACCAGCAGGCCCGCCGCGCGCAGCGCCACGCCCTGCCCTTCCGTCTCGGCGTCCCAGACGGCCAGCCACCGGTGCGGCCCGGACCAGTCCAGGTCGCCGCCCTCCCTGACGGCGCGGGCCGCGTGCGCCACCGCGGGCCCGAGCTCGGCGGCGAACGCGTCGGCCCCCGGCGACGGTTCCGCGTCCGGGCCCGGCAGATGAGCCTCCATCAGCATCGTGACCCGGCCCATGGCGTTGAGGGCCGTCTCCGCCGCCTGGGTGGCGCCCTGCGAGAGTCCGCGGTGCCGCACCGGCTCCTGCCCGGCGCGCTCCCCGCTCTTCACCCACGCGACGCGCGCCGCACGCAGGTCGAGCAGGGCCTCACGGACCCGGCGCGGCCGGCGCTCGGCGGGCCGGGCGTAGATCTCCAGGACGGCGACGGCGTACCGGCCGCCCGCCTCCAGCCACTCCGCCAGCCGCTCGCGCAGCCGGGACGTCTCCCAGGCCGGGAAGAGCGCGTACGAGAGCGTCGCCAGCAGGCCGCCGAGCAGGGTGAGGACCACCCGCTCCTGCACGGTCTGCTCCCAGCCGGCGCCCGCGATGCCGAGCAGGAAGACGACGTACGCGGCGACGCAGGCCGAGGTGACCGCGACGCCGGTGCGCAGCAGCAGGTACATCAGGAAGGCGCACACGATGGCCAGCCCCGCGTCGACGTACTGCCCCGGGTGGAACAGCGCGATCACCCCGCCGCCGACGGCGACGCCGAAGAGGGTGCCGATGAAGCGGGCGATGCCGCGCTGGTAGGTCTGCGCGAAGTCGGGGCGCATGATCATCACGGAGGCGAGCGGCGCCCAGTAACCGTGTCCGAAGGGCAGCGCGGTGCCGATGAGGTAGCCGGCCGCGGCCACCGCGGCGACCCGCAGCGCGTGCCGCAGGACGAACGAGGACCAGCGCAGCTCCCGGCGGACGGCCCGCAGCACGACCGGGACCTGACGGTGGACGGCGGGGCGCAGCAGGTGCGGCCGGTCGCCGTCGGAGACGGACCCGGCGGGCTCGACCGGCTCCTCGGCGGCCTCCACGGCGTCGGCCAGCAGGCTCAGCAGCCGGGCCGCCGAGCGGCGCGCCGGACCGGTCAGCATGTCGCCGGACTCCGGTACTTCCAGGGCCTGCAGGGCGTCGGCGGGCAGCCGCACCGGCCGGGCGTGCCGGATGGCGGCGGCCACCGCGTCCAGCACGGTCGCGGCGGCGCCGAGCAGTTCGCGGGCGCGGTCCCGCTCGGGGCCCTCCAGCGGGGCGCCGACGACGGGGTCGGCGAGCGAGGCGAGCGCGGGGCGGACCTGTTCGGCGAGGGTGCGGGGGCCGTGCAGCTGGGCGGGGCGGCGGCGGGCCTGGCGGGGCGTCACCCGGGAGGCGAGCCGGGCGTCCATCAGGGGCTGCGGGTCGAAGGGGGCCACCGGGTCGTGGCGCAGCCGGCGCGCGTAGTCGGCCTCGGCGGCGAGCGCGTCGGCCAGCGCGTCCCGCTGCCGCCCCCAGCGGCGGATGGGGAAGAGCAGGATGAGCGCGGCCTGTACGCAGCCGCCGGCCGCGATCAGCGCGGCGTGCTCCAGGGCGCCCAGTACGGAGGTCGGCAGGGTGACGGTCACCAGCATCACCGCGACCGTCTGCGTGCCGATCAGCCCGGACACCGGCCCGACCGCCCAGCACAGCCCCGCGAGCAGCGTCCAGGCGCCGAGCAGCAGCACGAACAGCACGGTGTGCGACGCCGCGAGATAGCCGAGGAAGGTGGAGACCGACAGGCCGCCCGCGACGGCCAGCGCCAGCAGCGGGCGCGGCCGCCAGCTGCGCTGGAAGGTGGCGATGGCGGCGGAGAAGGCACCGAAGGCGGCGGAGACCGCGAGCACCGGGGAGCCCAGCCACAGACAGCCCCCGACGACGAGCGCGACACCGGCGGCGCCGCGGACCGCGATGAGCGGCGTCAGCTTGGCCCGTTCGACGCTCAGCCCGGAGCGGGCGGTCTGCTTCAGCGCGCTCGTCCAGGTCATACCGAGAGAATACGGTCCAGATGCAGTGAAACCGGTCGGCCGACCGGGCGCGGCACCTCCGTACCGGCCCCCGGGCGGCCGGTACGGAGGAAGGCGCCGGCCGTCAGCGGCTCGGGCTGCAGTCGATCTGGATGAGCTTGATCGGCTTGCTCGCGTCCAGGCCGACGTACGCGGTGAAACGCTGGTTCGGGCCATGGGCCCACTTGGTGGTCACCGTCGCCCAGCCGACGCCCGCGGACTGCGCGGTCGTCACCCAGCCGATGGAGATGTCCCGCGGGTTGTTCTGCGCGCAGAGCAGGACGTCGTACTTCTTGTTCTTCTCGGCGCGCTTCTTCAGTTCGTCGCCGACCATGTTGACCCGCTCCCACTGGCGGGGCCCGTGGTTGCCGTAGAACCCCTGCAGGAAGTGGTGGACCTGCTCGGCGTTGTAACGGGCCGGGGCCTTCTCCCCGGAGGCCGCGGGCGCGGCGGGCGCGGACGCCGCGAGGGTCAGGCCGCCGCCGAGCAGGGCGGCACAGAGAGCGGAGACGGTGACAGCTCGCGAAGCCTTACGGATCATCGAATGTCCTCTTCTTCCGGAATACATCCGCATTGTGCGGACCTCACACGAGCAGACACGCCGCACCGCGCAAGGGTTGCGCGCCCCGCTGGGCAAGCACCCGCCCGGCCCAACGGGGCTTCCGGAAAGAGGACCAGCAGAACCGCGCTCCCGCGATCAGCGGAGCCGGCCCCCCGCCCCCGTCACGACACCACATCCTTCGTCCGGAAGCCGCGGAAGGCGAGGGCGAAGAGGACCAGCGCGTAGGAGACGGAGACCGCGGAGCCCTGGGCCATGGCGGTCCAGTCCAGCTTCGGCTGGAGCGCGTCCACCCAGGCGAACTGCCAGTGGGCCGGCAGCACGTCGCGCCAGTTGCCGAGCGCGGTGACCTGGTCCAGGACGTTGCCGACGATGGTGAGGCCGACCGCGCCGCCGACCGCGCCCAGCGGCGCGTCCGTCACCGTCGACAGCCAGAACGCCAGCGCCGCGGTCACCAGCTGCGAGACGAAGAGGTACGCCACGACCAGCGCCAGCCGCGGCACCGCGTCCCCGGCCGGCAGCACCCCGCCGCCCGGCAGCCGCAGCGCGTCCCAGCCGTACGCGTACGTGCCCACGGCCAGCGCGACCAGCGGCAGCAGCACCATCGCCGCCGCGCTGAACACCAGCGCGACAGTCAGCTTGCTCAGCAGCAGCCGGGTCCGCGGCACGGGCGCGGCCAGCAGGTACCGCAGCGAGGACCAGCTCGCCTCCGAGGCGACCGTGTCTCCGCAGAACAGCGCGACCGGCACCACCAGCAGGAACCCGGCCGAGACGAACAGCGCGGTGGCCGCGAAGTTCGCGCCGGAGGCGGTCGCGGTGTCCATCAGGGTGATCCGGTTGTTGCGCCCGGCCGGGTCGCCGCCGATCGCGAAGGCGGCGGCCAGCACGAACGGCAGCGCGGCCAGCACCACGCCGACCACCAGCGTGCGGCGCCGCTTCAGCTGCCGCAGCGCTTCGACGCGCAGCGGCAGGGTGTGCCCCGCGCGGTAGCCGGCCGCGGGCCCGGCCGGGCGTGCTGCGGTACTCATCGGTCCCCTCCGATCAGGGTGAGGAAGGCGTCCTCCAGGCGGCGGTGCGGCCCGACGCGCTCCACCGGCACCTCGAGGCGGAGCAGTTCGGCGAGCAGCTCCGGTGTGCCGGCCGTGCCGTCGAGGCGGACGAGCAGCCCGTCGTCGGCGGGGACGGCCGAGGTGACGAACGGCAGCGCGGCCACCTTCTCCACCACCCCGTCCGGCACCGGCGCCGCCGTGCCGACCAGCAGCGTGTCGCCCGTCCCGACGATCTCGGCGACCGGCCCGGCCTGCACCAGCCGGCCCCGGTCCATGACGACCAGATGCGTACAGGTCTGCTCGACCTCCGCCAGCAGATGGCTGGAGACGATCACGGTCCGTCCCCCGGCCGCGTAACGGGTCATCACGTCCCGCATCTCGCGGATCTGCGGCGGGTCCAGGCCGTTGGTCGGCTCGTCCAGGATGAGCAGGTCCGGCAGGCCGAGCATGGCCTGCGCGATGGCGAGGCGCTGCCGCATGCCCTGGGAGTACGTACGGACGGCGCGCTGCAGCGCCTCGCCGAGGCCCGCGATCTCCAGCGCCTCGTCGATGTGCGCGTCCTCGGCCGGGCGGCCGGTGGCCCGCCAGTACAGGTCCAGGTTCTCCCGGCCCGTCAGATGCGGCAGGAAGCCCGCGCCCTCGACGAACGCGCCGACCCGCGAGAGCACCGGCGCGCCGGGCCGCACCGCGTGCCCGAAGACCCGGATCTCGCCGTCGTCCGGCGTGATCAGGCCCATCAGCATCCGCAGCGTGGTGGTCTTGCCCGCGCCATTGGGCCCGAGCAGCCCGAGCACCTGCCCGCGGTCGACGCCGAAGGTCAGGTCCTGGACGGCGTACCGGTCGACGGCGCCCTGGTACTTCTTCGTCAGGCCGGTGATCCGCAGCGGCACGTCGGCCAGGTCCGGGTCGGGCGCGGGCGGCGTGGTGCGGCGCCGCCCGGTGAGCAGCAGCGCGGCGGCGATCAGTACGGCCGCGAGCGGCAGGCCCCAGACCCACCAGGGCAGCGGGGTGGCGGCGGTGTGCACGCCGGGCGCGGTCGGCACGCTGAGGGCGTGCTTCCCGGCGAGCGCGACCTTGTAGACGGCGGGCTCGGCAGGCGAGGCGTACGCCATGTCGGTGGCGGCCACCACCAGCCGCATCCGGTGCCCGGCGGCGAACTCGTGGTCGATGGCCGGGAGCCGGACGGAGACCGTACGGCCGTCCTTGGCGTCCGTGACCCGCAGCGGCGTCACGAGTTGGTGCGGCAGCAACTGGCTGCGCCCGTCCGGCCCGACGTCGTAGACCTTCGCGAACAGCACGGCCTCGCCGCTGTCGCTGGCCACCCGCAGCTTCGCCGTCGGCGAGCCGGTGACCTGCACGGGGCTCTTCAGCGCCCGGGACTCGAAGCGCGCGTACTGGCCGGGGAAGTCCAGCGACGGGCCGTTGCCCAGCGCGCTCAGGCCGCCCAGCGCGGCGCCGATGCCGGGGACCGAGGAGATCGCGGGCGGGTCGCCGCCCGCGGGGTTGGCGAGCGTCTGCTCGCGGCCGGCGAGCGGCACGGACCGCGGGTCGCCGCGCAGGCCCGGGTAGCTGTCCCCGCTCGCGCCGCGCAGCCGCGAGGCGCCGTCGCGGGCGTCCAGGCCCCCGGCCCGGCTGATCCGGAACGCCGGCCCGGTGTCCGTGCCCCGCTCGCCCTTCAGATAGCGGGCGAACCACGCTTCCGTACGGGCGAGGACGCGGGCCTCCTCGCGTGCGCCGCCGTCGTGGCCGCCCTCGATCCAGTCCACCGCGACCGGTGCGCCGTTCTTCTCGACCGCCTTCGCGATGGCGTCGGCCTGGCCGAGCGGGAAGAGCGAGTCCGACTGGCCCTGGGTGATCAGGGTGGGCACCTTGATGCGGTCGGCGATCGCCTTCGGGCTGCGGCTCTCCAGCATCTTGCGGGCCGCCTCGTCCGGCTTCCCGGAGACCGCCACCCGCTCGTACATCCGGCACAGCTGCGGCTCGAAGCGGTGACAGGCCACGCCGCGGGCGGGGTTGGGCACCGAGGTGGTGACGGGGGCCGAGCCGGTGGTGAAGAAGTAACCGGCCCACAGTTTCTTGAACACGTCGTCGGGGAACAGCGCGTCGGCGAGGTTCCAGTACGTGATCTGCGGGGCGATGGCGTCCACGCGGCGGTCGTGGCCCGCCGTGAGGAGCGCGATGGCGCCGCCGTACGAGGCGCCCGTCATGCCGACGCGGGGGTCGCCGGGCTTGTCCAGCCGCACGTCGGGACGTTTCGCCAGCCAGTCGATGAGCCCGCTGACGTCGGCGACCTCGCCCTCCGGGTCGTTCAGCCCGATCTTGCCGGTGGAGCGGCCGAAGCCACGTGCCGACCAGGTCAGTACGGCGTATCCGGCCCGCGCCAGCTGCTGGGCCTGGCTCCTGGCCGCCGCCTTGCTGGCGCCGAAGCCGTGGCCGAGCAGCACCGCGGGGCGGCGGCCGTGCACCGCCGTGCTGGTGAAGTAGGAGGTGTCGATCCGGACGGTGGCCTTGCTGCCGGGCTTCTCGGGCAGCGCCAGGACCTGGTCCTGGCGCTGCACGGCGGCGGACGGGCCGTCGGGAGCGGCCACCGCCGCCCACGAACCGCCGCCGAGCAGCACGGCCAGCACGGCCATGAGCGCGACCAGTCGCCGGCCACGCGGCCGGGAAACCTTTACAGCCATGCCGTCACCCTACGGGGGCGGCCTGCGAACTCCGGGTCAGCCTCGATCCATGGACGCGGTCAGCCCTGCGGCGGGGCCTCAGCCCTGCGGCGGGGGGCCGAAGCCGCCGGCGGGCGGGGCGGGCGGTACGGGCGGAGCGCCGTAGGGGCCCTGCGGGGCCTGCGGCGGCGTGGCGGACTGGTCGGCGGGCGGGCCGAATCCCGGGGCCGGGGCGGCGGGCGGTCCGTAGCCGGGCTGCGGCTGGGACTGAGGCTGTGCGTAACCGGGCTGAGGCTGCGGCGCGTAGCCGGGCTGGGGCTGCGGCGCGTAGCCGGGCTGCGGGTGGCCGGGGGCCGCGTACGGCTGGGTGCCCGGCGTTCCGTACGGCGCCGGGCCCGGCATCCCGGGCATCCCGGGCTGCGCGGGCGGGGACCACTCCTCAGCGACGGGCGTGCCCGGGCGGCCCATCAGGGCCAGGACGGCGATCGAGCCGAGGAGTTCGACGACCATCAGGACCCGGGACAGGATGCCCTGGAACGCGGGAACCTGCCCCAGCTCGAAGAAGGAACCCCCGCCGAGCGCGCCGATCATGTTCAGGAGCGAGATCGGCAGCAGGACGAGCGCGAGCCCGGTGGTGAAGCCGCGCGCCGACACCCCGCGGATGCCGCAGAGCAGGGCGGCGACCACGGACAGCAGCAGGAGCGTGACGTAGTACCAGCCGGGGCCGACGCTCGTCAGCGCGGGGAGGATGCCGTGGCCCAGGTAGATCACGTCGAGCGAGCCGATACCGTCCTGCAGCAGCACGGAAACGTTCCACACCACGGCGCACAGCGCGAGCAGCCCGAACACCACGGCGCCGGCCACCGCTGCGGCGGGCAGCGGCCGCATCGGCGGATCACTGGGCCGCCGCGTCGGCCACATCCGCAGCCCGGACACCACCACGATGCAGGACACCAGGCCGAGCAGGATCAGCAGGCCGCTGGTGATGAAGACGGTCAGGAACGTGTCCGTGCTCGTGTCGACTTCGCCGATGAACCAGCGGTTGTCACTCGTGTGCTGGCCCGTGCTGACGAACACCTGGACCGCCGAGGTGAACGTCAGCGTGGTCGCCACGGCCAGCAGGCCGCCGGCCGCCCGCGCCCCGGTGAACGCAGCCCACACCGCGCCCAGCTGCACGGCCAGCAGCCCGACGGCGTACGGGTCGGTGATCGCGCCGCCGACGTGCGGCCCGAGCCCCGTCCAGGAATCCCACAGCGCCCCGAACCCGTGCTCCGCCATGTCCATCGCCAGCCATGTGGCGCTGTTCAGCAGGAAGAGCGTGCAGAACACCCCCGCGGTGATCCGCGCCCCCTTGCTGAGGACCGTAATGTGCGGCATATCGCCCCCGTCTTTCTTCTCTTTACTGTTGTGTACTGCCGTGTGCCACGGCCTCGTGCGCGCGGACAGCGCCCGCACCGTAACGGATCTGTACACCGCGCGCGCCCCGCAAGTACAACTGAAAGAGGGGTCCGGTGCCGCATCCGGGCCGCGGGGGGAGGCGGCATGCGTTCCATCGCCATCGTCGGGGCAGGGCAGGCCGGACTGCAGCTGGCCCACGGACTGCTCGCCGCGGGCTACGACGTCACCGTGGTCTCGGACCGCACGCCGGAGCAGATCCGCGCCGGGCGGGTGATGTCCACCCAGATCATGTTCGGCCCGGCGCTCGGCCTCGAACGTGCGGCGGGCCTGAACGCCTGGGACGGCAAGGCCCCCGGCATCACCGCGCTGCAGGCCACGGTCTGGGATCCGCCGGGCCGGCCCACGCTGCGGTTCACCGGCCGCTTCGACGAGGAGGCGCAATCCGTCGACCAGCGGGTGAAGATGGCCGACTGGCTCGACCTGTACGAAGCGCGGGGCGGCCGCGTGGAGTACGGCGCCGCCGACGGCAGACGGCTGGCCGCGCTGGCCGCCTCGCACGATCTGACCCTGGTGGCCGCGGGCCGCGGCGAGCTCGCCCGGCTCTTCCCCCGGGACCGCGCGCGCTCCCCCTACGACCGGCCGCAGCGCTCCCTGGCCGCCATCTACCTGCACGGCGTCGGGCACCGCCCGGAGTACCCGGCGCCGCACGCCCGCTCCAACCTCACGCCCGAGGCCGGGGAGATGTTCGTGATCCCCGCGCTCACCACGGGCGGCCTGTGCGACATCGTGTTCTTCGAAGGGGTGCCGGGCGGCCCGTACGACTGCTGGCAGGACCGGCCGGGACCGGCCGCCTGCCTCGCGCGCACGCTGGAACTGCTGCGGCGGTACGCGCCCGCGGAGTACGAGCTGTGCCGCGGCGCGGAGCCGACGGACGCGCGCTGCACGCTGTACGGCGCGGTCACGCCGACCGTGCGGCGCCCCGTGGTCGAGGTCTCGACCGGCCGGTACGTGCTGGGCATGGCGGACACCGTCGTCGTCAACGACCCGGTCACCGGCCAGGGTTCGAACAACGCGGCCCGCTGCGCGGCCCGCTACCTCCGCGCCATCAAGGAGCGTGGCACGGCCCCCTTCGACCGGGCCTGGATGGAGCGCACCTTCGAGACCTTCTGGGACCACGCGCAGTACGCCACGGAGTTCACCAACACCATGCTCCAGCCGCCCCCGGAGCACGTACAGCGTCTGCTGGCGGCCGCCGCCCGCTGCCCGGCCATCGCCCACCGCTTCGTCAACGGCTACGCCGACCCGGCCGACTTCCGCCACTGGCTCACCGACCCGGAGGCGGCGGCGGCGTATCTGGCGGAGATCCGGGAGCCGTGAGCGCCGGTGTCCGGCCGCGCGGGTCCGGGCGGCGCCGACGGTCCCCACCGGTCCCCACCGGTCCCCACCGGTCCGTACCGGCGGGGGCCGTCGGCTGTGACGGGACGTCAGCTGTGGCTCGGGAAGCCCAGGTTGATGCCGCCGTCGGAGGGGTCGGGCCAGCGGGTGGTGACGACCTTGCCGCGGGTGTAGAAGTGCACGCCGTCGTTGCCGTAGATGTGGTGGTCGCCGAAGAGCGAGTCCTTCCAGCCGCCGAAGGAGTGGTAGCCCACCGGCACCGGGATCGGCACGTTCACGCCGACCATGCCGGCCTCGACCTCCAGCTGGAAACGGCGGGCCGCGCCGCCGTCCCGGGTGAAGATGGCCGTGCCGTTGCCCCACGGCGAGTTGTTCATCAGGGCGATGGCCTCGTCGTACGTGCCGACACGGACGACGGAGAGCACCGGGCCGAAGATCTCGTCGCGGTAGCAGTCCATCTCGGGCGTGACGTTGTCCAGCAGCGAGACGCCGATCCAGTGGCCGTCCTCGTGGCCCTCGACCGTGAAGCCCGTGCCGTCGATCGCGACGGTCGCGCCCTGGGCGGCCGCACCGGTCACGTACGAGGCGACCTTGTCGCGGTGCACCTTGGTGATCAGCGGGCCCATCTCCGAGGCCGGGTCGTCACCGGGGCCGATGCGCAGCGCGGCGGCCCGCTCCTTGATCTTCTCGATCAGCGGGTCGGCGGTGTCGCCGACGGCGACGACGACGGAGATCGCCATGCAGCGCTCGCCCGCCGAGCCGTACGCGGCGTTGATCGCGGAGTCCGCGGCCAGCTCCAGGTCGGCGTCCGGCAGGACCAGCATGTGGTTCTTCGCGCCGCCCAGCGCCTGCACGCGCTTGCCGTTGGCGGTGCCGGTGGTGTGGATGTACTTGGCGATCGGGGTGGAGCCGACGAAGGAGACCGCCGCGATGTCGGGGTGCGCGAGGATGCGGTCCACGGCGGTCTTGTCACCGTTGACGACGTTCAGCACGCCGTCCGGCAGGCCCGCCTCGGCCGCCAGCTCGGCCAGCTTGAAGGCCGCCGAGGGCACCTTCTCGCTGGGCTTGAGCACGAAGGTGTTGCCGCAGGCGATGGCGATGGGGAACATCCACATCGGCACCATCGCGGGGAAGTTGAAGGGCGTGATGCCCGCGACGACGCCCAGCGACTGGCGGATCGAGGAGACGTCCACCCGGGTGGAGACCTGGGTGGACAGCTCGCCCTTGAGCTTCTCGGAGATGCCGCAGGCCAGCTCGACGATCTCCAGGCCGCGGGCCACCTCGCCGAGCGCGTCGGAGTGCACCTTGCCGTGCTCGGCGGTGATCAGCCGCGCGATCTCCTCGCGGTGCGCGTCGACCAGCTCGCGGTACTTGAACAGGATCGCCGTGCGCTTGGCGAGCGAGCTGGTGCCCCAGCTCCGGAACGCCTCCTTGGCGGCGGCTACCGCGGTGTCGACCTCGTCGACCGAGGCGAAGGGGACCTGCTTCTCCTGGGCGCCGGTGGCGGGGTTGTAGACCGGACCGAAGTTGCCGGAGGTGCCCTCGACGGGCTTGCCGCCGATCCAGTGGCTGAGGGTCTTCATGTGCGGGGCCTTTCTGGGGACGAAAGCGGGGAGGGTCAGAGGTGGCGGCGGCGTCCGGCCGCCTGGCGGTCGTACTCCTCGCGGGCGAGCAGCGCCGCCTCGCGCGTCGCGGTCTCGGCAACGGGAACATCCCACCAGGCTTGGGCCGCGGGCGCGCCCGGCACAGTGTCAGCCGTTTCGGTCTCGACATAGACACATGTGGGGCGGTCCGAGGCGCGGGCCGCGGCGAGCGCGGAGCGCAGCTCGGCCACGGTCGCGGCGCGGATCACGTCCATGCCCAGCGAGGCGGCGTTCGCCGCCAGGTCGACGGGGAGCGGCTCGCCGGTGTACGTGCCGTCCTTGGCGCGGAAGCGGTACGCCGTGCCGAAGCGCTCGGCGCCGGTCTCCTCGGAGAGGCCGCCGATGGAGGCGTAGCCGTGGTTCTGGAGGAGGACCACGTTGATGTTGATGCCTTCCTGGACCGCCGTGACGATCTCGGTGGGCATCATCAGATACGTGCCGTCGCCGACCAGCGACCACACCGGGCGGTCCGGCGCGGCCATCCGGACGCCGATCGCGGCCGGGATCTCGTATCCCATGCAGGAGTAGCCGTACTCCAGGTGGTACTGGCGGCGGGACCGGGCGCGCCAGAGTTTGTGCAGGTCACCGGGGAGCGAGCCGGCCGCATTGATGATCACGTCGTCGTCGCCGACGGTCGCGTCCAGCAGCCCGAGCACCTGCGTCTGGCTGGGCCGCGCGTCCTCGGGCCCGGTCAGGTACGCGGTGTCCACCAGCCGCTCCCACTCGGCCTTGGCCGCGCCGTACGCCTCCTCGTACGCCCGCTCCACCCGGTGCCCGCCGAGCTCGCGGGTCAGCGCCTCCAGGCCCGCCCGGGCGTCGGCGATCACGGAGAGCGCGCCGAGCTTGTGGGAGTCGAACGAGGCGATGTTGAGGTTGACGAAGCGCACGCCGGGGCGGGCGAAGAGCGTCGCGGAGGCGGTGGTGAAGTCGGTGTAGCGGGTGCCGACGCCGATGATCAGGTCCGCCTCGCGGGCCAGCGCGTCCGCGGTCGCGGTGCCGGTGTGCCCGATGCCGCCCACGTCCGCGGGGTGGTCGTACCGCAGCGAGCCCTTGCCGGCCTGGGTGGAGGCGACCGGGATGCCGGTGGCCTCGGCGAAGGCGCGCAGCGCCTCCTCGGCCTCGGCGTGGTGGACGCCGCCGCCCGCGATCAGCAGCGGGCGCTCGGCGGAGCGGATGGCGTGCACGGCCTCGGCGAGCGCGCCGGCGTCCGGCTGCGGCCGGGTGACGTGCCAGACGCGGTCGGCGAAGAACTCCTCGGGCCAGTCGAACGCCTCGGCCTGCACGTCCTGCGGCAGCGCCAGGGTGACCGCACCGGTCTCGACCGGATCGGCGAGCACCCGCATGGCCTGGAGGGCCGCCGGGATCAGCGCCTCGGGACGGGTGACCCGGTCGAAGTAACGGGAGACCGGGCGCAGCGCGTCATTGACCGAGACATCGCCCGCGTACGGGACTTCGAGCTGCTGGAGCACAGGCTCGGCCGGGCGGGTGGCGAAGGTGTCCCCTGGCAGCAGCAGCACCGGAAGGCGGTTCACCGTGGCCAAGGCCGCGCCGGTGACGAGGTTGGTGGCGCCGGGGCCGATGGAGGTCGTGACGGCCTGCGCGGAGAGCCGGTCGGACTGACGGGCGTACCCCACGGCGGCGTGCACCATGGCCTGCTCGTTGCGGCCCTGGAGGTAGGGCATTCCCGCCGGCTCGGGGGCGGCTCCCCGCTCGTATCCCGCGGGCTGCGACTCCAGCAGCGCCTGGCCGAGCCCGGCGACGTTGCCGTGTCCGAAGATGCCCCAGGTCGCGGCGATGAGACGGTGCCGTACGCCGTCCCGCTCGGTGTACTGGTGCGCGAGGAATTCGACCAGGGCCTGCGCGACCGTGAGGCGGCGCGTCGTCGGGGCGGTCATCGGGCTTCTCCTGCGGGTGCGCTGTAGAGGGGGAGGCGGGGGTCGACGGGCTGCTCGGGCCACGTACCGCGGATCCAGCCGTGGTCCGGGTGGTCGCAGATCAGCCATTCGCGGGCCTCGCCGGGGCCCGCCATGACGTTGAGGTAGTACATGTCGTGGCCGGGCGCGGCGATGGACGGGCCGTGCCAGCCGTCGGGGATGAGGACGGCGTCGCCGCCGCGGACCTCGGCGAGCACGTCGGTGTTCTGTCCGTGTCCGGAGGGGCTCACGCGCTGGTACCCGAGGCCGGGCCTGCCGTTCGCCTCGGCGATCTCGAAGTAGTAGATCTCCTCCAGCTCGGACTCCTCGCCCGGCCGGCACTCGTCGTGCTTGTGCGGCGGATACGAGGACCAGTTGCCGCCCGGCGTGATCACCTCGACGGCGATGAGCTTGTCGCACTCGAAAACACCCGCCGCGCCGAAGTTGTTGACCTGGCGCGAGCAGTTGCCCCTGCCGCGCAGCTCCACGGGGACGGACGAGGCCGGGCCGTACCGCGCGGGGAGGCGCTTTGAACAGCGGGCGCCGGTGAGCGCGAAGCGGCCGCCGGACTCGCCGGCGATGCCCACATGCGCGTCGCGCGGGACGTACGCGAAGTCCGTGACGCCGCTGAACACGCTGTCCCGACCGGTCAGCGCGAACTCCTCGCCGGAGTCGACCGCCACCGTGCAGCCGCCGGAGAGCGGCAGCACGATCCACTCGCTCTCGCCGGTGGCAAAGGAGTGGTGACCGCCGGGCGGGAGCTCGAGCACGCGGAGGGAGGAGTATCCCCAGCCGGCGTTCTTGGGATGGATGTCGAGGGCGTACGGGCCGTCGGCGGCGGTACCCGCCGGACGGTGGAAGGTGGATTCGGCGTTCATGACGTCAAGTCTCCTACTGAACACTGACGGTGACAGGACCCTGTGGACAACTTCCGCGCCAACGCGGTCACAGAAGGCTGACGGCGGTATCCACAGCCCCCGCCACGTCCCCGTCGACCGGGTAGAGCAGCGAGCGTCCGGCGACCAGTCCCTGCACGGTCGGCAGGTGCAGGGCCTTGCGCCACTTCTCGTACGTCGCGTCCTGGTCGGTGGCCGAGATGTCGCCACCGAGCAGCACCGTCGGCAGCGTGGAGGTCGCGCAGACCTGCGCCATGTCCTCGGGGTCCTCGGTGACCGGCAGCTTGAGCCAGGTGTACGCGGAGGTGCCGCCGAGCCCGGAGGCGATGGCGACGGACTTGGTCACCGCCTCGGCGCTCAGGTCGTTCCGCACCTTGCCGTCGACCCGGCGGGAGATGAACGGCTCGACGAAGAGCGGCAGTTCCCGCTCGGCCATGGCGTCGATGGCGCGCGCCGTGGACTCCATGGTGTCCAGCGACCCGGCGTCGTCGTAGTCGATGCGCAGCAGCAGCTTGCCGCAGTCGAAGCGGAGCCGGGCGATGTCCTGCGGGCGGTGGCCGGTGAAGCGGTCGTCCATCTCGAAGGACGCGCCGGCGAGGCCGCCGCGGTTCATCGAGCCCATCACGACCTTGTTCTCCAGCGCCCCCATGAGGAGCAGGTCCTCCAGGATGTCGGCGGTGCCGAGGACGCCGTCCACGCCGGGCCGGGACAGCGCGAGCGAGAGCCGTTCCAGCAGGTCGAAGCGGTCCGCCATGGCCAGCTTGTGGTCACCGACGGCCAGCGCGCCGCGCGCGGGATGGTCGGCGGCGACGATCATCAGCCGGCCGCTGTCGCCGATGAGGGGGCGGCGGGTACGGCGGGCCGCGGCTTCCGCGACGGCTTCCGGGTGCCGGGCCCGCAGCCGCACGAGGTCGGAGAGCGGTGTGGTCAAGGCGTAACTCACCTTCTTGAGCGCCCGCGATGTCCACGCGGGCGGTGTGCGGCGGTGGTCTCAGCGCTCCGCGAGGAACGCTTCGACCTCCGTGGCGGTCGGCATGGCCGAGGAGCAGGCCAGACGGGCTGCGACGATGGCGCCGGCGGCGTTGGCGTACCGCATCATCGGCTCCAGCTCCCAGCCGGAGAGCAGGCCGTGCACGAGGGCGCCGCCGAAGGAGTCGCCCGCGCCGAGGCCGTTGACGACCTCGACCGGGATGGGCGGGACCTCGGCGGTGCGGCCGTCGCGGTGCACGGCGAGCACGCCCTTGGGGCCCTGTTTGATGACGGCCAGCTCGACGCCCATGTCCAGCAGCGCCTGGGCGCACGCCTTCGGGTCGCGCAGGCCGGTGGCGACCTCCGCCTCGTCGACGTTGCCGACCGCGACGGTGGCATGGGCCAGCGCCGCTTCGTAGTACGGACGGGCGTTGGCCATCGCCTGCGGGCCGGTCTCGCCGCCGTCCCCGGAAGCGCCGCCCTGGCCGCCCCAGAACATCGGCCGCCAGTCCAGGTCGAAGACGGTGGTGCCGGACTTGCCGCGCGCCTCCAGGGCGGCGAGCGTCGCGGAGCGGCTGGGCTCCTCGCACAGGCCGGTGCCGGTGATCCAGAAGACCTGGGCGGCCCGGATCGCGTCCTGGTCCAGCTCCTCCGGTCGGATGACCAGGTCAGGGGCCTTGGGGCGGCGGTAGAAGTACAGCGGGAAATCGTCCGGCGGGAAGATCTCGCAGAAGGTGACCGGGGTCGGGTACTGCGCGACGGGGGTCACCCAGCGGTCGTCCACGCCGAACTCGCGGAGCGCGTTGTGGATGTACGTGCCGAAGGGGTCGGCACCGGTACGGCTGATCACGGCCGTGCGGCGGCCCTGCCGCGCCGCGGCGACCGCGACGTTGGTGGCCGAGCCGCCCAGGAACTTCCCGAACGTCTCCACCTCGGCCAGCGAGACGCCGGTCTGCAGCGGATAGATGTCCACTCCGATGCGGCCCATGGTGATCAGTTCAAAGCGGCCGGTGTCGGTCGGCTCGGTCATGTGCGCCCCTTCGATTCCGCCGGTGCCCGCTGTCGGCTCCGGCCAGGTCGGCTCCGACCACAGGTCTAACGGGGCGACTCATACCCTGTCAACAGTTTGTCCTTACATTCTGACGTCAACGATGGGATGATGACCGAGTCACCCCGGGTTACAAAGTCCTTAAGTCCTTATGTCAGGACGAAGTCTTGACAGGCTCGGCAGGCCGATGAAGGCTGAGCGACCACAACCCCCATCCCGTCCCTTCCCGGTCATCGCCGACCGGTGAGAGGAGAGCCGCACCATGCCCGTACCCAGCGCGAACGTCCCCCGCCTGGACCGGCTCCGCGTCGGATCGGCACCCGATTCCTGGGGCGTCTGGTTCCCCGAGGACGACCAGCAGGTCCCCTGGGAACGCTTCCTGGACGAGGTCAGCGAGGCCGGTTACGAGTGGATCGAACTGGGGCCTTACGGCTACCTCCCCACCGACCCTGCCGTACTCCACGGCGAGATCGCCAAGCGTGACCTGAAGGTGTCGGCCGGCACGATCTTCACCTCGATGCACCGCGGCCCCGAGAACTGGGACGCGACCTGGCAGCACGTCAGCGAGGTCGCCACGCTGACCAAGGCGATGGACGCGGGGCACCTCGTCGTGATCCCGTCCTTCTGGCGCGACGACAAGACCGCCGAGCTCATCGAGCCGAGCGAGCTGACCACCGAGCAGTGGAAGCACCTCACCGGCGGCATGGAGCGGCTGGCGAAGCAGGTACGCGACGAGTTCGGCCTGGACATCGTCGTGCACCCGCACGCCGACACCCACATCGACACCGAGGAGCACGTCGAGCGCTTCCTCGACGGCACCGACTCCTCGCTGGTCAACCTCTGCCTGGACACCGGCCACTACGCCTACTGCGGCGGCGACAGCGTCAAGCTGATCAAGACCTACGGCGAGCGGATCGGCTACCTCCACCTCAAGCAGGTCGACCCCGACATCCTGGCCGACGTACAGGCCAACGGCACCCCCTTCGGGCCCGCCGTGAAGCAGGGCGTGATGTGCGAGCCGCCGCTCGGCGTGCCGGCCCTGCCGCCCGTCCTGGAGGCCGCGCAGGCCCTGGACGTGGACCTGTTCGCCATCGTCGAGCAGGACATGTACCCCTGCCCGCCCACCCAGCCGTACCCGATCGCCGAGCGCACCCGCCGCTTCCTGCGCTCCTGCGGCGCGTAACACCGCCCAACTCCCCACCCCGCACGAAAGACCCGCACGAAAGACGAGGAGCACGAACCATGACGCAGCACGGAACGCTCGGGGTCGCGGTCATCGGCACCGGCCGGATGGGCTCGGACCATGTACGCCGCATCAACGACGTCATCAGCGGCGCGCGGGTCGCCGCCGTGGTGGACATCGACGCCGCCCGGGTGAAGGCCATCGCCGACGGCATCGAGGGCTGCACCCCGTACACCGACCCGGCCGCCGCGATGGACGACCCGGCGGTCGACGGGGTACTGATCGCCTCCCCCGGCCCGGCCCACGAGACCACGCTGCTCGCCGCGTTCGAGCGCGACCTTCCGGTGCTGTGCGAGAAGCCGCTCACCCCGGATGCCGAGTCCGCGCTCCGTGTCCTGCGGGCCGAGGAGAAGCTCGGCCACCGCCGCGTACAGGTCGGCTTCATGCGCCGCTACGACGCCGACTACATGAAGCTCAAGGCGCAGCTGGACCAGGGCGCCTACGGGCAGCCGCTGATGCTGCACAACAAGCACCGCAACCCCGCCTGCCCGCCCGGCTTCACCAACGCCATGATGATCAACGACTCGGCCGTGCACGAGATCGACGTCACCCGCTGGCTGCTGGACGACGAGATCACCGCCGTCCGCGTGCTCTTCCCGAAGTCCACCGGCAAGGCCCCCGAGGGCCTGAGCGACCCGCAGCTCATCCTCTTCGAGACCGCTTCCGGCCGGCTCGTCGACACCGAGTTGTTCGTCAACTGCGGCTTCGGCTACCAGGTGATGTGCGAGGCCGTCTGCACCGACGGCACCGCCCGCATCGGCGACAACCACGGCGTCGTCGCCAACACCGCGAACGGCTGGGGCGGCGCCATCGACCCCGGCTTCGAGGACCGCTTCGCCGACGCCTACGACCTCCAGGTCCAGCGCTGGGTGGACGCCACTCGCCGCGGCGAGGCCGAGGGCCCGAGCACCTGGGACGGCTACGCCGCGGCGGCCGTCTGCGAGGCCGGCGTGCGCGCCCAGGAGACCGGCGAACGCGTCACCGTGGAGCTCGCCGAGCGCCCGGCCCTGTACCGCTAGCACTCCGGGTCCCGGACTCCCCCTGTACTTCGAAAGGCTGCCCCTCCCGTGAAGATCGCCCTTGACCCGTACATGTTCCGGAACGTCCCGCTGCTCGAACTCCCCGGCCTCGTCGCCGAGCTGGGCTTCGAGTGGATCGAGCTGTCACCGCGCGCGGACTTCAACCCCTTCTTCCTGCACCCGCGCGTGGACGACGGCACCGTACAGAAGTTCCGCAAGGAGCTGACCGCGGCGGGTGTCGGCATCTCCTCGGTCCTCCCGCTGTACAAGTGGTCCTCGCCGGACGAGGACGAGCGCCAGGCCGCCGTCCGGTACTGGAAGCGGGCCATCCGGATCACCGCCGACCTCGGCGTCTCCGCGATGAACTCGGAGTTCAACGGCCGCCCCGAGAAGGCCGACCGCAGCGAGGGGCAGTTCTGGCGCTCCCTGGAGGAGCTGCTGCCGGTCTTCGAGCGGGAGGGCATCACGCTCGCCCTGGAACCGCACCCGGACGACTTCATCGAGGACGGCCACGCCGCCGTCGACATGATCCGCGGCATCAACAGCCCGCTGGTGTCCTTCTTGTACTGCGCGCCGCACACCTTCCACCAGGGCAACGACGCGCCGGGCATCCTGAAGCACGCGGGCGGCCTGACCACCGCCGTCCACCTGGCCGACTCCTTCGACCACACCGGCTCCTCCGGGCTGCGCTACATCGTCAACCCGCCCGGTTCGACGGTACGCATCCACCAGCACCTCGACATGGGCCAGGGCGAGGTCGACTTCGACGAGCTCTTCCGGGAGCTGGCCGCCAACGGGTTCGACGGCACGCTGGTCTCCTCGGTCTTCGCCTGGGAGGAGCGGGCGAAGGAGTCCTCACGCTTCATGCGGAAGACGATCGGCGAGTACGTCAACCGGTACTGGGGCTGACCATGACCGCCCCGACCAGACCGGACACCGCCGTGCGCGAGGAGAGCCCCGAGAACCTCCGCACGGCCGGCAAGAAGGCCCAGCGCTTCATCGTCGGCATCGCTGCCATAGCCGCCATCGGCGGCGCCCTGTTCGGCTACGACACCGGAGTCGTCTCCGGCGCCCTGCCCTTCATGGAGGAACACTTCGGCCTCACCTCCCTCGGGGAAGGCGTCATCACCAGCGCCCTGCTGATCGGCGCGGCCTTCGGCTCGCTGGCCGGCGGCCGCATGTCCGACCGGCTCGGCCGCCGCAACTCCCTGCTGTGGGCGGGCGCGGTGTTCATCGGGGGTGCGACAGCCGTCGCGCTCGCGCCCTCGGTGGCCTTCATGGTGGTGGCGCGCTTCGTCCTCGGGCTCGCCGTGGGCAGCGCCTCCGTCATCACCCCGCTGTACCTGTCGGAGATCGCCCCGCCGCACATACGGGGGCGGCTGGTCTCCTTCAACTCCCTGATGATCGTCAGCGGTCAGCTGCTGGCGTACCTCATCAACGCGGTGCTCGCCCAATGGGAGGCGTGGCGCTGGATGCTCGGCCTCGCCGCGCTGCCCGCCGTCGCCCTCTTCATCGGCCTGTTCTTCCTGCCGGACACCCCCCGCTGGTACATGAGCAAGGGGCGTACGGAAGAAGCGGGCGCCGTCCTGCGGCGCACCCTGCCGGCCGGTGAAGTGGACGACGAGCTGGCCCGGATCGAACAGGCCCGCGCCCTGGAGACGGACGCCCAGCGCGGCGCCTGGCAGGAACTGCGTACCCCCTGGGTGCGCCGCCTCCTCCTGGTCGGCATCGGCCTGTCGATCGTCCAGCAGATCACCGGCGTCAACGCGGTCATCTACTTCGCACCGAAGATCCTGCTGACCACGGGGCTGGGCACGAACGCCGCGATCACCGCGACCATCGCGGTCGGCGCGGTCTCCGTGCTCGCCACCGCGACCGGCATGTCACTGATCGACAAGGTCGGCCGCCGCCCGATGCTGATCCGGGGCCTGACGGGGATGGCCGTCTCCCTGGCCCTGCTCGGCGCGTCCTTCCACCTGCCCCGGTCCACCGGGGTCAGCTACCTCGTGCTCGCCCTGATGGTGGTCTACATGGCGTTCATGCAGGCCACGCTGAACACCGGGGTGTGGCTGCTGCTCGCCGAAATGTTCCCCCTGAAGGTGCGGGGACTGGCCATGGGCGCGGCGGTGTTCGTGATGTGGCTCGTCAACTTCGGGGTGGCGCTGCTCTTCCCGGTGCTGCTGGACGCGGCCGGCGCCGCCATCACGTTCTGGCTGTTCGGCGTCGCGTGCGTGCTCTCGCTGGTCTTCTGCAAGCGGTACGCGCCGGAGACCAAGGGCATGGCCCTGGAGGACCTGGAGCACGAGCTGCGCAAGGCGGCCTCGGCGGGGGCATGACCAGGCTTGTTGCTGGGCGAGAAGGGCCGGGCGAGGCGATCGCCCGGCCCTTCTCCGTACGGAAACAGCCGTCCGGGTCACGTCACTGTCGTCACCATTACGCGGGTCTTCGGTCACAGACCGTCAACAGCCTGCCCCTGCTGCTCAAGGACCTCGTTGCACCGGGCACAGGGTGAGTGATCGCCACGCCGTACGCAGTTCCCCCGCGGGCTCTCTTGGAGCCGCCCTGCGTGCGGCCGAGGGAGGTGCGCAGAACATGACCGACCGGAGGCTCTGGTCGTACAAGGAGATCGCCGCACACATCCGGGTCCAGCCGGACACCGTGCGCTCCTACCGCAAGCACGGACTGCTGCCACCACCCGACCTCGTGGAGGGCGGCAAGCCGTACTGGTTCGCCGACACCGTACGGGAATGGGTGACCAAGCGCCCGGGCCACCGGGGCCGGCGCGAACGCGAGGACTGAGCAGCCGCCGGCCTTCCCCCAGGCCCCGCATCGTCCGGTGCGGGGCCGTTTCAGTGGGGGGCGTTTCGGTGGGGCGTTGGGGAGCCGTTTCAGTGGGTGGCCATTTCAGTGCGGGGCCGCTGCCGTTCCCCGGACCTCCAAGGTCGGCTCCACGAGCTGCCGTTCGGCGGGGCGGTCCGGGCGTTCCATCCGGTCCAGGAGGCACCGCGCGGCCCGCCGCCCCACCTCGTGACTGGCGTTGTTCACGGTCGTCAGCCACAGGTGCCGGATCCGCGCGAGATAGGTGTTGTCGCAGCCGATGAGGGAGAGGTCACGGGGCACGTCCAGGCCCAGCTCCTGCGCCGCGGAGAGCACGCCGACGGCCGCGATGTCATTGAACGCGAAGACGGCGGTGGGGCGTTGGACGCCACGCCTACCGCCGAGCAGCCGCACGGCCGCGCGGTAACCGCCTTCCTCGGTCGCGTCGCTGGGCGCCATCAGCACCCCGTCGTCCAGCCCGTGTGCGCGCATCGCCGCCTCGTAGCCGCGCCGTCGCAGCTCTCCGACGCTGCCCTGGCCCATGATGTGCGCGATCCGGCGGTGGCCGAGGCCGATGAGGTGCTCGGTGGCGAGCCGGGCGCCGCGCTCGTCGTCGTTGGCGACGGTGTCCACCCGGGGCAGTTCCGGGTCGTGGGTGCCGGCGACGACGGTCGGCAGCCGCCCTGCGGCCTCCGCGAGCGCGCCGGTGTCCGGCAGCGTGCCCACCGCGACCAGGCCGTCCACGCGCAGCTCGGCGAACGTACGGGTGAAGTCCTCCCCCGTGTGCCGGTTGAGCCGGCCGTCGGCCATCAGCATCCGGAGGCCGTGCGCGTGCAGTACGGAGTTCAGGCCGTCCAGCAGCTCGACGAACCAGGGGTTGCGCATGTCGTTGAGGAGCACGCCGACGGTGTGCGTACGCCGCGCCACGAGGCTGCGCGCCGCGGCGTTGGGCCGGTAGTCCAGCTCCTTCACCGCTTCCAGCACGGCGGCCCGCTTGGCGTCGCTGACCTGCGGCGAGCCCCGCAGCACGAGCGAGACCAGCGACTTGGAGACACCGGCGCGCTCGGCAACGCTGCGGATCGTGGGCGGCTGCGTCGCACCGGGCCGCGCCGCGGCATTGGACCGTTCCATGGCCGGAAATCCTTCCACCGGCGATGAGGTGCCGTCAACAAACGGCGACTCTCAAGGGTTGACACGAGTATGTCAGGACATGCAGGGTGCGTGGACATCGATTGGACCGTTCCAAACCCACTCCCGGTCTCGCCTCACTCGCACCCGCCCTCGCCCTCCCTCCCTTTCAAGGAGTCGCAGCAATGAAGCTCGGACTCATCGGCACCGGCCGCATCGGCGCGTTCCACGCCGAGACCCTCAAGTCCGTCCCCGGCGTCACGGAGATCGTCGTCGCCGACGTGGACGCCGCGCGCGCCCGCGCACTCGCGGACAAGCTCGGCCTCCAGGCCGCCACCACCCTCGAGGACATGTACGCGGACGGCCTGGACGGCGTGGTGATCACCGCCGCCACCAGCGCCCATGCCGCCCTCATCCACCAGGCCCTGGACCACGGGGTCCCGGTCTTCTGCGAGAAGCCGGTGGCACTCGACGTCCCCGGCACCCGCACCGTCGTCGAGCGCGCCGCACACAGCCCCGTCCCCGTACAGATCGGCTTCCAGCGCCGCTTCGACGCGGGCTACCACGCCGCCCGCGAGGCCCTGCGCTCCGGCGAGCTGGGCTGGCTGCACACCCTCCGCGCCTGTACTTCCGACCAGACGCCGCCCCCCGCCGCGTACATCTCCACCTCCGGCGGCCTCTTCCGCGACTGCTCCATCCACGACTTCGACATCCTGCGCTGGCTGACCGGCCGCGAGGTCGTCTCCGTCTACGCCCAGGGCGCCAACAAGGGCGAGTCCTTCTTCGCCGCCGGCGACGACGTGGACACCTGCGCCGCGCTGCTCCGCTTCGACGACGACACCCTCGCCACCGTCACCGCCACCCGCTACAACGGCGCCGGCCACGACGTCCGCCTGGAGGTCTGCGGCTCCAAGGGCGCCCGCGTCGTCGGCCTGGACGACCGGGCTCCGCTGCCCACCGCCGAGGCCCGGCTCTCCTGGCAGCGCGCCACCCCGTACGCGACCTTCATGGAGCGCTTCCACGACGCGTACGTCACCGAGCTGACCGCCTTCACCGAGGTCGCGGCGGGCCGCTCGGAGAACCCCTGCCCGCCCGCCGACGCCCTCGAAGCGCTCTACATCGCGGAGGCGTGCGACCGCTCGCGCCGCACCGGCGAGCCGGTCGCGATCGCCGACGTACGCGCCTGAGCCGCCTCGTCACCGTGCTCGGCCTGGGACTCCTCCCCCTGCTCACCCTGGCGGTGGCCGCGCTGCTGGCGGGCTTCTCCAAGACCGCCCTCAGCGGCGTGGCCGCCGTCAGCGTGGCCCTGTTCGCCGCCGTACTCCCCGCCAAGGAGTCCACCGGCGCCCTGCTCCCCCTCCTCCTGGCCGGCGACGTCATCGCCGTACGGACCTACCGCCGCCACGCCGACCTCCCGACGCTCCGCCGTCTCTTCCCCTCCGTCGCCGCGGGCGTCCTCGTGGGCGTCGCCTTCACCGCCCTCGCCGACGACACCCTCATACGCCGCACCATCGGCGCCCTCCTCCTGACCATCACCGCCCACCACCTCTACCAACGCCGCCCCCGAACCCCTCCGCCCCAGGCCCCGCTTCCCACGCCCACCAACGCCCCCAACGCCTCTCTCCGTACTCCCCTCTACGGCCTCATCGCCGGCTTCGCCACCATGGTCGCCAACGCGGGCGGCCCGGCGATGTCCCTCTACCTGCTCGCCTCAAGGCTCGGCATGCTCGGCTTCCTCGGCACGGCGGCATGGTTCTTCTTCCTGGTGAACGCCTTCAAGCTCCCCTTCAGCGCCGCCCTCGGCCTGCTCACCCCGCACACCCTCCTGCTCGACGCGGCCCTCCTCCCCGCCCTCCTCCTCGGCGCCCACCTCGGCCGCCGCTGCATCCACCACCTCAACCAACCCCTCTTCACCCACCTCACCCTCCTCCTCACCACAGCCGCGGCCCTGAACCTGCTCCGCTGACGGTGGAAGGAAAGCCTGCGTAGTTGCTCGAGAATCGAAAATAGCCAGAAACGTCAACGGAACTGGGATTCCCTGGGGCGAACTCGACTGAGTACCCAGCACCTCAAGGACCGGCGCGGAACTCAGAGCCGAACGCGCAAATTTCCAAAATACCGGCGCCCCGCAGGGAAATCCACGGTATTCTCGGCCGCGGCGGTCGAAGGGAAATACAATGACGGCATCGACGCCGTCACCGCCATCACCCCGAGCTCCGGCAAGTGAGGATTGATGTTCCGCAAGACGTTTATCTTGTGCACTGTTGCGCTCGCCACGGCGCTCACCTCCTGCAGCAGTGACACGGCGGACAAGAAGAGCCCGGACGCCCGGCTCGCCGCCGGAAAGGTGTGTGGAGGGGTCCCCTCGGAGGCCGCGTCATCGCTTGAGGACATTACCGAGACAAAGGAATTCAAGTACATCAACCACTCCTCGGTACCAGGTGTACTGAAGAGGGGGTTGGAGACTTCTTCGGCTGCTACAGGAGAGTCCCGGTACCTGTTCTGCGAGATTCGGCCGCAACAACCGGCAGGAAAGAACGCCGTGCGGAAGATCAGCGTTTTTTTCGAGACCATCGACCGGCTTCCGCCTGACGAGAGCGAAGCGGTCGGTGTCACCACGCTGCCGATCGGCCTGCGGGCGATCGGAGACGACGGGAACGCGGATATTTTCTTCGACTGTAAATCTTCCGATTCGACGACCGGCGAAAACGACCGCTCCATCGTTCACGCGGAACTCGTCTACGGAGCCACGCCCCGCAAAGCGGACCCGAGGGAGCGGAACCTGAGGGTCCTGCAGGCTCTGGCGTTCAAGATGGCGCAGAGTCTCGGGTGCGCCGGCAACGGCGGGATTCCCCGCGTGTGAGCAGTGACGCCCCCGGCCGGCAGCCGTCCGGCCGCGGCGTGTCCCGCTGTGCGGCTCCTTGGCCGCGCCCCTTCTTTCGCCGTGCCCGGTATCGACCGCTCAGCACGGGAACAAGGGCACCTGCCGCGGCCACGGTGAGCGATACACCGATCGCGAGGATCAGAGAGGGAAGCATGCCGCCGGCAGCCGTGCGGCCCAGGTATCCGATGCCGACCGAGTAGGTCGCCCATACGGACTCCGCGATGAGGCTGCCGAAAAAGTACCGGCGTACGGGGTACCGCACGACACCCGTGGCGAGTGCGCCGGCCACCCGCCCAGCCGGGAGAAAACGCAGCCCCGCCACGAACGGCACCCCGTGGCGCTCCAGCTGCGCCGAGGCGCGCTCCAGAATGGCGCGACGCTTCTCATTCCGCTGCAGCCAGCGCCGCGCCGGCCCCCCGAACCTCCGGGCCGTCGCGTGGAGTATCAAGTCCCCCGCGACCGCGCTTCCCGTGACGGTCAGGAGGACCAGGGGGAGGGGGAGGGTGCCGCGGGCGGCGAGGACGCCGGCCCAGGCGAGCAGGGCGGAGTTGGGCACCAGTGGTGGCGCGGTGGTCAGCGCCAGCAGTCCGTACATGGCGAGCGCGTTCACGGCGGCCCCGATCCCTCGGCCCGGCGTTCCCTGTGCCCTTCCAGGCTGACCCCATCCCGGCGGCATGGCCAATTCCGTAGGGTTCGGGTGGGTTTTTCGGCGGCGGTGCGGGACACCCGTGCATTCATACCCCCTAGGGGTATAAAGTGGAACGTGGAGCACCAACCGTCACCCCGGCACTAGGAGAATCCCATGTCCGCACCGGCCGACCAGCCCGTCACCACCACCTACAAGGTCACCGGCATGACCTGCGGTCACTGTGAGGGCGCCGTGAAGGAGGAGATCTCGGAGATCGCCGGTGTCAGCTCGGTCGAGGCGACCGCTGCGACCGGTCTCGTCACCGTCGTCTCGCAGACCCCGCTCGACGAGGAGGCCGTGCGCGCCGCCGTCGACGAGGCCGGCTACGAACTCGTGGGCCGGGCCTGAGTCCCATGCCGGACACAGCCGTGCAGGCGCAGGTCGAGCTGGCCATCGGCGGCATGACCTGCGCCTCGTGCGCCGCGCGCGTGGAGAAGAAGCTCAACCGGATGGAGGGCGTCACCGCCACCGTCAATTACGCGACGGAGAAGGCGCGGGTCGCCTATGAGCCGGGCGTCGAGATCGCCGATCTGATCGCCACGGTGGAGCGGACCGGGTATACGGCGCACGAGCCGCAGCCCGAGCCGGAGCCGGCCGCCCCCGCGCCGGGCGCACACGAGGAGAAGGACGCCGGAGCCCAGGAGAGGCCGGACGGCGCCCTGGCGGCGCTGCGCCAGCGGCTGACGGTCTCGGCCGTACTCGCCGCGCCCGTGGTCGCCCTGTCGATGATTCCCGTGCTGCAGTTCGACAACTGGCAGTGGCTGTGCCTGACGCTGGCCGCGCCGGTCGTCGTCTGGGGCGCGTACCCCTTCCACCGCGCGGCCTGGACGAATCTGCGGCACGGCGCCGCCACGATGGACACGCTGGTCTCCCTCGGCACGCTGGCCGCGTTCGGCTGGTCCCTGTGGGCGCTGTTCTTCGGGCACGCCGGGATGCCGGGGATGCGGCACGGCTTCGATCTGACGGCCCGGCACGGGGACGGCTCGTCCGCGATCTACCTGGAGGCGGCGGCCGGTGTCACCGCGTTCCTGCTGCTCGGGCGCTATCTGGAGGCCCGCTCCAAGCGGAAGGCGGGCGCGGCGCTGCGCGCGCTGATGGACCTGGGCGCCAAGGACGTGACCGTACTGAGGGAGGGGCGCGAAGTACGCGTCCCGGTGGACCGGCTGGCCGTCGGCGACCGGTTCGTCGTACGGCCCGGGGAGAAGATCGCGACGGACGGCACGGTCGTCGAGGGCACCTCGGCCGTGGACGCCTCGATGCTCACCGGCGAGTCCGTACCGGTCGACGTGGCCCCGGGCGACGCGGTGACCGGCGCGACCGTGAACACCGCGGGGCGGCTCGTCGTCGAGGCCACCCGCATCGGCTCCGACACCCGGCTCGCGCGGATGGCGCAGCTCGTGGAGGACGCGCAGAGCGGCAAGGCCGAAGCGCAGCGGCTCGCGGACCGGATCTCGGCCGTCTTCGTGCCGGTGGTACTGGTCATCGCCCTCGCCACCCTCGTCGTACGGCTGCTGGTGACCGGCGACGCCACCGCCGCATTCACCGCCGCGGTCGCCGTCCTGATCATCGCCTGCCCGTGTGCGCTGGGGCTGGCCACGCCGACCGCGCTGATGGTCGGCACGGGCCGCGGCGCCCAGCTCGGCATCCTGATCAAGGGCCCGGAGGTACTGGAGTCCACGCGCCGGGTCGACACCGTCGTCCTGGACAAGACCGGCACGGTCACCACCGGGCGGATGAGTCTGTACGAGGCGGTCCCGGCGGCGGACACGGACGAGAAGACCCTGCTGCGGCTCGCCGGCGCCCTGGAGCACGCCTCGGAGCACCCGGTGGCCCGGGCGATCGCCGAGGGCGCACAGAAGCGCGTGGGGGAGCTTCCGGCGGTCGATCGCTTCGAGAGCGTGGCGGGCCTGGGCGTACGCGGCACGGTGGACGGCCACGAGGTCGCCGTGGGCCGCGAGCGCCTGCTGGCCACCGCGGAGGGTTCCGCGCTCCCCGCCGAGCTCGCCGGCGCCCGCGACGAGGCCGAGGCCGCGGGCCGTACGGCCGTCCTGGTCGCCTGGGACGGACGCGTACGCGGCGTACTGTCCGTCGCCGACACCGTGAAGGACGGCAGTACGGAGGCGGTCGCGCGGCTGCGGTCGCTCGGGCTGACCCCGGTACTGCTCACCGGCGACAACAAGGCCGTCGCGGCGAGCGTCGCCCGTGAGGTCGGGATCGACCCCGACCAGGTCTTCGCCGAGGTCATGCCGGAGGACAAGGTCGCGGTGGTACAGCAGCTGCAGGAGCGGGGCCGGTCGGTCGCGATGGTCGGGGACGGCGTGAACGACGCCGCCGCGCTCGCCCGCGCCGACCTGGGCCTGGCCATCGGTACGGGTACCGACGCGGCCATCGAGGCCGCCGACCTCACCCTCGTCCGCGGGGACCTCCGGGTCGCGGCCGACGCCATCCGGCTCGCCCGGCGCACCCTGGGAACGATCAAGGGCAATCTGTTCTGGGCGTTCGGCTACAACGTCGCGGCCATCCCGCTCGCGGTGGCCGGGCTGCTCGACCCGATGATCGCGGGGGCGGCGATGGCGTTCTCGTCGGTCTTCGTGGTGACGAACAGCCTGCGGCTGCGGTCCTTCACGTAGGAGACTCTGCGGGGCGGCGGACTCCGACCGGGCCCGCGCCCGGAACGAAGCTCCCGGGATGCGCGCAGGGCCCCGGGAGTTCCCGTTCTTCACCCGGTAAGTGGGTGGGGTTCTTCACCTGATTGGGGACCTTCACACAGTTCTCACAACCCGCACCGTACCCATACACTGGGGCCCCGATCTCCTGACAGGGACCCTTGACCGTATTCGCCCGATATGGCAAGAGACCCAGATCACAGAGGTTCGGACGTAACCATTCGAGGGGGTCGTGAGTCTAACCGTGCAGTACAAGCACCCCGGCGGGGCTTGTACTCGACAACCGGACCGGTCTTGGGGGACTTCGTCCGGTACGCGTGGCCGGGGCGACGTGCCCGGGGAGCTTTGAGCGGCCCTCCCGTACGTGCGCGTCCCGGCAGCTCGCGCAACGCAGTAGAGCAGGGTGCCCTCAATGGACGCCCGGACGGATCCCGTGGGGGGAATCCGACCCGGGAAAGGGAAGCGCCCCCCGCTCCGGACCCGTGGGGGGATCTGGAGCGAGGGGCGCTTTCCGCTTTTTACAGCCCGTTTTTCAGCCGCTTTCGCGGCACGCGCGGGGGAGCCTGACCGGCCCCGCGGCACGCACAGCCGGCCTGGCCGACCCCGTGGCGCGTTGCGGCGGGCCCTGGCCGGCCCGCACCGCGGGCCGGCGGACGGCAAGACCGGTGTCAGCGCTGCTCGACCGGGATGAAGTCGCGCTCGACCACGCCGGTGTAGATCTGGCGCGGGCGGCCGATGCGGGAGCCCGGCTCCTTGATCATCTCGTGCCACTGGGCGATCCAGCCGGGGAGCCGGCCGAGCGCGAAGAGCACGGTGAACATCTCGGTCGGGAAGCCCATGGCCCGGTAGATCAGGCCGGTGTAGAAGTCCACGTTCGGGTAGAGCTTGCGCTCGACGAAGTAGTCGTCGGAGAGCGCGTGCTCCTCCAGCTTGAGGGCGATGTCCAGCAGCTCGTCGGACTTGCCGAGCGCGGAGAGGACGTCGTGCGCCGCCGCCTTGATGATCTTCGCCCGGGGGTCGAAGTTCTTGTAGACGCGGTGCCCGAAGCCCATGAGCTTCACGCCGTCTTCCTTGTTCTTCACCTTGCGGATGAAGGTGTCGACGTCGCCGCCGTCGCGCTGGATGCCTTCCAGCATCTCCAGCACGGACTGGTTCGCACCGCCGTGCAGGGGGCCCCACAGCGCGTTGATGCCGGCCGAGATCGAGGCGAAGAGGTTCGCCTGCGAGGAGCCGACCAGGCGCACGGTCGAGGTCGAGCAGTTCTGCTCGTGGTCGGCGTGCAGGATCAGCAGCTTGTCCAGCGCGCTGACGACGACCGGGTCGAGCTCGTAGTCGGCGGCGGGCACCGAGAAGGTCATGCGCAGGAAGTTCTCGACGTACCCGAGGTCGTTGCTCGGGTAGACGACCGGGTGGCCGACCGACTTCTTGTACGCGTACGCCGCGATCGTCGGCAGCTTGGCCAGCAGCCGGATGCTGGAGAGGTAGCGCTGCTGCTCGTCGAACGGGTTGTGGCTGTCCTGGTAGAAGGTGGACAGCGCGCTGACGACCGAGGACAGCATCGCCATCGGGTGGGCGTCCCGCGGGAAGCCGTCGTAGAAGCGCTTGACGTCCTCGTGGAGCAGCGTGTGGTAGGTGATGTCCTGCTTGAAGGAGGACAGCTCGTCAACGGTCGGCAGCTCGCCGTTGATGAGCAGGTACGCGGTCTCGATGAACGTGCTGCGCTCTGCGAGCTGCTCGATCGGGTAGCCGCGGTACCGGAGAATGCCCGCTTCACCATCGAGATAGGTGATCGCGGATTTATAAGCAGCGGTGTTGCCGTAACCGGAATCCAGGGTCACCAGACCGGTCTGTGCGCGCAGCTTCGAGATGTCGAAGCCCTTGTCGCCGACGCTGCTGTCGACGACCGGGTAGCTGTATTCGCCGTCCCCGTAACGCAGTACTACAGAGTTGTCGCTCACGTCATCCCTCACCGACGTTGTGCCTCTTCTTCGAGGTGCCCTGACTGCCTATACCTTCCCCCATTTGGACCTTGCCTGTGCACTCGGGGTCGGCCATAGGGCCTTAAGACGGCACTCAGTGCCGCCCAGCTGCCCATCTTGCGCCCCTTCGCCCCAAAGGGGAAAGGGGTGACACCTCACATCGTGCCGCCAAGCCGGTGATCCAGCGCGGTATGCCTCCGACCCGCCGATATCGTCCGCACCGCCTGGCCCAGAGCCTTGCGGGACCCCACCAGCACCACCAATCGCTTTGCCCGGGTAACTGCCGTATAGAGAAGATTGCGCTGCAGCATCATCCACGCCCCTGTCGTGACGGGAATCACCACTGCCGGATACTCACTTCCCTGCGAACGGTGGATCGTCACGGCGTACGCGTGCGCCAGCTCGTCCAGCTCGTCGAAGTCGTACGGCACCTCCTCGTCCTCGTCGGTCAGCACGGTCAGCCGCTGGTCCTCGACGCTCAGGTCCGTGACTACCCCGACCGTGCCGTTGAAGACACCGTTGCGGCCCTTCTCGTAGTTGTTCCGGATCTGGGTGACCTTGTCGCCGACGCGGAAAACCCGGCCGCCGAAACGACGCTCCGGGAGACCGGGGCGGGCCGGGGTGACCGCCTGCTGCAGCAGGCCGTTCAGCGCGCCGGCGCCGGCCGGGCCGCGGTGCATCGGCGCCAGCACCTGCACGTCCCGCCGGGGATCGAGGCCGAACTTCGCCGGGATCCGGCGGGCCGCTACATCGACCGTCAGCCGCCCGGCCTCCTCGGTGTCCTCCTGCGGGAAGAGGAAGAAGTCGGGCATCCCGGTCGTGATCGGCAGCGTCCCGGCATTGATGCGGTGCGCGTTGGTCACCACGCCCGAATGCTGCGCCTGCCGGAAGATCCTGGTCAGCCGCACCGCCGGGACCGGGCTGTCGTCCGCGAGCAGGTCGCGCAGCACCTCCCCGGCGCCCACGGACGGCAGCTGGTCCACATCGCCCACGAGGAGGAGGTGCGCGCCCGGCGGCACGGCCTTGATGAGCTTGTTGGCGAGCAGGAGGTCCAGCATCGACGCCTCGTCGACCACCACGAGGTCGGCGTCCAGCGGCCGGTCCTGGTCGTACGCGGCGTCCCCGCCGGGCTTGAGCTCCAGCAGCCGGTGCACGGTGGCGGCCTCCGCGCCGGTCAGCTCGGCCAGCCGCTTGGCGGCCCGCCCGGTCGGCGCCGCCAGCAGCACCCGCGCCTTCTTGGCGCGCGCCAGCTCCACCACCGAGCGGACCGTGAAGGACTTGCCGCAGCCGGGGCCGCCGGTGAGCACCGCGACCTTCTCGGTCAGCGCCAGCTTCACCGCCGCCTCCTGCTCGGGCGCCAGCTTCGCTCCCGTACGGTCGGCGAGCCACGCCAGTGCCTTGTCCCACGGCACGTCGTGGAAGGCCGGCATCCGGTCCTCCCCGGCCCGCAGCAGCCGCCGCAGCCGCCCGGCCAGGGACAGCTCGGCGCGGTGGAAGGGGACGAGGTACACGGCCGTGACGGGCTCGCCGCCGTCGGGCGCGGGCACGGTCTCCCGCACCACCCCCTCCGGGTCTTCGGCCAGCTCCGCCAGGCAGTCGATGACCAGCCCCGTGTCCACCTGAAGCAGCTTCACGGAGTCGGCGATGAGCTGCTCCTGGGGCAGGAAGCAGTGCCCCTGGTCGGTGGACTGGGACAGCGCGTACTGCAGGCCGGCCTTCACCCGGTCCGGGCTGTCGTGCGGGATGCCCACCGACTGGGCGATGCGATCGGCGGTCAGGAAGCCGATGCCCCAGACGTCGGCGGCGAGGCGGTAGGGCTGATTCCGTACAACGGAGATGGACGCGTCGCCGTACTTCTTGTAGATCCGCACCGCGATGGAGGTGGACACGCCGACGCCCTGGAGGAAGACCATGACCTCCTTGATGGCCTTCTGCTCCTCCCAGGCCGCGCCGATCATCTTCGTCCGCTTCGGCCCGAGGCCCGGCACTTCGATGAGGCGCTTCGGCTCCTTCTCGATGACCTCCAGGGTGTCCGTGCCGAAGTGCTCGGTGATCCGGTCGGCCATCCGCGGACCGATGCCCTTGATCAGGCCGGAGCCGAGATAGCGGCGGATGCCCTGCACGGTGGCGGGCAGGATCGTGCGGTAGTTCTCGACCGTGAACTGGCGGCCGTACTGGGGGTGGGAGCCCCAGCGGCCCTCCATGCGCAGCGACTCGCCCGGCTGGGCGCCGAGCAGCGCGCCGACCACCGTGAGCAGGTCATTGCCGCCGCGTCCGGTGTCGACGCGCGCGACGGTGTAGCCGTTGTCCTCGTTGGCGTACGTGATCCGCTCCAGGACGCCTTCGACGACGGCCTGGCCGGGTGGATTGTTCGGGCCTCCCCCGCGCGTTCGCTGCATGGAACCGAAGGTACCGCCGGGATCGGACATCGCCGGGGGCCTGTGGACAACCCGGCGGCCGGGCCTGCGGATTATCCACAGGCCGGATATGCCGACTGGACATTTCGAGGGGCCCGGCGTATCGCCGGGCCCCTCGTTCCCCCCTCGGGTTCCCCCCTTTTCATCGCCGCCCGAACATCCCCCGGATCTCCCCCGTGGGCGCCGATGTCCAGTACGACCTCCAAAGGGCCGGAACGGTTGCGTGATTCCGCCCGACTTTCGGCGCAGTTCACATCGCGGTCCGCGCCCGTACGCACGGCGCACGCGGCGCGTTCAGCCGGGCCGCGAATTCGCTTGCGCGCCCCGTCACTCTGCGCGCAGTACGTGCTTCCGGTAACGGGCGATCACCTCGGCCAGTACCTCGGCCCCGTCCCGCTCCCACAGGCCCGGGTTGAAGATCTCGACCTCGATGGGCCCGTCGTGCCCCGCCGCTTCGGTCCGTTCGCGGAACCACCGCAGGTCCACCGCCCCGTCCCCGAGCTGCCCGCGGCCGAGCAGTACCCCTTCGGGCAGCGGGGTCACCCAGTCGGCGAGCTGGAACGCCGCCAGCCGCCCGCCGCGCCCCGCCCGTTCGATCCCCTCCCCGACCGTGTCGTCCCACCACAGGTGGTACGTGTCCACGACCACCCCCACCTGCTCAGCGGGGAACCGCTCGGCGAGGTCCAGCGCCTGGGCGAGCGTGGAGACGACGCAGCGGTCCGACGCGTACATCGGGTGCAGCGGCTCGATCGCCAGCCGCACGCCCCGCTCGGCGGCGTACGGCCCCAGCTCGGCCAGCGCCTCGGCCACCCGCTCCCGCGCCCCGTGCAGGTCCCGGCTGCCGGGCGGCAGCCCGCCGGATACCAGGACGAGCGTGTCCGTACCGAGGGCCGCGGCCTCGTCGAGCGCCGCCCGGTTGTCGTCGAGCGCGGCGGCGCGCTTCTGGGGGTCGGACGCGGTGAAGAAGCCGCCGCGGCACAGGCTGGTGACGGTCAGCCCCGCTTCCCGCATGAGCTTGGCGGCCGCGTCGACGCCGTACTTCTGTACGGGCTCGCGCCACAGGCCCACGTGGCGCAGCCCGGCCGCCGCGCAGCCGTCCGCCAGCTCGGGCAGCGACCACTGCTTGACCGTCTCCTGGTTGAGGCTGAGGCGCGCGAGGTCGTCCTTCGTAGCGCGGCCGGTCATGCGTCTCCTCCCAGTACGGCGGTCAGCTTCGCCATACGGTGCCGGGCCAGCTCGGGGTCGGGGAACAGGCCGAGCCCGCCCGCCAGTTCGTACGCCCGGCGCAGGTGCCGCAGCGAGCGGGCCGACTGCAGGCCGCCGGCCATAGTGAAGTGCGCCTGATGACCCGAGAGCCAGGCCAGGAAGACGACGCCGGTCTTGTAGTAGCGGGTCGGCGCTTCGAAGAGGTGTCGGGCCAGCTCCACAGTGGGGTCCAGGACCTTGTGGAACGCGGCGGTGTTCCCGGCGTCCAGCAGGCGCACGGCCGCGGCGGCCAGCGGTGCGAGCGGGTCGAAGACGCCCAGCAGGGCGTGGCTGAAGCCGCGTTGGTCGCCCGCGATCAGTTCGGGGTAGTGGAAGTCGTCGCCCGTGTAGCAACGCACCGCGTTCGGCAGCCGGCGGCGCAGCGCCACCTCTCGGTCCGCGTCGAGCAGCGAGACCTTCACACCGTCGACCTTGCCCGGGTGCTCGGCGATGATCTGCAGGAACGTCTCGGTGGCCGCGTCGAGCCCGTCGCTGCCCCAGTAGCCCTCCAGCGCCGGGTCGAACATCGGGCCGAGCCAGTGCAGGATGACCGGCTCGCTGCTCTGCCGGAGCAGGTGGCCGTACACCTCCGCGTACGCCTCGGGCCCGGCCGCGACCGCCGCCAGCTGCCGCGACGCCATCAGGATCGGCTGCCCGCCGGCCTCCTCCACGAGGGCGAGCTGCTCCTCGTAGGCGGCGCGCACCTCCGGCAGCCCCGCCTGACCGGGCGGGAGCTGGTCGGTGCCGACCCCGCAGGCGATCCGGCCGCCCACCGTCCTGGCCTCGGCGGCCGATCGCCGGATCAGCTCGGCGGCGGTCGGCCAGTCCAGGCCCATGCCGCGCTGCGCGGTGTCCATGGCCTCGGCGACGCCCAGGCCGTGCGACCAGAGGTGGCGCCGGAAGGCGAGGGTGGCGTCCCAGTCCAGTACGGCGGGGCCGTCGGGGGCGGTGTCGGCATACGGGTCGGCGACGACGTGCGCGGCGGCGAAGACGGTACGGGAGGAGAAGGGGACCGCTGCGCCTACGGGTGCGGCGCTGCCCGGCGTTGCTTCCGGCGCGGCGCTCGCAAACGAGGTTCCGGAAGCGGCGGGCGGGGTTTCCGATGCGGCGCTCACAGGCTCAGCTCCGGTACGTCCAGGCGGCGCCCTTCTTGCGCCGAGCGGATGCCCAGTTCGGCAAGGTGTACGCCGCGAGCACCCGCCAGGAGGTCCCACCGCCACGGCTCGTCGAGCACCACGTGGCGCAGGAACAGCGACCACTGTTCCTTGAAGCCGTTGTCGAACTCCTCGTTGTCGGGCACCTCCTGCCACTGCGCCCTGAAGTCCTCCGTGGCCGGCAGGTCCGGGTTCCAGACCGGCTTGGGGGTCGCGGAACGGTGCTGGACACGACAGCGGCGCAGGCCCGCGA
This sequence comes from Streptomyces sp. NPDC053542, assembly GCF_044544685.1. NCBI lineage: Bacteria > Bacillati > Actinomycetota > Actinomycetes > Kitasatosporales > Streptomycetaceae > Streptomyces > Streptomyces sp. NPDC053542. Next base: position 661,007 of record NZ_JBITXL010000004.1, read on the forward strand.
CGGCCGATCCCTCCGTGCCGTCCACCTGGAACTCCACCAGCTCGTCCCGGTTGACGCGCACCGCCCAGGAGGAGTTGATCTGCGCGACGGCGCCGCCCTCGAGCTCGAAGATCCCGTACGCGGCGTCGTCGGCGGTCGCCTCGTACGGCTTCCCGGCCTCGTCCCAGCGGCGCGGGATGTGGGTGGCCAGCTGCGCCTGGACGGTGCGTACCGGCCCGAACAGCTCGTGCAGTACGTACTCCCAGTGCGGGAACATGTCCGTCGCGATGCCGCCGCCGTCCTCGGCCCGGTAGTTCCACGACGGGCGCTGCGCCTCCTGCCAGTCCCCCTCGAAGACCCAGTAGCCGAACTCGCCCCGTATGGACAGGATGCGCCCGAAGAAGCCGCCCTCGATGAGCCGCTTCAGCTTCAGCAGGCCCGGCAGGAAGATCTTGTCCTGGACGACGCCGTGCTTGATGCCGGCGGCGCGGGCAAGGCGCGCCAGTTCGAGCGCACCGGCGAGCCCGGTGGCGGTGGGCTTCTCCACGTAGAGGTGCTTACCCGCGGCGATCGCCTTCTTGACGGCCTCCTCGCGGGCCGCGGTGACCTGCGCGTCGAAGTAGATGTCGATGCTGTCGTCGGCCAGTACCGCGTCCAGGTCGGTGGACCACTCCGTGAGGCCGTGCCGGTCGGCCATGGCCGCGAGCTTGTGCTCCGCGCGGCCGACCAGGACCGGTTCGGGCCAGATCACCGTGCCCCCGCCCACGTCCAGGCCGCCCTGGTCGCGCAGGGCGAGGATCGAGCGGAGCAGGTGCTGGCGGTAGCCCATGCGCCCGGTCACGCCGTTCATGGCGATCCGTACGGTCTTGCGTGTCACAACCCGACCCCTCACATCAACCGGTGGTACCGGTCGCGGCCCACGTGGTCCGCGAACGGACAAGCGCGCGGAAAGCGCCGGCGAAGGGCGCGCGGTGCCCAGCGCCCGGAGTTGCTCACTCGGTCACGCGTAGAAAGCGCTTTCCATCGCGAGAGAAGCTAGCCTGCGACGCGAGGCGCCACAAGAGGGGCGACGCCGTACGTGGCGCCGCAGGAAGGGGGACGGGGAGCGTTATGACCGTGACACTGGCGGACGTCGCCGCGCGGGCGGGGGTCTCGGCAGCGACCGTCTCACGCGTGCTGAACAGCAACTATCCGGTGGCCGAGGCCACCCGCGACCGGGTGCTGCGGGCGGTCGCGGAACTGGAGTACGTCGCGAACGGACCTGCCAGCGCGCTCGCCGCGGCCACCTCCGATCTGGTCGGCATCCTCGTCAACGACGTCGCCGACCCGTTCTTCGGGATACTCGCGAGCGCGGTGCAGTCGGAGATGAGCGGCGACGGCACCCCCGCCGGCGAGAAGCTCGCCGTGGTCTGCAACACCGGCGGCTCCCCGGAGCGCGAGCTGACGTACCTCACGCTGCTGCACCGCCAGCGGGCCGGCGCCGTGGTGCTGACCGGTGGCGCGACCGAGGACCCCGCGCATACGGCGGCGTTGGCGGCCCGCGTGGCGCGGCTGGCCGCGGCGGGGACCCAAGTGGTGCTGTGCGGCCGCCCGCCGCTGCCGGCGGGGGCGCCGGCTGGCGACGGGGGCTCGACGGCAGCGCCGGTGGCGCGTGGCCGGGCCGCGGGGGCTTCCTCCGCGGCGGCTTCCTCGGCTTCCGCTGCCGATACGGGACCTGCTCCGCTGACCGTCGCGTTCGACAACCGGGGCGGCGCGCGGTCGCTGACCGAGCACCTGGTCGCCCTCGGCCACCGCCGCATCGGATGCGTCGCGGGGCCCGAGGGGCTCACCACCACCCGGCACCGGCTGGAGGGGCACCGCGCCGCCCTCGCGGCGCACGGCATCGCGGACGTGCCCGGCCGCACGGTCCACGGCGCCTACGACCGGGCCTCCGGCTACGCGGCGGCCCACGAACTCCTCCGGCGGGACGAGGAGCTGACCGCCGTCGTCGCGGGCAATGACACGGTCGCGCTCGGCGTCTGTGCCGCGCTGCGCGAGCACGGGCTGCGGGTCCCCGAGGACGTCTCGGTCGCCGGCTTCGACGACCTGCCCTTCAGCATGGACGCGGTGCCGGCGCTGACGACCGTCCGGCTGCCGCTGGCCGAGGCCGGAGCGCGGGCCGGCCGGCTGGCGATGGGGCGGGAGCCGGCGCCGGCGGACGGCGTGACGCTGCTTTCATCCGAATTGGTGATACGCAAGTCGACGGCTCCGCCCTATTCTTGACTCAGTCAAGGTTTTGGGGGACGCCGTGACCGTCCAGGAATTCCGCCGCTTCAACCGCTTCTACACCAACTTCATCGGCGCTCTCGACTACGGCCGCCATCTCTACACTCCGTACACGCTCACCGAGGCCCGGCTGTTGTACGAGCTCGCCAACACCCCTGGTCAGGTGGACGCCGCGGACCTGCGGGTCACGCTCTCCCTGGACGCGGGGTATCTCAGCCGGCTGCTCGGGAAGTTCGAGGAGCGCGAGCTGATCACCACCGGCCGTTCGGAACAGGACTCGCGGCGCCGGCGCATCACGCTCACCCCGCGCGGCCGGGAGACGGCGTCCACCCTGGAGGAGCGGTCGCAGGACAGCGCCGGCCGGCTCCTGGAGCGGCTGCCCGGACCGGACCGCGCCCGGCTGGTGGAGTCCATGGCGACCATCCGCGAGCTGCTCGGCGACGCCGGCCCCTTGGATACCGACCCGCCGGGCGCCGGCCCGGAACCCGCGTCCGGCGCTCGTTCCGGGCCGGCGTCGGACCGGGTGACCCTGCGGACCACGCGCCCCGGTGACCTCGGCTGGATGGTGCAGCGCAACGCCGAGCTCTACGCCCGCGAGTACGGCTTCGACCTCTCCTACGAAGCGCTGGTGGCCCACATCGTCGCCGAGTTCGCCGACCACTTCGACCCGCGCTGGGACCGCGCCTGGATCGCCGAGCTGAACGGCAAACCGGCGGGCCAGGTGATGTGCGTCCGGGACGAGGCGGACGAGGACGCGCAGGCAGATGGCGAGACCGGGAGCGCGCGCGGGCGTGGGGACGGTAGCGGGGCCAAGACGGAACGCGGGGACGGGGGCGAGGCGGCCCCCGGGGGCCGGGACGGAAGCGGGGGCGAAGGTGGGCGGTGCGGTCCGGGGCGGATACGCAGGGCTCGGCTGCGGCTGCTGCTCGTGGAGCCGGAGGCGCGCGGTCATGGCATCGGCGGGCGGCTGGTGGCGGCCTGCACGGACTTCGCCCGGGACGCCGGGTACGAGGAGATGGTGCTGTGGACGAACAGCGTCCTGACGTCCGCCCGGCGGATCTACGAGCGGGCCGGTTTCGAGCTGGTCGCCGAGCGGCCGCACCACAGTTTCGGCCAGGACCTGGTCGGGCAGGACTGGCGACTGCGGCTGTGAGTCGTCGGCCGAGGCGGTGAACCGGAGGGCCGGGGCTGTGAGCCTTGGCTGCGGCGGGCAGTCGTCGACTGAGACTGTGGGCCGTGGCTAAGACCGTGGGTCACGGCTGAGACCGTGGGCCGTGGCTGGGCAGCCGTGGGCCGTGGTTGGGCCGTGGTCCCTGCCGGGCCGGTGAGTCGTGGCTGGGTCGGTGAGTCGTCGGTTGAGACCGTAGGCCATGGCCCGGCCGGTGAGTCGCCGGTTGGGACCGCAGGCCATGGCTGGGCCGGTGAGTCGCCCGTCTGGGCCCCGCGCATGGCTGTGGCTGAGAGCTGTGGGCTGAGACTGCGGGCCATGGCTGTGGCTGAGAGCCGTGGGTTGGGACTGCGGGCCTGGCTGCGGGTGTGGTGGGGTCGGTGTGAGGTTCTTCGTGAAGGGCTGCGAAAGGTAGGGCTGTAGGGCTATGCGATTCGCCTTCTCGACGCTGGGCGTGCCCGGTATGCCGGTGCGCGATGTGGCCGGGCTCGCCGCCGGTGCCGGGTACCACGGGGTGGAGCTGCGCGCCCATCCGGAGGAACCGGTGCACACGGGCCTCGGTCCCGGGGAACGTTCCGAGGTCGCCCGGGAGTTCGCGGACGCCGGGGTGGAGATCCTCACCATCGCGGGGTACGCGAAGGTCGCCGAGGCTCAGGACGCGGCGGGCGAGGCGGCGCTCGCGGACGAGTTGGCGGGGCTGGTGGGTCTCGCGGCGGACGTGGGCGCCTCGTACGTACGGGTGTTCCCCGGGGCGGGCGACCGGCCGGCCGCGGAGGCCGACGCGGACGCCGCCCGCCGGCTCGGCGCCATCGCGCCGCTCGCCGCGGACCGGGGCGTGACCGTCCTGCTGGAGACGCACGACTCGCACCGTACGGGGGCCGCGGCGGCGCGCGCGGTCGGTCCGGTGGGGCACGGGTCGGTCGGGGCGCTGTGGGACGTGCTGCACACCTGGCTCGGCGGTGAGGACCCGGCCGCCACGCAGGCCGTGCTCGCTCCCCATCTGGGCTATGTCCAGGTCAAGGACGTGGCCTCGGCCGAGGACAGGACGCCGCTGCCGCTCGGCGCCGGGGTGCTCCCCCTGGCCGGGTGCCTCGGGGCGCTCGTCGGGGACGGCTGGGACGGCTGGCTGTGCTGGGAGTACGAGAAGCGGTGGTACCGGGAGGCCCCGGCGCTGCCCGGCCTCCTCCGCCCCGGCCGAGAACATCTGGAGCAGCTGCTGACCGATTTGAAGAAGTGAGGAAGAGAGGAAGAGAGGAAGAGGGGGCGGGCGTGGCGATGCGACGGCGAGCGTGAGGCGGGCGTAGCGACGGTAGCGACGCGGAGGCAGGCGTAGCGACGCGGCGGCAGACGCGAAGCGAAGGCGGGCGTGAAGCGGAGGCGGGCGTGAAGCGGAGGCTGCCCCGAACGGCGGCCGGGCCGCACGGCGGGCGGGCCGGGAGGAGATCCGCCACCGGCGCGTGAGGAGGGGGGTGCGCCGGTGGCGGTGTGCTGCCGGCCGCAGGCGGTGGAGAGGGTGGTCAGCGACGCAGCCAGCAGCGAGGCCGACACCGCTTTGCGGAGACTCACCGGCAGTACGTCGTTGTGACGGACCGGCAACGCGCTGGGTTCCCCGGAACCGCCCCGCCCTCCAAGATTGGTACGGATTGGTACTACTGGCACACGGTGGACCACCCGGACCACTCCGAGGCCCCACCCCGAGGCCCCACCCCGAGGCCCCACCCCGAGGCCCCACCCCGAGGCCCGACCCCGAGGCCCGACCCCGTGCCTCCGGTCGTGTGATCACCCGGTTGGTGCCGGGGCATTGACCGGCAATTGTTTTCCGGATATCCGTGTCTCCTTGGCAGTTTCCTTCAATACGCCTATATGCCTGGGACTGGGCGGGTGGGAGCGGTCCGTGCCGCGCCCCGGCCGTGTGGTGCCACCGGCGCCGAGGAAGTCGCCGAGGAGTCACCGAAGAAGTCGTTGCGGAAGTCACCCAGCAAGTCGTCGAAGCAGTCGCCGAAGAAGTCGTCGAGGAAGTCTGAGTAAGTCGCCGAGGAAGCCTCCGAGGAGCCCTCCGGAAGGAGCGCACATGCACTCCAGACGTACCGCTCGCCCCAGCCCCGCCTCTCGCCCCAGCCCCGCCGCCCGCCCCAGCCCTGCCGATCGCCCCAGAGACATCGATGGATCCGGGCCTGCCGATCTCCCCAGACCCGCCGGTCGTTCCGTTCCTGCGCCCGATGGTTCCCTTCCTGCGCCCGGTCGGTCCGTTCCTGCGCCGGATCGGTCCGTTCCTGAGCCTGCTGAGCCTGTTGGTCGTTCCAGACGTGCCCTGTTGACCGCGGCGGCTGCGGCGGCGACGGCGGTGGCCACCGGCGGTACCGCGTATGCCGCGCCCGCCGGGCCGGCGCGGGACGTGCGGGAGCGGTTGCGGGCGCTCATCGCCCGGATGAGTCTCGAGGAGAAGGTCGGGCAGCTCTTCGTGATGCGGGTGTACGGGCACTCCGCCACCGCGCCCGACCCCGCCGACGTCGAGGCCAACCGCAAGGAGATCGGCGTGGCGAACGCCGCCGAGCTGATCGCGAAGTACCACGTCGGCGGCATCATCTACTTCTCCTGGGCGCACAACACGCGCAACCCGCAGCAGATCGCCGAGCTCTCGAACGGTATCCAGCAGGCGGGCGCCGCCCAGCGCGTTCCCGTACCGCTGCTGATCGCCACCGACCAGGAACACGGGATAGTGGCCCGGATCGGCGCGCCCGCCACGCTCTTCCCCGGGGCGATGGCCCTGGCCGCGGGCGGCTCGCGGGAGGACGTGGAGACGGTCGGCCGGATCTCCGGCGCCGAGCTGTACGCCATGGGCATCCGCCAGGACTACGCGCCCACCGCCGACGTCAACGTCAATCCCGCGAACCCGGTCATCGGCGTGCGGTCGTTCGGCGCCGATCCCAAGGCGGTGGCCCGGTTCGTCGCCGCCGAGGTGAAGGGGTATCAGGCGGCCGGCGTGGCCGCGACCGCCAAGCACTTCCCCGGCCACGGCGACACGGACACCGACAGCCACATCGGCATCCCGTACATCCACCACTCCGCCGAGGAGTGGGAGCGCCTGGACGCGCCGCCCTTCAAGGCGGCCATCGCGGCGGGAATAGATTCGATCATGACGGCCCATATCGTCGTGCCCGCGTTCGACAAGAGCGAGGATCCGGCGACCCTCTCCCGGCCGATCCTCACCGGCATCCTGCGCGAGCGCCTCGGCTACGACGGTGTGGTGGTCACCGACTCGCTCGGCATGGAGGGCGTGCGCAAGAAGTACGGGGACGACCGCGTCCCGGTGCTCGCCCTGAAGGCGGGCGTCGACCAGCTGCTGAACCCGCCGGACCTGGAGGCCGCGTACAAGGGCGTGCTCACCGCCGTGGGCAACGGGGAGCTGAGCGAGCGGGAGATCGACGAGAAGCTGCTGCGCATCCTCGTGCTGAAGGAGCGCCGCGGGCTGTTCGCCGGCCCGTACACCTCGCGGCGCGCTGTGGACCGTACGGTCGGCACGAAGCGGCATCTCAGGACCGCCGACAAGATCGCCGACCGCACCACGACGCTGCTGGTCAACGAGGGCGGGCTGCTGCCGCTCTCCCGGCGCAGCGCACGCCGCGTCCTGGTGGTCGGCGCCGACCCGGCCGCGCCGTCCGGCACCGGCGGCCCGCCCACCGGCGTGCTCGCGCGCACCCTCGGCGAGCTGGGCTTCACCGCCACCGCGCTGTCCACGGGCACGGCGCCCACCCAGGCGCAGACCGACGCGGCGGTGGCGGCGCTGGCGGACCACGACGCGGTGGTCGTCGCCACGTACAACGTCACCGCGGGCTCCTCGCAGCGGGGGCTGGTACGGGCCCTGCTGGGGTCCGGGAAGCCGGTGGTGCAGCTGGCGATCCGGAACCCGTACGACATCGCCCAGCTCGACGGCGTCAAGGCGGCGCTGGCCAGCTACTCGTGGACCGACGTCGAACTGCGCGCCGCCGCCCGGGTGATCGCGGGCCGCCGGGAGCCGCGGGGCAAGCTGCCGGTCCCGATCATGCGCGCCGACGCACCCGGCACGGAACTCTTCCCGATCGGCCACGGCCTGACGTACTGACCGCACCGGACACGGCCTGACGCACTACGCATTGACCGCACGCGGGCGCCCGTACCGACCGACCACACACGGGCGCCCGTACCGACGACCGCACACGGGCGCCCGGACCGGCCCATACCGGCCGCCCCACCGGACCGCCCGTACCGGCCGCCCCCACCGGACCGCCCGTACCGGCGCCCGTACCCGGCACCCGTACCGGACCCCCCGTACGGCACCCACCGCACACCCCCTACCGCATCCCTCGTACCTCATGCGCAATCCGCCGTTCGCGTCTGGCGTGTGCCCGTCACGGCGGGTCACGCTGGGCCGGCAGGGACTGGCATCGCGCAAGTGGGGTGCAGGGGGGACGGTGGGGGTGCGCGGGGCACGGGGTGCGGGGGCGCTGCTGGGCGTCCTGCTGGCGGCCGGCCTGGTGCTGACGGGGTGCCGGCCGTCGTCCAGTGCTGAGGCCCGCGGCGCCGGTAGCGCGTCACCGACGGGATACGGCGCGGTCTTCCTGGACCGCGGCGAGTGCAGCAGCCGCGGGCGGGCTGCGGCCTTCCACGAGGTGGCCTGTTCGAGCGGGGCGGCCGCGGCCCGGGTGCTGGCGCGGCACTCCGGGCGGCAGTCCCGGGGGCCGCTCTGCCCGGCCCGTACCGACTTCGTCCTGCACATCAGCGAGCACCGGCCGGACGCCGACGAGGACGGCGACGGCGCGGTCCCGCAGGGGTACGCCTGCATGCGCAACCTGCGCGCGCCGCACCCCGGTGACCCGGGGCAGGGCGGCGGCCCGCGCACCGTGCCCGGCGACTGCGTCTACCTCGCCGCCGGGCTCCAGGCCCGCGAGACGCCCTGTGCCGCGTCCGGCGCCAAGGCGCGGCACCGGCCCGAGTACGAGGTGACGGCGACGGTCCGCGAGCGCCCGTCCTGCCCGCCCGGCACGGCCCTGTACCTCCGCCTCCCCGACCACACCACGGGCTGCGCCCGCCGCCTCACGACGGCCTGAGACGGCGGTGGGCCCGGGCGGCCGACCGCCCGGACCCACCGCTCGGCACGAACCGCTACCGACCGCCCGTCAGGGGCGCAGCATCGGCATGCGCTGCGACTGCTGCTTGTCCAGCTTCTTGTCGTACGGGGCCGGAGCGGCCGACTCGCCCGCGGCCGGGGTCACGCCGGCCCACTTCAGGAGGCGGGCCGTGGCCTTGGTGCGGTCGGCCTCCTTCAGCTTGGTGATGTTGGAGCCGTGGTTGCCGCCGGGGACGGTGAAGACGTAGGAGTCCTTCGCGCCCTTGCCGACCTGGAAGTGTTCCGAACTCCACGGGTCGTACTGCCCGTTGACGAACATCATCCGCTCGGCGTGGTGCCGCACCCAGCGGTCCACGTCCGGCATGGCCTTCTTGTCGAAGGACATGGGGATGTCGCGCGGGACGAAGGTGCGGGAGTTGTTGATGCCCGGGTAGCGGAGCAGGTCCGCGACGTTCGGGTACTGGTAGCCGGGCTCACCGAGCTGGGTCCCTGCCTGGTAGTAGTACGGCAGGTAGGGCTGCATGCCCTGGTCGGTGTAGCTGTCGAAGCCGCCGACCTCGTCCATCCAGGACCAGAGGGCGTCGGTGGACGCGGTCGGCTTCGGGACCTCGGCGCAGGCGGTGGCGGCGGGCTGGTACTGCCAGAAGCCGAAGACCAGGTCGGTCACCATGATTTCGTACGCCCGGTCGGCGTTCCCGGCGAGCTTGAAGGTCCAGCCCTCGGTGGCCGCCTTCTTCTGGAAGCGGTCGACCATCTCGCCGCGGCGCTTCAGCGCCTCGCGCTCGATCGCGGCGAGGTCCTTGCGGCACTCGGGGGAGCCGACGGTGGCGAAGAAGCGGTCGTAGGCCGAGTCCTCGTCGTTGACGACGTCGTTGGGCGCGACGTACGCGACCGTGCCGTTCATGTCGTTCGGGTAGAAGCGGCGGTAGTAGGTCGCGGTCATGCCGCCCTTGCTGCCGCCGGTGGCGATCCAGTTCTTGGCGTAGATGCCCTTCAGCGCCTTGAAGATGCGGTGCTGGTCGGCGGCGGCCTGCTGGATGTCCAGCTTCTTCCAGTCCGCGGGCTCGGGCCGGGACGGGGTGAAGTAGCGGTACTCCATCGACACCTGGTTGCCGTCGATGAGCTTGGTGGGCTCACTGCGCGTCGGCTCGGTGTTGACGTTGTAGCCGGAGGTGAAGAAGACGGTGGGGCGGGCCGTCGACTTGTGCAGCACGGTGATGCGCTGCTGGAAGGTGCCGTTGCCCGGGTGCCGGTGGTCGACCGGCTGGGTGTAGTTCAGGACGAAGAAGCGGTAACCGTCGACCGGCTTCTCCTGGATGAGGCTCATTCCCGGTATCGCGAGGAGGCGGTCCTTGATGTCCGCCTCCGCGCGGCTGTCCGCGGTCGTACCGGCCGGCCCGGCGGCGGTGGCCGCCTCTGCCGTGGCCGTGCCCGCGCCGACCGTGCCTATGAGCACGGTGAGTGACAGCAGCCATCTGAGCGTCTTGCGCATGCGCCCTCCCCTGGGGTTCGCAAAGGTCGCGCTGAACCTATCGGGGCGGCTCCCCGCCGACCACCCCCCGACCGGCGGTAGCGGGCGGGGAGTTGGCCGGCGGGGCAGGCGGCGGGCGCACCGGCGCTACACCCTGGCCTCCGCCGTCTCGCCGGTGAAGGAGCGCCACAGTTCCGCGTACCGGCCGCCGCGGGCGAGGAGTTCGGCGTGCGTGCCGTCCTCGGCGACGCGGCCGTGGTCCAGCACCACCACCCGGTCCGCGCGGGCCGCCGTGGTGAGGCGGTGGGCGACGACCAGGGTCGTCCGGCGGCCGGCCAGCCGGTCCGTCGCGTGGTTGACGACGGACTCGGTGGCCAGGTCGAGGGCCGCGGTCGCCTCGTCGAGCAGCAGCACGTCGGGGTCGACCAGTTCGGCGCGGGCGAGCGCGAGGAGCTGGCGCTGGCCGGCGGAGAGGTTGCGGCCGCGCTCGGCGACCTCGTGGAGGTAGCCGCCGTCGAGCGTGGCGATCATGTCGTGCGCGCCCACCGCCCGGGCCGCGGCCTCCACTTCGGCGTCGGTGGCGTCCGGGCGGCCGTACGCGATGGCGTCGCGGACCGTGCCGGGGAAGAGGTACGACTCCTGGGGGACGACGCCGAGCCGGTGGCGGTAGCCGGTCAGGTCCAGTTCGCGCAGGTCGGTGCCGTCGACACGGACGGCTCCGGTCGTCGGGTCGTAGAACCGGGCGACCAGCTTGACCAGCGTCGACTTGCCCGCGCCGGTCTCACCGACGAACGCGACGGTCTGGCCGGCGGGGATCGTCAGGGCGATGCCGGAGAGGGCCTCGGCCTGCTCGCCGTCGGCGGTCGCGTAGCGGAAGTGGACGTCGTCGAAGGTGATCTCGCCGGCCAGCTTCCGCACCGGGCGGGGGTTCTCGGCCGCCGGGGTGGTGGTCGGCTCGCGCAGCAGCTCCTGGATGCGGCCGAGCGACACGGACGCCTGCTGGTAGCCGTCGAAGACCTGGGAGAGCTGCTGGACGGGGGCGAAGAAGAGGTCGATGTAGAGGAGGTACGCGACCAGCGCGCCCGCGGTGAGGGTGCCGGCGGCGACCCGGTCGGCGCCCACGATCAGTACCAGCGCCGCGGCCACCGAGGACAGCAGCTGCACGAACGGGAAGTAGACCGAGATCAGGAACTGGCCGCGGGTGCGGGCCTGCCGGTAGGCGGCGCTGCGCTCGGTGAAGCGCGCGACGCCGCTGCCCTCGCGGCGGAACGCCTGCACGATGCGCAGCCCGGCGACGCTCTCCTGGAGGTCGCCGTTGACGACGCTGATCCGCTCGCGCGCCAGCTCGTACGCCTTGACGCTCTGCTTGCGGAAGAAGTACGTGCCGATGATCAGCGGCGGCAGCGTGGCGAAGACGACCAGCGCGAGCTGTACGTCGATGGCCAGCAGGGCGACGAGGATGCCGAAGAAGGTGAGCACGGAGACGACGGCGGTGACCAGGCCGGTCTGCAGGAAGGTGGAGAGCGCGTCCACGTCCGTGGTCATCCGGGTCATGATCCGGCCGGTCAGCTCGCGCTCGTAGTAGTCCAGGCCGAGGCGCTGCAGCTGGGCGAAGATCTTGACGCGCAGGGAGTACAGGACGCGTTCGCCGGTCCGCCCCGTCATCCGGTTCGAGCCGATCTGGGCGGCCCACTGGGCGAGCACGACGACCAGGGCGGCGGCGGACGCGGCCCATACGCCGTTGAGCGCGGCGCGCTGTACGCCGTCGTCGATGCCGTGCCGGATCAGTACGGGCAGCAGCAGCCCGGCGACCGCGTCCACGGCGACCAGCAGCAGGGCGATCAGCAGCGGGCGGCCGAAGCCGCGCAGCAGGCGGCGCAGGCCGTAGGAGCTCTCGGGGCGGGCCGCCTGGTCCTCGTCGATGTCGGGGGTGTCGGTGGCCGGGGGCAGCGCCGCGACCTTTTCGAGCAGCTCGGGCGTCGCGGGCATGCCGGCCAGCGCGCCGGCCATGCCGCCGGGGCGGCCGGCGAGCGCGGCGGCGGAGGCGGTGCCGCCGCCCTCGCGCGGCCGCGCGGCGTCGGGCTCCTCGCCCTTACGGACCCACAGGCCGGGCGTGACACCGTCGATGACGCGGCGCGGACGCGGCTCTTCCGTAACGGCCGGCTCCAGCAGCCCCGTGGCCGCCGCCTCGCCGGAGAAGGCCCCGGCCGTCGCGATCTTCCCCGCCGGGTCCCGCTCCACGCCGCCCAGCTCGTCCGGGTCGGTGAGCAGCCTGCGGTACAGCTCGCAGCGCTCCTCCAGCTCCTCCCGCGTACCGATGTCCAGCAGCCGGCCGCCGTCCAGGACGGCGACCCGGTCGGCCAGCGCCAGGGTGGAGGCCCGGTGCGCGATGAGCAGGGTCGTACGGCCCGCCATCACGCCGCGCAGCGCTTCGTGGATCTCGTGCTCGACCCGGGCGTCGACCGCGGAGGTCGCGTCGTCCAGGACCAGCACGCGCGGGTCGGTGAGGATCGCGCGGGCGAGTGCCACGCGCTGCCGCTGGCCGCCGGACAGGCTCAGGCCCTGCTCGCCGACCTCGGTGTCGTACCCGTCGGGGAGCGCGGAGATGAAGCCGTCGGCCTGGGCGGCGCGGGCCGCGGCGCGGATCTGCTCGTCGGTGGCGTCCGGGGCGCCGTAGGCGATGTTGTTCCGGATCGAGTCGGAGAAGAGGAAGCTGGTCTCGGGGACCAGGCCGATGGCGCCGCGCAGCGAGTCGGCGGTCAGGTCGCGCACGTCCCGGCCGCCGACGAGCACCCGCCCGGCGCTCACGTCGTAGAAGCGCGGCAGCAGCAGCGAGACGGTGGACTTGCCGCTGCCGGAGGTGCCGACGACGGCGACGGTCTCGCCGGGCTCGATGCGCAGCGAGAAGTCGGTCAGGACCGGATGAGCGCCCTGCTCGTCGCCGTACCCGAAGGTGACGTGGTCGAACTCGACCGTGGCGGGCGCGTCGGCGGGCAGTTCGACGGCGTCCGGGCGCTCCTCGATGACCGGCTCGGTGTCGATCAGCTCGAAGACCCGCTCCACGCCGGCCCGGGCCTGCTGGCCCACGGTCAGCATCATGGCGAGCATCCGGACCGGTCCGACGAGCTGCGCGAGGTAGGTGGAGAAGGCGACGAAGGTGCCCAGCGAGACCTGGCCCCGGGTGGCCATCCAGCCGCCGAGCGCGAGCATCGCGACCTGGCCGAGGGCGGGGACGGCCTGCAGGGCGGGGGTGTAGCGGGCGTTGAGGCGTACGGTGCGCAGCCGGCCGGCGAAGAGCCGCCGGCTGACCTCGCGGAGCTTGCCGGTCTCCTGGTCCTCCTGGCCGAAGCCCTTCACGACGCGGACGCCGGAGACCGCGCCGTCCACCACGCCCGCCACGGCCGCCGCCTGGCCCTGCGCGTACCAGGTCGCGGGGAAGAGCCGGAGGCGGCTGCGCTTGGCGATCCACCACAGGGCGGGGGCGACGGCGAGGGCGACGACGGTGAGCAGCGGCGAGAGCACCAGCATGATCACCAGCGAGATGACGAAGAGCAGGACGTTGCCCAGCATCATCGGCACCATGAACAGCAGCGACTGCACGAGCTGGAGGTCGCTGGTGCCGCGCCCGACGACCTGCCCCGTACTGAGCTCGTCCTGCCGCCGGCCGTCCAGCCGGGTGATGGACCGGTACATCCGGGTCCGCAGGTCGTGCTGGACGTCCAGGGCGAGCCGGCCGCCGTAGAACCGGCGGATGTACGTCAGTACGTACACGGCGAGCGCGGCGACGATCAGCAGCGTGGCCCACGGCGCGAGGGACCGCTCGTGCTTGACGATCACATCGTCGATGATCAGCTTCGGTACGAGCGGGACGAGTGCCATGACGGCCATCCCGGCGAGCGAGGAGCCGAGCGCGAGCAGTACATCCTGTTTGTACCGCCAGCACGTGCGCGTCAGGCGCCGTGCCCAGCCCTCTTCCGCCGTATCCGTGTCCGCCCGTGCCACGCGACGCCTCCCGCCGGTCGACTTCTTACCGCAAGGCACCAACAGCGGCGGGCGGTGTTTTCATCCCACCGCAACAATTCCGGCGACCGGAGGCGACACGTCACATACGGACGGTCATGTCGTACAGCCGGGTGATCTGCTGCGCCCGCTGGTTGTCGTCGCTGACCAGGAGCAGGTGCAGCCGCCCGTGCGCGCGGCCCAGGACGGTCATGCCCTCGATGTTGTCCAGGAGGGGGTTGATCTGCGGCTGCCGGGCGGGCGCGCCGAGGGAGGGGCAGCGCGTGAGGTCGGCGAGCAGGATCTTGGCGGCCGGGCGAGTGGCGTCGGTCAGCTTCTCGGTGCCGCGGGTGTCGTCCGCGCGGCGCGGGTCGGCGAGGTAGAGGCGGATGGTGTTGCCCTGGGGCTCGAATTTACGTTCGAGTACGAGCAGGCGGCCGTCGTCCAGCGAGATGATCTCGGGGATCGTCATGCCCTGCTCGGCCGGGTACGCGTACTGCCTGCCGAGGGCGTAGCCGCCGTGCGGCTGCCGCTGCCAGGTCTGGAAGCGGTGCAGCGGGCGCCCCTGCGCGTCGGGGCCGTCGCCGGCGAGCGGGCCCTCCATGGACGCGGTGAGCGTACGGCCGCCGGGGCCCGCGGTCAGGCCCTCGAAGGTCTGGTTGGCGGTGGCCCGCCCTGCCGGGGCGACGCGCAGCCCGTCCGGTACGGGCAGCCGCCCTGTCGGGTGCCCCGCCCGGTCGTAGCGCCGCACCGACGGCTCGTTCTCGGAGGTGATCAGCCGGTCGCCGTTCTTCTCGACGACCAGCCCCTCGGAGTCCAGCGGCCTGCCGTCCTCGTCGGCGAGCGGGACGCCGCGCAGCGGCTCACGCGTCCGGGCGTCCAGCGTGACCAGCGCGGACCGGTCCGAGAGCGCGAGCAGGTCGCCGTCGGTGTCGCGGGCGAGCGCGGAGAAGTTCCCGGCGTAGAGGCCGTCGACGGACCGCTTGTCCAGGGCGTCGGAGTAGCGGTCGATGGAGACCCGCGGGGAACACGCCTGGCCCGGTGGGGCCGCGGCGGCGGTCGCAGTCGTCGGCAGCGTTCCGGCGGTGAGCAGGACAGCGGCGAGGGCGGCGGGTATGGCGGTGGCGAGACGCACGGACGGTTCCTTCCTCTCGGCTGAGGCAAAAGGGGCGGGGGGGGGGGGGGGGGGGGGGGGCGCGCCGGCCCCCCCCCCCCCCCCCCCCCCCGCCCGCATCACGCGTTCCGTGCCGTGGAACGCCCGGCGTCAGCCCTTCGCGTCGGCCACCGTCAGCTCCGCGATGCCCGGGTGCTTCTTGGCGTCCGCCTTGCCGCGCACGGTCACGCGGACGTACCGCGCCGGGGACTTCCCGTCGTAGCCGGTACCGGTCCAGTGCCGTCCGTCGCGGGAGACCTGGATCCGGTACGACGCGGGCTTCGTGTCCGTCCAGTGCGGGGTGACCGCGCCGATGCGGCGCACGCTGCCCAGGTCGGCGGTGAGGGTGCCGGTGGCGGCGTCGGGCACCCACGCGGTGGTGGTGTTGCCGTCCAGCGCGGCGCCCGCGTACATCCCGGGCTCCTCCGAGGTGGCCTTCGCCGTGCGGCAGCGGGCCACGTTGGCCGTCGGCTCCTGGTCGGGCCTGCGGGTCTTCAGCGTCAGCGGCGCCCCCTGGCTGACGACCCGCTCGCCCTCCGGCGTCGCGACCGTCATCGGCGCACCGCCGGTCAGCCGCACCTCGGTGTGGTGCGCGCCGAGTACGACGTCGTACGTCCGGCCCTGCCAGTGCAGAGCGCGCAGGGTGACGCCGTCGGCGAGCTGCGGCGGCAGCGTCGGGTCCAGGGTGATCCGGTCCTCGCCGAGCCGCAGGCCGGTCAGGCCGTGGGTGAAGACCTGGAGGAAGCCGCCCTTGCCGGTCAGGAAGTCCTGGGAGGGCGAGCCCGCGAGGGGGTCCTCGGCGCCGGCCTTCTCGCCGCGCGCCTCGGAGAAGAGGTGGAACGGACCGCGCATGAACGGCCGCACGGACCGCTGGAGGTAGGTGTACGTCGCGCAGCCGGGCTCGCCGATCTCGGCGGCGTCGATGGCGTGCACCGAGTCGGTCATCGCCGGGCCGTCGGGGTCGGTGTGCGCGGCGTAGTAGTCCAGCGTCTTCGCCTTGGCCGCGTCGGACATCGGCCACTGCAGCGGGTACTGCAGGAGCACGGTGTCGGCCTGCTTGATGGTGGTGCCCTTGTAGCCGTCGTACTGCTGGAAGACCTGCTGCTTCTTGTCGTACGGGATGCGCAGCCTGTCCGCGATGGTGTTCCAGGACGCGGGGGCCTTCTCCCCGAGGACGGCGGCGGCGCGGGTGGCGTGCCGGAGCGCGGTGGCCGCGCCCGCGTTGGTGAACACGCCGTCGTCGACGCCGTTGCTGTACTCGTCCGGGCCCGCGACGTTCTTGACCGAGTAGCTGCCGTCACCGTTCTTGGTGGCCCGGGAGGCCCAGAACTGCGCGATGCCCTGCATGAGGGGCCAGCCGCGCTCGCGCAGCCAGCCGGTGTCCTTGGCGGCGAGGTAGTACTGCCAGGCGGCCAGCGAGACGTCGCCCATCAGGTGGTTCTGGGTCTTGCAGTGCGGCGGGTCCCAGCTGTGGCACTCCTTCCACAGCTCGCCCTTGCCGCCGCTGGTCCACGGGAAGAACAGGCCGTCGTAGCCGAGCTTCTTGGCGTTCGCCCGGGCACCGGCCCGGGTCTTGTAGCGGTACTCGACGATGGAGCGGGCCAGCTCCGGATGGGCGGCCAGCAGGCCGGGGTACATCCAGGTCTCGGCGTCCCAGAAGATCTCGCCCGCGTAGTTGTCGCTGGTCAGGCCGGTCGGGGCGATGCTGTCCGAGGAGCCCTCGCGGGAGTTGGCGAGCAGTCCGTACTGCGCCGAGCGCACCCATGCCTGGAGGTCGCGCTGTTCGCGGCCGCGCACCTCGATGTCGGAGTGCCACAGCTTCTGCCAGGCGGTGGCGTGCTCCTGGTACAGCCGGTCCCAGCCCTGCGCCGCGGCCTGCTGGGAGGCGCGGGTGGCGGCGGCTCTGGGGTCGTGCGAGGTGAGCGCGGTGTCCACGCCGACGTACTTGGAGACCTCGTACGTCCGGCCCTTGTGCACGGGGAAGCGGACGCCCTGATGTGCCGTCAGCTTCTCGGGCGCCTTGGCCTTCTGTTCACTTTCCGAACGAATGCCCGGGCCCGTACGCAGCGTGGAGGCCACCGCGCCCGCCGTCTTCGTCCCGTCGGTGCGGAAGGTGACGTCCTGCGTGCGGTCGCCGGGGCGGGCGCCGCCGCCGGTCTGCGAGATCCGGCGGGCACCCCGCCCGTCGAGGGTGTCGGTGACGGTCGCCGGGCCGCTCCAGTGCGGCGTCATCCGCAGCCGTACGGCACCGGTGTGCGCGTGGGTGCGGTCCGCGAGCACGTCGAAGACCAGGTCGGTGGCGCGGCCGTCGGCGGCGGTCCAGGTCAGCGACGTACGGACCAGGCCGCAGCGCATCAGGAGGGACTGCCGGTAGTGCGAGATCCGGCCGGGCTTCGTGGCGGCGGAGAAGGTCTCGCCGCCCTCGCCGCCGGTGGCCACGTCCAGCGTCGACCAGGTCGGCAGCGCGGCGATGGCCTGCCGCTTCTTCACCGACTCGGGGCCGTCGGCGTACAGGCCGGCGGCGAAGGCGCCGTCGTAGCGCGGGGTGTAGAGGGGAAAGCCGGTCTTCCCGCCGGTCGCCGCGTATCCGGTGCCGTTGGGCGGTACGCGCTGCCCGAGGTAGCCGTTGGCGACGTACGGGTGGTGGCTGTCCTCGGGGTCGATGCGGGTGGACGTGGACTGCCAGCCGGGGCCGTCGGTGGCGCAGGAGCCGTCGGCGGCCGGGGTGGCGCCTGCCGCCGGGCCCTTGGCGCGGCCGCCGTCCGGTGTCGTGGCCGACGAGGCAGGGGGTACGGCCGCGATGAGCGCGCCGGCGAGCAGGGGGACGAGCAGCCGTCTGCCGGCACGCGGCAGCGGACGTGAGGAGTACGACATTGTTCTCCGTCGACGGGTCGTCGGGCACGGGAGGCAGAGAGCCGGACCTGGCGCTGCCCGCAGCGAACCTAAAGTTATGAACAGATCACGTCAACGGTCCACGCGTTTTGTTAACTTTCCGAAGCCAGGGATTCGCCCGGATGGGTCGGGGAATCGCCCGGTCGGTCCGGGGATTCGCCCGGTCGGGTCGAGGGCCGGCCCAGATGGGTCGGCGCGAACATCCGCAGCCGGGCCGGGAGCACGACCACGGAGGGACCGGGCGCGGCCAGCGCGGCGGCGAGGTCGTCCCGCAGCCGCTCCGGGGCGCTCGTCACCGCCGGCACCCCGAAGGACTCGGCGAGCGCGGCGAAGTCGGGCCGCGCCAGCTCGGTGCCGGTCGCCCGCCCGAACGCGTCCTCCATGTACTCGCGCAGGATGCCGTAGCCCCCGTCGTCCACGATCAGCCAGGTCACCGGCGCGTCGTACTGGCGCGCCGTGGCCAGCTCCGCGAGCGAGTACATGGCGCCGCCGTCGCCGGAGACCGCGAGGACCGGCCGCGTCGGATCGGCCGCCGCCGCGCCCAGCGCCGCCGGGAAGGCGTAGCCGAGGCCGCCCGCGCCCTGCGCCGAGTGCATGGTGTTCGGGTGGCGGGCGTCGAAGGCCGACCAGGCCCAGTACGCCAGGATCGTCATGTCCCAGAAGGAGGGCGCCCGGGGCGGTAGCGCCTCGCGGACGGCGGCCAGTACGTCCTGCTCCAGGGTGAGTTCCTGGGAGGCGAGCCGCTCCCCCACCCGGTCCAGCAGCGCCCGTACGCGCGCGGGCGCCGTGCCGTCCTCGCGCGCGCCGGCCGTCTCCAGCAGCGCCCGGAGCGCGAGGCGCGCGTCCGCGTGGATGCCGAGCGCGGGGTGGTTGGACTCCAGCTTGCCCGCGTCGGCCTCGATCTGGACGACCCGGCCGCGGGGCCGGAACGTGTGGTAGTTCGAGGAGAGTTCGCCCAGGCCCGAGCCCACCACCAGCAGGACGTCCGCGTCCTCCAGGAAATCGGTGGTGTGGCGGTCCTCCAGCCAGGACTGGAGGGAGAGGGGGTGGGTCCAGGGGAAGGCGCCCTTGCCGCCGAACGTCGTCGCGACCGGCGCCCCGAGCCGCTCGGCCAGCGCCCGCAGCTCGGGCTCCGCTCCGGCCCGTACGACGCCGCCGCCCGCGAGGATCACCGGGCGTTCCGCGTGCGTCAGCAGGTCGGCCGCCGCGGCGGTCAGCTCGGGGCGCGGGGGCAGCTCCTCCGGGGCCGCGGCCAGGTCCGTGACCACGGGGAGCGTCGTCGGCGCGAGCAGTACGTCCTGCGGGATCTCCACCCAGACCGGGCCGTGCGGGGCCGTCAGCGCCGACTTCCAGGCCGCGGCGATCGCGGACGGGATCTGGGAGTGGGTGCGGGCGGTGTGCACGGACTTCACCACGCCGCGGAAGGCTGCGCTCTGGTCGGGGAGTTCGTGCAGGTAGCCGTGGCGGCCGCCGCCGAGCCCGGCGACCGGCACCTGGCTGCCGATCGCGAGGACGGCGGCCGAGGCGGCGGCGGACTCCTGCAGCGCGGCGAGCGTCATGAGGGCGCCGGGGCCGGTGGAGACCATGAGCGGTGCGATGCCGCAGGTGCGGCGGGCGTAGGCGTCGGCGGCGAAGCCGGCGTTGTTCTCGACGCGCAGGCCGATGTAGCGGAGGGGGCTGCGGCTGAGGGCGTCGAAGAGGGCGAGGGCGTGTTGGCCCGGGAGGCCGAAGACGGTCTGCGCGCCCAGGGCTTGGAGGGACTCGGTGACCAGGTCTCCACCGGTTCGCTGCGCGGCGGGGGCGGGTGGCTTCGGGGTGCTCACGTCGTGCCTCTCTGCGGGTGCGTGGGGGTGCGGGCTGTCGCGGCCTGGCGGCCGCTCGTCCTCAAACGCCGGACGGGCTGGGTTTGCCGGACTCCGCCGGAGTTGCCAACCTGGCCCGCCACTCGGCCAGTACCGCCGGGTCCGTCGGGCGGCTCGACAGGCTGACGATCACGTACGCCGCCAGTGACACCAGCAGGCCGTAGTAAATGGGCTCGTTGGCGAGGATGCCGCGCCAGCCCATCAGGGCGATGACCGTCGTGCCGCCCGCCGCGACAGCGGCCAGCGCGCCCGTGCCCGTACCGCGCTTCCAGAGCAGGCCGCCGAGGATCGGGACGAGGAGGCCGCCGACGAGGAGGTTGTAGGCGACGGTCAGGGCCTGGACGACGTCGTTGAGGGCGATGGCGATGCAGATGACGGCGGCGCCCATGACGAGGATGAACACGCGGTTGCCGCGTACCTCGTCGCGTTCCCCGGCGGCCGCGGCGCCGCCCACCGCGCCCCGGAGCCGCGACCAGATGTCGTTGTTGGCCACCGTCGCGCAGGCGATCAGCGCGCCCGAGGACGTGGACATCACGGCGGAGAGCGCCGCCGCCAGCACCAGACCGCGTACGCCCATGGGGAGCGCGTCCTTCACGATCGTGGCGAACGCGTCGTCGGGGCTGCCCAGATGGGGATAGAGCACCTTGGCCGCCGTGCCGATCACGGCTCCGGCGAGCGCGTACACCAGGCAGTACGTGCCGGCGGCCGTGCCGCCCAGCCGCGCGACGCGGTCGCTGCGCGCCGTGAACACCCGTTGCCAGATGTCCTGGCCGATCAGCATGCCGAAGGAGTAGATCAGGACGTAAGTGAAGACGGTCTGGGCGCCGATGCCGAGCGGGGCGAAGTAGTCATCGGGGAGTTCGGCCCGCAGCGCGCCGAAGCCGCCCGCCTTGACGACGGCGATGGGCAGCAGGAGGAGCAGTACGCCGATCGTCTTGACCACGAACTGCACCATGTCGGTGAGGGTGATCGACCACATGCCGCCGAGGGTGGAGTACGCGACGACGATCGCGCCGCCGAGGATGATCGACACCGTGCGGTCCAGGCCGAAGAGGACGTCGAAGATCGTGGCGTACGCGATCGTGGACGTGACCGCGAGCATCAGCGTGTACGCCCACATCACCACGCCGGAGATGACGCCCGCCGAGCCACCGTAGCGCAGGTCGAGCATCTCGGAGACGGTGTAGACCTTCAGCCGGGCGATCCGGGCGGAGAAGAAGAGGCTCAGCGCGAGCAGGCCGAGGCCGATGGTGAAGACCATCCAGGCGCCGGAGAGGCCGTACTGGTAGCCGAGGCCGACGCCGCCGATCGTGGAGGCGCCGCCGAGGACGATCGCGGCCATGGTCCCGGAGTACATGAACGGGCCCAGGCGGCGCCCGGCAACCAGGAATTCGCTCTTGGAGCGGGCGCGGCGCATGCCCCACCAGCCCACGGCGAGCATGCCGGCCAGATAGAGGACGATCACCGCGTAGTCGACAGCCATGGGCCATCCCTTCGGCAGGGCGGAGCGGGGCAAGGGGGGCGTGCGTTGACGTGGGTTGACCTTAGGGAAGGGCGTGGCGGCGCAGAAGTGTACGTTTCCTCCACCGTGCCGCTCGGAAATGGAGGGTCCGCACATGGCTGACGCGTCGCACCACTCGCCGCCGCCCACCCCGGGCGTCCCGCTGTCCGCGCTGCTCGCCCGCGCAGACCTCGGGCTGCGGCAGATCGCCGGGCCGCGCGCCGACGCCCACATCCACTGGGTGCACACCTCGGAGATGGCCGACCCGGAGCCGTATCTGCTCGGCGGTGAGCTGCTGCTGACGGCCGGGGTGCACCTCGACGAGGCGGCGGGGTCGGGGGCTTACCTCGACGGGTACGCGGAGCGCACGGTCGCGGCGGGCGCGGTGGCGCTCGGGTTCGGGATCGCGCCGGTGCACGACGCGGTGCCGCGGGCGCTGGTCGCGGCCTGCGACCGGTACGGGCTGCGGCTGCTGGAGGTGCCCGCGGGGACCCCGTTCACGGCGGTGGAGAGCGCCGTGTGGCAAGCCATGACCGAGGCCCGGCACCGCGAGCTGACCCGCATCGGCGACGGCCAGCGTGCCCTGGCCGTCGCGGCGGCCGGGCCCGACCCGGTACCGGCCGTGCTGGGCACGCTCGCCCGCCAAGTGGGCGGCTGGGCCGCGGTGTCGGGGCCGGGCGGCGACGGCGAACTGGCGGCCGCCGGACCGCGGCCGCCCGCTCCCGCGCGGACGGCGGCGGCCCGGCTCGCGCGCCGCGTGACGACTCCGGGCGGCCCGGCGGCGGCGAGCGACACTCCGGTGGTGGCGGTCCCGGGCGGCGAGGCAGCCGTCCCGGGCGGCCCGGCGGCCGCGAGTGACACTCCGCCCGAGGCCGCCGCTACGCATCTCGCCGCGTACGCGCTCGGCGGCCGGGCCCCGGACCGTACCCGCGCGCTGGTCGTCGCCGCGCCGCCGCCCGACCCGGCGGCCCGCGCCCTCGTCGGCGTCGCCGCGGTACTGCTGTCCCTGCTCACCGGCCCGTACGCGGAGGCCGCCGACGGCGGGCACTCCGCGGCGCTGGTGCGGCTGCTGCTGGGGGACGGGCCCGCCGACGTGGCGCCGCTGCTGAAGCATCCGCACTGGACCGTCGTGCATGCCCGCGCCCGGCGCGGCAACGAGGCGCCGGCCGCCGCCCTCGCCGCGGGGCTGGGCACGTCCCTGGTCGCGCCGGGCGAGGACGCCGTCCGGGCGCTGGTCCCGGCCGGCCGGGAGGTCACCGCGCAGCCGGGCTGGACGCTCGGCGTGAGCGAGCCGGTACCGGTGTCCGCGCTGGCCGCCGGGGACGCGCACGCCGCGGCCGCGCTGCGCCGCGCGGTGGCCGGCCGGACCCCGGTGGTCCGGCACCGCTCCCCCGGCGTCGGCGGCACCGGCGGCGTGGCCGCGCTTGTCCCGCCGGCCGAGGCCCGCGCGCACGCGGCGGCCGTGCTGGCGCCGCTCGACGGCGCCCCGGCGCTCCGCGAGACGCTGCGCACCTGGCTCTCGCTGCACGGCAGCTGGGACCGTACGGCGACGGCGCTCGGCATCCACCGCAACACGGTCCGGCAGCGCATCGCCCGCGTCGCCGCCCTGCTCGACACCGATCCGGACGACCCGGACGTCCGGATGGAGCTGTGGTTCGCGCTCGGCCGCCTCGACTGAATCCCGGCGACCTCGACTGAATAAGGATGAATTCCGCGACGCTTGAGCGACATACCCGTTTTCGGTGGACCTCGGAGAACTTCGCCGGGGCACGCCGAATTCCACCGGACTACTTCCGACATCGCCGGTATCAATAGGCAAAACCGCACTTCACCGCGGTTGTGGTGGGCCATTTCCGACGTAATGCGCCAGGCCCCGAGGGAAACTTGCCATACGGGCTCGGCCCCGGCAGCATTCCCTCGTCACCCCCCTGTTCTTCCGCGTCCCCCCCGTTGAAAGGGAAGAAAAATCATGCGTGACTTCATCGAGACCGCCGAGCTCGCCGACGCCGACCTGGACGGCATTGCCGCCGGTGCCGCGACCCTCGGTGGCAGCATCGCCGGTTACGGCGCCGGCGTGACCGTCGACGGCACCGCCGTGCAGGCCGTCGAGGGCATCGCCACCGACGGCATCGCCAAGGTCAACGGCCTGGCCGGCCAGCTGCCCACCGCCGGCATCTGAGCAACGCCAGCCAAAACACCAGGGCCCCGGAACCTCTCGGCTCCGGGGCCCTGGCGTGTTCCGCGCGGGAGGCGGGAAGGTCAGCCGCGCGCAGCCGCGATCTGCCGGGACATGATCGTGGTCAGCTCGTACGCCGTGTGGGAGGCGGCGACCGAGGTCATCTCCGCGTGGTCGTACGCCGGGGACACCTCGACCAGGTCGGCGGAGACCAGGTTGCAGGAGGCCAGGCCGCGCAGGATCTCCAGCAGCTCGCGCGAGGTCAGACCGCCGGCCTCGGGGGTGCCGGTGCCGGGCGCGTGCGCCGGGTCCAGGACGTCGATGTCGATGGAGATGTACAGCGGGCGGTCACCGATGCGCTGGCGCAGCTGGTCGGCGACCTCGTCCACGCCGCGGCGCATGACGTCCGCCGAGGTGACGATGCCGAAGCCCATCTTCTCGTCGTCGGTGAGGTCCTTCTTGCCGTACAGCGGGCCGCGCGTGCCGACGTGCGAGAGCGCCGAGGTGTCGAGGATGCCCTCCTCGACCGCGCGGCGGAACGGCGTGCCGTGGGTGTACTCCGCACCGAAGTACGTGTCCCAGGTGTCCAGGTGCGCGTCGAAGTGCAGCAGCGCGACCGGGCCGTGCTTCTTGGCGACCGAGCGGAGCAGCGGCAGCGCGATGGTGTGGTCGCCGCCGAGGGTCATCAGGCGGGCGCCGGTGCCGAGCAGGTCGTCCGCCGCGGCCTCGACCGTCTCGACCGCCTCGTTGATGTTGAACGGGTTGGCGGCGATGTCACCGGCGTCGGCCACCTGGGCCAGCGCGAAGGGCGAGGCGTCCTGCGCCGGGTTGTACGGGCGCAGCAGGCGGGACGCCTCGCGGATGGCGTTGCCGCCGAAGCGGGCGCCGGGGCGGTAGGAGACACCGGTGTCGAACGGGACGCCCACGACGGCCACATCGGCGCGGCCGCCGACCTCGTCGATGCGCGGCAGCCGGGCGAAGGTCGCCGGGCCTGCGTAACGCGGGACGCGGGAGGAGTCGACGGGACCGACGGGCTCGGGAGATGCGGCAGATGCGGTGGTCATGGCGCTGAGCGTAGAGACGGCGCCGCGTTCGCCCCATGGACATATCCGTGAGGTGCGGGGTCGTCATTCGACACGGTGTCCAGCCGCCGGCCCGCCGGGAGACCGCGGTGGCGGGCGCGGCGGCCCGCGCGAGGTGTCCACGCGGCGGATCTCCCCGGCCCCGTGCCGTACCGCACCGGCACAATGGGCCTCATGCCGATAATCTCCGCCCCTGCCCCCAGCCGCGCCGAACTGGTCGAGCACCTCGTACGCACCCGCATCGCCGGTGACGTCGCGACGCCCCGCGAGAACAACCTCGACCACTACCGCAAGCTCGCCAACGGCGACCGCCACTACTGGTTCGGCCTGGAGCTGGGCGACCGCTGGAGAGACGAGCAGGACGTGCTCGCCGTGATGGCCGAGCGCTGCGGCGTCATCGACGACCCGGACCACCGCCATGGCCAGGACACCATCGACCCCGAGCTGACGGTGGACGCGCTGGAGCGGATGGCGGCGGTGCTGCGCAAGGCGGCCGCGGACCGGCAGCGGGTGCTCCTCGCGACCGGGCACCCGGGCGGGCTGCTGGACGTGCACATCGCGACGGCCGCGGCGCTGCGCGCGCGGGGCTGCGACATCGTGGTGGTCCCCGACGAGCTGGGCGCCGACGAGGGCATGGTCTTCCAGTTCGGGCAGGTCGCGATGTTGGAGCGGGGCGCGACGCTGTGGCACACGCACTCGCCCGCCCCGATGGCGGCGATCCTGGACGGCCTGGAGCGCGCGGGCGAGGCGCTGCCGGACCTGGTGGTGGCGGACCACGGCTGGGCGGGCTGCGCGGGCCAGCGAGGCATCGAGACGGTCGGCTACGCGGACTCCAACGACCCGGCGCTCTTCCTCGCCGAGTCGGAGGGCACCGTCCAGGTCACCGTGCCGCTGGACGACCACGTCCGCAGCCCGCGCTACTACGACCCGCTGACGGCCTACCTGCTGGCCGCGGCGGGCCTGGCGGACTGACCGGAGGGCCGCCTCGGGGGGCCGGTTCCGCGCGCCCCGGCGCCGGGTCGCAGTACGCCCGGTTCCGCCGGCCGCGCCGGCTACCCGCGCGGCGTGCGGATCACGCCCTCCTGGATCACCGAGACCGCGAGCTGCCCCTCGGCCGTGAAGATCCGGCCCTTGCCCAGGCCCCGGCCGCCCTGCGCGGTCGGCGACTCCTGGTCGTACAGCAGCCACTCGTCGGCGCGCACCGGCCGGTGGAACCACATCGCGTGGTCCAGGCTCGCGCCCACCACGTCGCCGACCGCCCAGCCGCCGCGCCCGTGGGCGAGCAGCACGGAGTCCAGCAGCGTCATGTCGGAGACATAGGTGACCAGGCAGATGTCCAGCAGCGGACGGGGGATGCCGGCGGCGTGGCCGGGCCCGGCCTGCGGGGCGAAGTCGTCGAGCTTGCCCTGGGTGCGGAACCAGACCTGCGAGCGGGGCTCGCGGACCTCGCCCGCGGTGGCGAACGGCGGCGCGTCCACGTACCGCAGGTCGACCGCGGCGCGGGCCTCCAGCAGCCGCTCGGCCACGCCCTCGGCCACGAACCGGTCGGCGTACCGCGGCAGCAGCTCGGCGGCCGTCGGCAGGGTCAGGGGGTCCGGCACCCGGGGCATCGGCTCCTGGTGCTCCAGGCCCTCCTCGTGCGCCTGGAAGGACGCGGTGAGGTGGAAGATCTGCTGGCCGTGCTGGACGGCGACGACCCGGCGGGTGGTGAAGGACCGCCCGTCGCGGATGCGGTCGACGGTGTAGACGATCGGCGCGCCGGGGTCGCCGGGGCGCAGGAAGTACGCGTGCAGGGAGTGCGGCGGACGGTCGGCGGGGACCGTGTGGCCGGCCGCGACCAGGGCCTGCGCGGCGACCTGGCCGCCGAAGACCCGGGGCACGACCGCCGCACGGCTCTGGCCGCGGTAGATGTCCTCCTCGATCTGCTCCAGCGTGAGCAGATCGAGGAGGGACTGCAGTGCGTCGTTCACGGGCGTCAGCCTAGGACGGGATCCTAGAGGCCCATCGACTTCGCGATGATCGACTTCATGACCTCGTTGGTGCCGCCGTAGATGCGGTTGACGCGGTTGTCCGCGTACAGGCGGGCGATCGGGTACTCGTTCATGTAGCCGTAGCCGCCGTGCAGCTGGAGGCACTTGTCGATGACGCGGTGCGCGACCTCGGTGCAGAACAGCTTCGCGGAGGCGGCCTCGGCCGCGGTCAGCTCGCCCGCGTCGAGGGCCTCCAGGGCGCGGTCGGCGACGGCCTCGGCGGCGTCCACCTCGGCCTGGCAGGCGGCCAGCTCGAACTTGGTGTTCTGGAAGGACGCGACGGGCTTGCCGAAGACGGTGCGCTCCTGCACGTACTGCTGCGCGAACCGGACGGCGGCCTTGGCCTGCGCGTACGCGCCGTAGGCGATGCCCCAGCGCTCGGACGGCAGGTTCTTGCCGAGGTAGTAGAAGCCCTTGTTCTCCTCGCCGAGGAGGTCCTCGGCCGGCACCTTCACGTCGACGAACGCCAGCTCGGCGGTGTCGGAGGTGCGCAGGCCCAGCTTGTCCAGCTTGCGGCCGACGGAGTAGCCCTCGGACTTGGTGTCGACGGCGAAGAGGGAAATGCCGAAGCGGCGGTCGTCCTCCTTGGGCGCCGAGGTACGGGCGCAGACGATCACGCGGTCGGCGTGCACGCCGCCGGTGATGAAGGTCTTGGCGCCGTTGAGGACGTAGTGCGTGCCGTCCTCGGAGAGCTTGGCGGTGGTCTTCATGCCCGCGAGGTCGGAGCCGGTGCCCGGCTCGGTCATCGCCAGGGCCCACATCTCCTCGGCGGAGACGAACTTCGGCAGGTAGCGCTTCTTCTGCTCGTCGGTGGCGAGCATCTTGATGTACGGCAGGGCGAGCAGCACGTGCACGCCGGAGCCGCCGAAGTTGACGCCGGCGCGGGCGGTCTCCTCGTACTGGATCGCCTCGAACTTGTGCGATTCGAGGCCGGCGCCGCCGAACTCCTCGGGGACGTTGATGCCGAAGAGGCCCAGTTCGGCCAGCTTGAAGTAGAACTCGCGGGGCACCTGGCCCGCGGCGAACCACTCGTCGTAGACGGGCACGACCTCGCCCTCGATGAAGGCGCGGATGGTGTCCCGGAACGCCTCGTGGTCCTCGTTGAATACCGTCCGCTGCACCTGATGCCTCCCTGGAGCGACCAAAAACACGCTGGCTAAGCGCTTGCTCAGCGAAAGCTACCCGGGAGTTATGTTTTCTGTCCAGGGGTCCCGTACGACGCGGTCGTCACACCGGTTACGGAGCCGGCGACTCAGCCCTCCCGGCCCGCGGCCGCGGCGAAGGCACCCAGCGCCAGCCGCTTGAGCAGCGCCTCCGTGGCCGTACGCGGCGGGAGGCTGGCGCGGGGGCTCAGGTGCGGCGTGGAGTTCAGCAGGCCGAAGACGGCGTGCACGGCGGCGCGCGCCTCGGACTCCGTGCAGGCCGGGTAGACCTCGCGGACGACCTCGACCCACAGCTCGACGTACTGGCGCTGCAGCTGGCGCACCCGCTTGCGGTCCGCTTCACGCAGCCGGTCCAGCTCCCGGTCGTGCACGGTGATCAGCGGGCGGTCGTCCAGCGCGAAGTCGATGTGCCCCTCGATCAGCGCGTGCAGCACCTCCTCGGCGCTCTCGCCGCCGTCGGCGACCCGCAGCCGCCCACCGTCCAGCAGCCGCTCACTGATGCCGACCAGCAGCTCGGCGAGCATCGCGTCCTTGCCGGCGAAGTGACGGTAGAGGCCGGGGCCGGAGATCCCGACCGCGGCGCCTATCTCGTCCACGCCGACACCGTGGAAGCCGCGCTCGGCGAAGAGCCGCGCGGCCTCCTTGAGGATCTGCTCGCGGCGGCTGACGGTGGCGGGGGCCTTGGTGCTGCTCATGGCTCCAATTGTAGACAGGCGGGTTAGTGGTCGTTAACCTGAAGGCAATCGTGTTAACGACCACTAACAAGGGGCGGGTACGACGATGGAGCAGGCACCCGTACTGGGGAGCGCCGCAGACCCCGCGGCAGACTCCTGGCGGGCCAACGAGGCCGCGCACCGCGAGCTCGTCGAGCAGCTGCGCGAGAAGCTCGCGGCGGCCCGGCTGGGCGGCGGCGAGAAGGCCAGGGCGCGGCACACCGCGCGCGGCAAGCTGCTGCCCCGGGACCGGGTGGACGCCCTGCTGGACCCGGGCTCACCCTTCCTGGAGATCGCGCCGCTGGCGGCGGACGGGATGTACGGCGGCGCGGCCCCGGCGGCCGGCGTGATCGCGGGCATCGGCCGGGTCTCGGGCCGCGAGGTGGTGATCGTCGCCAATGACGCCACGGTCAAGGGCGGCACGTACTACCCCATGACCGTGAAGAAGCACCTCCGCGCCCAGGAGGTGGCCCTGGAGAACCGCCTCCCCTGCATCTACCTCGTCGACTCCGGCGGCGCCTTCCTGCCGATGCAGGACGAGGTCTTCCCCGACCGCGAGCACTTCGGGCGGATCTTCTACAACCAGGCCCGGATGTCCGGCGCCGGAATCCCGCAGATCGCCGCCGTCCTCGGCTCCTGCACGGCCGGCGGCGCCTACGTACCGGCCATGAGCGACGAGGCCGTGATCGTCCGCAACCAGGGCACGATCTTCCTCGGCGGCCCGCCGCTGGTGAAGGCCGCGACCGGCGAGGTCGTCACGGCCGAGGAGCTGGGCGGCGGCGAGGTCCACTCCCGTACCTCCGGCGTCACCGACCACCTCGCCGAGGACGACGCGCACGCCCTGCGCATCGTCCGCACGATCGTCTCCACGCTCGGCGAGCGCGCCCCGCTCCCCTGGACCGTACGGACGGTGGAGGAGCCCAAGGCGGACCCGGCCGGGCTGTACGGCATGGTCCCCACCGACTCCCGCACCCCCTACGACGTCCGCGAGGTGATCGCGCGCATCGTCGACGGCTCGCGCTTCGCGGAGTTCAAGGCGGAGTACGGCCAGACCCTGGTCACCGGCTTCGCGCACCTGCACGGCCACCCGGTCGGCATCGTCGCCAACAACGGCATCCTCTTCTCCGAGTCGGCGCAGAAGGGCGCGCACTTCATCGAGCTGTGCGACCAGCGCGGCATCCCGCTGGTCTTCCTGCAGAACATCTCCGGCTTCATGGTCGGCAAGGACTACGAAGCGGGCGGCATCGCCAAGCACGGCGCCAAGATGGTCACGGCGGTGGCCTGCACGCGCGTGCCGAAGCTGACCGTCGTGATCGGCGGCTCCTACGGCGCGGGCAACTACTCCATGTGCGGCCGGGCCTACTCCCCCCGCTTCCTGTGGATGTGGCCCAACGCCAAGATCTCCGTCATGGGCGGCGAGCAGGCGGCGTCCGTCCTCGCCACCGTCAAGCGCGACCAGCTGGAGGCGCGCGGCGAGGAGTGGCCCGCCGAGGAGGAGGACGCCTTCAAGGCCCCCATCCGCGAGCAGTACGAGACGCAGGGCAACGCCTACTACGCGACGGCCCGGCTCTGGGACGACGGCGTGATCGACCCGATGGAGACCCGGCAGGTGCTGGGTCTGGCCCTCACCGCCTGCGCCAACGCCCCGCTGACCGACCCCGCCTTCGGCGTCTTCCGGATGTGAGGACCTCCACCATGTTCAGTACTGTCCTGGTCGCCAACCGCGGCGAGATCGCGGTCCGCGTCATCCGCACCCTCCGCTCCCTGGGCATCCGCTCGGTCGCCGTCTTCAGCGACGCGGACGCGGAAGCCCGGCACGTACGGGAAGCCGACACGGCCGTCCGCATCGGCCCGCCGGCCGCCGCCGAGAGCTATCTGCGCATCGACGCGCTGCTGGACGCCGCCCGGCGCAGCGGCGCGGAAGCGATCCACCCCGGCTACGGCTTCCTCGCCGAGAACGCCGCCTTCGCGCAGGCGGTCACAGACGCCGGGCTGGCCTTCATCGGCCCGTCCGCCGAGGCCATCGACCTGATGGGCGACAAGATCCGGGCGAAGGAGACGGTCCGGGCCGCCGGCGTGCCCGTCGTACCGGGCTCGTCCGGCAGCGGCCTCACCGACGACGAACTGGCCGCCGCGGCGCGGGAGATCGGCATGCCCGTACTGCTGAAACCGTCGGCGGGCGGCGGCGGCAAGGGCATGCGGCTGGTACGCGACGAGAAGCTGCTGGCCGACGAGATCGCGGCGGCGCGGCGCGAGGCCCGCGGCTCCTTCGGCGACGACACCCTCCTCGTCGAGCGCTGGGTCGACCGCCCGCGCCACATCGAGATCCAGGTGCTCGCCGACGGCCACGGCAACGTCGTCCACCTCGGGGAGCGCGAGTGCTCCCTCCAGCGCCGCCACCAGAAGATCATCGAGGAGGCGCCGAGCGTCCTGCTGGACGAGGCGACCCGCGCGGCCATGGGCGCCGCCGCCGTGGAAGCGGCCCGCTCGTGCGGATACATGGGCGCGGGCACGGTCGAGTTCATCGTCCCCGGCGACGACCCCGCCTCGTACTACTTCATGGAGATGAACACCCGGCTCCAGGTCGAGCACCCGGTCACCGAGCTGATCACGGGGATCGACCTGGTCGAGTGGCAGCTGCGGGTCGCGGCGGGCGAGAAACTCCCGTACGGACAGGACGACATCACCCTCACCGGGCACGCCGTCGAGGCCCGGATCTGCGCCGAGGACCCGTCCCGGGGCTTCCTCCCCTCCGGCGGCACGGTCCTGGCGCTCGGCGAGCCGCAGGGCGACGGCATACGCACGGACTCCGGGCTGTCCGAGGGCACCGAGGTCGGCTCCCTGTACGACCCGATGCTGTCCAAGGTCATCGCGTACGGACCCGACCGGGCCACCGCGCTGCGCAAGCTGCGGGCCGCGCTCGCCGGAACGGTGATCCTCGGCGTGCCCACGAACACCGGCTTCCTGCGCCGGCTGCTCGCCCACCCGGCGGTGGTGGCGGGGGAGCTGGACACCGGGCTGGTGGAGCGCGAGGCGGACGGACTGGTGAGCCAGGACGTGCCCGAGGAGGTGTACGCGGCCGGGGCCGCGGTCCGCGCGGCGGCGCTGGAGCCGTCGGGCGAGGGCTGGACCGACCCGTTCGCCGTGCCGAGCGGCTGGCGGCTGGGCGGCGAGCCCTCCCCGCCCGCCTTCTGGCTGCGCGTGCCCGGCCACGATCCCGTACAGGTGACCGGCAGCGGTCAGGTCACCGAGGACCGGGTGGCCGTCACCGTCGACGGCGTGCGGCACACCTTCGTGCGCGCCGGGGACTGGCTGGGCCGGGACGGCGACGCCTGGCACGTACGCGATCACGACCCGGTCGAGGAGACCCTGCGGGGCGCGGCCGGCGCGCACGGCGCCGACTCCCTCACCGCCCCGATGCCCGGCACGGTCACGGTCGTCAAGGCCGCCGTCGGCGACCACGTCACCGCGGGCCAGGGCCTGCTGGTGGTCGAGGCGATGAAGATGGAGCACGTCATCTCCGCGCCGCACGCCGGCACCGTCGCCGAACTCGACGTGACGCCCGGCAGCACGGTCGCCATGGACCAGGTGCTGGCCGTGATCACCCCCGACGAGCCGGAGGACGACCAGCGATGACACCGGGACTGCCCATGCCCGTACCGGCCCCCGGCCTGCCCGCCCGGGTCCGTGTCCACGAGGTCGGCGCGCGCGACGGGCTGCAGAACGAACAGACCGTGATCCCGACCGAGGTCAAGGCGGAGTTCATCCGCCGGCTGGCCGCGGCGGGCCTGGACACCATCGAGGCGACCAGCTTCGTACACCCCAAGTGGGTGCCCCAACTGGCCGACGCCGAACGGCTTTTCCCGCTGGTGAGCGACCTCGGCAGCGACGTCCGGCTGCCCGTCCTCGTACCGAACGAGCGCGGCCTGGACCGGGCGCTGGCCCTCGGTGCCGACCGGATCGCCGTCTTCGGCAGCGCCACCGAGTCCTTCGCCAAGGCCAACCTCAACCGGACGGTCGACGAGGCGCTGGCGATGTTCACGCCGGTCGTCGCCCGCGCCAAGGAGGCGGGCGCGCACGTACGCGGCTACCTCTCCATGTGCTTCGGCGACCCCTGGGAGGGCCCGGTGCCCGTGCCCCAGGTCGTACGGGTCTGCCGCGCGCTGCTCGACCAGGGCTGCGACGAGCTGAGCCTGGGCGACACGATCGGCGTCGCCACGCCCGGCCATGTCACCGCGCTGCTCACGGCGCTGAACGAGGCGGGCGTCGGCACCGACGTGCTCGGCGTCCACTTCCACGACACCTACGGCCAGGCGCTCGCCAACACCCTGGCCGCGCTCCAGCACGGCGTCACCACGGTCGACGCCTCCGCGGGCGGCCTGGGCGGCTGCCCGTATGCCAAGAGCGCCACCGGCAACCTCGCCACCGAAGACCTCCTCTGGATGCTGCAAGGACTCGGCATCGAGACCGGGGTCGACCTCGGCCGCCTCACCGCCACAAGCGCGTGGATGGCCGAACAGCTGGGCCGACCGAGCCCGTCCCGCACCGTACGAGCCCTCTCCCACAAGGAGTGACCCCCATGTCCCTGGACCACCGTCTCCCCTCCGAGCTGGAGGAACTGCGCTCCACGGTCGAGGCGTTCGCGCACGACGTCGTCGCCCCGAAGATCGGCGAGTACTACGAGAACCACCAGTTCCCGTACGAGATAGTCCGTGAGATGGGCCGGATGGGCCTGTTCGGGCTGCCGTTCCCCGAGGAGTACGGCGGGATGGGCGGCGACTACCTGGCGCTCGGCGTCGCCCTGGAGGAGCTGGCGCGGGTCGACTCCTCGGTGGCGATCACGCTGGAGGCCGGGGTCTCGCTCGGCGCCATGCCGCTGTACCACTTCGGCACGGAGGAGCAGAAGCGGACCTGGCTGCCGAAGCTCTGCTCGGGCGAGATGCTGGGCGCGTTCGGGCTGACCGAGCCGGAGGCCGGCTCCGACGCGGGCGGGACGAAGACCACGGCCCGGCTCGACGCGGCGACCGACGAGTGGGTGATCAACGGCAGCAAGTGCTTCATCACCAACTCGGGCACGGACATCACGGGCCTGGTGACGGTCACGGCGGTCACCGGCCGCAAGGAGGACGGCCGCCCGCTGATCTCCGCGATCATCGTGCCGTCCGGTACCCCCGGCTTCACGGTCGCGGCCCCGTACTCCAAGGTCGGCTGGAACGCCTCCGACACCCGTGAGCTGTCCTTCACCGACGTCCGGGTCCCGGCGGCCAACCTGCTGGGCGAGGAGGGCCGCGGCTACGCCCAGTTCCTGCGCATCCTGGACGAGGGCCGGATCGCCATCGCGGCGCTGGCCACGGGCCTCGCGCAGGGCTGCGTCGACGAGTCGGTGAAGTACGCGAAGGAGCGGAAGTCCTTCGGGCGGCCGATCGGGGAGAACCAGGCCATACAGTTCAAGCTCGCCGACATGGAGATGCGCGCCCACACCTCCCGGCTGGCCTGGCGCGACGCGGCCTCCCGGCTGGTGCACGGCGAGCGCTTCAAGAAGGAGGCCGCGCTGGCGAAGCTGTACTCCTCGGAGATCGCGGTCACCAACGCCCGCGAGGCCACCCAGATCCACGGCGGCTACGGCTTCATGAACGAGTACCCGGTCGCCCGCATGTGGCGCGACTCCAAGATCCTGGAGATCGGCGAGGGCACGAGCGAGGTGCAGCGGATGCTGATCGCTCGGGAGATGGGGCTGTAGAGCCGCGTTTCCTTCTTCCCTACTTCCCCTCTCCCCTTCTTCCTCTCTCCCTCTCCTCTCCTCTTCTTCCCCTCCTCCGCCGCCATTGTCAGTGGGTGACGGTAGCGTCACGGACAGTGCGGTGGAGGTGGGGGAGGGGCCTCGCCGCGGGGCTCTTCCCGTGGGGAGAGGGAGGGGCCCTGCCAGGAACGCGGGGGCAAGCCCCGCTCCCCGCCCCCGCCCCGCACCCCACCCCCCACCCCCTCCCCCGCGACACGCCCCTGCCCGCTATCGGGCAGATTTCTTGCGAAAGTGCGCGCGAGGCCGCAGTATCGACGGGTGCTCGATCGCCGTCCGTCCCACGAGGACCTCGTAGAACACCTGGTACGCAGTACGCCGCTGCAGCGCGGCGAGGCCGTCCGGGTGATCCAGGACGTGCTCGCGTACTTCGATGAGACGGCCGAGACGTTCGTGCGCCGCAGACACCGCGAGCTGCAGGCTCAGGGTCTGCGCAACGACGCCATCTTCGAGCGGATCGCCCACGAGCTGCCGCACCGCGCCGTGGCCCCGCCCGAGCTCTCGATACGCCAGCTGCGCCGCCTCGTCTACGGCTGAGACGCCGGGCACCTACGTACCGTCAATCCGGGAGGGTCACCCCACATGTGTGGAATCGTCGGTTATATCGGCAAACGCGATGTCGCGCCGCTGCTCCTCGAGGGCCTGCAGCGCCTGGAGTACCGCGGTTACGACTCCGCCGGCATCGCCATCCACGCCTCCGGCAAGGCCGGCGGGCTGAAGACCGCCAAGGCCAAGGGCCGGGTCCGGGAGCTGGAGTCGCGCCTGCCGAAGCGTTTCGCCGGCACCACCGGCATCGCCCACACCCGCTGGGCCACCCACGGCGCGCCGAACGACGAGAACGCCCACCCGCACGTGGACACCGAGGGCAAGGTCGCCGTCGTCCACAACGGCATCATCGACAACGCCGCCGAGCTGCGCGCAAAGCTGACCGCCGACGGCGTGGAGTTCGCCTCCGAGACCGACACCGAGGTCCTCGCGCACCTCATCGGCCGCTCCGAGGCCGCCACGCTGGAGGAGAAGGTCCGCGAGGCGCTGCGGCACATCGAGGGCACGTACGGCATCGCCGTGCTGCACTCCGACTTCGCCGACCGCATCGTCGTCGCGCGCAACGGCTCCCCGGTCGTGCTGGGCATCGGTGAGAAGGAGATGTTCGTCTCCTCCGACGTCGCAGCCCTCGTCTCGCACACCCGCCAGGTCGTCACCCTCGACGACGGCGAGATGGCCACCCTGAAGGCCGACGACTACCGCACGTACACCACCGAGGGCTCGCGCACGACGTCCTCCCCGGAGACCGTCGAGTACGCCGCCGAGTCCTACGACATGGGCGCGCACGACACGTACATGCACAAGGAGATCTCCGAGCAGGCGGACGCGGTGGACCGCGCGCTGCGCGGCCGGATCGACGACCGTTTCTCCACCGTGCACCTGGGCGGCCTCAACCTGGACGCGCGCGAGGCGCGGGGCGTCCGCCGGGTCAAGATCCTGGGCTGCGGCACCTCGTACCACGCGGGCCAGATCGGCGCGCAGATGATCGAGGAGCTGGCCCGCATCCCCTCGGACGCCGAGCCCGCCTCCGAGTTCCGGTACCGCAACCCGGTCGTGGACCCCGACACCCTCTACGTCGCGGTGTCGCAGTCCGGCGAGACGTACGACGTACTGGCGGCGGTGCAGGAGCTCAAGCGCAAGGGCGCGCGGGTGCTGGGCCTGGTGAACGTCGTCGGCTCGGCGATCGCCCGGGAGACCGACGGCGGCATCTACGTGCACGCGGGCCCGGAGGTCTGCGTGGTCTCCACGAAGTGCTTCACCAACATGGTGGTCTCCTTCGCGCTGCTCGCGCTGCACCTGGGCCGCATCCGCGACCTCTCCGTGGCGGACGGCAAGCGGATCATCGACGGCCTGCGCCGGCTGCCGGAGCAGATCACCGAGATCCTGGCCGGCGAGGCGGAGATCAAGAAGCTCGCCGAACTGTATGCGGATGCGAAGTCGATGATGTTCATCGGGCGGGTCCGCGGCTATCCGGTGGCGCGCGAGGCGTCCCTGAAGCTCAAGGAGGTCTCCTACATCCACGCCGAGGCGTACCCGGCCTCCGAGCTCAAGCACGGCCCGCTGGCGCTCATCGAGCCCGCGATGCCGACCGTGGCGATCGTCCCGGACGACGACCTGCTGGAGAAGAACCGCGCGGCGCTGGAGGAGATCAAGGCCCGCAGCGGCCGCATCCTCGCCGTCGCCCACCAGGTGCAGGAGAAGGCGGACCACACGATCGTGGTGCCGAAGAACGAGCCCGAGCTCGACCCCATCCTCATGGGCATCCCGCTCCAACTCCTCGCGTACCACACGGCCCTGTCCCTCGGCCGCGACATCGACAAGCCCCGCAACCTGGCGAAGTCGGTGACGGTGGAGTAACCACGGACCCTCGCTGAGCAGCGAAAAGAGGCGGAGCCTCGCGCGCGCCACCATACGTGCGAGGCTCCGCCTCCCCGGTGCCGGCGTCGCCCTAACGCCGGCAGTGATGCCGCCTTCCCGGGAACCGTCACACCCGGGCAGCAGCACGTCGTGTGAAGGTTTGTACCCCTCACCGGCGCGCAACCCACCTCTACGAGTCAGTAGATTTGTCGACTACGACCTCTGCATGACGCACCGTCATGCAGAGGTGACGTCACACGGTGGACGGGGGGGTGAGGCCGAATACGTACGGAAGAGGAGGGCCGCCGGCCCTCACGGGACGACGATCACCGGACGCTGCGCGCGCCGCGCCAGCCGCCCGGCGACCGAGCCGAAGATCCGCCCGACGATGCCGTGCGTCGAGCCGACCACGATCGCGTCGGCCGCGTACTCCCGGCCGACCTCCTCCAGTTCGTGGCAGATGTCGCCGCCCCGCTCGACCAGGATCCAGGAGAGCTCGGAGAGATGGTCGGCGCAGGCCAGCTCCAGTCCCAGGACCTCCGTGCGGTGGTCGGGGACGTCGACGAAGACCGGCGGCTCGCAGCCCGCCCACACCGTCGTCGGGAGCCGGTTGGCGACATGCACGATGATCAGGCCGGAGCCGGAGCGCCGGGCCATGCCGATGGCGTAGGCCAGGGCCCGTTCACTGGACACCGAGCCGTCGAAGCCCACCACCACACCGTGCTGGAAGGCGGGGTCGCAGGAGTGGCGTGACTGTTCCGCCGCTTCGAGGTCCGCCATCGGATCGGCGACCTGCTTGCGGTCCGCGGGTTCGGGGAATTCGTGACCGGCCATGAGTGTCTCGGCGAAGGGGAGCCCTCGTGCCCAGGGGCGGAGGGGAACGGCGATTGACTTGTTCGGGGAGTTGACTGAGCTGGGCGGAGAGCGGGGCGACGGCGATGGTTCAATGCCGAACAATACGGCCGGGAATCATCTTCCCAACCCCTTACCCCAAGAGTACGGCGCCACTCCTCCCCTGCCCAGGGCCTCCGTAAACGGCGGTTGTCCCTTTTGACCGGACAGCGCCCCCGAACGTTCCCCGGAGCATGCCGGAGCGTCGCGCCGTTGGCAATGGCCCGCAGCCCTTACATACGGACGCCCCGGATCCGATACGGACGCCTCTGCTCCGGTACCGCCTCCTCTGCTCCGTCCGTACCGCTCGCGGTGACTCCCCGTGGCCGGCCGCGTTGTTCCAGTGGTCCGCGCGGTCGGCGTGGAGCACTCGGAAGGAGACCCCCCTTGCCCGGTACGCCGCACCCGCCGACGGACCCCGTGAGCGACGTGGTCCGCTGGGGCGCGTTCAGCTGCGCGCTGGTTCCGCTTGTCCTCCTCGTGTGCGGCTCGTCGCCCGTCGGCGCCGCCGGCACCGCCATCGGCCTCGCAGCGGTCACGTGCGCCTGCCGGGCGCTGCTGCGGCAGTCGGAGCGGACCGCCGCCCGGCTGGCCGTCGAGCGGGCCTCCGTGCACCGCGGACGGCACGGCCGGACGGGCCTGGGGGCGCACCGGGGCGGGCGCCACGGAGGGGGGCGCACGCCGGGGGATTGAGGCGCTTCCGCGCGACTCCGGCGGTGCTCGCACGAGTGCCCGCGACCCTTTTCAGCCAACTTCGACCCCGGTCACATCCCTTGGCAAAAGCGACCCGCAACCGGCCTTTGAACAGGCCGGAAAGGACCGCACGGCGTGGCTGTGCCCTACGACGGGCGGGCAGGGTAGGGATGCGTACTTCCCAGCGCGGCCCACGAGTGGAACGCTTCGTGATCGAATGCTTCGCGCCAAGTTGCCATATCGACTTACCAGCAGGTGGTGAACTTGGCACTCCATCCTCACGGGACACAGTAGATTCGATCTTGGCAATCACGGCGGGGGAACAGTGCAGGACCGAGAGGGCGAGACGACCGAGGGGGGCTTAGTGCCATGAGCCAGGACTCCGCTGCCGTACCAGATGCCGCACGCAAGCTCGCCGCCCGACGACGCCGCGAAGTAGTCGCGGTGCTCCTCTTCAGTGGCGGCCCCATTTTCGAGAGCTCCATTCCGCTCTCAGTATTCGGCATCGACCGCCAGGACGCGGGCGTGCCGAGGTACCGGTTGCTTGTGTGCGCGGGCGAAGATGCGCCTTTGCGCACGACCGGCGGACTGGAGCTTTCCGCTCCATACGGCCTGGAAGCGATCTCCAGGGCAGGTACCGTCGTGGTACCGGCCTGGCGTTCGATCACCCAGGCGCCACCACCTGCCGCGCTGGACGCACTCCGGCGCGCGCACGAAGAAGGGGCCCGCATCGTCGGGCTGTGCACGGGCGCGTTCGTACTGGCGGCCGCAGGGCTGCTGGACGGCCGCCCGGCAACCACCCACTGGATGTACGCACCGACGCTCGCGAAGCGTTACCCGTCCGTCCATGTCGATCCCCGCGAACTGTTCGTCGACGACGGCGATGTGCTGACGTCGGCGGGCACGGCCGCCGGTATCGACCTGTGCCTCCACATCGTGCGGACCGACCACGGCGCCGACGCGGCCAACGCGCTCGCCCGCCGGCTGGTCGTGCCGCCCCGGCGCACGGCGTCGGAGTTGGGGCACCAGCGCTACCTCGACAGGTCATTACCAGAGGAGATCGGCGCCGACCCGCTGGCCGAGGTCGTCGCCTGGGCGCTGGAGCACCTCCACGAGCAGTTCGACGTGGAGACGCTCGCCGCGCGCGCTTACATGAGCCGCCGGACGTTCGACCGCCGGTTCCGCTCACTTACTGGGAGCGCTCCCCTGCAGTGGCTGATCACTCAGCGCGTACTGCAGGCACAGCGGCTGCTGGAGACGTCGGACTACTCGGTGGACGAGGTGGCGGGCCGCTGCGGCTTCCGCTCCCCCGTCGCGCTGCGTGGTCATTTCCGGCGGCAGCTGGGGTCCTCCCCCGCGGCCTACCGGGCGGCCTACCGCGCCCGGCGGCCACAGAACGGCACCGGGGAGCCACCAGGACCCGCGGTGCGTCCGTCCGAACGGCCGGAGCGCCTGGACCGCACGGGAACCCCGGCGGCCGAGCGCTTCGGGGCCCATGCCCCGGTACCGGGTCAGGGTGCTCCGTTCGGTGCGCACGATCCGGGCAAACCGGAGTCGGACGCGTACGCGTCCCGGCTCGGTGAGCCCGCCGTCGGCCGCTCCACCGGACGCCCGGTGCTGCCCAGCCAGCGGGAGCGCCCCGTAGGGTGAGACGCATGAACGATCGCATGGTGTGGATCGACTGCGAGATGACGGGGCTCTCGCTGGCGAACGACGCGCTCATCGAGGTGGCCGCACTGGTCACCGACTCGGAGCTGAACATCCTCGGCGAGGGGGTGGACATCGTCATCCGTCCCCCCGCCGAGGCCCTGGAGACCATGCCCGAGGTGGTACGCGAGAT
The DNA here is from genome assembly GCF_044544685.1 of Streptomyces sp. NPDC053542. Classification (NCBI taxonomy): domain Bacteria; kingdom Bacillati; phylum Actinomycetota; class Actinomycetes; order Kitasatosporales; family Streptomycetaceae; genus Streptomyces; species Streptomyces sp. NPDC053542. The sequence continues at coordinate 701,192 of NZ_JBITXL010000004.1, forward strand.
GCACACCGCCTCGGGTCTGCTCGCGGAGCTGGACGGCGGGACGACCCTCGCCGACGCCGAGCGGCAGGTCATGGACTACATCAAGAGTCACGTACCGGAGCCGGGCAAGGCCCCGCTGTGCGGCAACTCCGTCGGCACCGACCGCGGCTTCCTGCTGCGCGACATGCCGGAGCTGGAGGACTACCTCCACTACCGGATCGTCGATGTCTCGTCGGTGAAGGAGCTGGCGCGGCGCTGGTACCCGAGGGCGTACTTCAACAGCCCGGAGAAGAACGGGAACCACCGGGCGCTCGCCGACATCCGTGAGTCGATCGCGGAGCTGCGGTACTACCGGGAGGCGGTCTTCGTGCCGCAGCCGGGGCCCGACTCCGACACCGCGAAGGCGATCGCGGCCAAGCACGTCCTGCCTGCGGAGCAGCAGCCGGCAGGAGAGTGACGCAGCTCGCTCCCGGCTGGGGGGAAAGCCGGGAGCGAGCACCCCTTCGGACCCTGTACACTTTTCTTCAGCCGGTGGGGAACAAGACACCACACAGCACCGGTCATGGTGGGTATAGCTCAGCTGGTAGAGCACCTGGTTGTGGTCCAGGATGTCGCGGGTTCAAGTCCCGTTACTCACCCCAACGGTGAAGGCCCGGTCTGCGGAAGCAGACCGGGCCTTCGTCGTGTCCGGGGCCGGCCCGGGGTGCTGACGCGGGCTCTCAGTAGCCGACGGTGAAGCGCTCGCCGATGTGCCGCGGCTTCTCGACCTCGTCCAGAAGGGCGACCGCGTAGTCCTCGGTGGAGATCCGGCTGCTGCCGTTCTCGTCGGCGACCAGGTCGTCGAGAGCGGTGCGGTAGGCGCCCGTACGTTCGCCGGGCTCGATCAGGGCCGCCGGGCTGAGGCTGGTCCAGCGCACGTCGGTGACGGTGCGGAAGTAGTCCAGCGCGTCGCCGTGCGCGTGCATGATCTGCAGCAGGAACTCCGGCAGGCCCTCGGCGTCCCAGACCTGCTTGCCGTCGGGTGTGCGCAGCGAGCCCGCGCCGCCGACCGCGATCAGCCGCGGGGCCTCCGTGCCGAGCGTGCGCAGTCCCTCGACGAGGGACTCGGCGGACGGCTCGATCGTCGCGAGGTGGCCCGGGCCGTCGCCGCCGCCGACCGCGCTGACCAGGACGTCCTGGCCCTTGGCGGCCACGGAGACGGAGGCCGGGTCCAGGACGTCGCCGGTGATCACGGTGAGCTTCGGGTGGCTCTTGGTGATCTTCGCGGGGTCACGGACTACCGCGGTGACCTCGTGGCCGCGCGCCAGGGCCTCGTCGAGGATGCGGCTGCCGATGGTGCCGTTGGCACCGAAGAGGGCGATCTTGGACATGGGGTGCTCCTACTCATTGCTTTTTTCTGCCAGCGGCTGCTCGGCCGTCTTCTACGCTAGGGGGAAGAACAAGAGCTCTCGGGGTAGGCGCGGGACGAGCGATGGTGGAAAAGCGACAAGAACAGATCCCGGAGGTCGCCTTCTCGGCGCCGGCCGGGCGGCCCGCGGGCGTGGAGGTCATGACGCTCGCCGAGCTGCGCGCGCGGGCCGACGTCTGTGCGCTGGCCGTCCCGCACCGCCCCGGCTTCCACCACCTCCTCGCGCTGGACGCCGGCCGCCTGTCGCACACCGTCGACTTCCGCCGGTACGAGCTGGCGCCGGGCGACTGGCTGTGGGTCCGCCCCGGCCAGGTGCAGCACTTCGGCGACCTGACCGGCGCTGACGGCGTCCTCGTGCTCTTCGAGTCCGGCTTCCTCGACCCGGCGACGGCCACCGCGGCCCGCCTGGAGGACTGGTACGGCCCGGCCGTGCGCCATCCGGAGGACGCGGCCGGGCGGGCCGCGCGGGCGGCGCTGGACCATCTGCACCAGGAGTTCGGCGCGCTGTGCGGGCTGCCGCTGGAGGCGCACCTCGAAGTGCTGCGGCACCTGCTGTCGGTACTGGTGCTGCGCGCCGCGCATCTGGTGCGGGACGCGGCGGAGGACGCCGGTGAGTGCGCGGCGACGGCGACGTTCCTGCGCTTCCGGGACGCCGTCGAGCGGGACTTCGCGGTCAGCCGCCGGGTCGCCGACTACGCCCGGGCGCTGGGCTATTCACCGCGTACGCTCTCCCGCGCGACGGAGGCGGCGGCCGGGACCGGCGCGAAGGAGTTCATCGACCGCAGGGTGGTGCTGGAGGCCAAGCGGCTGCTCGCGCACGGCGATCTGCCGGCAGCGCAGATCGCCCGCCGCCTCGGCTTCGAGGACGCGACGAACTTCAGCAAGTACTTCCTGCACCGGGCGGGCGTCACGCCGATCGCCTTCCGGGAGAGCGTGCGCGGCGGGATGTGACGGCAGGTCAAGTGCGTGCTCTCAGGAGGACTCGCGTACGACCAATTCCGTCGGCAGGACCAGTTGCGGGCGCTCGCGGGAGCGTTCGGCGATCTCCTCGATCAGTACCCGGGCCATCGCCCGGCCCATCTCCTCGATCGGCTGCCGCACGCTGCTCAGCGGCGGGTCCAGGTGGCGCGCGACGGCCGAGTCGTCGAAGCCGACCAGCGCCACGTCCTCGGGGACCCGGCGCCCGCGTTCTCTCAGTACCGCCAGCGCCCCGGCCGCCATCACGTCCGAGGCCGCGAAGACCGCGTCCACGTCCGGGCGGCGGTTCAGCAGCGCGGCCATCGCCCGCCGCCCGCCGTCCTCGGTGAAGTCCGCCGGGACGATCAGCGCCTCGTCCGGGTCGTGCCCGGCGTCCTCCAGCGCCTGCCGGTAGCCGGCCAGCCGGCACTGGGCCGCGTACATGTCCGGCGGCCCGGCGATCGTGGCGATGGTCCGCCGGCCGCGCTCCAGGAGGTGCCGCGCCGCGGCCCGGGCCCCGCCGGTGTTGTCGGAGTCCACGTACGGCACGGTCTCCCGGGCGGAGCGGCGGCCGCTGAGCACCGCGGGCAGCTCCAGCCGTGACAGCAGGTCGGGCAGCGGGTCGTCCGCGTGCACGGAGACCAGCAGCACGCCGTCCACGCGGTGCGCGGCGAGGTACTGGCCCAGCCGCTCGCGCTCCTTGGGCGTGCGGACCAGGATCAGCAGCAGCTGGAGGTCGGTGTCGGCGAGCCCGGCGCCGACCCCGCGGATGATTCCGGAGAAGTACGGCTCGGCGAACAGCCGGGTCTCCGGCTCCGGGATGACCAGCGCGACGGCGTCGGTCCGGTCGGCGGCCAGCGCGCGGGCCGCGCCGTGCGGTACGTACTGCAGTTCGGCGATGGCGCGCTCGACGGCGGCGCGCGTGCGGGGGCTCACCCGGGGCGAGCCGTTGACGACCCGGGAGACGGTGCCCCGGCCGACGCCCGCCCGCGCCGCCACCTCCTCGAGCGTGGGGCGTCCGCCGCGCCGACCACCGCGTCCTGCCGCTGCCATGGCTGCCTCCGGACTCCCGGCCGCGAATGTTTCCCGCCATTACACAGCGGAACGCGACGCAACGGCGGAAAGCGGCGCCAGCTCGGTGCGGTGCGGGCCAAGCGGAAGCGCGGGGCGCAGCGGCTGTGGGGGTGGGGACCGCTGCGCCCCGCCGTGTGGGGGGTGGTCCGGGGAGGGTCCGGGAAGCCCTGGTACCGGGGTGGATCAGCCCTGGTACGCGCCGAGGGCCTTGGTGAAGTCCAGCGGCTGCTGGTCGATGGAGCTGCAGGTCGGCTGGGCGGTGCCGGAGGAGCCGCCGTCGCACGCCTTGTCGCGGGTGGCGGACCACATGGACAGCCAGCCGAGGTGCTTGGTCGCGGCGAAGTCCGCCAGCTCCTTGGCGTCGTCCTGCGTGAAGACCTCGGTGGCCACGTCGTTGACGCCGATCATCGGGGTCACGGCGACCGCCTTCCAGGCGTCCGCTTCGCTCAGCCCGAGGGCGTCCTCGACCTGCTTCTGGGTGGCGGTGGCGGCCTGGATCGCGTACTTCCCCATGTCGCCGTCGTACGAGGCCCCGTAGTCCATCGCCATGATGTTGACGGCGGAGATCTTCACCCCGTTCTTCTTGGCGTCGGCGAGGAGTTTGACGCCGTCCTGCGTCAGTCCCTCGGGCATGACGGGGAGGGTGAAGGAGACGTCCAGGTCCGGGTGGTCCTTCTGGAGCCTGGCGATGGCCTGCGCGCGGCGGGTGTTGGCCTCGGCGTTCGGCAGCGCGCCGCCCTCGATGTCGAAGTCGGCCTTCTTCAGGTCGTACGCGTCGACGACCTTGCCGTACGCGGCGGCCAGTTCGTCCGCCGAGCCGCAGGCGAGCCCCAGCTCGGAGCCGGCCGCGCCGCCGAACGAGACGCGTACGTCGCCGCCTTCGGCGCGCAGCTTCGGTATCTGCCGCGCGACCGGGTCGCCGTCCAGCGCGCCGGTGCCGCCCCACTTGGGGTCGCAGCCGCCGCCGGAGGTGATGAAGGCGAGGTTGAAGGTCTTCACTCCGGTCTTCTGTGCCGTGTCGACCAGGTCGTAGGCGGGGCTGAGCGAGGTGTCGACGTACGGGGCGAACGCGCCGCCCGCGGCGGCCTGTCCGGCCGGCGTGGCCTTGCTCGCCTGGGCCGCGCCGGCGATGGCGATGGCGCCGCCCGCGGCGAGCGCGGCGGCGGCGCTCGCGCCGATCAGCTTGACCGTGCGGCTCGTACGGCGGCGATGTGCCCGAGAAGTCATGTGCTGCCTGCCAGTTGTCTCGTGGGGCCCGTGGGGGTCCCGTGGGGGGTGACGAACCCGCACGCTAGCGAGCGGAAAACGGACAATCGGCAGGTACAGCCCATGCCCCACAGGGCTTATGGCGCGCTTAAGGTGCCCGAAGGGAGCGGTTAAGCACCGGGCTCAGCGCCGCGCTCCGAGGCGCCGCGCTCCGAGGCGCCGGGCCGTCGGCAACCGGCGGCGCATCCGGCCCAGCCGGCGGCGGGCCCGGTGGCGGCGCCCGGCCGCGGGGCCGCGCCGGCCGTCCAGGGCGAGCCAGATACGTACCTCGGTACCGCCCAGGACCGAGCGGCCGATCCGGACGTCGCCGCCGGTGGACTCCGCGAGGCGGCGGACAATGTCCAGGCCCAGCCCGGTCGAGCCGTCGCCGCCGTGGCCGTGGCCGCGCCGCAGCGCGGCGGCCGGGTCGGCGATGCCGGGCCCCGCGTCCGACACCAGAACGATCACCGCGTCCTCGGCCTGGTGCACGTCCACGGCGAACGCGGTGCCCTCGGGCGTGTGCCGGAAGACGTTGCCGAGCAGCGCGTCCAGCGCGGCGGCCAGCTCGGGGCGCGCGACGGGGACGCGGACGGGACGGTCCGCGCCCGCCACTCGTACCGTGCGCCCCTCGTCCTCCGCGAGCGCCGACCAGAAGCCCATCCGCTCCCGGATCACCTCGGCGGCGTCGCACCCGGCCGCCGCGGCCACCTGCTGCGTCAGCGCCTGCTGCTCGCGTGCGGTCCGGATGATCTGGTCCACCTCACGCTCCAGCTGGGCGACGGCGGCACGGGTGTGCTCGGCGGCCGGGCCGTCGCCGAGCGAGGCCGCGTTCAGCCGGAGCACGGTGAGCGGGGTGCGGAGGCGGTGGCTGAGGTCGGCGGCCAGCTCGCGTTCGTTGGCGAGCAGCTGGACGACCTGGTCGGCCATGGAGTTGAAGGCCGCGGCCGCCGAGCGCAGCTCCTTGGGGCCGTCCTCCAGGACCCGTACGCCCAGCTTGCCGTCGCCCAGGTCGTGCGCCGCGCCCGCGAGCCGCTCGGCGGGCCGCACCATCCGGGTGCCGAGCCGGTCGGCGACCGCGACCGAGCCGACGATCAGTGCGAGGCCGACCCCCGCGAGCAGGACCCAGGACGTCGCGACGCCGTTGGTGACCGCCGCCTCCGGGACGAAGACCTCGACCACGGCGGTGCCCGAGGCGACCGCGGTGGGCTGGAGCAGCGAGGAGCCGCCGCGGACGGTGGTGACGGACGCGCGGCCGTACCGGGCGGCCCGCGCGACGTCCGCTGCCGACGCCCGGCCCGCGCCGATCACCGCGGGCGCGCCGCCCCGGCCCGTCGGCGGTACGTGGACGCCGAGCTGGCCGCCGGGCCCGGTCTCGGCGCTGGCGACCGCGCGGATCAGCTCACCGCGGTCGGTGGTGATGGCGAGTACGGGGCCGATCGCGGCGGCCTGCCGCTCGGCGTTGGCGAACGCGCGGTCCCGCGCCAGTTCCTTGACGACCATGCCGAGCGGGACGGCGAACGCGATCACCACCATGGCCGTGACCGCGAGCGCGACCTTGACCAGCGCCCATCTCACGGCCGGGGCCCGTCCTGCGGCGGCTCCGCCTGCGGGGGTCCCGCCTGCGGCGGCTCCAGCTTCACGCCGACTCCGCGCAGGGTGTGCAGGTAGCGGGGGCTGGCGGCGGTCTCGCCCAGCTTGCGGCGCAGCCAGGACAGGTGGACGTCGATGGTCTGGTCGTCGCCGTAGGACTGCTGCCACACCTCGGCGAGCAGTTCCTTGCGGGCCACGACCACGCCGGGGCGTGCGGCCAGGAAGGCGAGCAGGTCGAACTCGCGGCGGGTCAGGTCCAGCGGGGCACCGTCCAGGTCGGCCCGGCGGCGCAGCGGGTCGACGGTCAGGCCGCCGACCCGGAGCACCCGGGAGGGCGGCGGCCCGCCGCCGGGCCCCTGGGCGCGGCGCAGTACGGCGGCCATCCGGGCGGACAGGTGCGCCACGGAGAACGGCTTCGTGAGGTAGTCGTCGGCGCCGTCGTTGAGCAATCGGACGATCTCGGCCTCGTCGTCGCGGGCTGTGGCGACGATCACGGGGACGTCGGTGATGCCGCGCAGCATCTTCAGCGCCTCGCGGCCGTCCAGGTCGGGCAGCCCGAGGTCCAGGACGACCACGTCGAAGGTTTCCTGGGCCACCTCGCGCAGCGCCTCCAGGGCGGTGCCGACGCTGCGCACGATGTGTGCGGCGTCGGACAGCTGCCGGATGAGGGCCGAGCGGACGAACTGGTCGTCCTCGACCACGAGCACACGAGCCATGGGCGGCACCGTACGCCATTCGGGTGCGGTTCTTGACCGGACATTGACGATCGTCGTCCGTTTCGCGAGGCCCTGCCGTCCGTTTCGTACGGCACCGCGGCGGAGCGTCGTGCGCGGCGCCCGGGGTGGTGCAGTATGAGCCGGGTGCGACGAGGACTGGTTCACGCGGGCGCCTGGACACTGGCGACGGGCGCCGCGGTCACGCTGTCGTGGTTCGGCGTGCACACGGTGGTCTCCGGTACGGCGTACGACCCGCCGCGCGCGCTCCCGATCTCCGACAACGCGCCCGGCGCGCAGCCCGGTTCCGCGAGCAGCGCCACACCCCGCGCGTCCTCCACCCACCGTCCCAAGCCCTCCGGCACGCCGTCCCCCTCCCCCACTCGGCAGACCACGCGGCCGGAAGAGCCGGCCACGCCGCCGCACACCCCGGCACCGAGCCGCTCCGCCACCGCCCCGAGCGCCCCCGCGCCGGACGGGGACGCGGGCACGGTCAAGGGCTACCGCACCGACGGCGGCCGGGTCGTCCTGGACCTGCGGCCCTCGTACGCGGAGCTGGTGTCGGCGACCCCCGGGCCCGGCTGGCAGATGCAGGTGTGGAAGCAGGACGGCTGGCTCCGGGTCGACTTCACCCGGGGCAATGAGCACACCTCGGTGATCTGCGCCTGGAACGGCCATCCGCCGGTCGTCACCACGGACAACCACGCCCAGTAGGGCGCTGCGCCGCGCTATCGGTCGAAGGTGCCCGGCGGCGGCGCGGGCGAGGCGACCGCGGTGGCGTCCGTGACCGGCGCCGCGCCCCCCGCGAAGTCCCGCAGCGCGCGCCCGTGTTCGACGCGGCCGGTCTCCGGGTCGGTCGCGGCCCGCCGGGTCAGCTCGGCGACCGGCAGCGGGCCGTCGGCGGCGAGCAGCACCGCGTTCCCGAAGCGCTTGCCGCGCAGCACCGGGGGCGCGGCGGTCAGGCACAGCTCGCCGAAGACCGCGCCCACGGTGGCGATCTGGGCGCGTACGAAGGCCAGCGGCGGGCCGTCCGCGAGATTGGCCGCGTACCAGCCGCCGGGCGCCAGCGCCCGCGCCGCCTCGGTGACGAACTCCGTACTGGTCAGGTGCGCGGGCGTACGGGCGCCGCTGAAGACGTCCGCGATGATCAGGTCGGCCCAGCCGTCCGGGACCTTGGCGAGCCCGGCGCGGGCGTCCCCGCCGCGCACCTTGATGCGCGCCCCGGAGTCCAGCGGCAGCTGTTCGCGGACGAACTGCACGAGCGGTGCGTCGATCTCGACGACCTGCTGGGTGGAGCGGGGGCGGGTCGCCGCGACGTAACGCGCCAGGGTGAGCGCGCCGCCCCCGAGGTGCAGGACGCGCAGCGGCTTGCCGGGCGGGGCGGCGAGGTCGGCGATGTGGCCGAGGCGGCGCTGGTAGGAGAAGTCGAGGTACGCCGGGTCGTCGAGGTCCACGAAGGACTGCGGGGCGCCGTCGATCAGCAGCGTCCAGCCACGCGGCCGGTCCCGGTCGGGCCGCAGCTCGGCGCGGCCGCCGGTCACCTCCGCCGTCACCGGCTCCCGGGCCGCACGCACCCGCCTGTTCTTCGCCATCCGGCCAGTATCCCCGACGGGGCGGGGCCTGCCGCGGGCCTGCCGCGGGCCGCGGGAAGCGCCGCGAGAGGCCGCTCAGCGGCAGCGGTCGACGGCCTCGATCGTGCGGGCCGCCTCGCCGAGCGCGGCGCGCAGCACCGCGGGGTCGGTCGCCGCGGCGAACGCGCCCTCCGGGGGGACCAGCCAGCCCGTGCCGGCGACCGGCGGCTCGTCCGCGCCCCGGACGCCGCCACCCCGCCCGCCGCCGTACGTCTCCGTACAGGCGCTGCCGGGCAGGTCCCAGCCGGCGGCCGTGCCCGGGGGCACCAGGAAGCCGAGGGTGTCGCACGTGCCGTCGTGCAGGACCGGGCCGACGCCGTCGCGCAGCCGGAGGATGTCCACCGCCTCCAGACCCTGCCGGGCCGGCACCGTCACCAGGTCGAGGTCGCGGGGCGGGTCGGCGGCCCCGGCCCCCGGCACACCCGCTGCGGTCTCGACGACATCCTTGCCCCCGCCGGTCTTCAGCACGGAAACCCCTCCTCCTGACGCGGCGCTCCCTACACCTGATGCAACGCGGAAGGGCGTCAACAGCAACGGCGTCAGGACGCTGTAAAGGATGGCACTTCATGGCGGATCCCGGGTGAGATATCCCTTTTGTAAACAAACTCTCCGTATAGAGGGTGTCACGGACGGTACGGTCGTCCCGCCGCGCCGCCCAGGGTGCGGCATCGCCGCACGGATGGCATGGAGAGGGCCCGCCATGACGTCGCCCATTGGTCCAGCAGCGCCGGCCCGCGATCTGCCGGCCCGCCCGAACACCGCTTTCCGGCAGTTGCGCGGCCGGTTGTCCCCCGGCGAGTTCGCGGCTGCCGTGCGCCGGGCCGCCCGGGAGATCGGCGAGCAGGTCTCGTGCGACGCGCGCTACGTGGGGCGCGTCGAGGCCGGGGAGATCCGCTGCCCCAACTACGCCTACGAGCGGGTGTTCCGGCACATGTTCCCCGGCCTCACACCGGCCGACATGGGGTTCGCGCCGCGCGAGTCGGTACGCGGACGGGGCGCGCGGGCGCACCCGGACGCCGCGCTCCCGGGGCCGCGCGAGCACGCCCGTACCACCACTCCGAACCACCGCGACACATCCACTCAGAGCTACGAGGAGAGCGACGTGCTGCGTCGCGCGTTCATGACCGGCGGCCCGGCCGCCGCGCTGGGGATCGCCGGCCTGGCGCCCCTCGGGTCCGCAGAGTCCGTACCGCCCCTCCCGGGCGGCGCGAGACGCGCGGGAGGGGCCGAGGCGGCGGCCGTGGAGGACGCGGTGCGCCGCATCCGGCTGCTGGACGACCGGCACGGCGCCGAGGGCATCTACCAGCGCGCGGCCCAGCCGCTGCGCGCCGCCTACGAGCTCCTGGACGCCGGGACGCACCGCCAGTCGGTCGCCGACCGGCTGCACGCGGGCGCCGGCGAACTGGCCATCTCGGTCGGGTGGCTGGCCCACGACTCGGGCCGCTTCGGGGACGCCCGCTCGCACTACGCGGAGGCGCTGGCCACCGCGCGGGTGGCGGGCGACCCGGCCCTGGAGGCGCACGCGTTCTGCAACACCGCGTTCCTCGCCCGGGACGCGGGCCGGCCGCGGGAGGCAGTACGGGCGGCGCAGGCCGCCCAGCACGCCGCGAAGCACCTCTCCTCGCGCCGTCTACTGTCCCTGCTGGCGCTGCGCGAGGCGGGCGGCTGGGCGGGGCTCGGCGACCGGGCGGGCTGCGAGGAGGCGCTGCTGCGGGCGCACCGGCTCTTCGCCCACGGGCCGTCCGACGCCGACCCGGAGTGGATGTCCTTCTACGGGGACGCCGAGCTCGAGGGCCTGGAGGCGCAGTGCTGGTCGGCGCTGGGGGAACGGGGGCGTGCGGCGGAGCACGCGCGCCGCGCCGTGGCACTCCAGAACCCGCACTTCACGCGCAACATCGCGCTGTACACGGCGGAGCTGGCGGGCAATCTGGCGGGCAGCGGCGCGCCCGACGAGGCGGCCTCCGCCGGGCTCCGCGCGCTGGACCTCTTGGGCGAGGTCGGCTCGGCCCGCGTCCGTACGATGCTGGCCGGTACGGCGAAGGCGCTGCGCCCGCAGCGCCACGCCACGGGCGTCGCCGCCTTCCTGGACCGGCAGGCGCTGGCGGCCCGTCCGGCCTGAGTGCCCGGTCGGCCTGAGCGCCTTCCTGGACCGGCCGAGGCCGGTCAGCCCAGGTGGCCCGTGTCGTTCCAGCGTTCGATGGCCGGGGCGCCGTAGGCCCAGCCGAGGACCGACAGGGAGGTCGGGTCGAGGCGGATGCGGGCCCCGAAGGAGATGTCCTCGCCGAGCCAGCGGGCGCACAGCGAGCGCAGGATGTGGCCGTGCGCGAAGACGAGCACGTCGCGGCCGCCCGCGCGCACCTCCTCGATGACGCCGTCCACGCGCTGCGTCACCTGGGCGAGGGTCTCGCCCTCGGGGACGCCGTCCCGCCAGATGAGCCAGTCGGGCCGGTCCGCCTTGATCTCGGCGGGCGTCAGCCCCTCGTACGCGCCGTAGTCGATCTCCATGAGCGCGTCCCAGTCCGCCGCGCGGTCCCCGAAGCCGGCCAGCTCGCAGGTCTCCTTGGCGCGGATCAGGGGGCTGGTGCGCACCTCGGCGTCCGGGAGCCCGTCCCAGGGCGCGCGGTGCAGCCGCTCGCCGAGCAGCTTGGCGCCGCGGCGGCCCTCGTCGAGGAGCGGGATGTCCGTGCGCCCGGTGTGCTTGCCGGACAGGGACCACTCCGTCTGCCCGTGCCGGGCCAGCAGGATGCGCGGTGCCATGGGATTACCTCTCACCGGCGAAGAACCCGCTCGCCGCCGGCCTTGCTCGGTCGTGCCGCCGTACGGGGCCGGCGGCAGTACGTCTCGTTCCGTCCCGTCCATCATCGCGCATGCGTTCCAGGGGCCACGTGGGCCCCCGGAGGGGAAGCCCGCGCCCCGGAGCTCGTGGCGTGATCGTTGTCCGAGCGGGCGGTGGTGCGCCTGGTCTTCGCGCGAATGTCGGTGGTGGATGCGAGACTTCCGCAGGTGAACGTTTTCCGCGACAGTCGGTCCGAGCCGGCGGCGGCGCGCGAGGCGCGGCCGCGGCCGGCGACGGGGCTGCGCGCGCGCCTGGCCGAGCTGCGCGGCCCCGGCGTGCCGCCCCGCCCGCTGGACGCCAGGGCGCTCGCCGCGCTGGCGGCGAACCCGGGCTGCCGGCGCCGCGCGCTGCTGGACGGCGCGGGCGTGGACAAGGCCGCGCTGGCCCGGGCGCTCGGCTCGCCGGCGCCCTTCGGACAGTCCCAGTTCGCGATCGCGCGCGGCCATTCGTTCGAGGCGCGGGTCAAGGCCGACGGCGGCGCCGAGCTGATCCGGCTGGCCGCCGAGCATCTCGGGGGCGGTGCGCAGGCCCCGGAGCCCGGCGCCGCGGCCACGCCCGACCTGTCGGCGGCGGGTCCGCAGGGGCGGGCCGCGCGGACGGCGCTGGCTCTCCGGGAGGCGGCCGCGCGCGGCGGCTGGACGCTCCTGGACCATCCGATGCTCGCGCTGGACGTGGCCGGTTCACCCGCGTACTTGGAGCCGGACGCCGTGGTCGTCCACCCCGACGGGCTGTGGAGCGTCATCGAGATCAAGTCGTTCCCGATGATCGACGGGACGGCCGACACGGCCAAGGTGGGCGCGGCGGCCCGCCAGTCGGCGGTGTACGCCCTCGCGCTGGAGCAGGTCGCCGAGCAGGTGGCGCGGCACACCCCCGAGGGCGACGGGCACGCGCCGCGGGTCGGCGACCGCGCCCTGCTGGTCTGCCCCAAGGACTTCTCGAACCTCCCGGCCGCGGCCCCGGTGGACCTGCGCAAGCAGCTGGCCACGACCCGCCGCCAGCTGGCCCGGCTCACCCGGGTCGACGAGCTGGCCGCCGCGCTCCCCGAGGACACCACCTTCGACCTGCGCCTCGCGGACGACGGGAAGACCGCGACCCGTCCGGCCGAGGAGCTGACCGAGGCCGTGGAGTCGGTCGGCGCGGCATACGCGCCGGAGTGCCTGGCCACGTGCGAGCTGGCCTTCCACTGCCGCGGCCGGGCCCGCGAGGCCGGCCTGGTGGAGTCGCTGGGCCGCGGCGTGCGCGGCGAGCTGGGCGGGCTGCGCACGGTCGGCGAGGTGCTGGCGGCGGCCTCGGGTACGGCGGACGGCGAACGGACGCCCTCGGCCCCGACCAGTGCGTACGCTTCCGAGGACGCCCCTGCCACCCACGACGACCCCGCTGCCGAGGCGCTGCGCCGCGCCGCCGCCCTGCGCGCCGAAGCGCTGGCCACGGCCTCCGCTCACGTACCGGCGCAGGCCCCGGCCCCCGACCCGGCGTCGGCCGCTCGCGAGGAGACGGAATGTCGCTGATCGACGTGCTGGCCAGGATGGAGGCCGTGGCGGCGGGCCGGGCCACGCCGCTGGCGACCGTACGGCACCGCCATCTCTCCCCGCGCCCCCTGGTGTTCGTCCCGCTGACGACCGCCGGTGAGACCGGTGCGCCGCTCGGCGCGCTGGTCGGCACGGACCCCGGGGCGCCGCTGCTGCTGACCGTGCCGCAGCCGCGCGACCGTGACCTGCGGTTCGCGTTCTTCGCCGAGCTGGCCGCCGCCGTCCTGCCGTACGTGGACTCCTTCGCCGACGACGTCGAGCCCGCCGAGCGCAAGGAGACCGATCCGCAGACCGGCAAGCGGGTCACGGTCGAGACCGAGCTGTGCGCGGACGCCCCGCAGCTGATCGTGGCCAGTGCGGCGGGCGTCGACTTCGTACGGCTGCTGGGCCGGTCGATGCGTTTCCGGCGGACGGCCGAGCAGGACCCGGACACCCCGCATCCCGCGCCGCCGCACGTCCCGCTGCTGGGCCGCTGGCTCACGCACTTCGGCGAGCGGGCCCGGGTGCCCGGTTCGAGCCTGCTGCTGCCGATGACGGGGCTGCTGTCCCGGCACTGGGCTACCGGCCAGAGCCTCGCCGAGGACCAGCACCTGGGCGCGCTGCTCGCCTGGATCGACCCGCCGGAGGGCGAGTCGGGGCAGGACGCCGCGCTGCGTGCCGAGACGGCCCGGGACGCGCGCGGGCAGCTGCTGTGCCCGCCGGCCGGGCCCGCGACGGACCCGGCGTTCGACAACGGCCTGCTGGCGCCGGCCATCGCGCGGTACGACGCCGGAGTGCCGGGCGCGCGCGAGGAGTTCGACGCGCTGGTGGCGAGCGTGCTGCGGCCGACCTGGGACGCGGTGTGGCGCGGCATCGGCCTGCTGCGCGGGCTGCCCGAGGGCGCGCGGGTGGCGGACCGCTGGCGGCGGGACCGCTGGTCCTACACCGCGCACCGTGACCGGGTGCGTGCGGGCGAGCCGCCGCAGCCGCGGCTGGACGACGCGGTCACGGCCGCGCAGAAGCTCGCCTCCCGGGAGACCGCGCAGGCCCAGCTGGACGCCCAGGAGGCGCTGGACGACCCGCTGGTGATGGCCGGGCGGCGGCTGACCGGCGAGGCGCTGGAGGGGGAGGTGACCGAGGTGGAGATGGCGATGTCCGAGGGCAGGCGGCCGATGCCCCGGCCGCTGGTCACGCTGCGCACGGGCGACCGGCCGCAGCTGGAGGAGCGGGCGAAGCTGTACCGCGCGCTGGACGGCGGGAAGACGCAGACCGCGGAGTTCGTCGCGTACGTACCGGAGCAGCCGGGCACGCTGGTCGTGCGGCTGACCGGCGGCATGGGCCGCGGGAAGACGCCGGAGCCGGGCTCGGTGCCGGAGAAGGGCGACCGGGTGTGCTGGACGCTCTTCGAGCACGCGCCGCGCGGCGGCCCCGAGCTGCCCGATCCGGAGGACACGCCGTGGACGCACGGCGGACCGCCGCCGGGCAGCGGTGCCGGCGGTACGTCTGTCCCGGCGCAGACCGCGGCGCCCGCGCAGACCACCATCCCCGCGCAGGCCCCGGCGCCCGTCCCGCTCCCCGACCCCGACCCCGTGACCGCGGAGGACTTCCTGTGAGCCGCGGAATTCCCGCGCCGGCCGGTACGGCGTTCGACCCGGGCGCCGCGGCGACCGCCGCGACCGAGGCGATCCTGCGCGACACGCTGCACGGCGACCGGCGCGGCGTCGTCGTGGACTCGCCGCCGGGCGCGGGCAAGTCCACGCTCGTGGTGCGCGCCGCGCGTGAGCTGGCCGCCGCGGGCCGCCCGCTGATGATCGTCGCGCAGACCAACGCGCAGGTCGACGACCTGGTGCTGCGGCTGGCCGAGAAGGACCCGGAGCTGCCCGTCGGCCGGCTGCACAGCAGCGAGCCCGGCGCCTACGACCCCGCGCTGGAGGACGTCTCCTCCGTCCGTACGGCAGCGAAGATCGCGGACCTCAAGGGCCTCCCGATCGTCGTCGCGACCGCCGCGAAGTGGGCCTACACGAAGGTGGACGAGCCCTGGCCGCACGCGATCGTGGACGAGGCGTACCAAATGCGGTCCGACGCGCTGCTCGCCGTGGCGGGGCTGTTCGAGCGGGCCCTGTTCGTCGGCGATCCGGGCCAGCTGGACCCGTTCAGCGTGGTGGGCGCCGACCAGTGGGCGGGGCTGTCGTACGACCCGTCGGCGAGCGCGGTCTCGACGCTCCTCGCGCACAATCCGGACCTCCCGCAGCACCGCCTCCCGGTGTCCTGGCGGCTGCCGGCCTCGGCGGCGCCCCTGGTGTCGCACGCGTTCTATCCGTACACCCCGTTCCGCAGCGGCACCGGCTACGGCGACCGGCGGCTGACGCTGGGCGTGCCGTCGGACGGCTCGGCGGTGGACCGGGTGGTGGACGAGGCGGCGGAGACCGGCTGGGGCCTGCTCGAACTGCCCGCGCGCCACACGCCGCGCACGGACCCCGAGGCGGTGCGCGCGGTGGCCCAGGTGGTGCGGCGGCTGCTGGACCGCGGCGGCGCGACGGTCAGCGAGCGCGGACCGGACCCGGCGCCGCTGACGGCCGACCGGATCGCGGTCGGCACGGCCCACCGGGACCAGGCGGCGGCGGTGCGCGCCGCGCTGTCCGGGCTGGGCGTCACGGGCGTCGCGGTGGACACGGCCAACCGCCTCCAGGGCCGGGAGTTCGACGTCACGGTCGTCCTGCACCCGCTGTCCGGCCGCCCGGACGCGACGGCCTTCCACCTGGAGACGGGCCGGCTGTGCGTACTGGCCTCCCGGCACCGGCACGCGTGCGTCGTCGTGTGCCGCGAGGGCGTGACGCAGCTGCTGGACGAGCATCCGTCCACGGAGCCGGTCCAGCTCGGCGTCACGGTGAAGTTCCCGGACGGCTGGGAGGCGAACCACGCGGTGCTGGCGCATCTGGCGGAGCACCGCGTGCCGTGGCGGCCGTAGCCGCGGCCTCCCGGCGTACGCGCGCGGCCAGGGCGTACTTGCGCGGCGCGGGACAATGGGACGCGGCACACGATTCTGGAGGTAGGTACATGTCCGAGCCGCAGTCGGCTCCCGATCCGCGCGGTGCGGCCCCCGCGCCCCGGCGCCTGAAACCGGCGCCGCTGCTGTTCGAGCCGCCCGAGGCCACGGCGGACCCCGAGCACTTCTTCGACCTGGAGTCGATCGAGGATCCGCGCGAGCTGCTGTCCCGCTCCACGGAGCTGGCGCTCGCCTTCCGCTCGGCGGCCGACCGGGCGACGGAGTTCCAGGCGATGGCGGCGGCGCAGCTCGCCGATCCGCGGCGGTTCGACCGGCTGTCGCTGGCGGTGCTGGCCGAGCGGGCCGGCTGGACCGAGGACTACGCCCGCAAGATGGTGGAGTTCGGTCACTCGCTGATACGGGACGGCGGCACCCGCCCGGACGAGGTCGGATAAGCCTCCCGGAAGCGCCGGCCGGGCTCGCGGCTCATGATCCGTACTGCGGTGATCATGGGCCGTTGGCATATGCGGGTAGGAAGATACTCCGTCTCACTCTCCCGTGTCCCGTTTTCCGGCAATCCACAGAAACGGAACCTCCTCTACCGGTAGACCTGACGTCATGAGCGACTGGCCCCAGCCCCCGGCCCCCGACCGCCACCGGCCCGCGCACCACCCCGCGTCGTACGTCACGCTCGCCGGTGCCGACTGGCTCGCCTCGGCGAGTCCGCACCCCCGCCGGGTGCACCACCTGTGGGCCACCCATCCCACGGCGCCGAGCGTGCTGCCCTGCGGCACGGTGTTCGACGTGATCAACGCCCCCGCCCTCTTCGGCCGCCGGATGGCCGACTGCTTATGGGCGGCGGGGCCCGGCTCCGGACCGGTCGCCGTGCACCGCGGCCGGGTGCTGCTGTTCGCGGCTCGCGGCACCGCCCAGCGGCTGCCGGCGCTGCTCTCCTGGGAGGAGTGGGCGCGGTCGGTGCCGCCGCTGCTGTGCCACGGCACGGGGGACGCGGTGAGCATTCCGCCGCTGCACCCCTGCCCGCCCGCGCCGGACTCCCCGCCGCCGTCCTCGCGCTGGCTGGTCGCCCCGGACGTCCGCCATCCCTGGCTGCCGGGCCCGGACGTGCTGCTGTGGGCGTGCGTACGAGCGGCCCGCGCGACCCCCTCGGACAGCCCCGCGGCGTCCGGCGCCGCAGGCCCGGCCGCGACCGGCGTACCCGTCCGCTCCTGAAGCGATCACCAGCACCATCACCGGCGGCGAATCGATTTTTGCCCTCCCCGATCAGGATGCTAAGGTTTTCCACGTCAGCAGGCGCCGCTAGCTCAGTTGGTTAGAGCAGCTGACTCTTAATCAGCGGGTCCGGGGTTCGAGTCCCTGGCGGCGCACAGACACACGAAGGCCCTCACTCCGGTGGGGGCCTTCGTCGTATGCCGGGACGGCCGGGCCACCGGCCCGCGGGCTCACTCGCGCGTGACCTTGACGGTCCAGTCGCCCGCCACCGTCCGGCCCGTCACCGCCACCCGTACGCCGTCCCCCGCGTCCAGGCTCTCGCCGACGTCCAGCGGCGCGTCCGCGAGCGGCGGGTGGACCGAGGCGCCCCAGCAGGCCGAGGAGTGCGGGTGACCGTCGAGCACCTGCACCGGCCCCTCGCTGGAGGGCGTGGCGCTGCGGATCCGGTAGACGAGCACGCCCTCGCGGCAGATGCCGCGGTCGTTGCCGGCCGCGTTCCGCGCCTCCACGGCGATCGCGCCGCTCTCCCCCGTACGGGCGACGAGCAGCCGCGACCGCTGCCGGTCACCGGGGCGTGCGGGCGCGGAGAGGGGGTGCAGCGTGCGCACCGCGCTCCCGGTCACGGGGATGCAGTCGACCTGGCGGTCGGAGAGCCAGCCGAGCTTCCACTTGTGCCAGGCGAAGGGCTCGGGAGCCATCCCGAACTGGCTGCCCATGAGGTCCCAGTCCCCCACGTACGTGTCCCAGTCGCCCATGCCGTCGGCCGGCCGGTGGTAGAGGTCCGGCAGGTCGAAGACGTGGCCGGTCTCGTGCGCGAGGACGTTGTGGTCCGGCGGGTTGTTCTCGAAGACCGTGACGAAACGGTGCAGCGGGGCACCGTCCGCCGTCAGCGGCTGGTCGAGGTTGACGACCTTGGTCGCGTCGGAGTCGACGCCGGGCGCGTCCGGGTCGGCGACCAGGTAGACCATGTCGTACCGGCCGAAGTCGACCTCCGCGTCGGCCGCCGCGACCGCGTCGTCGAGGTACGCGCTGCGCCCCGCGGCGTCCCAGTCGCGCTGTATCCCGTACGCGGTGGACGTGCGCGGCATCTTCACCCAGTGCCGCTGGACGTGCGGGCGCAGCCGGAACCTGCCGTAGGAGGCCGTCTCGAAGAAGCGGCTGGTGGCGGGGAAGTACTCGGTGGCGAGCCGCCGCGGGGCGACGCGCGGCCGCGCGTCGGGGAAGGACAGGAAGACCATGACGGCGTCGAGGGAGCGCACGGGGCGTGCGTAGGTGCCGTTCCAGGAGTCCAGGCCCTCGGAGTGGTGGACGTCGGCGCGGGGCAGAGCACAGGAGAGGGTGGCTTCGGAGGCGGTGGCGGGGGCGGCGACGATGGAGGTGGCGACCAGGGCGACCAGCGAGGTGGCGATCGCGGCGAACCGCCTCAGCCGTCCGCGGTCCACCCCCTGGAGTGTCTGGGAGTGCGGCACATCGACCTCCCGGAACGGGATTCGGAACACCCCATCCACCCTGTGGGGATTCGTCGGTGTTCGTCCTGTTCCATGGGGCCAGTTGAGTGACAGCCGCGCACCGCTCCGTGATCACGGAACGTCACAATCGATCGGACAGGACCGGTCGCCGCACAAACGCGCACAGAAACCATCAAACATCCGGTCATCGATGCCGATCATCACGGTGGTGTTGCTGGCTAGGCCGTCCGGGAAACCTCTATGATCGCCACACTTACACCGCGGATTCCCCCCTTCCCGAGTTTCCCGAGACCGACCGACCGGACCAGCGCCAAGCGGGAGCGAGCAGTGAGCGGACACTCCGACGGCACGAGCCGCGCCCCCGGAGCGACACTGCCCGCGGTCACGGAGGGTGACGAAGCGGCCAACGAATGCGAAGGGGGCGCGCCCACGGGTGCCGAGTACTCGGCCGCCCCCGACGACGCCCCGGGAACGGCCCCCGCCCCCCTCCTCGTCTCCCCCGGCGGCTACCGCGCCGCCTTCGAGGCCGCCCGGCTGCCGATGGCCGTCCTCGGCCGCGACGGACTGGTGACCGCCGCCAACCCCGCCTTCGGCGAGCTGCTCGGCAAGGACCCGCGCGCGCTGGTCGCCGCCTCCGCCGCCGACCTCACCGACCTCGGCGGCGACCCGCACATCTGGACCGCGTACCGAGACGTGCTCGCCGGCCGCAGCGACCGGCTGCGCTGCACCCGCCGCCTGAAGCACCCCGAGGGCCACTCCCTCTGGGCCGAGGTGAGCGTCGAGCCGCTGCCCGGCGGGGACCACGTCCTGCTCTCGGTCACGGACGTCAGCGACCGGCACGACCTCCAGGCCCGGCTGCGCCACCTCCAGATGCACGACCCGGTGACCCGGCTGCCCAACCGCGCCCTGTTCTTCGAGCGGCTGGCCGCGGCCCTGGAGTCGGCGACGTACGACCGGGGCGGCACGGGCCGGATCGGGCTGTGCTACCTCGACCTGGACGGCTTCAAGGCGGTCAACGACACGCTCGGGCACCGCGTCGGCGACCGGCTGCTGGGCGCGGTCGCGCAGCGGCTGGCCCGCTGCGGCGACCACCCCGCCGGCCGGGCCGGGCGCGGCGGACAGCTGGTGGCCCGGCTGGGCGGCGACGAATTCGCGCTGCTGGTCGAGGACTCCACCGGCACCGAGCAGCTGGCCGACCTGGCGCAGTCCGTGCTGGACGCGCTGCAGCGCCCGTTCGACCTGGCGGGGCAGCGGCTGTCGGTGTCGGCGAGCATCGGGGTCGTGGAGCGGGCCGCGGCGGGCACGACGGCGACGGGCCTGATGCAGGCCGCCGACACGACGCTGTACTGGGCCAAGGCGGACGGCAAGGCTCGCTGGACGCTCTTCGATCCCGAGCGCAACGCGCACCGCATGACCCGGCAGGCGCTCTCCAGCACGCTGCGCCCGGCCGTGGACCGCGGCGAGTTCACGCTGGAGTACCAGCCGCTGGTCGGGCTCGGCGACGGCCGGGCGCAGGGCGTGGAGGCGCTGGTGCGCTGGCGGCACCCGCAGTTCGGGACACTTCCGCCGAATCGGTTCATCGGATTGGCGGAGGAGAACGGCGCGATCGTCGAGCTGGGCCGCTGGGTCCTGGAGCGCGCGTGCCACCAGGCGCGCGCGTGGCAGCTGGCCCGCCCCGGGGAGCCGCCGCTCTTCGTGAGCGTGAACGTGGCCGTCCGTCAGGTCTGGGACTCCGACCTGGTCGCGGACGTGGCCGGGATCCTCGCCGAGACCGGCCTGGCGCCCGGGCTGCTGCAGCTGGAGCTGACCGAGTCGGCCGTGATGGGCTCGGCGGGCCGCCCGCTGCAGGCCCTTCAAGCCCTCAGCGACATGGGCGTCCGCATCGCGATCGACGACTTCGGCACCGGCTACTCCAACCTGGCCTACCTCAGCCGGCTGCCCGTCTCCGTACTGAAGCTGGACGGCTCCTTCGTCCGCGGCTTCCGCTCCGAGGAACATCCGAACCCGGCGGACGAGACGATCGTGGAGGCGCTGGTCGCGCTGGCCCACCGGCTGGGCCTGACGGTCACGGCGGAGTGCGTGGAGAACGCCGAGCAGGCCGCGCGGCTGCGCCGGATCGGCTGCGACACCGGCCAGGGCTGGCTGTACTCCCGCCCGCTGCCGGCCGACCGGGTCCCGGCGCTGCTCGCCGGCCCGCCGAGCAACGAAGAAGAGGGGAACCGGGGCTGACGGGGCCCGTCACCGCCCCGCCAGTCCCGTCCCCCGTCCAGGACGCGCGGCAGCCCGCTCTCGTCAGGCGCCCCCGCCCGGCAGCCCGTACGCGTCCGCGATCAGTTCGTAGGAGCGGAGGCGGGCCGCGCCGCCGTGGGCGTTGGCGGTGATCATCAGCTCGTTCGCGCCGGTGCGCTTGGCGAGGTCGTCCAGGCCCTGGCGGACCGCGTCCGGCGTGCCGTACACGACGTTGCCCAGCCAGCTCTCGACGAAGTCCTCCTCGACCATGCTGTACGGGTGGCTCTCCGCCTCCTCCGGCGTGGGCACGAGGCCGGGCCGGCCGGTGCGCAGCCGGATCATGGACAGCGCCCCGGCCAGTACCTGGCGGCGGGCCTCCGCCTCGGTCTCGCTCGCCAGCGCGCCGACGCCGATCAGCGCGTACGGCTCGTCCAGCACGGCCGACGGGCGGAAGGTCTCGCGGTACAGGTCCAGCGCGGGGATGGTGTTCTGCGCGGAGAAGTGGTGCGCGAAGGCGAACGGCAGGCCGAGCTGGGCGGCCAGGCGGGCACTGAAGCCGGAGGAGCCGAGCAGCCAGACCGGCGGGCGGTGCGCGGACTGGACGCCGCCGGGCGAGGTGGCCTGGACGGGACCCGGTACCGCGTGGATACGGGAGTAGGGGTGCCCGTCGGGGAAGTCGTCGTCCAGGAAGCGGATCAGCTCGGCGAGCTGCTGCGGGAAGTCGTCGGCGCCCTCGTTGAGCCGCTCGGTGCGGCGCAGCGCGGCGGCGGTGGCGCCGTCGGTGCCGGGCGCGCGGCCGAGGCCGAGGTCGACACGGCCGGGGGCCATCGCTTCGAGGGTGCCGAACTGCTCGGCGATCACCAGCGGCGCGTGGTTGGGCAGCATGACGCCGCCGGAGCCGAGCCGGATGGACTCGGTCTGCGCGGCGAGGTGGGCCAGGATGACGGCCGGCGAGGAGGAGGCGACGCCGGGCATGGAGTGGTGCTCGGCGACCCAGTAACGGTGGTAGCCCCGGCGCTCGGCGGTCCGCGCGATGGCGGCCGCGGTGCGCAGCGCATCGGTGGCGGTGTTTCCGGCGCCGACGGTCAGCAGGTCCAGCACGGACAGCGGTACGGGCGCGGAGCCCTGCGCCGTGCCCCGGATCTCGTCGTCGGTGGCGGGCGTGCCGGAGGCCCGGTCGGGTTCAGGGGCCGGGCCCCGGCTTGCGTCGTCGTGGCCGCTCACGGTGCGGGTCCTCCTAGGTAGCGGGTCTTCCCCGCGACCAACCGGAGTAGAACTCCGTTTATTCCCGGCGACCGTCAGCGGCCGGTCGGCGGCCCGTCCGCCGGGCCGCAGTCAGCCCTCCCGCCGCGGCCCGGCGAAGAGGGTGCCCAGCTCGGGCCGGACGATCTCCCGGTCCAGCAGCCGCAGCCCCTCCCAGACCGTGACCTGATTGGCGGTGAGCACCGGCTTGCGCAGCGCCTCCTCGACGGCGGGGAGGTACGCGGCGGTGTGCAGCGCGGTGTCGGGCAGCAGGACCACCTCGGCGTCGGGATGGTCCCCCGTACGGGCGAGGTGCAGTACCTCGTCCAGCCCCCACGTCCCCACTTCCGCCGCGGTGATGATGCCGCTGCCGCGGGTCGAGACGACCTCCGTGCCGGCCGACTTCAGGAAGGCGTGGAAGTACTCGGCCACGTCCTCCGGATAGGTCGCCGCGATGGCCACCCGCTCGGCACCCAGCGCCTGGATGGCCCGCGCGAAGGCGAAGGAGGTACTGGAGGCGGGCAGCCCGGCGGTGGCCGACAGCTCCCGGACCTGCTCCTGCGCGCCCTCCCAGCCGAAGACGAAGCTGGCGCTGGTGCAGGACCAGACGACGGCCTCCGCCCCCTGGTCCTTCAGGTCGGCGACCCCCGCGGCCAGCCGCGCCGCCGACCCCATTTCGAGCAGGGCGTCCACCCGGTGCGCGTCCTCACCGATGTCGGTGTGGACCAGCGGCAGCCGGACGCCGGCGCCCAGGAGGGACTCGATACGGGGGTAGTCGTCCTCGGCGGAGTAGCCGGGGTAGAGGAAGCCGACCGTGGCCATGCAGATCTCCCATACGTGGTGCGGGTGCGGGTGTACGGAGCGACGTGCTGTTCAGGTGGCGTACGCGCCTGCGACCGAGAGACCGTCAGGCGTCGTACGTATCGTCCGGAAAGGGCGGGGCGTCGAGCCCCTCGGCCGCTTCGGCCTCCGGTGCGACGGGCGGCCCGGCGAAGGCCGCCTCGGGCTCCGGCCGGTGCCGCGGCACGGCGTCCGGCGATCCGGACAGCGCCGCGGGGCCGCGTCTCGCGACGGGGTCGAGCAGCGCCTGGTACGGGCCTACCGCGTGGCTGCCGATGGCACGCAGCGCACCCCACATGGTGACCTGGTTGGCCGACAGGACGGGCATCCGCAGCTCCGCCTCGAGCTGCGGGATCACGTCGTACGTCGGGAGGTTGGTGCAGCTGATGAAGAGCGCGTCGGTCGCGCCCACCACCGCCTGCCGCGCCATGTCGACGACGTCGCGGTAGGGCACCTTCCAGATGTGCCGGGTCAGGCCCAGGTAGGCGCGGCCCGTGACCGTGATGCCCGCTTCTGCCAGATACTCCTCCAGCGAGTCGGTGACGGATTTGGTGTACGGCGTGACCAGGGCGACCCGCCGCGCGCCGATCTCGCACAGCGCGTCCAGCAGCGCCCCCGAGGTGGTCACCGAGGGCACCTCACCGGCCTGCTGCATGGCGGCGCACATGGCGCGCTCGCCCGCCACGCCGCCGACGAAACTGCCCGAGGTGCAGGCGTAGGAGACCACCCGCGGTGCGACCGCGGACAGCGCCTGCACCGCCTCCCGGAGCGTTTCGTGCTCACTGACCATCCGGGCGAGGTCGAGCGAGACCTCGACCGGTACGAAAGGGGTGCGGGTGAGGTGCAGGGACACGTCGTCGGGAACCCAGCGCCACAGCTCACGGTCGAGCGCGAAGTCGAAGGGAGCTACGACACCCACGCCGCACTGAGGCTGTGGGCCCCCGAGAAAAGAGACGTCCATGAATGGCCCCTAGAAGAACGAAGGGCTAGGCCATTGGCCAGGGATTTTGATACAACCGGCACAAGCCGGGACGTCGGGACAGAGCCGTTGTTGACACGGTAGATACGACTTCTTAGCGTGGTCAATCCTCGCATCTCAGGCATCTGTCGGCGCCTCCTTCAGTTAAAGGGGCACACGTTTCAGAACGGTTTCTGGCCCATGACCGAAAACACCGTCCTTGTCCTTGGTTCCGACCCGCCGCCGAAGCTCGACAGACTGTCCGGACGCGCCAAAGTGATCTTCGCGGACGAGACGACGCTGGCCGGCCAACTTCCCACCGCCGATGTGCTCTTGGCCTGGGATTTCACCTCCGACGCCATCCGCGACGCCTGGGCCGCCGGCGGCCCGCGACCCGCCTGGGTGCACACCGCGAGCGCCGGCGTGGACCGGCTGCTGTGCCCCGGGCTGATCGAGGACGAGACCGTTGTGACCAATGCGCGGGGCGTTTTCGAGCAGCCGATCGCGGAGTACGTCGCCGGTTTGGTGATCGCGATGGCCAAGGATTTTTATGGCAGTTGGGAACTCCAGCGGCAGCGCCGTTGGCAGCACAGGGAAACGCTCCGCGTGGCCGGATCGCGGGCCGTCGTGGTCGGTTCCGGGCCGATCGGGCGGGCCATCGGGGAGACCCTGAAGGCGCTCGGGATCAAGGTCGACCTGGTCGGACGCCGGGAGCGGCCGGATGATCCGCAGTTCGGACTGGTGCATGCGAGCGATGCGCTGGACGGGCTGCTGCCCGCCGCCGACTGGGTGGTGTGCGCCGCGCCGCTCACCGAGGAGACCCGCGGCCTTTTCGACCGGCGGGCGTTCGGCCGGATGAAGGAATCGGCCCGTTTCGTGAACGTGGGGCGCGGCCCGATGGTGATCGAGCAGGATCTCGTCGAGGCGCTGCGCGGCTGGAAGATCGCCGCCGCCGCGCTGGACGTCTTCCAGCAGGAGCCGCTGGACACGGACAGCCCCCTCTGGGACGTCCCGCACCTGATCGTCTCGCCGCACATGTGCGGGGACACCCTCGGCTGGCGGGACGCGCTCGCCGAGCAGTTCGTGGACAACTACGACCGCTGGGTGGCCGGCGAGCCGCTGCTGAACGTCGTCGACAAGCGGCTGGGGTACGTGCCGGTGCAGTAAGCCCGCACGTACGTCCTCCGCCGCGCCCGCCCGCGCCCCGGCCCGCCGGGGCGCATTCCGCGCACACTCCGCTCCCCCGATGGAGGGCTTGATGACCGAACTGGCGGATCTCACAGCACTGCGGCTCACGGCCGGTTACGCGGCGGGCGAGTTCTCCCCCGTCGAGGCGGCGCGGGCCGCGCTGGACCGGGCGGAGCGGGTGCAGCCGCACGTCAACGCCTTCACCCGGCTGGAGGCCGACGAGGCGCTGTCCGCCGCGAAGGAGTCCGAGGAACGCTGGCGGGCGGGCACCCCGGCCGGGCCGCTGGACGGCGTGCCGGTCACCGTGAAGGACATCATCCTGATGCGCGGCGGCCCGACCCTGCGCGGCTCCCGGACCGTGCGCGCGGACCAGGCGTGGGACGAGGACGCGCCCTCGGTCGCCCGGCTGCGGGAGCAGGGCGCGGTCTTCATCGGGAAGACCACGACGCCGGAGTTCGCCTGGAAGGGCGTCACCGACAGCCCCCTGTACGGCGTGACGGGCAATCCGTACGACCCGCAGCGCACCGCGGGCGGCTCCAGCGGGGGCGGCGCGGCGGCGGTGGCGCTGGGCGCCGGGCCGCTGAGCCTGGGGACGGACGGCGGCGGCTCGGTCCGCATCCCCGCCTCCTTCTGCGGGTGCTTCGCGCTGAAGCCGACGTACGGGCGGATCCCGATGTATCCGTCGAGCCCGTTCGGGACGCTGGCCCACGTGGGGCCGATGACGAAGGACGCGGCGGACGCGGCGCTCCTGATGGACGCGGTCTCGAAGCCGGACTGGCGGGACTGGTCGCAGCTCGGCCCGGTCTCCGGCTCGTTCCTGGAGCAGCTGTCGGGTCCGGTGGCCGGGCTGCGGGTGGCGTACAGCCCGACGCTCGGCTGGGACGTGCCCGTGCGGCCCGAGGTCGCGGCGGCGGTCCGGCGGGCCGTTGCGAAGCTGGCGGAGCTGGGCGCGCACGTGGAGGAGGCCGACCCGGGGATCGAGGACCCGGTGGAGGCGTTCCACACCCTGTGGTTCAGCGGGGCGGCCAGGGTCGTGCAGCCGCTCGGGGAGGAGGCGCGCGAGCTGCTGGAGCCGGCGCTGCGCACGGTGTGCGAGCAGGGCGCGCGCTACAGCGCGCTGGACTATCTGGCGGCGATGGACGTACGGATGGCGCTCGGCCGGCAGATGGGCCGGTTCCACGAGACGTACGACCTGCTGGTCACGCCGACCGAGCCGATCACGGCCTTCGAGGCGGGCGTGGAGGTGCCGAAGGGGTCGGGGCACGAGCGCTGGACCGGCTGGACGCCGTTCACGTACCCCTTCAACATGACGCAGCAGCCCGCCGCGTCGCTGCCGTGCGGCGTGGACGGCGACGGGCTGCCGATCGGGGTGCAGCTGGTCGGGGCGCGGCACGCGGACGCGCTGGTGCTGCGCGCCGCGCACGCCCTGTACGGGACCGGGGTGGCGGACATCCCGGCCCCGGCGCTCGTGACCGCGTCCGGCGGAAGCTGAGCGCTACGCCCGGCGGAAGCTGAGCGTCTCGCCGATCGCGCCGGCCCGCCAGAGGTCCTGGCAGGCGTCGGCCATCCGGTCCAGGCCGTCCACGACGGAGCCCCAGACGATGCCCGGGACCCAGCCGGCGTCGCCGTTGATCAGCAGGTTGTTGCGCTCGTAGAAGAGCGCGAGGTCGACGACGGTGGTGCGCTCGGCGTGCGCGGCCTTCGCGCCCTGCCGTTCGGCCGCCGCCTCGTATCCGTACGAGGAGGTGGCCAGCTGGGTTTGAGTGAAGGTGAAGTAGCACAGGTCGCCGGGGATCGGGGTGATCGTGGGGTTCTCCAGCGGCGGCTCCTCGGGGGCGAAGGGCGGCACCAGGGCGTAGATCTCGTTGCGGGCGTACTTGGCGTGGTAGACGTCGCCGCCGAGCGGGAGCGCGTCCCAGACGGCGGCGCAGGTGACGGGCGCGCGGTCGTCGAGCAGCTTGGCCGTGCAGCGCACGCCGCGCTTGTCCAGGGAGACCTCGATGAAGCGGTCGGCCATGATGACCCCTCTTGGTTGATTATCATGCTTGCCGGGCTTACCGGTCTTGCCGCTCATTGGTGACGTATCACCCGGCACTTCGAGCGTAGGGCGTCCCCGGACTCTTCCCCGGGCGGCACGGGAGAAGTCATTTCCCTCCTGTCTCAATCACCCCACCCATAGCCGCTGTTACACCCATGTTTCCCCCGCAACTCCGTGTAGGAGCCCTTCGGTACCGGAAGCATCAAGGGCCGGAAACGATCGGCATAGGTCACTCGACTCGGGGTAGTCGCGCGCCCATGGCTCCACCAATGGGGAACACCAAAGAAATCAGGCGAAGTTCCGGCAGCGGCCTCCGCCGCCGCACGCTGCTCGCGGGGGTGGCGGCGCTCGGCGCGGCGGGCGCGATGGGCGCGACGAGCGCGTGCAGCCGGGTCTCGACGGCCGACACCGGCGACGGCGGGCACCTGCTGGAACAGCTGCGGGCCAAGGGCTCCGTACGGCTGGGCCTGGCGGGCGAGCAGCCGTACAGCTACATCGGGAAGGACGGGAAGATGACCGGCTCGGCGCCGGCCATCGCCGAGCGGATCTTCAAACGGCTGGGCGTGCCGAACGTCCAGCCGTTCGCCACCGAATTCGGCTCGCTCATCACCGGGCTGAATTCCCTCCAGTTCGATGTCGTGGCCGCCGGGATGTATATCAATCCGGAACGCTGCGAACAGGTGATCTTCGCCGATCCCGAGTACCAGATGCTCGACGCCTTCATCGTCCCGAAGGGAAATCCGAAGAAGCTGCACTCCTACAAGGACATCGCCAAGGCCGGCGCCCGCATGGCGACCGGCGTCGGCTACGCGGAGATCGATTACGCCAAGGAGGCCGGGGTCGAGCACATCACGACCCTGCCCGACCAGCTGGCCGGCCTGCTCGCGGTCGAGCAGGGACGCATCGACGTGTTCGTCGGCACCGCGGTGACCGTGCGGAACGTCGTGCGCGAGACCGAGACGACGAAGGCGGAGGCCACCGAGGAAGTCACGCCGTACGTGGACGGAAAGCCGGTCATCGATGTCGGCGGCTTCGCCTTCCGCAGCCCGGAGACCCATCTGCGGGACGCGTTCAACCGCGAGCTGCACAAGATGAAGAAGAGCGGCGAACTCCTGGACGTCATGCGGCCCTTCGGCTTCACGAAGGACCAGATGACGACCATCACCGCTAAGGAGAAGTGCAAGCCATGAGCGAAATCAGCTGGGGTTTGTGGGAACTCCTCCTCAAAGGCGTCTGGATCACCGTTCAGCTGACGGTCTTCAGCGCCGCACTCGCCGCCGTGATGGCCTTCGTCATCGGACTGGCCCGTACCCACCGGCTGTGGATCGTGCGCTTCCTGTCCGGCGCGTACTTCGAGATCTTCCGCGGCACGTCCGCGCTGATCCTGATGTTCTGGATCTTCTTCGTGCTCCCGATCGGCTTCGGCTGGCAGCTGGTCCCCCTGTGGGCCGCCACCCTCGCCCTGGGCCTGAGCTACGGCGCGTACGGCTCGGAAGTCGTCCGCGGTGCCGTGAACGCCGTCGCCCCCGCCCAGCGCGAGGCGGGCATCGCGCTCAGCTTCAGCCCCGCCCAGCAGCTGCGGAAGATCATCCTGCCGCAGGCGTGGCCGGAGATGGTCCCGCCGTTCAACAACCTGCTGATCGAGCTGCTCAAGGGCACGGCCCTGGTCTCGATCATGGGCGTGGCCGACATCGCCTTCGGCGCCTCGCTGGTGCGCAACGCCACCGGCCAGAGCGCCCCCGTCTACACGATCATCCTGGTCATGTACTTCATCCTCGCCTTCCTGCTGACGCGCGGGATGCGGGTCGTGGAGCGGCAGGCCAAGGCCGGGATCGGGCAGGCCCCCACGAAGCGTGAGGGCCTGCGCAGCAAGCTGAGCGCCGGCCAGGTCGGCGACATCACGCGCTCCGGCGCGGCCCCGGCGGGAGGTGCCGGCCAGTGAACTGGAACTGGAACGCGGTCGGCGACTTCATGCCGATGTTCTTGCACGGCCTCCTGGTCACCCTGGAGGCCCTGGCGCTCGGCTCGCTGATCGCCTTCGTCCTCGGCCTGGTCTGGGCCATGGCGCAGCGCTCCGAGCACGCCGTGGTGCGCTGGCCGGTGGTGGGGATCACCGAGTTCATCCGTAACACTCCCCTCCTCGTCCAGCTCTTCTTCCTCTACTACGTGCTGCCCGAGTGGGGCATCACGCTCTCGGCGCTGACCACCGGCGTGATCGGCCTCGGCCTGCACTACTCGACGTACACCGCCGAGGTCTACCGCGCCGGCATCGACGGCGTACCGGTGGGCCAGTGGGAGGCGGCGACCGCGCTCAGCCTGCCGCGCATGCGGACCTGGGGCGCGGTGATCCTGCCGCAGGCGATCCGCCGGGTCGTGCCGGCGCTGGGCAACTACGTCGTCGCGATGCTGAAGGACACGCCGATGATCTTCGTGATCGGCGTACTGGAGATGCTGGGCGAGGCCCGCCAGTTCTCCTCGCAGACCTTCCAGACCATCGAGCCCTACACGGTCGTCGGCCTCGCCTTCATCGTCATCGCCTACCCGGCTTCCCTTCTCCTGCGAGCCCTGGAGCGTCGTCTTGTCCGCTGACAGCAGCATCTCGAAAGAAACGGCCAACCCGGCGGTGGACGGCAGCGAGCTGATCCGCTTCGACCGCGTCACCAAGCGCTTCGGCACCAATACGGTCCTGGACTCGCTGGACTTCACGGTCTCCTCGGGCAAGCACGTCACCCTCATCGGCCCGTCCGGGTCCGGCAAGACCACGATCCTGCGGCTGCTGATGACGCTGCTGAAGCCGGACGAGGGCACGATCCGGGTGGCCGGGGAGTACCTCACCCACGAGAAGAAGGGCGAGAAGCTCGTCCCGGCCGGCGAGAAGCACACCCGCGAGGTGCGCAAGAACATCGGCATGGTCTTCCAGCAGTTCAACCTCTTCCCCAACATGAAGGTGCTGCGCAACGTCACCGAGGCGCCGGTGCACGTGCTGGGGATGCCCAAGGAGGCGGCCGAGGAGCGCGCCCACGAGCTGCTGGACCTGGTGGGCCTGACCGAGCACGTGGACAAGTACCCCAGCCAGCTCTCCGGCGGCCAGCAGCAGCGGGTGGCCATCGCCCGGGCCCTGGCCATGCGGCCGCAGGTGCTGCTCCTGGACGAGGTCACCTCCGCGCTCGACCCGGAGCTGGTGGCCGGCGTCCTGGACGTACTGCGGGACATCGCCCACACGACCGACATCACCATGCTCTGCGTGACGCACGAGATGAACTTCGCGCGGGACATCTCCGATGACGTCCTGATGTTCGACTCGGGCCGGGTCATCGAGTCCGGGCCGCCGGAGAAGATCTTCACGGAGCCGGAGCACGAGCGGACGCGGGAGTTCCTGAGCGCGGTGCTCTGACCTCCTGGCGCGTCAGCGGCCCGCCGCCCTATGAGGGGCGGCGGGCCGTTTTGTCCTTAGGAACCGTGCCCTTGGCATATGCCTCGGTGGTGAACCGCTGAACAGAAGCGTGCTGAACGACGATTTTCACTCAAGCCCCCCTCCTGTACGCCCGGTTGGCCGCTATCGTGGTACGAGCCCCGCCACCCGGTAAGGCCACGCGACGCGTGCTGTCCGTGACGGGCGGCGACGGTCACGATGCAAACGGTCACAACCTGCTAGGGGGACACCGTGGCGCCGACGTACGAGCCCACCGCGCCTTATCACTCGGTGCGCTACGCACTCCGTGTGCTCGAAACGGTTTCCCGGCACCCCACCGGCACGACCGATGCGCAGATAGCGCGGGAGACCGGTCTGCCCGCCGCCCATCTCACGCACATGCTGGCCATGCTGCGCCGCGAGGGCTATCTCGACCAGCTCTCCGACGGCGCGTACATCGTCGGGGAGTCCCTGTCGCTGCTCGGCGGCGGCGTCGACCGCGCCCAGGCGCTCAACGACAAGCTGCAGACCTCGCTCGACGAGCTGCGCGACTCCGTCGGCGCCGCGGTCTACATCAGCCGCTACATCGACGGCGAGGTGCGCATCCTGCACTACGCCGACGGCCCGCAGACCCCCAAGGTCAACGAATGGGCGGAGTTCCACCGCACGGCGCACGCGAGCGCGATGGGCAAGTGCCTGCTCGCCCAGCTCGACCACGACGGCCGGCGGGACCACCTCTCGCGGCACAAGACCGCCCGGCTCACCTCCCGGACGATCACCAACGAGAAGGTGCTCTTCCACAAGCTCGACAGCCAGCCGGCCTCCGTCCCCGTCCTGGACCTCCAGGAGTACGCCGTCGGCACGGTCTGCGCGGCCGTCCCGATCACGGCCGGCGCGACGGTGGGCTGCCTCGCGCTCTCGATGCCGCTGGAGCACGCCCACCGGCTGCGCAAGGCGGCCGACACGCTGAACCGCAGGGCGGCTCCGGTCCTGCTGTCGCTGGCGCTCTGACCTCCCGCCGGGCGCCCGAGCGCCCGGCGGCCGGGCCCGCGGTGTGGCCGGCGCCACATGGTCCGGAGCACCCCTCGGGACCAGGTAGTATTTACGTCGTCAGCAGGCGCCGCTAGCTCAGTTGGTTAGAGCAGCTGACTCTTAATCAGCGGGTCCGGGGTTCGAGTCCCTGGCGGCGCACAGACAGCGAAGGCCCTCACTCCGGTGAGGGCCTTCGTCGTGTACCGGGGCGGCCGGCGGCCGGGCGTTACGACAGGTTCACGTCGGCGCAGGAGTAGAAGGCATTGCCGGTGTCGGCGATGTTCCACACGCCGAGGATCAGGTGCCGGCCCGTGTGGCCGGTCGGCACGGTGCCCTGCTGGGACCAGACCTCCGGCGGCTGCTTGCCGCCCATCGGCACCGTCATGAACGGCTCGGACTCCAGGGCCGCCCGGGTGAGCGGCTTGCTCGGGTCCCAGCCCTGCTTGGTGATGTAGTACCGGAAGTCCGTCGTGGCGTGCCGCGCGGTCATCTTCCAGGTGAAGGTGAAGCCCTGCCCCGCCTTGAGGGCCGTCGCGGGCCACTGGCCGCCGCGCGGGTCGTCGAGCTCGGCGAACGAGGAGTTGCCGGCGGCGCATATCTTGCCGTCGGCGGGGCCCGCGGCCGGGAAGCCCTTCGGGCCCTCGACGCTCTGCGGCTCCCACTGGATGGCGCCGCAGTCCTTGACGGTGCCGGCGGCGCACAGCGACTGCCGGCTGGGGGGCTGGGTGCCGTACCCGTGGCTGGAAGCGCTGCCGGTGGCGAGCAGGGAGGCGCCGGCCATGCCGAGGGTGATGACGGCGACGCCGATCTTTTTGCGCATGCTTCGCTCCTGAACGTGGGGGAGGTTCCGTGAGAGCCGTGCATTGCGGTCTAGACCAAGTCGCAGCGTAATGACGGGTGTTGCACTTGTCCAGACCAATTGCCGAGGCTCTCGGCTCCCCTGGGTTCAGTTCAGTTCCGCTCCGCGAAGAGCCGCGCGAGGTGCGCGTCCAGGTCGAGGAAGCGGCTCTCCTCCCCCGGCGGCACCACCTCGGCCGTCGCCCGCACCCAGGCCGCCAGGTCCGTCGCCTCGGCCGTCAGCGCGCACGCGCTCCCGGCGGTCCGCAGCTCGATGTGGACCCGGCGCAGCCCGACCTCGTCCCGGAACGGCCGTATCCGCACGTCCCCCTCGCCCGCCGGGCCGCGCAGCCCGGCGAGCAGCAGCTCCCGCGAGAACACCCAGGTCGTGACCGTACGGCCCTGGCTGACGAAGGCGACCCGCACCTCGTACGGGCGGTCGCTGCGGTAGCCGAACCGGCCCGCCACCGGGACGACGGTGTCCGGGCCGAGCAGCAGCTGCAGTTCAAGGGTGCGGGTCGTGGCAGCCACCACGGCGCCTCACTCCTGCGCCGCCGCGCTGCCGCGGGCGGTGTAGAACGCCACGGTCAGGTCCTTGACCAGCGCCTTGCGTTCGTAGTCGTCCAGCTCCACCAGCCCCCGGGTGGTGAGCCGCCGTACGGTGTCGTCCACCGCGTCCACCACCGAGGTCAGCACGGTGTCGCGGTGCCGGGCGTCGATCGCGGCGATCTGCCGGCGGTGCATGGCGGCCGCCACCTCCGGTGCGTACTCGATGCGGGTCGGCTGCGCGGAGAACACCTCGATGCCCACCGGACGGCAGTCCGCGGCGAGCTGCGCGGTCAGCGCGTCGCCCACCGCGTCGGCGTCCCGCAGGCTCGGGGTGTCCTCGTGGAAGGCATCGGCGGGCAGCCGGCCGAGCACCCTCGCGGTCCCCGCCTCCACCTGTTCGCGCAGGTAGGTGACGTGGTCGTCGACCGCGTACCGGGCCCGCGCGGCGTCCACGACCCGCCAGACCACCAGCACCACCGCCCGCAGCTGCACCCCGGCCGCGTCCACCGCCGGCATCGGCTCGCTGCGCCAGTGCCGCAGCCGCACGTCCACCCGGCGGCGGCGCAGCACCGGGCTGATCCACACCAGTCCGGTGCGCCGGACGGTGCCGCGGTAGCGCCCGAAGAGGCTGAGCACCCAGGCGCCGCCGACCCGGCCGCGGGCCAGCCCGCCGAGCGCGAAGAGCGTGGCCGCGCAGCCCAGTACGAGCAGCGCCAGGTCGCGGAGCACCAGCGGCGAAGGGGCCCGGGCGGGCAGCCGCAGCAGACGTACGGCCTGGTCGGGCAGCATCCCGTGCCACCACAGCAGGGCCCCGCAGCACGCGGCGGCGAGCAGCCCGGCGCACAGCACGGGCCCGCCGGGGAGCGAGGGGCCGCGCCGCTCGGTGAGGTCGGGGTCCTCGGCGGGGACGCGCCGGCTGCCGGGCCGTACGGACGCGGGGCGGTCCGGGCCGCTCTCCCCGGCGGCGGCCGGCGAGGTCACCCGGCTGCCGGCGTCGACCACGCCGAGGGCGTCGGTCAGTACCGCGCGCTCGGCGGTGTCGAGCAGCTCCTCGGCGGCCTCGATGCCGGCCGTCGGCGGCAGGTCCTGCGGACCCGGGTCCGGCTGGGGCTCCGGCACGGGTTCGGGTTCGGGCCTCGGTACGGGCGCCGGGTCGGGCATCGGCTCCGAGGCGGCCGCCCAGTACGGGGCGGCGGGTCGGACAGGGGGCACCTGGTCCGCGGTGTCCGTGGGCGCGGGCCCCGGCGAGCCCGTGGGCGACTGCCCGGCCGGGACGCCGAATTCGTCCACGAAGGGCAGTCCCGTGTCCGGGTCCATCAGGGGGACCATCCGCGGCGCCTGCCCGTATCCCCGCGCCCCGGCCCCCGCCGGGTCCGCCGGGAACACCGTCTCCGGCTGTCCGCTGTCCGTTCTGCCTGCCATGAAGTGCTCCGTCATAGGAAGAGTCGCCGCCAGGTCTCGGGGCCCGGATGGCCGTCCGCGTCGGCGCCGCGCCAGCCCTGCGCGCGCTGGAACGCCTCGACGTTCCTGCGGTCCGCCTCCGACCAGCGCGGTCCGGGGCCCGAGGTGTAGTGCTTGCCGTAGCCCTTCTTCACGAGCTGCCGGCCGAGCCGGGTGATGTGGCTGCCGCTCTGCCCGGGCCGGAAGTGCCGGACGCCGGGGAAGCCGCCCGCCTTGCCGGTGGCCTTGTGGCCGTCGATGTTCCGGCCCTTGCCGCCGGTCAGATACGCCCAGGTGTCCGGCCCGGGCAGGCCGTCGGCCTCCGCGCCGCGCCAGCCCTGGGCGCGCTGGAAGGCCCGGGTGGCGTTGCGGTCCGCCGAGCTCCAGCGCGGCCCGGGCCCCGAGTGGTAGAACGCGCCGCCGCCGCGGGCCACCAGCAGCCGCCCGAGCTTGGTCACCCACGCGTTGTCGGCGCCGGGCCCGAAGTGCCCGAGGCCGGGGAAGGAGTGCGCGAAGCCGTCCGGGAGCCCGCCGTCGGACAGGCCACCGTCGGGGAAATCGCTGTCCGGGGAGCCGCCGTCGACCAGATTCCGGTAGCGATAGGGCACGTATTTGTCGGCGTTGCTCCAATACGCGTACGGGGTGACCCGCTTCCGGGCGTGTTGCGGCGCCAGTTCGTACGCGACGTACTTCTTCCGGGAGGCGTCCGCCCAGCCGCCGAAGACGGTCACGTGCGAGCCCGCCGACGGGTTCCCCGCGTTGTGGAAGAGCAGGATGTCGCCGGGCTTCAGCTGGTCCTTTGTTATCCGCACGGCGTACCGGCCGAGCGATCCGGTCCACTGGTTGCTGCCCAGCCCCCAGGCCATCGAGACGAAGCCCGAGCAGTCCTCGCGGTAGCCGTCGGACCAGTAACCGTTCATGTTGTACGGCACCCGGGCCGCGATCCACGCCTTCGCCCGCGCGATGATCGCCGCGCGCGTGGTGGCGCGCGGCTCCTCGGCGGGCCGCGCGCGCCCGCTGCCCGCGCCGCCGTACAAGCCGCTGACCGGGCCCTGCGTCCCCGGCACCGCGTCCGCGGCCGGGGCCGGTCCCGTGCCGCCGGCCGGGCCGGCCGCGGGACGGCCGGCCTCCGCCGGCGGGAGGGCACCGGCGGCCGGGGTCGCCAGGACCGTGCCGGCGGCGGCCGCCAGCACCAGCGCGCGGCGGGCGCCGTGCGCGGCGGGGTGGCCACCGTCCCTGAGCCGCGCCGCCTGCGCGAGGGCGCGCCGCTGCTGCGCGCAGCCCGCGCAGGGGCAGTCGTCCGCGGGCTCGAATTCGATGAACACCGGCACCGTCATTCCCGTTCCCCTTCCGGCCACTGCGTTCTCATTGGCCTCACACGGGCACAGCTTCTCAACTACCGGTACATATCGCATGCTGACGGGGCAACTGATGACCTTGCGCACGGAAACCCTCTTCCCCGGCGCAAAACCGGCGAACCGTCGGGCGAAATCGCGTCAAAGAGTGCCGTCGGGGAATGCGACACGCGGGAGAAAAGCCGGTCGGCGCCCATACCGGCAGGAGTGTCACACCTCACACATTCGGCGGGTCGCCGGACGGCCTTCCGCGGTCCGGAGCACCCCTGGAGTTCGTGTAGAGTTTTCCAGGTCAGCGCGCGCCGCTAGCTCAGTTGGTTAGAGCAGCTGACTCTTAATCAGCGGGTCCGGGGTTCGAGTCCCTGGCGGCGCACGTAGGGCCAAGGCCCCCTCGTCACGACGAGGGGGCCTTGGTCATTTTTTACGGCTTCCTTGCGCGGGATCGCGGGGAAGTGCTGGTCAAAACGGTGCGCCGGGGTGCAGAGTCACGGGATGGCGAGGGACATCCAGGAGCGCATCAAGAGGCTGATCATCGATGGACGACTGCCGTCCGGGGCGTCCCTGCCGACCGAGCCGGAGCTGATGGAGCTGCTCGGGGTCAGCCGGAACTCCGTGCGCGAAGCGCTGAAGGCGCTGCAGGCGATGGGCATCGTGGAGATCCGGCACGGCTTCGGCACCTATGTCGGGCCGATGTCGATGGCCCCGATGATCGAGGGCCTGACCTTCCGCACGGTGGCCGGGCACTACCGGGGCGAGGACAGCCTGCTGCAGCTGCTGGAGCTGCGCGAGGCCGTGGAGACCGGGCTGATCGCACGGCTGGCGGGGCGGGTGCCCGCCGCCGACCTGGCCGAGCTGGACACGATCGTGGCGCGGATGCGGACGGAGGCGGCGGCCGGCGGCGTCCGGGCCGAGACCGACCGGGCCTTCCACGCCACTCTCCACCGCGGCCTGGAGAACCTCCTGCTCAGCGAGGTACTGGAGGCGTTCTGGGACGCCTTCCACCGGGTGCGCACCGATCTCGTCGCGGCGCACGCCGCCCCGGAGACCACGGTCCGCCAGCACGAGGAGATCCTGGCGGCGGTGCGGGACGGCGACGGGCCCCGCGCCGAGCGGGCGGTCCGCGAGCACTTCAACAACATCCGCGAGAGGCTGCGCAGTTCCGGCGAACGGTGACCGCGCTCGACCGGAAGGGGAGGGCGCGCTCCGCCCGAAGAGGAGGGCGCGCGGATGACCGCTCACCACCCCGAGTCCGCCGATACGCCCACACCTCCCGTAAGCACGCATTCCGCCCTTGCGATCATGAAGGCCGGTTAGGGACCCTGACGTGGCGGATGGGTCGAACATGGCCTTGACGAGCACATGGGGAGGAACGACCGGCTGCGCCGCACGAGGGGTTGGGGACCCCCGCGCGCTGCCAGGCCGGCGGAGCACGACCGGGAAACCGGAAGGCGTGCGGCACACGTCTGGGTACGTGGGCGGCCGAGACCACAGGGCCGAGCCGGTCGAGGGGGACCGAAGCCTCGGGACGAGAGCACACGGACACGCAGCCAGTACTGCGTGCGGGGGGATGGAGTCATGACGTCGACGCCTACCGGCGCCCGGCAGGAACACCAGTACGACCCGTCCGCGACGACGCGCTTACGCCTGCCCGGCCACCAGCGCCGACGGCCGGTGCCGCAGAAGCCGCTCCCGCGCTACGACTACGAGCATTACAGCCGGCTCGCCGGCCCGCTGACGCAGCCCGAGCCCGGCAAGCCGTACAAGGTCCGCTACCGCAGCCTGCTCGCCGACGAGCCGCACCGCTTACGCGCGGCCCTGCTGCTCGGCGCGGCCCCGCTGGTCTCCCTCGGGCTCCTCGCCTGGCTGCTGCAGCCGGCCCACTGGACCGAGCGCGACTACCCGCAGTTCGCCTTCCTCCCCGCCCTCGACGTCGTCATGCTCGTCTCGATCGGCCTGATCGAGTTCTTCCGCTGTCTGAACGTCCTCTCCAACGCCCACGCCACGCTCGTCGCCCGCGACCCCGTGCCGGTCGTCCCCGAGAACGGCACCCGCGTCGCCTTCCTCACCTCCTTCGTGCCCGGCAAGGAGCCGCTGGAGATGGTGACGAAGACGCTGGAGGCCGCCGTCCGGGTACGGCACCGCGGCGTGGTGCACGTCTGGCTGCTGGACGAGGGCGACGACCCGGCCGTCAGAGAGGTCTGCGCGAGACTCGGGGTGCGCCACTTCACCCGGCACGGCATACCGGAGTGGAACCGCGCCAAGGGCCCGCACCGCGCGAGAACGAAGCACGGCAACTACAACGCCTGGCTGCAGGCCCACGGCGACGACTACGACTTCTTCGCCTCGGTCGACACCGACCACGTACCGCTGCCCAACTACCTGGAGCGGATGCTCGGTTACTTCCGCGACGAGAACGTCGGCTTCGTCATCGGGCCCCAGGTCTACGGCAACTACGACACGTTCGTCACCAAGGCCGCCGAGTCGCAGCAGTTCCTCTTCCACGCGCTGATCCAGCGGGCGGGCAACCGCTACGGCGCCCCCATGTTCGTCGGCACCTCCAACGCCGTGCGCATCAAGGCCCTGAAGCAGATAGGCGGGCTGTACGACTCGATCACCGAGGACATGGCCACGGGCTTCGAGATGCACCGCCACCGCAACCCCGCGACGGGCAAGAAGTGGCGCTCGGTCTACACCCCGGACGTGCTGGCCGTCGGCGAGGGCCCGACCGCCTGGACGGACTTCTTCACCCAGCAGCTGCGCTGGTCGCGCGGTACGTACGAAACGCTGCTCAAGCAGTTCTGGAAGGCGCCCTTCACGCTGTCCCCGGGCCGCCTCTTCAACTACACCATGATGGTCATCTTCTACCCGATGTCCGCGCTGAACTGGATACTCGCCGCCCTCAGCTGCGCGCTCTTCCTCGGGCTCGGCGCCTCCGGCGTCCAGATCGACCCGGCCGTGTGGATGATGCTCTACGGCAACGCCTCGGCGCTCCAGATCGGCCTGTACGTGTGGAACCGCCGGCACAACGTCTCCCCCCACGAGCCCGAGGGCTCCGGCGGCGTGGCCGGCATGCTGATGTCCGCGCTCTCCGCGCCGATCTACGCACGCTCCCTCTTCGACGCGGCCCTGCGCCGCAAGAGCAAGTTCGTGGTGACCCCGAAGGGCGACTCCTCCAGCCCCGACACCCTCTTCGGGACCTTCCGGGTGCACCTCTTCTTCCTCCTGGTCTTCGGCTCCTCGCTGATCGCCTCCTTCTTCTTCGGCCACGCCCATCCGGCGATGATCGTCTGGGCCGTGCTGGCCCTGCTGGTCTGCTGCACCCCGATCGCCCTGTGGCGCTGGTCGCTGCGCCGGGACGCGCGGCCCGCCGGGGACGCCGGGGCCGCGGAAGCCACGGCGGACGCAGCGGATGCGGCAGCCGTCGCGGCCGAGCCCGCCGGAACCGCCGATCCCGCCGGCGCCGCCGGAGCCGCCGGACCCGCCGGACCCGCCGAAGACCAGATCGCGCAGACCGTGCAGATTCCCGTGGGGGGAACGAACCGATGAAATACCGACCGAGCCGCCGCACCCGCCGTCTGGGCATAGGTGCGGTGGTGGTGATCGCCCTGGCCGCCATGAACGGCCCGGCCGTGTACGGCTTCGCCTCGGAGCAGTACCACTCGTACAAGATCAATCGGCCGGAGTACAAGCAGCGCAACGGCCACTGGGACGTGCTGGACGTCCCCGCCGAGTACAGGATCAACACGATCCACGCCGCCCTGCTGCACACCGGCAAGGTCCTGCTGGTCGCCGGCTCCGGCAACAACGCGGCGAACTTCAAGGCCAAGTCCTTCCGCACGGTCCTGTGGGACCCGGCGAAGAACACCTTCAAGAACATCCCCACGCCCACCGACCTGTTCTGCTCCGGCCACACCCAGCTCCCGGACGGCAAGCTGCTGGTGGCGGGCGGCACCCAGCGCTACGAGACCCTCAAGGGCGATGTGAAGAAGGCCGGCGGCCTGATGATCATCTACAACGAGGACCCGGACGGCCCGAAGACCTTCCCCGCCGGCACGCTCTTCACCGGCAAGGAGAACGGCAGGACGTTCGTCTCCAAGGACCCGGTCGTGGTGCCGCGGGCGAAGAAGATCAAGGACAAGGCGACGGGCAGGGTACGGGTCGAGCACAGCGAGGCCCGGGTCTACGTCGAGGCCCGCGAGCAGGGCCGCCAGTACGCCACGGGCGCCCAGGACAACTACCGCATCCACGGCCTGACCGGCGCGGACGCCCGTAACTTCTACGGCATCGCGCAGAAGCTGTCCTTCGACAAGAAGGACTTCCAGGGGATCAAGGACTCCTTCGAGTTCGACCCGGTCGCCGAGCGGTACCTCCGCGTAGACCCGATGAACGAGGCCCGCTGGTATCCGACGCTGACCTCCATGGAGGACGGCAAGGTCCTCTCGGTCTCCGGCCTGGACGAGATCGGCCAGGTCGTCCCCGGGAAGAACGAGCTCTACGACCCGAAGACCAAGAAGTGGACGTATCTCCCGAAGCAACGGTTCTTCCCGACCTACCCCGCGCTCTTCCTCTCCGGCAAGGGCCAGGTCTTCTACACCGGCTCCAACGCCGGGTACGGCCCGGACAACAAGGGCCGCACGCCCGGCATCTGGGACCTGAAGAGCAACAAGTTCCAGGTCGTCCCCGGGATGAGTGATCCGGACATCCTGGAGACCTCGATGTCCGTGCTGCTGCCGCCCGCACAGGACCAGCGGTACATGGTCCTCGGCGGCGGCGGGGTCGGCGAGGACCCGCGCGCCACTGCCAAGACCCGCATCGTGGATCTGACCGACCCGAAGCCGCGCTTCCACGACGGCCCGGACCTGTACGCGAAGACCCGCTATCCGAGCAGCGTGATCATGCCGGACGACACCGTGCTGACCACCAACGGCTCCGGCGACTACCGCGGCCGCAGCGACTCCAACATCCTGGCGGCCGAGCTGTACGACCCGGCGAAGAACACCTCCCGCCGCGTCGCCGACCCCCTGGTCGGCCGGAACTACCACTCCGGCGCGCTGCTGCTCCCCGACGGCCGGGTGATGACCTTCGGCTCGGACTCACTCTTCGCCGACAAGGACAACACCAGGCCGGGCGTCTTCCAGCAGCAGATCGACCTCTACACGCCGCCCTACCTCTTCCAGGGCTCCCGCCCCGGCCTCACGGCCAAGGGCCCCACGACCGTGAAGCTGGGCGGCACGGCGACGTTCGGGACGACCCACGCCTCCTCGCTCAAGAAACTGCGGCTGATCAGGCCCGGCTCGTTCACCCATGTCACCAACGTCGAACAGCGCTCGCTCGCGCTGGACTTCACCACGAAGGGCGACTCGGTGACCGTGACCCTGCCGAAGGACCCGGCCCTGGTCCCGCCCGGCTGGTACATGCTCATGGCCGTCGACGAGGAAGGCACTCCGTCGAAGGCGGTGTGGGTGAAGGTGCCCGCGGCCGACCGGCCGTAGCGACGCAGGGACGCATAAGGAGGGGGCACCCCGTGCCCGGGGTGCCCCCTCCTCGCGTCGCTCTCAGCGCGTCACTGCTTGCTGTTGCGGGCCAGCTCCAGCGCGTACGACGGCCACCACTTGCCCGCCTGCGGGCCGCCCTTGCACGGACCGTCCGACTCCCCGGGCCGCTTGATCCAGAGGTACGCGTCCACCAGTCCGTCGTCGGTCTTCACGGTCGGCGGCTCGCCCAGCGCCCGGCCCCGCGGGTTGCACCAGTTCTCCGGGTCGTCGCCGCCCGGCGCCGGGCCGTTGCCGTTCCGGCTGGTGTCGATGACGAAGTGCTTGCCGCCCACCATCGCGGAGAGCTGCCGGCCGTACTTCTCGTTCTCCGCCGTGGTCTGGTAGTTGGAGATGTTCAGCGCGAAGCCGTCGGCGCGGTCGATGCCGGCCCGCTTCAGGGGCTCCACCATCCGCCCCGGGTCCTTGATCCAGTGCGGGTTGCCCGCGTCGAGGTAGACCTTGGTGCGCGGCAGCGCCTTGAGCTTGCCGACGGCCTCGGTCAGCAGCGCGTACCGCTCCTCGTGGAACTGCTCCGGGGTACACCGGTCCTCGATGTGCGGCAGCGCGTCGGGCTCCAGGATCACCGTCGTGGCACGGTCGCCGATGCCCTTGATCACGCCGTCCAGCCATGCGCGGTACGCGTTGCCGTCGGCGGCGCCACCCTTGGAGTAGCTGCCGCAGTCGCGGTGCGGGATGTTGTAGAGCACCAGCAGCGCGTCGCGCTTCGCCTTCGCGGCGGCCTCGGTGAAGCCGCGGGCCTCGCCCTGCGGGTCCTCTATGCCGATCCACTCCGCGACGGGCTGCGCCGCGATGCGGTCGATCAGCTCGGCGTCGTCCTGCTTGTCGTCCTTGCGGTACGCGGCCGCCTGCTGGGCCGCCTTCCCGTCCGGGTTGACCCAGTACGGCACCGTGGCCCTGGGCCGCTGCTCCGGCGGGCCGCCGTCGGAGCCGTCGGACGAGGAACATCCGGCCAGCGCCCCGGCCGCCAGCAGCAGCGCTGCCAGCGCCGGTACGGCAGTCCGCGCCGGTACGGCAGCCCTCATGATGCGGCGGTCACCGCGCCGTCCACTCGAAGTCCCCCCGGACCCCGGTACTTCGCCGTACATCCACTCCCCCCTCGGAGCACGGAACTTGGCCGGTCGCAGCAATCCTGGCACACCCGTGTGCACCGGCGACGGCCCGTGGGCAACCTGTTACAGCCCGCTGCCAACGCCCTCTATGCGGAGGGCGCGCAGGCGTTCTAAAGTGTGGGTCTGGCCCTGGCCCCCGGCCTGGAACGCGCACTTCATGGCGCCTCCCGCCGACGGCAGGGCAACTCCCGCAGTCCTGAATCGCGGCGGTCGAGGACCGGCCGGCCGGCGGTTCAGGGGGGAGCGAGCCGCCGGCCCGGCCGGGCGCTCGCACGCCGCCCTCCGCGTGCCGCACTCCGCTCATCTCCTCTCATGGACCGCTGACCCCGCTCAAGTAGGCGGAGACGACGATCCGGTCGTCGCTGACGAGGCGCAGCTCGGCGCGGTCGCGCTCGTGCGCGCCGGTGATCCGCGCGGCGTCGAACCGCGCCGGCGAGTACGCCTGTACCTCTTCCACGGTGAACTCCGCGATGGAACCGTCCGACCGGGCCACCCGCACGGTCTCCCCGGCGCGGACCTCGCCCAGTCCGGCGAA
The DNA here is from genome assembly GCF_044544685.1 of Streptomyces sp. NPDC053542. Taxonomy (NCBI): domain Bacteria; kingdom Bacillati; phylum Actinomycetota; class Actinomycetes; order Kitasatosporales; family Streptomycetaceae; genus Streptomyces; species Streptomyces sp. NPDC053542. The sequence continues at coordinate 744,137 of NZ_JBITXL010000004.1, forward strand.
GACGCCGCGCCCCGGACCCGCCGCGCCGTGCCCGGCCAGTACCGCCACGCCCGGCCGTCCCGGCTGCGGCCCGGCCGCGTCCCAGGCCACGGCGCCCGGCGTACGGGCCGGTGGCGCGAGGACGCCGGGGGCGCCGGCGGCCGGCACCACGTCCGCGTGGGCCGTGCCCAGCGCGCCGATGCCGATCGCGGTGGGCCGGGCGGCGGGCAACGGGGCGTGCGCCCGCGGGAGTTCCTGGAGGAGGGGGCGGCCCACGGCGGCGACGTCGCCGGTGGTGGCGGCGGCCGGCAGCTGCCCGTCGCTCGGCCCGCGCCCCCATATCCACAGCCCGAGCAGCAACAGTGCCCAGGCCACACCGGCCAGCAGCCGGCCGTACCCGCCCGTCATGGGCAGGCCCTCACTCGGCATCACCGCCACCCCGCTTCCGCAGCACGTGCACAATGCGGCCGATCACGACGAGGGCCACGCCGCCGGCCACCACCAGCCCCGCCGACCGGCCCGAATTCATCCCGCCCACCGGTCTCCGCTCCTCGGTCACCGGTCTCCGCTCCTCGGTCACCGGTCTCCGCTCCTCGGTCACCGTCCGCCGGTCCTCGGTCACGGGACGGTATTCGGCGGGCGGCGGTGGGGCGGCCCGCGCCGTCACCCCCGCGGTGGCGGCGACCGGCCCGGGCTGCCCGTCGAGCCGGCCCGCCGGGTGCGCGGTGCCGGCGAGGACCACGCAGGCGGTGAAGGCCGTGCAGGTGCAGACGGTGAAACGCGGTGGACGCATGGTGAACCTCCGGATACTTCGAAGGTCGATGCCGCAGCCGCCGTCCGCATCCTGAGCGGGGCGCCGCTTGCGCCGCCGGGGTGACAGGAAGCTCTCGTGCCACCCCTGATGCACGCGTGCGGGAGTGCATAGCATGGCGCCCATGACAGAGCGCAAGCCGATCGAATCCTGGCTCACCGACATGGACGGCGTGCTGATGCACGAGGGCATCCCCGTCCCCGGAGCCGACGCCTTCATCAAGAAGCTGCGCGACGCCGGTCGCCCCTTCCTGGTGCTCACCAACAATTCGATCTACACGGCCCGGGACCTGCACGTCCGGCTGAGCCGGATCGGGCTGGAGGTGCCGGTCGAGAACATCTGGACCTCGGCGCTCGCCACCGCCAAATTCCTGGACACCCAGCACCCCGGCGGCACCGCCTATGTGATCGGCGAGGCCGGGCTGACCACCGCTCTGCACGATGCCGGTTACGTCCTGTCCGACCAGGACCCGGATTTCGTCATCCTGGGCGAGACGCGCACGTATTCGTTCGAGGCGCTGACCAAGGCGATCCGGCTGATCAACGACGGCGCGCGGTTCATCGCGACCAACCCCGACAACACCGGGCCCTCCCCCCAGGGCGCCCTGCCGGCCACCGGTTCGGTCGCCGCGCTGATCACCAAGGCGACCGGCAAGGACCCGTACTTCATCGGGAAGCCGAACCCCTTGATGATGCGTACCGCGCTGAACACCATCGGGGCGCACTCCGAGAGCTCCGCCATGATCGGCGACCGGATGGACACCGACGTGCTGGCGGGCCTGGAGGCCGGCATGGAGACGTTCCTGGTGCTCACCGGGCTGACGGGCAAGGCCGACCTGGACCGCTACCCGTTCCGGCCGACCAGCGTCGTCGACTCGATCGCGGACCTGGTCGACCGCATCTGAGCCCCGCGGCGCCCTCTCAGAGCGCCGCCCGCGCCCCCGTGAACGGGCCGTGCGGCGGGGCGAAGAGGGAGGCGAGGACCAGGTGGGCGGCGCCGAGCGGCACCGTGTGCGGGCCGCCGGGTGCGAGTACGACCGGGACGGTGCGGGCCTCGGCGGCCCCGTGCGCGCGCAGCTGGCCGTCGAGGGAGGCGGCGACTCCCCGTACGTACGCAGGGGGGTCGGCCAGTACCGTACGGCCGCCCAGCAGGATCCGGTCCACGTCGAGCAGTTCGACGAGGTTGGCGGCGCCGACGCCGAGCACCCGCGCCGCCTCCGCCGGGTCGCCCGCCGCCACCGCGGCCAGGCACAGCGCCTCGATGCAGCCGCGCTTGCCGCAGCCGCACCGCGGGCCGTCCAGCTGCACCACCTGGTGCCCGAACTCCCCGGCCCCGGTGCGCGCTCCCCGGTGCACGGCGCCGCCCAGCACCAGCCCGGCGCCCAGCCCCGTGCCCAGGTGCAGATAGCCGAACGACCCGGCGCCGTCGGCCTGCTGGGCCAGGCCGTGCGCCGCCGCGTTGGTGTCCTTGTCCAGCACCACGGGCAGACCGAGCCGCTCGGCGAGCGCGGCGCGCAGCGGGTAGCCGTCCCACTGCGGGAGGCCGGTGACCCGGTGCAGCACGCCCGTGCGGTGGTCCAGCGGGCCGGGGCAGGCCACGCCCGCCCCGATCACCCGGGCCTCGGGCGCGGCGGCGCGCACCTCGGCGACCTGGGCCGCGGCCGCCGCCAGTACCTCGTCCGCGCCCGCGCCCAGGTCCAGCGGCGCGCGGCGGACCGCGACCGGCTCGCCCGCCAGGTCGGCGAGGACCGCGACGCTCTCGTCCCGGTCCAGGTGCAGCCCGATCGCGTGCCGGGCGCCGGGGACCAGCCGCAGGACCGTACGGGGCTTGCCGCCCGTGGACGCGCGCCGCCCGGCCTCGGTGGCGAGCCCCTCCTCCCGCAGTCGCGCCGTGATCTTGCTGACCGCCTGCGGGGTGAGCCCGCTGCCCTCGGCCAGTTCCAGCCGGCTCACGCCGCCCTCCCCCGCCGCGCGCAGCAGCCCGAGCAGTACGGCCGCGTTGTGCCCGCGCAGCAGGGGGAGGTTGGCGCCGCCGAGCGCGCGCTCGGCCGGGCCGGGCCGTCCGGCCGGGTCGGAGGGGGGAGGGTTTTCGCTGGTCACCTCTCTATTGTGCGGACCGCTTGCACTTTGGCAACAGCGTTGCTTAAGTGGAAGCATGAGCAGCCCGAGCGACTCCCCCACCGGTACCGCATCCCCCGGCAGCCCCCTGCGCGTCGGCCTCATCGGTTACGGCCTGGCCGGCTCCGTCTTCCACGCCCCGATGATCGCCGCGACCGAGGACCTGGTCCTCGACACGGTCTCCACCTCCAGCCCCGACCGCCAGGCGCAGGCCCGCGCCGAGCACCCCCAGGTGCGCACGGTCGGCACACCGGACGAGGTGCTCGCGCGCGCCGCCGAGCTGGACCTGATCGTGCTCGCCTCGCCGAACAAGACGCATGTACCGCTGGCCACCGCGGCACTGGAGGCCGGCCTGCCGGTGGTCGTGGACAAGCCGCTGGCCGGGACCGCCGCCGAGGCCGAGCAGCTGGCCGCGCTGGCGAAGGACCGCGGGCTGCTCCTCTCCGTCTTCCAGAACCGCCGCTGGGACAACGACTTCCTCACTCTGCGCAAGCTGGTCGAGGAGGGCGCGCTCGGCGAGGTGTGGCGCTTCGAGTCGCGGTTCGAGCGGTGGCGGCCCAAGCCCAAGGGCGGCTGGCGCGAGTCCGGCGACCCGGCCGAGATCGGCGGGCTGCTGTACGACCTGGGCAGCCACGTCGCCGACCAGGCCCTCACCCTCTTCGGCCCCGCCGTCGCGGTGTACGCGGAGTCCGACGTGCGCCGCCCCGGCGCCGAGGCCGACGACGACACCTTCATCGCGATCACACACGCGAGCGGCGTCCGCTCCCACCTGTGGGTCAGCGCCACCACTGCCCAGCTCGGCCCGCGCTTCCGGGTGCTCGGCAGCGAGGCCGGTTACGTGAAGTACGGCCTGGACCCGCAGGAGGCGGCGCTGCGCGAGGGCCTCCGCCCGGGCGGCGCGGCGGAGTGGGGCGTGGAGCCGGAGTCCGCCTGGGGCCGCCTCGGCGCCGGGGAGTCCCCGCAGACCGGCGGCGGCGAGCCCGTCCCGACGCTGCCCGGCGACTACCCCGCGTACTACGCCGCCGTCGCCGAAGCGCTGCGTACGGGCGGCGAGCCGCCGGTCACCGCCCTGGAGGCGGCCGCCGCGCTGCGCGTCCTGGAGGCCGCCAAGCTCTCGGCCGCCGAGGGCCGCACGGTCCGGATCGAGGCCGCCCGATGACCGCCGCCGACGACATCGCCACCCTCGAGGAGCACGAGCGCCGGCTGGTCTTCGACCGCTTCGGCAACGAGGACGCCTGGGAGCTGGGCACCCTCCTCGTCGAGCTGGCCCGCGAGCGGAACGCCGCCGTGACGGTCTCCATCCGGCGCGGCGCCCAGCGGCTCTTCCACTACGCGCTGCCCGGCACCAGCGCCGACAACGACGCCTGGCTCGACCGCAAGTGCCGAGTCGTGGAGCGGTACGGCGAGGCGTCCTTCCTGGTCGGCGCCCGCTTCCGGGCCAAGGGCCGGACCTTCGAGGACTCCTCCCGGCTGGACCCGGACACCTACGCCGCCCACGGCGGCGCCTTCCCGGTCCGCCTCCGCGGTACCGGGGTCATCGGCGCCGTGGCCGTCTCCGGCCTCGCGCAGGCCGACGACCACGCCCTCGTCGTCGAGGCGTTGGAGCGGTTTCTGCGCCCCGCCTGACGGAATCCGTGCGCCCGCCCGGTCCACCGGGAAAGCTGTGGGGTAACCGGCGAGAGAGAGGCGGTACCCCCATGGCGTGGACGGGCGGGCGGACGGGCGGACGGGCCGGATCATCACGGCGGACCGTGCTGGCGGCGGGGCTCGCCGCGGGCCTGTCACCGCTGGTGGCGAGCTGTCAGATGGGGGACGGCGACGGGAAGTCGCCGTTCACCGGCAAGGACGGCGCGGGCGACAAGGTCTTGGCCGTCAAGATCGACAACATCGCCGCGGCCCGCCCGCAGACCGGCCTGGAGGACGCCGACATCCTCTACACCGAAGAGGTGGAGGCCGGCCTGTCCCGGATAATGGCCGTCTTCGCGAGCCACCTCCCCGAGCGGGTCGGCCCGGTCCGCAGCGCCCGCGAGTCCGACCTCGAACTGCTCCGCCAGTTCGGGCACCCGGCGCTGGCCTACTCGGGCGCGCAGGCCGGCCTGCGCCCCACGCTGGAGTCGGCCCCGATCGCCGCCCTGCCCCCGCGCGAGGCCCCCGACGCATACGTCCGCAGCACGGACCGCGCCGCGCCGCACAACCTGTACCTGCACCCGGCCCGCGCCCTGAAAGCCGCTCCGGACGCCTCGGCCCCCGCCGACATCGGCTTCCGCTTCGGCGCCGCCCCGGCGAAGGGCGGCACCAGGACGACTCAGCAGGACGTCCGCTACCCGGCGGCCCGCTTCTCCTTCACCTGGTCCGAGAGCCGTGGCCGCTGGCTGGTCGCCATGGACGGCACGCCCTTCCGCACCACGGGAGCCGGACAGCTGGGCGTCGCCACGGTGGTGGTCCAGTACGTGACCGTCCGCTCCTCCCGCCTCCACGACAAGTGGGGCAGCGTCACTCCGTACACGCAGACCGTCGGCTCGGGCGACGCCCTGGTCCTCCGCGACGGCAAGAAGTACCAGGCCGAGTGGAACCGCCCCGGTCCGGACGCCGGCACCACCTTCACCACCCCCGAAGGCCACGCCCTCCCCTTCACCCCCGGCCCGGTCTGGGTGGCCCTCATCCCGAAGAGCTGAGAGCCACCCCGCCCGTCACGCGTCCTTCAGCTCCTGGCGCTGGCGGCCCAGGCCGTCGATTTCGAGTTCGACCACGTCGCCGGCGCGGAGGTACGGCTTGGGTTCGGCGTGGCCCATGGCGACGCCGGCCGGGGTACCGGTGTTGATGATGTCGCCGGGGTAGAGGGTCATGAACTGGCTGAGGTAGCGGACGACTTCGGCGACCGGGAAGATCTGCTCGGCCGTCGTGCCGTCCTGCTTGAGCTCGCCGTTCACCCACAGGCGCAGGCCGAGCGCCTGCGGGTCGGCCACCTCGTCGGCGGTGACCAGCCAGGGGCCCAGCGGGTTGAACGTCTCGCAGTTCTTGCCCTTGTCCCACTGGCCGCCGCGCTCGATCTGGAACTCCCGCTCGGAGACGTCGTGCGCGATCGTGTAGCCCGCGACGGCGGCGAGCGCCTGCTCGTCGGTCTCCAGGTAGCGGGCCGTGCGGCCGATGACGATGGCCAGCTCGACCTCCCAGTCGGTCTTCACGCTGCCGCGCGGGACGAGCACCGTGTCGTCCGGGCCGACGACGGTGTCCGCGGCCTTCATGAAGACGATCGGCTCGGCCGGGATCGGCGCGCCGGTCTCCCGGGCGTGGTCGTGGTAGTTCAGCCCGATGCACACGACCTTGCCGATGCGGGCGAGCGGCGCGCCCCTGCGCAGTCCGGCGGCGTCCAGCGCCGGCAGGTCGCCGGCGGCCGCGGCCGCACGGATGCGGTCCAGCGCCGTCTCGTCCTCGAGCAGCGCTCCGTCGATGTCCGGCACGACGCCCGACAGATCACGCAGGGTTCCCGACTCGTCCAGCAGCGCCGGGCGTTCCGCCCCCACCGGTCCGACACGCAGCAGCTTCATCAGTACAACTCCCGTGGTCGTATGCGAAGGGTCGGCCCGGGAGGGGTCTCCCGGGCCGGCCGATGGAGTGCGGCCATCGAGCGATTTGGCCGATCCTCCAAGAACGGGGTCCCGCCCGCAAGACCCCGTTCACGTACTGGACCTTTACTCGGCGGTAGCGGGCGTGAGGCCCGCGGCGGGCTTGCGGTCCCGCATCAGCAGGCCGCGTTCGCAGACCGTCCACGCCGTACTCGTCACGACGTACAGGGCGGCGGCCAGCGGTACGACGGCGACCGTGAGGAGCGTGGCGAAGGAGAGGAGGGGGGCGAACTTCGTCACGGCGGCCATGCCGGGTACCGCTTCACCGGCCACCCCGGCCGGTGCGGCCGCGGTGGCCTTCCGGGCCCGCCGGTAGTTCACCGTCGCCACGGCCGCGACGATCACGAAGAGGGCCAGGTACACCAGCCCGTGCGGCCCGAACGGGCCCCCGTCGGCGAGCGCGTCCGTCCAGCGGCCGCCGAGCGGCGCGTCCAGCAGGCGTTCGCCCAGCAGCCCGGAGCTGCGCGAGGTGAAGAGGTGGTACATGAGGAAGAAGACCGGGAGCTGCAGGAGCATCGGGAGGCAGCCGGCCAGCGGCGAGGCGCCCGCCTTCCGGTAGAGGTCGGTCATCTCGCGCTGCATGCGCTCGGGGTTCTTGGCGTACTTCCGGCGTATTTCGGCCAGCTGCGGGGCCAGTGCGGTGCGGGACTTCTCGCCGCGCACGGCGGCGCGGGCGAGGGGATGCAGGGCGGCGCGTACGGCCAGGGTGCAGACGACGATGGCGGCGGCGGTCGCCGAGGCGCCGAAGAGCGGGGAGAGCGCGTCGGCGAGGTGGCCGAGCGCGGCGCCGAGCGGGGCGAAGACGGACATGCGGGAGCCCTCCAGGGGTCTCGTCAGTACCGAAAGAAGCAGTGGGAAAAGGGGATCTCAGGGAGATTTCGGTGTGACGAGCCGCGTGGCAGGGCCGTACGCGGAGAAGAGGAGCAGGCGCCTGCGCGCCTACGCGGCCGTCGGCAGACGGCGGCCGGGTGCCCTGGGCCGCGGGCGGCCCGCGGCGTCGGGATCGCGCTGGGGCAGGAAGGCCGTACGGCGTTCCCGGTCCCGGATGGCGGTGCGGACCCGGCCCGGCGGAGCGGGGCGGGCCAGCGTGGCGACGAGCACCGCGCGGCTGAGGAGGAGGACGGCCGCGGTGGTCGCGGCGGCGGTCAGGGCCGAGGTCAGGCCGCTCTGCGTGAGCAGCACGCCGGCCAGGAGGAACAGCAGCGCGCCGACGTACAGCCGCCAGGCATCGGCGAGGTACCGCATACGCGTTCTCCTCTCCCCGCTCGGCTGTTCCCCGACCGGGTTCGCCCCGCTCGGTTTTGTCCTCTTCCGCTCAAGAGTAACCAGAGAGCCTGCGCAGTAGGGCCACCAGCGGGTAACTTGCGTCCACCCCGGCCGTACGGCGGGGGCGAACGAGGGAGGTGTGGTGCGCGAAGTCAGCACGCCCGCCCTGGTGACCGCGGCCCGTACCGGCGGCCTCGCCGACACCGTCCACGAGCTGGCCGACCGGGTGCCCGCGCTCGCCCAGCTCGCCCGCCGGGACCCCGCGGACCCCGGCCGCTGGCACCACGTGTCCGCCGCCGCCTTCCGCGCCGAGGTCATGGCGCTGGCCAAGGGGCTGCTCGCGGACGGCCTGCGCCCCGGCGACCGGGTCGCCGTGATGTCCAGGACCCGGTACGAGTGGACGCTCTTCAGCTACGCGGTCTGGTCGCTCGGCGCGCACCTCGTCCCCGTCTACCCGACCGCCTCCACCGAGCAGCTGCGCGCGCTGCTGGCCGCGACCGGGGCCGACACCGTCGTCATCGAGCACGAGCAGCACGCCATGACCGTGGCGGCGGCCTGCGACGCCGACTGCCGGCTGCGCCGCGTCTGGCAGCTGGACCAGGACTGCCTCGGCCTGCTCAGCGGGCTCGGCGCACATCTGCCCGACGCCGAGGTGCACCGGCTGCGCCGGGCCGTCACGCCGCGGGACACCGCGGCGGTCGTCCAGACCTCCGGCACCACCGGCCGGCCGCGCGGCTGCGTGATCACCCACGGCAATCTCGCCGCCGAGTGCGACACGCTGCTGGCGGGCTGGGGACGGCTCACCGGGCCGCCCGGCGAACAGCCGTCGATCCTGGCGTTCCTGCCGCTCGCGCACAGTTACGGGCTGATGGTCCAGGTCGCCTGCCTGCGCGGCGGCATCCTGCTGGGGCACGAGCCCGAGCTGACCCCGCAGGCGCTGCTGCCCGCGCTCGCGTCCTTCCGGCCCACCTTCCTCTTCGGCGTCCCGTACGTCTTCGAGAAGATCTACGACAGCGCGCGCCGGGCCGCCGAAGAGGCCGGCCGGCTGCGGCTGTTCGACGTCGCGACGGCCACCGCGCTGCGGTACGCACGCGCCGTGGAGCGCCGCGAGCAGGGCCACGGCCACGGTCCGGGGCCGGGTCTGCGCGCCCGGCACGCGCTGTACGAACGGCTGGTGTACGGGCGCATCCGCGAAGTCCTGGGCGGGCGGGTGCGCAACGCGGTCTCGGGCGGCTCGCCGCTCCGCGCCGACCTCGGGCGGATCTTCGCCGGGGCCGGCCTGACCGTCTACGACGGGTACGGGCTCAGCGAGACGAGCGGAGCCGTCACCGCCTGCCCGCCGGGGCGGGTGCGATTCGGCACGGTCGGCCGGCCGCTGCCCGGCTGCGCGGTGCGCATCGCCCAGGACGGCGAGGTGTGGGTACGCGGCGACGTGGTCTTCGCCGGGTACGTCGACGAGCACGGGACGGCGCCGCACGACGGCTGGTTCGCCACCGGCGACCTGGGACACCTGGACGAGGACGGCTACCTCGTGATCACCGGCCGCAAGAAGGACATCCTCATCACCAGCGGCGGCAAGAGCGTCGCCCCGCTCGGCCTGGAGGAGCGGGTCCGCGCGCACCCGCTGATCTCGCAGTGCCTGGTCGTCGGCGACAACCGGCCCTACATCGCGGCACTGATCACCCTGGACCCCGAGGCGCTGGCGCACTGGCGGCGCTACCGCGGCGGGCTCCTCGACGCGCGGCCCGATGACCCGCCGGAGGAAGGCGTCCGGGCGGCGGTGCAGCGGGCGGTCGCGGTCGCCAACGCCTCGGTCTCGCGCGCCGAGTCCATCCGCGCCTTCCGCATCCTGCCCGGCGAGTTCAGCGTCGCCGACGGCCTGCTGACGCCCTCGCTGAAGCTGCGCCGGGCGGCGATCGAGCGGGCGTACGCGGCGGAGATCGAGGCGCTGTACGCGGGCTGAGCAGCGCGCTCGTGCGCGGCTGAGCCATGCCCGTTCGCGAGTGGGCCGGGCGCGTTCGCGAGTGGGCCGGGCGCGCCCCGCCGCACCGTAGCAGCGCACGCGCCGCCCCGGCGTTTTCTTGTCCAGGCGCGCGAATCCCGCGTTCACCGGCCCCGCACCGGCCTAGCGTCCGAGGCGTCCCACCGGACCGACCGGGAGGTTTCGTGTGCGCTCCATCGCCGGCCAGCTGTCCGCCGTCCCCGCGCGGACGCTCGCCACCGGACTGATCGTCGCGGCCCTCGCGGCCACGCTCGTCGCGCTGCTGCTGCCCGTCCAGCTCTTCGGCCAGAACACCTCGACGGCCGCCGCGGCCGCTGGCTGGGAGGACGACGGGGGCGGCACCGTCCGCACCCCGTACGGCCTGCTCACCCCCATGGACCGGGACTTCGTGCGCAAGGTACGGCTCGCCGGGCTGTGGGAGCTGCCCGCGGGCCGCCAGGCGCGGGAACGCGGCACGCGGAAGGCGGTGCGGACCGCGGGCGACCATCTCGTGGCCGGCCACACCGAACTGGACCGGCTCTCCGTACAGACGGCCCGCGACCTGGGCATGTCGCTGCCGGACGAGCCCACCCCGCAGCAGCAGGGCTGGCTCGGGCAGCTGGACTCCGCGCGCGGCCAGGAATTCGACCGGCGCTTCGCCCAGCTGCTGCGCCGCGCGCACGGCAAGGTCTTCGGACTCGTCGCGCTCGTCCGGGCGCAGAGCCGCAACTCGATGGTGCGGCGCCTGGCCACTCGTACGAATGCGGTCGTCCTGGACCACATCACGGTCCTGGAAGGTACCGGCCTGGTCGACTTCGGCAACCTGGCGGCGGCCCGGCCCCGGCAGCCGTACGTTTCCCCGAACACGCGGCCGCTCCCCCACCCCACTCTCCCCAGCACTTCCCACCACTCCCCACGCAACTCCCCACGAAGCGAAGTGATCGCATGACTCCACAGGCCCATAAACGCTCGCGCCTGACCACCCGGCTGGTGGCCGCGGCAGCCGCGCTGCTGCTCGGCGGCGGCGGGACCGCGCTGATCGCCGCCGGCGCCTCGGCCGACGGCGCGGACGAGAACGGCCCGGCGCAGCGCGGCGGCCAGGCGGCCGTGGCCTCGACCGTGTCCTGCCCGGACGTCGGCGACCGGCTGCGCCGGGTGCCGCGGGGTGCGCGGCTGCCGGTCTCCCGCGGGCTCGCCGCGCTGGACCGCCAGGTGGCGACGGCGTACGAGAAGATGATGGCGGGCGGGCGCGGCGGCAGTACGGACGCGATGCTCCAGCAGCTGCGGCAGCAGCGCGAGAAGACGATCGGCGCGATGGCCGACGCCATCGGCCGGTCGGCGCCCCGCCCCGACGCCCTGCTGACCATGAGCGCCTGCAAGCTGAAGCCCACGGGAGAGTCCATATCGGTGGGCGAGCAGCAGGACGTCGGAGACGCTCAGCAAGGGCAGAACGACGGACAGGACGCGGGCCGGCAGGGTCAGGACGGTGAGCAGCAAGGCCAAGGAGACGCGGCGCAGCAGGGGCAGCAGGGGCAGCAGGGGCAACAAGGGCAGGACGGTGGCGCGCAGCAGCCGCCCGGCGGGCCCTCCCCCGACGACTTCGCCGACATCCGGTCCGTCCAGCCCAACGCCCAGCAGCCGCCGCAGGGCGACGGCGCCTCCACCGGCACCTTCGTCTCGGAGTGCGGCACCAACGAGGAGGGCCACTTCAACTCCGACAACGTCATCGTGACGCCGGGCGTCAGCAACGGCGCGCACCACACCCACGACTACGTCGGCAACGAGACCACCGACGCCTTCTCCACCGACCAGAGCCTGGCCGCGTCCGGCACCACCTGCGACAACGGCGACCTGTCCACGTACTACTGGCCCGTCCTGCGCACCCTGGACGGCACCTCGGAGCACAAGCCGGGCGCGGGCCACGACGGCAACGTGGGCTCGGTCCTCACCCCGTCCGACGTCAAGCTCACCTTCAGCGGCAGCCAGGCCGGTGACGTGACCGCGATGCCGCGCTTCCTGCGCATCATCACCGGCGACGCCAAGGCGTTCACCAACGGCCCGGCCAACGCCAACGCCTCCTGGAGCTGCACCGGCTTCGAGGACCGGCAGCTGAAGGACAAGTACCCGATCTGCCCGGGCGGCTCGGACGTCGTCCGTACGTTCAACTTCCAGAGCTGCTGGGACGGGCAGAACACCGACAGCGCCAACCACCGTACGCACGTGGCGTTCGCGCAGCAGGACGGCTCCTGCCCGGCCGGGTTCCGCGCCATCCCGCAGCTCCAGGAGAAGATCACCTACGACGTGCCGGCCGGCGAGCAGTTCGCCGTGGACAGCTTCCCGGAGCAGCTGCACAAGCCGGTCACCGACCACGGCGACTTCATCAACGTCATGCCGGAGCGGCTGATGAAGAAGGCGGTGGCCTGCATCAACGGCGACCGCAACTGCCGCTGAACCGGCGCGGGGGGGGGGGGGGGGGGGGGGGGGGGGGGGGGGGGGGGGGGCGCCGGGGCGGCGGGCGCCCCCCCCCCCCCCCGGGGGGGGGGGCCCCCCCCCCGGGGGGGTACGGGGGGGAAGAGGCGAGGCGGGGAAAAGGCCCGGGGGATCCCCCCGGTGAGCCCCCCG
>NZ_JBITXL010000005.1:0-123040 GCF_044544685.1 Streptomyces sp. NPDC053542
CCGGCGTGTCCACTACTTTAGCGGTTTCCCCTGGCGACTCATAATCGAGTCCGCGGTCCGAATTTCGGCATGCCGAAATTGTTCCCGAGGGAAGGTCGTGCAGTAGTGGGTTGCCGCCGGTGCGGCGTGAGTGGCTGCCGCAAAACCGTTACGGCTGTGTGGCAACTCGGAGAACACTACGGATCGGGGTGGGCCGTGTCAACCGGCCCCCTGCCCCCTCCGGAGACCGCCGTTACTGCCGAGGCCAGTAGAGGTGAGGCGAGGTCAATCGAGGTCGCTGAGGCGGCCGTCCGCGTCGGGCTGGGCGTCCTCCACCCGGCGCAGCAACCGCGTCAGTACATCACCGAGCAACCCACGTTCGCGTGAATCGAGGTCCTGGAGCAGATCCTCTTCGAATACGGACGCGAGACGCATGGCCTCCAGCCACTTCTCGCGGCCCTCGCTGGTGAGCTCGACGATGACGCGGACCCGGTTGTTCTCGTCGCGCTCGCGGTTGACGAGCCCCTCGCTCGCCATGCGGTCGATGCGGTGCGTCATGGCGGCCGGCGTGAGGCCCAGCCGCTTGGCGAGGTCGCCCGGGCCGAGGCGGTACGGCGCTCCGGAGACGACGAGGGCCTTCAGTACCTCCCACTCGGCGTTGCTTATCCCCAGCGTGGCGGTCTGCCGGCCGTAGGCGACGTTCATCCGGCGGTTGAGGCGCTGCAGCGCGGAGACGACCTTCTCCACCTGGGGGTCGAGGTCCTGGAACTCGCGCTGGTAGGCCGCGATCTGTTCCTCGAGGCTCGGCTCGGCCGGGCGGGAGACCGCGTCTGAGGGCTCTGACATGCGACGGAGTATGACACGTAACGCATTGGCGTTGAAGTCCTTGGTCATGTACTCTTTAGCTTCGAACTTTAGAGTTGAAGTCTTCAGCTTGTGACTGTCTGTCTTGGGTGAGCCTGTCCAGGAACTGGCCGTCTTGAGACTGTCTGGTTTTGACCTGACACGTCGCAAAGCTCCTTATCTTCCTCTGGAGTCACAGTGCTGGGGGGCACCAGGTCTGCTCCGGGGGTCTCAATACCCGCGTGCGCCTCGCTCCGCCATGCACACACCCGCGCAGAAATGCGCACACCCGCGCAGCAATGCGCACGCATGTACGTATCTGACGACCCTCTCGACCTAGGTAGGTGAGTGTGACCACCGCAATGGGCGCCGCGCTGCGCCGGATCCAGCTGGGCAACGCGCTGAGCGCGTTCGGCAACGGCTTCACGGTTCCGTATCTGTACGTCTACGTGGCGAAGGTGCGCGATCTTGGAGCGAGTACGGCAGGCATCGTGCTCGCGATGCTGGCCGCCGCCGCGCTCTTCGTCCTGCCCTTCACCGGTCGTGCCATCGACCGACGGGGTCCGCTGCCGGTGGCCGTGGTGGGCACGTTCGCCGCCGCGCTCGGCTCGCTGGGCCTCGGGCTCTCCGACAACGAGCCGATGGTCATCGCCTCGGCGCTGTCGCTCGGCGCCGGTATCGCGGTCATCCAGCCGGCGCTGGCGACGATGATCGTCTGGTGCTCGACGACCGTGACGCGGTCGCGCGCCTTCGCCACCCAGTTCTTCCTGAACAACCTGGGCCTGGGCATAGGCGGCCTCATAGGCGGCATGCTCGTGAACGAGAACGACCCGGCGAGCTTTGTGCGACTTTTCGCCATCGAGGCCGTGATGTTCCTGGTGCTCGGCGCGGCCGTGGCGACCGTACGGCTGCCGAAGTCGCCCAAGGTCGAGGACGCGGTGCCGGTCGAGGCGCGGGCCGAAGGCGCCTGGAAGGCGCTGCTCGCCGACCGGCGGATGATGTGGCTGTGCGCGCTGGGGTTCGTACTGTTCTTCGCCTGCTACGGGCAGTTCGAGTCGGGCCTCGCCGCGTACGCCACCGAGGTCACGCGTATCCAGCCGTCGACGATGGGCATCGCGCTGGCGGCCAACACCGCGGCCATCGTGCTGGCGCAGTTCGTCGTGCTGAAGCTGGTCGAGCGGCGGCGCCGCAGCCGGGTCATCGCGATGGTCGGCCTCATATGGACCGTGGCCTGGGTCGCGGCGGGCCTGTCCGGTCTGGTGCACGGCGCGCAGGCGCTGGCCACGGGTCTGCTGATCTCCACGTACATGCTGTTCGGCGTGGGTGAGTCGCTGCTGTCGCCGACGGTGCAGCCGCTGGTGGCGGATCTGGCGCCGAGCCGGCTGATCGGTCAGTACAACTCGGTGTTCGCCCTGGTGAAGCAGCTGGCGCTGGCGGTCGGGCCGGCCGTGGGCTCCCTGATGGTGGGTCACGGCGCCGCTGTCGCGTACATCGTGACGCTGCTCGTGTGCGCGCTCGGGATCTCGGCGCTGGCCCTGCGGCTGGGCCGGCTGCTCACCCCGGCCCAGGACAACCCGCAGGCCGTGGCAGCACCGGCGGAGGTTCCGGTGCGCGAGGAGGTGGCCTGCGCGGCGTGAGCCGCGCGACCGGCCGAGCCCGGGTCCGTACAACGTGTACGGGCCCGGGCTCCTTCTTATGTGCGCGCTGGTGTGCGGGCGTGTGTGCGGGGTCTCAGCCCGGCCGGTCGGCTACTCGCGCGGCAGCGCGAACTCGCACCAGACCGCTTTCCCGCCGCCCGGTGTGCGGCGCGAGCCCCAGTTCGAGGCGATCGTGGCAATGATCGAGATGCCGCGCCCCGCCTCGTCGACCGGCTCGGCGCGGCGGCGGCGCGGCAGGTGGTCGTCGCCGTCGGTAACCTCGACGATGAGGCGGCGGTCCGTACGCCGCAGCCGCAGCCGCATGGGTGGCGTGCCGTGCTGGAGGGAGTTGGCGACCAGCTCGCTCGCGGCCAGTACGCCGAGGTCGTGCAGCTCCGGCGAGAAGCGCCAGGAGGCGAGCACGCCGGAGGCGAAGGCGCGGGCGCGCGGCGCCGCCTCCGTACCGCCGTGCAGTTCCAGTGCGGCGTTGTGGAAGAGCTCGGCCTCGGGGCCGGTGCGGTCCGGGTGCTGGAGGACCAGGACGGCGACGTCGTCGTCGTGGTCGTTGGAGATGCCGAGCGCGCGCAGCAGGCGGTCGCAGATGATGTCGGGCGCGCCGGTGGCGCCGGAGACGGCGTGCTCCAGTGCGGCGATGCCCTCGTCGATGTCCTTGTCGCGGCGTTCGACGAGACCGTCCGTATAGAGGACGGCGGTGGAGCCGGGGCCGAGCGGGACGCTGCCGGAGGTGTGCAGCCAGCCGCCGGTGCCGAGCGGCGGGCCGGTCGGCTCCTCGGCGCGGTGGACGGTGCCGTCCTGGTTACGCACGAGGATGGGCAGGTGGCCGGCCGAGGCGTAGACCAGCCGGCCTTCGTTGGGGTCGTGCACGGCGTACACGCAGGTGGCGATCTGGCTCGCGTCGATCTCCGCGGCGAGGCCGTCCAGGAGCTGCAGGACCTCGTGCGGCGGGAGGTCGAGCCGGGCGTAGGCGCGGACGGCCGTACGGAGCTGGCCCATGACGGCGGCGGCGCGCACGCCGCGGCCCATCACGTCGCCGATGACCAGTGCGGTGCGCCCGGCGCCGAGGGTGATCACGTCGTACCAGTCGCCGCCGACCGCGGCGTCCGTGCCGCCGGGGTGGTAGATCGCGGCGACCCGGAGGTCGTCGGGCTGCTCCAGCTCCTGGGGGAGCAGGGAGCGCTGGAGGGTGACGGCGGCCTCGCGCTGGCGGCGTTCGGCGGCGCGCAGCCGCTCGGCGGCCTCGACCTGGTCGGTGACGTCGGCGGCGAAGACGAGGACGCCCTTGTGCGGCGCGACGCAGGCGATCTCGGGGTCCGGGGCCGGGGTGCTGGCGGCGGCGACCTCGATGGGCGTGCAGGTGAAGGTGTAGTAGCCGTCGCGGCTGAGGTCGGAGCCGGCGCCGCCGGGGACCTTGCGCGCCTTGACCGTGCGCGGCTTGCGGCTGCGCAGTACCTGGTCCATCAGCGGCAGCAGCCCCAGCTCGGCGAGCTCCGGCAGCGCTTCCCGGGCCGTCGACCCCGCAGGGCGCTCGCCGAAGACCTTGGCGTACGCCCCGTTGACGTACGCGATGCGGTGCTCGGGCCCGTAGACGACGGCGACCAGGGCCGGGATGGTGCCGAGGATCTCGTGGGCGGAGAGCACGTCGACGGTGGGCGGCTGCGCACCGGAGGCGCCGGGCGCCGCACCCGAAGGCGGGGTGTGCGCTTCGGAGCGCTCGGCGCGGGCGGCGGGGACCGCGCTCCCGGGGGCCGCGCCCGGTGGCGCGCCCGTGGTGCCCGAGGCGATGCCTGCCGTGGTGGGCGCCGCGGGGTCGGCATCCGGCCGTTCCGCTTCGTCGGCG
Organism: Streptomyces sp. NPDC053542; assembly: GCF_044544685.1. Classification (NCBI taxonomy): domain Bacteria; kingdom Bacillati; phylum Actinomycetota; class Actinomycetes; order Kitasatosporales; family Streptomycetaceae; genus Streptomyces; species Streptomyces sp. NPDC053542. The sequence goes on from NZ_JBITXL010000005.1 coordinate 4,318, forward strand.
GGCAGCGGCGCGGGGGCCCCGGAGGCAGCCGCGGGCTGCGCGGCTCCGGGGGCGGGGGCTCTCCGCGGCGGCTTGGGGGACGACGCGCCCGGCGCCGCACCGCGGTCGGACCGCGCGGCGCGGCGCTGCGTGCCGGGGAAACGGGCGCTCCAGCGAGTGAAGTTCACGGAGGTGTACCTCTTACTTCGCGTCGCGGCGCCGAGTCGGTCCGGCGGCCAGAAGGTACCTCCCGGCCGTTGGCTGGCGGAAGGTCGGGCGGGGGCGCGCCGAGCGCCCTCTGGCGTGATGCAGCAAACGTCCCAATTCCTCGCGCTTGTCACTCTTTGCAGATACGAGCCCACCCATGGTCACACGTCCAGTGTGGCCGACCGGACTGACATACGTCAGACGCCGGGGTGGCGGGTGGGGTTCCTGACCGCGTCCTTGACCGCCCGTTCGACTGAACGCAACGGTGAACGTATGACCGACAGAGGCATATGGTCCAGGGCTATGCCCGGCCGACACCGTACGCAGGGTGTCCCTGTACGGCGCGCCGGGCCACCCGAAGGGGCGTCAACGCCGTGCCGGTCCCGTCGTCAACTCGCCTCGTTGTGCCGCCCCGTGCCCGCCGCGAGTTCGAACTCCGCCCTCGGGTGCTCCAGGGAGCCGAGCGAGACGATCTCGCGTTTGAAGAAGGCGGCGAGCGTCCATTCGGCGAGCACGCGGGCCTTGCGGTTGAAGGTCGGGATGCGGCTGAGGTGGTAGGCGCGGTGCATGAACCACGCCGGATAGCCCTTCAGCTTCCGCCCGTACACGTGTGCCACGCCCTTGTGCAGCCCCAGGGACGCGACCGAGCCGACGTACTTGTGGGCGTAGTCCTGGAGGGGCTCGCCCCGTATTGCCGCGGCGATGTTCTCCGCGAGCACCTTGGCCTGGCGGACGGCGTGCTGGGCGTTGGGCGCGCACTCCTTGCCCGGCTCGTCGGCGGTCAGGTCCGGTACGGCGGCGGCGTCACCGGCGCCCCAGGCATGCTCGACGCCCGCCACCTGGAGCGTGGCATTGCACTTCAGACGGCCGCGCTCGGTGAGCGGGAAGTCGGTCGCGGCGAGGATGGGGTGCGGCTTGACGCCGGCCGTCCATACGAGGGTGCGGGTCGGGAAGCGTGACCCGTCGTCCAGTACGGCGACGCGGTTCTCGCACGTCTCCAGGCGCGTGTTCAGCCGTACATCGATGTTGCGACCGCGCAGCTCCCGTACGGCGTACTCGCCCATCTCCTCGCCGACCTCGGGCAGGATGCGGCCGGTCGCCTCGACGAGCAGCCACTTCATGTCCCCGGGCCGGACGTTGTGGTAGTACCGCACGGCATAACGGGCCATGTCCTCCAGCTCGGCGAGCGCCTCGACGCCCGCGTAACCGCCGCCCACGAAGACGAACGTCAGTGCGGCGTCCCGGACCGCCGGGTCGCGGGTGGAGGAAGCGATGTCGAGTTGCTCCAGTACGTGATTGCGCAGCCCGATGGCTTCCTCGACGGTCTTGAAGCCAATACCGAAATCGGCCAATCCCGGGACGGGCAGGGTGCGCGAGATCGAGCCGGGTGCCAGCACCAGCTCGTCGTACCGCGTCTCGACGGCGCCGGTGCCCTCCTCCTCCGTGGCCAGCGTCTTCACCGTGGCGGTGCGCTTGGCGTGGTCGATGTCCGTGACCTCGCCGATGACGACCTGGCACAGGGGCAGCACACGGCGCAGGGGAACGACGACGTGGCGCGGCGAGATGGAGCCGGCCGCCGCCTCCGGCAGGAACGGCTGGTACGTCATGTACGGCTCCGGGTCGACCACCACGATCTCGACCGTGCCGCCCTCGAGCTCCTTCCTGAGCTTCCGCTGCAGGCGGAGGGCGGTGTACATGCCCACATAACCGCCGCCGACTACGAGAATGCGCGCCGGGTGCTTCACAGAGGATCTCCTCGCGACGTCGCCCGTGGCCCGTGGGGTGCGTCCGGGGCCGTCGGTCCGGCCCGGCGGAGCCACGATCACATGCACGTGTACCCGCTTCGGGACACAGCATTTCTCCATGACGCACCCCCGGCGTCTCTTTGTCCACAGGACAGGCGAAATACGGTCGGTGCCCCGAACCCCCTGTTGGAACCTCCCCTTCCGCCGGTGTGGGATGAGATCCGCAGGTCAGACGGGGGGTACGAGATGGCGGGAGTGTACGGAAACGGGATGGAACGGGCGCGTACTCCGTTCGAGGGGCGGACTGTACGGAACTGCCCCCTTCATTCTTGACCTGCGCTCAACTATGTTCGTACCTCGTCGGGGTGGAGCCTGTTGTCGGCTGCCCCGGCAGTCAGGGCGGGGAGTCTCCGGGGGGAGACGTCATTACCGGGGGATCATCTATGCACATGCAGAGTTCTCATTGGCCGGCGGCCGTGGCGTCCGTGCCGGGTGACCGGACCGGCGGCGTGGGCGAGGCCGGCGTACCCGGGCGGACCACTCCGCTCCGGGTGGACGCACAGCGCAACTTGGAACATGTTCTGCGAGCTGCCCGTGAAGTCTTCGGCGAGCTGGGATACGGCGCGCCCATGGAGGACGTGGCCCGCCGGGCCCGGGTCGGGGTGGGCACGGTCTACCGCCGCTTCCCGAGCAAGGACGTACTGGTCCGCCGGATAGCGGAGGAGGAGACCGCACGGCTGACGGACCAGGCGCGCACCGCACTCGGGCAGGAGGACGACCCCTGGTCGGCCCTCTCGCGCTTCCTGCGCACGTCCGTGGCGTCCGGCGCCGGCCGCCTGCTGCCGCCGAGCATCCTTCGGGTGGGCAGCGGCGTGGACGGGGGCGACGGGCTCACGGGGGCGCGGGTGCCGCAGCAGCGGTCGCCCGAGCCGGCGGTCGCGCCCGGCGAGCTGCGCATCGTCGCGCAGCGCACGGCGCCGGAGGACGAGTCGGCCCAGCCGCACTCCAACGGGCAGGCCCCGGACGGGCCCACGGCGGACAGCGGGGGCGCCCAGGCGCTTCTGGACGTCGTCGGGCAGCTCGTCGAGCGGGCGCGCGAGGCCGGGGAGCTGCGCGCCGACGTCACGGTGTCGGACGTGCTGCTGGTGATCGCGACGGGCGCGCCCTCGCTTCCGGACGCGGCGCAGCAGCAGGCCGCCTCCGCGCGGCTGCTGGAGATCCTCCTGGAGGGTCTGCGGTCGCGGCCGGTGGCCTGACGACGGACGGCTCGCGGGGGCCGGCGGGGGCAGTGGCCCCCGCCGGCCCTCTGCCTTGGTGCACGCACGGCGTACCCCTAAGCCTGCAAGCATGCCCCGAAAGAGCGGAAGCTAGAGCTGTTAGACAAGAAGTCAATCCGGATGAGTGATTGCGCCGCTGACCCATAAGGGTTCGGCCATCCTTGTGACAGGCTTGCGCGATGTTCAGATGCGGGAGCGTGGTCCGGGGGCCTCGGCGATGACTTTTGAGGGGCGTGACGAGCGCGACGGCGGCGGCGTCGGCGCGGAATCGACCACCTCCGGCAGCGACAGCGCCCGGCCAGAAGCAGTGCCGCAGCAGCGCGTGCCCGAGGACGGCAGTGCCCGCGGGACCGGGCGGAGCCCTTCCGGCCCTTCCGAAGCGGAGCCCGGTACACCCGGCACGCCCCCGTCCGATGCCGAGCTCGTCGCCCGTATGCGCGGCGGTGACGACAGCGCGTACGAGGAGCTGTACCGCCGGCACGCCGACGCCGTACGCCGCTACGCCCGCACCTGCTGCCGGGACGCGCACACCGCGGAGGACCTGACCGGCGAGGTCTTCGCGCGCACGCTGCAGGCGGTGCGCCGCGGGGCCGGGCCGAAGACCGCGGTACGGGCGTACCTGCTCACCACCGTGCGCCGCGCGGCCGCCGACTGGGGCAAGAGCGCCAAGCGCGAGCACCTGGTCGAGGACTTCGCGGTCTTCGCTTCCTCGGCGGCCGGCTCCTCCATGGACGACGACACGCTCGACCTCGGGGCCGACGTACGCGCCATGCACGAAGCCGAGCGGGACATGGCCGTACAGGCGTTCCGCAGCCTCCCCGAGCGCTATCAGACGGTGCTGTGGCACACGACGGTCGAGGAGGAGTCCCCGAGCGAGGTCGCGCCGCTCCTCGGGCTGTCCGCCAACGCCACGGCCGTGCTCGCGCACCGCGCCCGTGAGGGCCTCAAGCAGGCGTACCTCCAGGCGCACGTCAGCCAGTCCCTGACGGCGGGCGGCGACTGCGCCCGGTACGCGGACCAGCTGGGCGCCTACGCGCGCGGCGGCCTCCGGGTGCGGGCCGAACGCGGGCTGCGCAAGCACCTGGACGAGTGCCCGCGCTGCCGCCTGGCGGCGCGCGAGGTCGCGGACGTCAACCAGCACATCCGCGCGGTGCTGCCGGTCGCCGTCATCGGCTGGTTCGCCGCCGGTTACGCGGTCAAGGGCGTGGCCGCGGTCACCGGGGTCGCCGGAGCGGGCGCGGCGGCCGGTGCCGGGGCCGCTGCGGCCGCCGGGGGGTCGGGGGGCTCCGCGGGGGCCGGAGCGGCCTCCGAGGGCCTCGGAATGCCCGCGAAGGTCGGTATCGGAGCCGGCCTCACGGTCGCCGCCGCCGGGCTGGCGCTGGCGCTGGCCGGCACTCAGGAGCCGCCGAAGCCGCACGCCGAGCGGCCCCGCCCGGCCCCGTCCAGCCCGCTGCCCCAGAAGCCCGAGCCCTCGCCCACACCGAAGCCGGCGCCCAAGCCCGCGCCGCCCGCCCCTAAGCCCGCGCCGCCGAAGCCGAAGCCGACCCCGACTCCCAAGCCGAAGCCCGCGCCGCCGAAGCCGGCGCCCGAGCCGAAGCCGAAACCGAAGCCCACTCCGACTCCGACCCCGAAGCCCCCGAAGCCGACGCCCCCGCCGCCCGCGGCCCCGTATGCCGTCAACACGCTGGCTTGGGACTTCACGGGCAACGGCAGCAAGCCGGAGGTACGCGGCACGGAGAGCAGCTTCCTGTGGCAGCGCCAGGGGGGCGTCAGCATCGGAGGCAAGCACTACTCCCACGGTGTGACGACGCACGCCCCGTCCTCGGTGACGATCGACCTCAACCGGGAGTGCACGGCCTTCGACGCCTTCGCTGGGGTGGACGACCTCGCCATGGGGCGCGGCGCGGTGCGCTTCTCGGTGTACGCGGACGGGGTGCGGCAGTGGCGCTCCGGTGTGGTGCGGGGCGGCGAGCAAGCCGTACCGGTCCATGTCCCGCTGGCGGGCCGCACGTCCATCCGGCTGGTCGCCGAGCCGCAAACGGCCGCTGACACCCTGACGTTCAGCGACTGGGCAGAGTCACGGATCAGCTGCCGGTGAGGCGCTGAGGGGGCCTGGGGGCGCTTCTGCGGGGCCGGGAGAGGCTTCTGCAGGGCCCGGGGCCCGGCGGCTTCGGCGGGCTACAGCGCCAGTCGTTCGACGCCGGTCGACACGGCGCGCTGACGGGGTGCGGCCGCGCCCGTCCAGCACGTGCCGCGGCGGGCGAGCAGCCGGCGCAGCCACAGCTCCGTGGAGACCAGCTCCGCCAGGCCGTCCAGGGGCAGCGGCGCGCCCTCGGCCGCGGCACGCAGCGCCTTCCGTACGACACGGGCCTCCACCAGCCCCGCGTCGGCGAGCAGCGGCGCGTCGAAGAGCCGCACGAGGTCGTCCATGGAGGCGCGCAGCCCGGCCCGTACCGCCGCCGCGTGCGTCACGTGCGAGGTCGCGCCCCAGCCCGGTGGCAGGTCGCGGATGCCCGCTCCGGAGAGCACGGCGCGCAGCACCGAGGCGCGTGCCCCCGGTTGCACCCTGAGCGTGTCCGGGAGCGCGCGGCAGGCGAGTACCACCTGGTTGTCCAGGAAGGGCGCGTGCAGCCGCTGGTTCCGTACCTCCGCGGCCTGTTCGAAGATGCGGTGGTCGGCGGCGTGCCGGGCGAGCGCCGCGCGTGCCCGGCGTTCCCCGGGGCGGCCGACGGCCGGGGCCCGGAGTGCCGCGTCGCTCAGCCGAACCGATACTTCAGCGAGCGCTTCCCCCGTGAGCCAGCGCGCGGCAGGACCGGGCCGGCACCACGTGAGTGCGGCGAGCGAGGCTTCCACGGCACTGCCCGCCACCTCGTCCGCGAACTCCCGCCCCAAGAGACGCGCGGCGGCCGCGGAGATGCCCGCCCTGTAGGGCGTGCGGGCCAGCTTCCGCGCGGCCCGGTAGACCGTGAACGGTATGAACACCGAGTGCGCGGCCGCGCCGTCGGCCTTCGCCAGCGCCGTGACGGGGCGCAGCAGGTGGCGGCGGCGCCGGTCGAGCAACAGGTCCGCCAGGCGCGCCGGATGGGCGTCCAGTACCTGCCGCGCGCCGTGCCCCACGAAGTGGTCGGCGCTTCCGGAGAGCAGCCGCCTGCGGTGCCGTTCGGCGGCGACCATCGAGGGCCCCGGCTCGTCCGTGAGCGGCCCCGCCCCCAGGTCCGCGTACGGGAGCGCCTCCTCGCCCGCCGCGACCACCACGTGGTGCAGCCGCGGGTTGTCCGCGATGCTGCGGGCGCGCTCCAGCTCGGCCTCCCGGTACGCCTGGCCACCATTGCCGGCCCGGTCGTTGAAGGTCACCGCGAGGAGCCGCTCACCCTGCCCGTTGAGCCGCCCCGGCTGCCCCGGCAGGCCCGCCGCGAGCAGCGCCAGCGTCCCGGAAGCGCTGCCGCCGGACAGGTCGGCGCCGACGCCGGGCGCCGGTGCGCCGCGCGCGGCCCGTCGGTCCTCCGGGCCCATGCCGGGCACCGGGCCGGGGTCCAGGCCGCCGGGAGCCCCCGGGCCGCCGTGCGGGTCGGGGGCGTGCCGCGGGGCCGCCAGCCGGGCCCGCACGGCGTCCACGAGCGCCTCCCGCACGCCGTCCACGGCCTGTTCGGGCGCGAGCTGCGGCCCCGAGACCGCGAGCGAATGGGCCTGTTCGTACGAGGTGATCTCGCTGGAGCCGCCGCGCAGTACGAGGGCGTGGCCGGGCGGGACGCGCCGCACGCCCGTGTACGGCGTGCCGGTGCCGAGCGCCTCGGGGGCGTCCGGGCAGGCCAGCAGCGCCGCGAGGTGTCCCACATCGAGGCTCGCCTCGATCAGGTCGGCGAGCGGCAGGGCGGCGGTGGCGTAGGCCGTGCCGCCCGCCCACCGGGTGTGGAACACCGGGCGGGCGCCCGCCAGGTCGCCGGTGACCGTGAGCCGCCGGCCCACCTGGGCGACGGCGGTGTAACTGCCGGGCCAGGCGGTGAGATGGCGCAGCGCGCCGCCGCGCGCGGCGAGCAGGCCCACCCGCAGCTGGTCGTCGGTGGCGCCGCACACCCCGAAGACCGCGATCCGGGTCTCGGGGTCGGCCTGCACGACGCGTACTTCGTCGGGGCGCCAGTCGCCGACCGCCCACAGCGGATCGGGGTCGCCCCACAGGAGTTGGGCGCCCACGGGGAGCACCGTACGGCTGTCGTCGATGCGGTCCGGGCCCGTGGCGGTACTGCTCCACCCCACCAACCAGCGCATCGCGGCCTCCGCCCGTCTCCCCGTCGCTCCCTACGCCGGTCACGGGGCACTCGTCCGCCCCGTACGGCGCGTGGCACAGCAGTTGTGCGGACCACTCTGCCACGACAGAGGCGGGTGGGAGGCGGCATGAGGGCGGCGTGTACACGCGGGTGCCCCCGGTGCCGCGACGCCGCTCCGAAGAGCCGTGTGCGCCGCTCCGAAGAGCCGCGTGCGCTGCTTCTCAGAGACGCGCACGCTGTCTTCAGGGGCCGCGCACGCCGCTTCTCGGAGCTGCGCGCTGCCCGCGGCGGGAAAAGGGTGGGTGACGGTATTCAGCCAAAGTCCGTTCCGTACCGATACGTTGCGGACGGAAGCGCTCTCGGCGTGGACCCGGCGCATTCGGGGGCGGTCAACGGGGCGCGCGACCCGGGCGGCGGACCGTACGGACCGCCTGGCGGTCCCGTTCCGATGCGTTGCGTAAGTGATCGCGACAGTCCGGGAGGTGGGACTCACCCCCCGGACCGGACCGCCACCCGCGGGGAATGAGGTGGCGGTGTCCCCCAGCCCACTGGATCCAGTGCAGCGGGCCGACCCACGCAAGTCCCATGGAAACGTGCCCGCCTTGGAGCGGCCAGCGCGCACGGACGGGCGCACGGCAACACGTACCCGGAGCACATGCACACATGTGACCTCCCCTGCAGACATGAATCTCGCCATCCGGGACACCGACCCTTAACGGTCGGGATTCAGCGAACTACTCTGGGTGGACGCATGCCCCGGGGAGTACGGGGTGGCCGTCGCTTGGTCGAGGGGTGCGCATGTCCAGGGATACTCGCGGGCCGAACGAAAAACTCGGCACCGTTCTCGCCCTCGCGGGGATCAGTAACGCCGGGCTCGCCCGCCGGGTCAACGACCTCGGTGCGCAGCGTGGCCTGACGCTTCGCTACGACAAGACCTCGGTCGCCCGCTGGGTGTCGAAGGGCATGGTTCCGCAGGGTGCCGCGCCGCACTTGATTGCGGCTGCGATCGGCAGCAAGCTCGGCCGGCCGGTGCCGCTGCACGAAATCGGGCTGGCCGACGCCGACCCCGCGCCCGAAGTGGGCCTGGCCTTCCCGCGCGACGTGAACGCTGCCGTACGGTCCGCGACCGAGCTGTACCGGCTGGATCTGGCCGGACGGCGAGCGGGCGGCGGCGGCATCTGGCAGAGCCTGGCCGGTTCCTTCTCCGTCAGCGCGTACGCCACCCCGGCCTCCCGCTGGCTCATATCCCCGGCCGACAGCTCGGTGGCGCGGGGCGTCCCCGAGGCGAGAACGGGGCGGGGCGGCCCGCAGGACACGGATACGGACGCGGGGCCCGAGGGGCCGGTCGCCGCACCTGGTGGCGCGCCGACGCTCTCCGGGATACCGAGCACCTCCGCTCTCCCGGGCAAGGACCCGGCCGGCAAGGACGACCCGAAGGACACCGCGGCCGGCGGCGATCCGCTGCCGCAGCACGTCGGCCACAGTGACGTCTCCAAGCTGCGCGAGGCCGCCGAGGACGCGCGCCGCTGGGACTCCAAGTACGGCGGCGGCGACTGGCGTTCCTCGATGGTGCCCGAGTGCCTCCGGGTGGACGCGGCGCCGTTACTCCTCGCCTCGTACAGCGACGAGGTGGGGCGCGCGCTGTTCGGGGCCACCGCCGAGCTGACCCGGCTGGCCGGCTGGATGGCGTTCGACACGGGCCAGCAGGAGGCGGCGCAGCGGTACTACATCCAGGCGCTGCGCCTGGCGCGCGCCGCCGCCGACGTGCCCCTCGGGGGCTACGTCCTGGCATCCATGTCGCTGCAGGCGACCTACCGCGGCTTCGCCGACGAGGGCGTCGACCTCGCCCAGGCCGCGCTGGAGCGCAACCGGGGGCTGGCGACGGCCCGCACGATGAGCTTCTTCCGGCTGGTCGAGGCGCGCGCCCAGGCGAAGGCCGGCGAGGGCCGCGCCTGCGAGGTCGCCCTGAAGGCGTCCGAGGGCTGGCTCGAACGGTCCCGTGAGGGCGACCCCGACCCGTCCTGGCTGGACTTCTACTCGTACGAGCGGTTCGCGGCCGATGCCGCCGAGTGCTACCGCGACCTGAGACTTCCGCGCCAGGTACGGCGCTTCACGGAACAGGCCCTGTCCCGCCCGACCGAGGAATTCGTGCGCTCGCACGGCCTGCGGCTGGTGGTGTCGGCGGTGGCCGAGCTGGAATCGGGCAATCTGGACGCGGCCTGCGCGGCGGGCACCCGCGCGGTCGAGGTGGCCGGGCGGATCTCCTCCGCCCGCACCACGGAGTACGTGCGCGACCTTCTGCACCGGCTGGAGCCGTACGGCGACGAGCCGCGCGTGGTGGAGCTGCGGGAACGGGCCCGGCCCCTGCTGGTGGCGCCGGTCTAGCCGGTCGCCCGCCTTCCCGTCCCCCTCCCGGTGCGCTCTTTCGGGCGGCTCTTCCCGGTGCGCCGCCCTGGTCACGGCCCGGCCGGAGAAGCCGGTGACGGACGGATGTCAGTGCCCCCCGTCATGATGGGTATGTCGGTCGTGACGTGACGTTGCTCGTGATGGGGAGGTGCTGCCGCGATGGCGTTCGAGCAGGCGGAGGGGCGGCCCGCGGGGCAGGCCCCGGGTGAGGGCGCGGGGGCCGCGCGGCGTGCGGAAACGGGGGCGGGGGAGCCCGCGGGCGCGCGAGGGGACGACGCGCGGACCGTCGGCGCTTCCGGGCCCGTCGGCGCCTCCCGGCCCGCCGAGGCCCCCGGCACGGCGGGTCAGCCCGCCGGGACCTCCGGCACGGCGCCCCGCTCCGACTGCGACGTGGTGATCATCGGTGCCGGCATCGTCGGCCTCTCGACGGCGTACGCGATCACCCGGGCAGCGCCCGGCACCCGCGTCGTCGTGCTGGAGAAGGAGCCCGGCCCCGCCCGGCACCAGACGGGCCGGAACAGCGGCGTGATCCACAGCGGTATCTACTACCCGCCCGGCTCCCTCAAGGCCCGCTTCGCGCTCGAGGGCTCTGCCGAGATGGTCAAGTTCTGCGCCGAGCACGACATCCCGCACGACGTCACCGGCAAGCTGATCGTCGCCACCGACCGCGCCGAGCTGCCCCGCCTGCACTCCCTCATCCAGCGCGGCCGCGAGCACGGCATCCCCGTCCGCGAGCTGGGCCCCGCGCAGATCATGGAGTACGAGCCCGAGGTGCGCGGCCTCGCGGCCATCCACGTCGGCACGACCGGCGTCGCCGACTTCGGCGCGGTCGCGGACCGCCTGGGCCGCCTCGCCACGGAGGCCGGCGCGCGCATCGAGTACGGCGCGGACGTGCGGACGATCGGCCGGCGCGGCGGCCGCGTCGCGGTCCGCACGTCCGCCGGCCGGGTCGTCCGCGCCCGGGTACTGGTGAACTGCGCGGGTCTGCACTGCGACCGCGTCGCCCGGCTGGCCGGTGACGCCCCCGGGATGCGCATCGTCCCGTTCCGCGGTGAGTACTACTCCCTCTCCCCCGCGCGCGACTCCCTGGTCCGCGGCCTGGTCTACCCCGTCCCCGACCCGGCCTTCCCGTTCCTCGGCGTCCACCTCACCCGCGGCGTCCACGGCGAGGTCCACCTCGGACCGAACGCCGTTCCGGCGATGGCCCGCGAGGGGTACGACTGGCGGACGGTCCGGCCCGCGGAGCTGGCCGGCACCCTGGCGTATCCGGGCGCCTGGCAGATAGCCCGCCGCCACTGGCGGTACGGCGCTGGGGAGCTGCACCGCTCCCTCTCCAAGCGCGCCTTCACGGACGCGGTCCGCCGCCTGCTCCCGGCGATCACGGCGGACGACCTCGTCCCGGCCCCGGCCGGCGTCCGCGCCCAGGCCGTCCTCCCCGACGGCACCCTGGTGGACGACTTCCTCATCACCGAGGGCCCCCACACCATCCACGTCCTCAACGCCCCGTCCCCCGCGGCCACGGCCTCCTTGCCCATCGGCCGCGAAATCGCGGGCCGGGCACTGGGAGCGCTGGGGTAACCCCGCTGCCGATCGTCCCGCCCCCGCCGCCCGCTGTGGGCAATCGTGCCGCTGGGCGGCACGGGTGGGCACAGCGGCACCCCCCACCGGCGGGCAGCCGGACAACCGCCCCCACCACCGACCAGCGCCCCCATCGCCACCGCCCCCGGCCCCACTCCCCCGCCCGTAGAATCGACCCACTGTGTCCGAGAACCCCACCACCCCAGCCGACCCCACCCCCGCCGCACCCGAGGCGCACCCCGAAGCGCAGACGCCCCCCGCGCGTCAAACGCGCCCCCGCGGCGAGCCGATGTTCCCCGACGGCACCGGACCGGCCGCCGACCCGGCGGGCTCGCACCACGAGCGCCGGATCCGCTCGTTCCAGCCGCGCCGCAGCCGGGTGTCGCCCTCGCAGGCCGACGCGCTGCGCCGCCTGTGGCCCAAGTGGGGCCTGGACATCGACGGCCTCTCCCGGATCGACCTGGACGAGCTCTTCGACGGCCTGCCCGTCGTCCTGGAGATCGGCTTCGGCATGGGCGAGGCGACGGCCCAGATGGCCGCCGCCGACCCGGACACCGGCATCCTCGCCTGCGACGTCCACACCCCCGGCCAGGGCAATCTCCTCGCCCTCGCCGAGCGCAACGGCCTGTCCAACATCCGCGTGGCCAACGGCGACGCGATCATCCTCCTCCGCGAGATGCTGGCGCCCGCCTCCTTGGCCGGTCTGCGCGTGTACTTCCCGGACCCGTGGCCGAAAAAGCGCCACCACAAGCGCCGCCTGATCCAGCCGGAGTTCCTCTCGCTGGTCAGCACGCGGCTCGCCCCGGGCGCGATCGTCCACTGCGCCACCGACTGGGAGCCGTACGCGGAGCAGATGCTCGAGGTCCTGAGCGCCGAGCCGACCCTGGAGAACATCCACCCGGACAGCGGCTACGCGCCCCGCCCGGACTTCCGCCCGCTCACCAAGTTCGAGGGCCAGGGCCTGGACAAGGGCCACGTCGTCCACGACCTCCTCTTCCGCCGCCGCACGGACTGAACCGGCACGGCCGACACCGGACTGAACCGGCACGGCCGACACCGGACTGAACCGACACGGACTGAACCGACGCGTACTGACCCGACGCGGACAGAACCGACGGGCGCCGGGGACCGGCGAAGCGCCCCGTACAGCTCCCGCAGGCATACGTCCGTACGGCTCCCTCAGGCATACACAAGTACGGGCAAAACTGGCCCATACCGATCGCCCCATCCATCGGCTCTCAGCCCCGGTGCACGACTCCGCGCGCCGCCGTCACCTCGTGGTTACTGTCGAAGAGTGCACCCGTCCAAGCCGTCACCGGACCGCCCCTCGGGCCCCCCGTACGGACCCCCGAGCGGCCCTCCGCCTCTGCCCCAGCCCCCCGACGGCACCATGGCCGGCACCCACCACAGAGGCGGACGCGAGCAGCGCAGAGCCGCCCGCGATCAGCACCGAAGCGTCCGCGAGCACCGCACGCCCCGCCGGGCGGCGCTCCGCATCGCCTCCCTCATCACCCTCATAGCCCTGCTGACGCTCTCCGGCATAGCCATCCTGACCCTGGTCCGCCGCCAGACCGGCACCGAAGGGTTCCTGGTCGGCTTCGCCCTCGCCGTCTTCCCGGTACCGATCCTCGTCACGGCCTTCCGCTGGCTGGACCGCGTCGAGCCGGAACCCTGGCGCAACCTCGCCTTCGCCTTCGCCTGGGGCGCCTGCGCCGCGACCCTCGTCGCGATCACCGCCAACGGCTTCGCGACCCAGTGGCTGAGTACGAACATCGCCAGCGTCTCCCCGACTGACGCCGAGACCTGGAGCAGTTCGGTCGTCGCCCCGGTCGTCGAGGAGACGGCGAAGGCCGCCGCCGTCCTCCTCCTCTTCGTCTTCCGCCGCCGGCACGTCGACGGCATCACGGACGGCATCGTCATCGCCGGCCTCACCGCCACCGGCTTCGCGTTCACCGAGAACGTCCTCTACCTCGGCAACGCCGTCGGCCGCGACCTCTCGCTCGGCTCGCTCAGCCTGCACTCACTGGCCGGGCTCGCCGACTCGCTCACCGCGGGCACGTTCTTCGTACGCGTCATCATGTCGCCGTTCGCGCACCCGCTCTTCACGGTCCTGACCGGCCTGTCCTTCGGCATAGCCGCGACCCGCTACCCGCACCACCGCTCGCTGCGCCTGGCGCTGCCCGTCCTCGGCCTCACGACGGCGATCCTGCTCCACTCCATATGGAACAGCGCCTCGTCCCTCGGCAGCTTCGGCTTCCTGGCGGTCTACGGGCTCTTCATGGTCCCGGTCTTCGCCGCCCTCTCCTGCCTCGCCGTCTGGTCCCGTCGCGAGGAGCTGCGCTCCCTGCGCACGTACCTGCCCCCGTACGCGGCCGCCGGCTGGCTCACCCCGACCGACCCGCTCACCCTCTCCTCCCTCAGGACGCGCGCCCTCGCCCGCTCGATAGCCCGCCGCACCCACGGCCCCGCCGCCGCCCGGGCCGTGACCGAGTACGCCGCCCTGGCCACCTCCCTCGCCTTCCTCCGCCGCCGCGCCCACCGCACCGGCCCCACCCCCGACTTCCACACCCGCGAACGCACCCTCCTCCACCACCTCTGGCAAACCAAACCTTTGGCCCACCCGGCTCTGACCCACGCCCACCACACGCGGCATCAAGCGCCGCCTTCGCCGCAGGCGCCCGCCGCGTGGGACGAGTACCGCACGCCCGACAGCAACCGCTGACGCCGTTCACGCGCTGTCCGGCACAATGGGCTGCGTGCCCGTCACGCCCTCGTCCCCCGGTGTATCGGCCCGCATGAGTCGCCAGGCCAGCAAGGACACCTCTGTCGAGATGACCGTCCGCCGCCTGCTGTACGCCGCCGGCCTCCGTTACCGCCTGCAGCGCCGCGTACCCGACCTGCCACGCCGCACGATCGACATCGCCTTCCCCGGCGCCAGGATCGCGGTCTTCCTCGACGGATGTTTCTGGCACGGCTGCCCCGAGCACGCCACCCACCCCAAGGCGAACGCCGAATGGTGGCGCCAGAAGCTCGACCGCAACATGGCACGCGACGTGGAGACGACCGAACACCTCACCGCCGCCGGCTGGACCGTCCTCCGCTTCTGGGAACACGAGGACCCCGCCGACGTGGCACAGCGGGTGGCGAACTCGGTCTCGGCCGCGCGGCGCCGGCACCAGTGAGTGCGTGGACTGCGACGGGGCGGAATGTCCCGGTCGCAGGGGTGCCTCCCTCGCCCACGCCGGGGTAGCCGGGCGTAAGGTCATGGGCAGAGATGTCCCTGATGTGGAGGTTTTGGTGATGGCTCGGGTGCCGGCGAGTGTGGTGGCTGCGGGTGGGCTTGTCGGGGGTTACGGCGTGGCTCGGTGGACGAGGAAGCGGCCTTTGGGGGGCGTGGCGCTGGCGGCGGCGGGGGCCGTGGCTGCGCGGGAGTGGCAGCGGAAGGGTGGGAACGGTACGGCGGCGGCGCTGAGCGGGTTGTACGTGGCGGCCTTCGCCGGGTCGCATCCGCTGGCGAAGAAGGTAGGGGCCTGGCCTTCGGTGTTCGCGGTGGCCGGGGCCGTGGCGGCGGCTTCTTGGGTGGTCGTCGACCGGAAGTGATGTGAGGGAGTCCATGCCGACACACATCAAGGGCGGCTGCCCCGCAGCCGCCCTTGATGTGTGCCGGGGCCCTGGAGGGTTACGCCGAGGCGTTCGTCAGGAGGGTGAGGTCCTCGTTGGTGAGGGGGAGGGTGCCGAGGGCCAGGAGGGCCGGGAGTTGGGCTACCGTGCGCGCGCTGGCGATGGGGGCCGTGACCGTGGGCTGGGCGGCGAGCCAGGCGAGGGCGACGGTGGCCTGTTCGGCGTTGTGGCGGGCCGCGACCTCGTCGAGGGCGGCCAGGACGCGGCGGCCGCGCTCGGTGGCGAGGTGGGCGGCGGCCTTGCCGGAGCGGGCGCTGTCCACGTCGGTGCCCGGGCGGTACTTGCCGGTCAGGAAGCCGGAGGCGAGGCCGTAGTACGGCATGGCGCCCAGGCCGTGGCGGGCGGCGATGTCCCGCAGCGGGCCCTCGTACGTGTCGCGGGAGACGAGGTTGTAGTGCGGCTGGAGGGCGACGTACTTGGCCAGGCCCTCGCGTTCGGAGAATTCGAGTGATGCCTGGAGCCGCTCGGGCGAGATGTTGGAGGCGCCGATCTCGCGGACCTTGCCGGCCTTCACCAGGTCGTCGAGGGCGGAGATGATCTCGGAGACCTCGACGGACTCGTCGTCGTAGTGGGTGTAGTAGAGGTCGATGTGGTCGGTGCGGAGGCGGGCCAGGGATTCGTCGGCGGCCGCCTTGATGTTGGCGGCGGACAGGCCCTTCCGTTCGGGGAGGGCGCCGACCTTCGTGGCGATGACGAGGTCGGAGCGGTTGCCGCGGGCGGTGTGCCAGTCGCCGATGATCGTCTCGGACTCGCCGCCCTTGTTGCCGGGGGCGAAGACGGAATAGGCGTCGGCCGTGTCGATGAAGTTGCCGCCGGCCCCGGTGAACGCGTCCAGTACCTCGAAGGACGTCGCCACGTCGGCGGTCCAGCCGAACACGTTGCCGCCGAGGGAGAGGGGCGAGACCGTGAGCGAGCCCAGGGTCTTGGTGGCGGAGACGGAGACGGGGCCGTGGCCGGGCGTGGGGGCGGAAGAAGTGGTCATATCAGGGTCAGCGGGGGCCGGCCGGGGAGATATTCCGGGAGGTGAGGGGTCATCACTCGGTTGCGCCGCCAGAGGCGTTGACGGTGGCCGGGGCGGCCGGCGGCCCGATGGCCGCCGCGGTGTGCGGGTGGCCATCAGGGCCGCCGTAACGTGCGGGCCCGCGGTACGCGGAGACCCGGCCGTCGGCCACCGCCCCTCCCCTCCTGATGTGCGCCCGGTTCCCGTTCACGGCGGAACGGGGCGCAGAGGCGGCGGCGACGGCGGACAAGTGCCCCGGACGGGCGGACGGAAGCCCCCAGGAACGGTCGTTCTCGGCCTTTCACCACATCGACGACATCGGCCGTTCGGTGAGACGGTCAGTCAGTCGTTCGGTGAGACGGTCAGCCAGCTGTTCGGTGGGGCTTCCGTCAGACGTTCGGTGAGACAGTCAGTCAGACGTTCGGTGGGGCCTCCGTCAGACGCTCAATCGCTCGGTGACGCGTCCGTCAGAGGCTCAGGCCGTGATCGCGCAGCCACGGCATCGGGTCGACCGGGGTGTCCGAGCTCGGGCGGACCTCCAGGTGGAGGTGGGGGCCCGTGACGTTGCCCGTGGCGCCGACCCGGCCGATGACGTCGCCCGTGTTCACCTCGCCCGAGGTCTTCACCATCGAAGAGAGGTGGCAGTACCAGAGCTCCGTACCGTCGTCGAGGGTGACGACGATGCGGTATCCGTACGAGCCCGCCCAGCCGGCCTGCGTGATCGTGCCGCCGTGCACGGCCTTGGCGGGGGTACCGGTCGGCGCCGCGAAGTCCAGGCCGGTGTGGTCGGCGGCCCAGCGGTCGCCGCCCTGCCCGAAGGTGGCGGTGATGGTGAAGGAGGAGACCGGGAGGGTGTAGCTCTTGGCGAGTTCGGCGAGCTTGGCGGCCCGTTCGGCGGCCGCCTTCTTGCGCGCCTCTTCCTCGGCCTTGGCCTTGGCTTCCGCCGCGGCCTTCTTCTTCGCGCTCTCGGCCTGTCGCTGACGCTCGGCCGCGTCCGCCTCGGCCTGCTTCACCGCGGCCTGTTCGGCGGCCTCGCGGGCCTCCTGGTCGGCGGAGCTCTGCGCCCGTTCGGCCTGCTCCAGGATGCGGGCGCGGAGCGCCTCGCCGCCGCCCTGACCGGCCTCGCCGCCGGCCGCCGCGGTGAACGGGCCGCCCTGCGCGGCGTCCGCCCCCGTCCCGGCGGAGTCCCGGGACACCAGGTCGCCGATGCCCGGCAGGGTCTCCGCCGCGGGAAGCTTCGCGGAGACCTGTTCGGCCATGCTGCCCAGGTCGGGCATGGATATGGAGACCTGCGGCTTGCCCTGCGCGGAGGCCATGCCGCCCGCGCCGACCGCCGCGATGACGCCGACGCCCAGGACCGTACTGCTGCGGGCGAGGCCGCCGCCGCGCTGCTTGGCCACGCGGTGCCGGCCGCGTACCGGGCGTACGGACTCCTCGGTGGGGTTCCACTCCTCGTTCGGACCGTACGCGTCGGGCGATCCGTACACGTCGTGGGCCCCGTACGCGTCGTGGGACCCGTACGAGCCGTACGGGCGGTCCCCGTCGACGGCCGGGAAAGCGGCGGTGACGGCGGTGTCCGCGGCACCGCCGAAGGCGGCGAACTCCGAGGCCGCGTGACCCTCATGAGGTTCGCGGAACGCGGTCGAAGGGTCAGTGGGGGCAGGCTTGTTGGACGCCACGGGGGCGCACTCCTTTCCTTCCTTCTCGCCTACCGGGTTAGCTGACGGGTTCGGAGCAGGAAGGTCTCCTACGGGCGGCTCCGGGGGGAGTCGTCCGATTCACCCCAAGGTGGTGGTTCCCCGGTTCCCTGGGCAGGTGGTGCGGTGGTGAAGTGCGCTTTTGGGATTCGGCGTCGGCCGCGCGGTGCCGCCTCTTGCGACGGCTGGTCCGACCGCGCTGCGTTATCGGACAGTAATAGACGGGACGGCCGGATTCCAAGCGTTCCCCGGAATCCATACGCCCGCTGAGCTGGACTTATGCGGCCAGTCATGACCAAATGGGGGCGAGTTGACCGTGTATCGGAAACCCGGACCGGACTGATCGTTTGTCAGTTGTTATGCGGAGGGGTGCGCGGCGATTACGTACAGTGAGAGCAGTAACGTCTGATCATGGTCGTCAACAGCGCGCAGGCAGTGGCGGATCGGTACGCGGAGTTCTCGTGGCAGCAGGCGCGGGGCGAATCCGAAGCGCATGAGGAGCTGACCGCCCGCATCAGCCAGGACCCGGAATTCTGCGATTTCCTGGGCGCCTCGCTGCCGCCCGGCACCGAGCAGCAGCCCCCTCTCCTGCTCGCCGCCGTCCGTTACCTCGACGGCCCGCACGCCGACCAGGGGCCGCGCGGCGACTTCGCGTACCGCACCTGGCGCGAGTGGACCCTCCGGCACTGGGACGACGTACGCGACGTCATGACGCGGCGGCTCACGCGGACCGACGAGCCCGCGCGCTGCGCCACGCTGCTGCCGCTCCTCGCCCGACTCCCCCAGCCACTCGCGCTCCTGGAGGTCGGCGCGTCGGCCGGGCTGTGCCTGCACCCGGACCGGTACCGCTACCGGTACGACGACGGCCCGGAGTTCGGCGCCGCGGAGAGCCCGGGGTCCGGCGCTGCGGTCAGCCGGGAGTTCGGCACTGTTTCCAGCAGCCCGGTCGTCTTTCGCTGCCGTACCTCCCCGGGCACGCCCGTACCGGCCGGGCTCCCGCGGATCGTCTGGCGGGCCGGGATCGACCTGAACCCGCTCGACGTGACCGACCCCGACGACGTGCGCTGGCTCCAGGCGCTGAGCTGGCCCGGTTCGGGGCCCGACGCGGCGGAACGTCAGCGGCGCCAGTTGGGCGCCATCGAGGCCGTACAGGCGGCACCGCCCGCTCCGCTCGTACGCGGCGACCTCCTGGACGAGCTGCCCGCGCTGGCCGCGCAGGCGCCGCTCGACGCGACGCTGGTGGTCTTCCACACGGACGTACTGACGCAGCTGCCGCCGGAGCGCCGCGAGGAGTTCGCCCGGGTCGTACGGTCGGTCCTGGCGGACCGGGCCGGGCACTGGGTCTCCCACGAGCACCACAGCGTGCTGCCGTGGCTGCCCGGGCCGCGCCCCGCCGACGCGCACCGGCTCACCCTCGCCCTCGACGGCCGGCCGGTCGCCCTCACGGACCGGCACGGGCAGCGCGTGCAGTGGCTGGAGGAGGCGCCGCGGGTGGGGTGACCCCGGCGGCCACCCAGCCCGCCCGGGAAGTCGGGCCCCCGCGCCCGATCCCCCTACCCCTCCGGCCGCCGTACCGCCAGCAGCGCCATGTCGTCCGCCGTCTCCCCTCCCGTGTGCCGCGCCACGTCCTCGATCAGGGCGTCCAGCAGCGCGCCGGGGCCGGTGAACGTCCGGCCGGCCAGCCGGACCGCCGGCTGGTAGAACACGCCCCTGGCGTCCCACGCCTCGGTCACCCCGTCGGTGAACAGCAGCAGCGTCGCGCCCGGCGGGAAATCGGCCTGGTCGGCCCGGTCCGGCCAGCCCGCGACCTCGCTCAGCCCGAGCGGCAGCGCCGGCATCCGCGGCTCCAGCTCGCGCAGCGTGCCGTCCGCGCAGATCAGCAGCGGCGCCGGATGGCCACGGTTCAGCACGCGCAGCACCCCGCGCTCCTCGGACGGCACCTCGGCGAGCACCGCGGTGGTGAACCCCTCGAACTGGTCCAGCCCCTCCCGCCGGCTCCCCTCGCGCTGCAGCGCCCGCTCCAGCCGCCCCGCCACCGCCTCCAGCGTGGCCTCCTGCTCCGCGGCCTCCCGGAAGGCCCCGATGACGATCACTGCGGCCTCCACCGCCTCCAGGCCCTTGCCCCGCACGTCGCCGACGATGAGCCGTACGCCGTGCGGGGTGTCCTGCACGGCGTACAGATCGCCGCCGATCCGGGCGTCCGCCTGCGCCGCTTCGTACCGCGCGGCGACGTCGAGCCCGCTGATGCGGTCCGGCGGCAGCGGCAGCACGGCCCGCTGGGCGACCTCCGCCACGTCGCGCACGGAGGCGAGCCGGGCGTCGGTCATCCGCACCGCCCGGTTGATCCCGAGCGCCAGGAGGGCGACGACCAGGACCGTCACCGCTTCGGTGTACGACTCGTAGCCACCGGCCCGGCCGTGGGCGGCGGCCACGCCCAGCTCCGCCAGTACGGACAGGACGCTGACCAGCACCGTGTTGCGCAGCGAGTACAGCGGCGCGGCGACCAGCGGCGCCGCCGAGAAGAAGGGCGCGGCGGTGTACTGGGGCGGCGTCAGCAGGTCGAAGGCCAGGCCGCCGACCAGGAGCATGGCGGGCAGCCAGCAGACCAGCCGGCGGCTGACGGGCGACAGCCCGTCCCGGCGGGCCTGCCGCTCCCGGTCGCCCGGCATGCCCGCGCCGCCTCGCCCCGTCCGCACCGCCGCCCGCCCTCCCTTCGCCACCGCCGTAGCGCTGTTCCGTCACCACCGCGGTACCGCCGTACGTCACCACCGCCGTATCGCCGTCCCAGGGTGTCGGCCATGGAGCGGCGCGGCGAATCTTCGAGGTCCGGACGGGTCACATCACGTCACGGCAGCGCCCCGCCCCTCCTTCGTCGGCGTCGTCCGGCGCGGCGTACTTCCTGCCCAGGTGGCTGACGTCGCCGGTGCGCGCTTCGGTGTGGGCGTGGTGAGGACCGCGAGGCAGGCGATGACGAGGGCGATGCCCGCCCAGCCCGTGGCGGGGAGGCGTTCGCCGACGACCAGTACGGCGAGGACGGCCGCGACGGCCGGTTCGAGCAGGGACAGGGTGGTGGCGGTGCTGGCGGGTACGTGGACGAGTCCCCAGCCGAAGAGGACATAGCCGGCGAGCATGGGGACCAGCGCCATGTAGAGACCGACGGAGGTGTTGGTCCAGGAGGTCAGGAGGGGTGCGCCCGTGGCGAGGAGCACGGGGAGGAGGAGCAGTCCGCCGAGTCCGAAGACGGTGCCCATCGCCGCCCGGGAGGGAATCCCGCGGGTGATCAGCCGGTGCGCGGCCCAGGAGTAGAGGGCGTACGCAGCGGCGGCGGCCAGGCCGAGACCGATGCCGAGCAGCGTGCCGGCCATGGAGGTGTGACCCGGGCCTGTTCCTGTGCTTGTGCCTGTACCTGGGCCGTCGGTGGCGGGGGTTGCTTCGGCGACGCACAGCAGGGCGGTGCCGAGCAGGCCGAGGGCGGCGGCGAGGGACCAGCGGCGGGTGAGGCGGCGGCCGTCCACGACGCGCTCGATCAGGGCCGAGGCGAGCGGCGCCGTACCGATCGACACGACGGTGCCGACGGCGACTCCGGCCAGGTGCATGGAGCTGTAGAACGCCAGCGGGTAGACCGCCACCGAGAGGGCGCCGAGCAGGACCGTACTCCGCTGGTCGCGCAGCCGGGACGCGTGACGGCGGATCCGCGGCGCGGCGATCAGGGCCTGGAGCAGCCCGCCCAGCCCCATGGCGACGGCCCCGATCGCGAGGGGGCCCACGTCCGGGGCGAAGGTGGCGGCAGTGCCGGTCGTCCCCCAGAGCACGGAGGCGGCCAGCACGCACAGGGCTCCCCTTGCCGCGGACCGGCCGCGGCCGACGCCCGTCACAGCCGGTCCAGCAGGGCCGCTGCCATCGAGCGGGCGTGCCGGAGACGCTCGTCGCCGCCTTCCAGCCCGGCGCGGGCCATCGCGCCTTCAAGCAAGAAGGAGAGGTGCTCGGCCGCCGCGCGGGCCTCGTCGGGCCGGCCCGGCAGGAGCTGCTCCAAGTGGCCGGCGATCAGCTGCTCGACCTGCTCCTTGTGGGCGCGCACCACGTCCCGGCCCGCGTCCCCGGCCGGGAGTTCGGCGGCGGCGTTGAGCAGCCCGCAGCCGCGGAATCCGCGCTCGTACGCGAACGAGGCGTGATCCGCGTACGCGTCGAAGGCCGCCAGCACGCCCGCACGCGGGCCGTCGGCGTGCTCCAGGCGCGCCCGGTACAGGCCGAGCCACTCCTCGTGCCGGGCGTCCAGGTAGGCCCGGACCAGGTCGGCCTTGGAGGAGAAGTTGTTGTAGAGGCTCATCTTCGCCACGCCGGCCTCGGCCGTGATCGTGTCGATGCCGGTCGCCGCCACGCCGTCGGCGTAGAAGCGCCGGGCCGCCGCCGCCAGGATCCGCTCGCGGGCGGGGCGCCGCCGCCCACTCCCCGCCCTGCTCACGTCGGTATCGCTCATCACGCGCCACACCAATCCAAACTAGGTAGGTAGGTCTACCTAGATTAGAGAAGAGGGCGACGGCGCGAGCCAGTCAGCTCCTTGTGCGGTGCGTCACAACTGGCCTCTCGTGCGCCTCAGATGAGGGACCAGGTGCCCAGAAACGGCTCAGCGCCCAGGTCTTGGGTGTCCGACCTGGGCGCTGCTGGTGGGCCATCAGGGGCTCGAACCCTGAACCAATGGATTAAAAGTCCACTGCTCTGCCAATTGAGCTAATGGCCCGCACCGAGCAGCATAGCCCGCGCTCGGACCACAACTGGAAGGCATTGGGGCTCGGCGGGGTCGGAGTGGCTCGGAGAGACCCGGTGCGGTGTGCGGTGTTCGGCGCAAACGCGCCGGTGGGCCCGTCCTCGAAGGACGGGCCCACCGGTCTGTCAGCGATGCACAGACGTTTCCGCGGTACGCGCTGCGCAGTCGCCCTGATCAGCCGTTGCGCTTCCAGCGCGGCTTGTCGGCGCGGCGGTCGAAGGAGCGGCCACCGGCGTTGCCGCCGCGGTGGTCGTCCCGGCGGCCGTGCGGGCGACGGTCGTTGTCGCGGCCGAAGCGGTCCTCGCGACGGTCACGGTTGAACGGGCGGTCGCCGCCACGGTGGTCACGGCGCTCGAAGGAACGGCCGCCACGGTCGTCACGGTTGAAGCCACCGCGGTCGCCACCGCGGTCGTTACGGTCGTTCCGGTCGAAGGAACGGCCACCACGGTCGTCGCGACGGTCACGGTTGAACCCGCCCCGGTCGCCACCGCGGTCATCGCGACGGTCGAACGAACGGCCACCGCGGTCATCCCGACGGTCACGGTTGAAGCCACCACGGTCGCCACCGCGGTCGTTACGGTCGTTCCGGTCGAAGGAACGGCCACCACGGTCGTCACGACGGTCACGGTTGAACCCGCCCCGGTCGCCACCGCGGTCATCGCGACGGTCGAAGGAACGGCCACCGCGGTCGTCCCGACGGTCACGGTTGAAGCCACCACGGTCGCCACCGCGGTCGTTACGGTCGTTGCGGTCGAACGAACGGCCACCACGGTCGTCGCGACGGTCACGGCGCTCGTAGTTGCCGCGCTCGTCGCGGTACGTGGAGCGGCGCGGCGCCTCGTCGGCCTCCGGGGTGCGCGCGGCCTGGGCCGGGAGCGACACCTCGGCCTGCGCGGCGCTCTCAGCCTCGGCCGCGGCCTCCTCGGCCTTGGCCTGTACCGCGGCCTCCGGGTCCTCGCCCCGCTCACGCGCGGCGCGGGCGGTCAGCCGGTCGGCCTCCTCGCGCAGCTCGGCGGCGCGGCGCTGCAGGCGCTCCAGCTCGCGGGTCAGCTCGGCGACCTCGCGCTCGGCCTGCTTGGCGGAGTTCGCGGCCGACTCGGCCTGCACCTCGGTCAGCGACCGGGCACCGGTGATCCGGGCGACGTCCTCGTCGAACTGGCCGGCGCCGCCGACGATGTGGCGCGAGGCGTCCACGCCCGCGTCCTCCATCAGGCGGAAGATCTGCCGGCGCTGGTGCGGCAGGGCCAGGGAGACCACCGTGCCGGACTGGCCGGCGCGGGCCGTACGGCCGGAACGGTGCAGGTAGTCCTTGTGGTCGCCGGCCGGGTCCACGTTCAGGACCAGGTCGATGCCGTCGACGTGGATGCCGCGCGCGGCGACGTCGGTGGCGACCAGGACGTTGACGTAACCGTCCTTGAAGTCGGCGAGCGTACGAGTACGCGCACCCTGCGTCATGCCGCCGTGCAGCGCGTCGGCGCGGACACCGGAGTCGCACAGCTGCTCGGCGACGCGGTCGGCGCCCAGCTGCGTACGGACGAAGATGATCGTGCGGCCCTTACGGGCGGCGATGGCGGCGGTGACCGGCGCCTTGTCCTTGGGCTTCACGACCAGCACGTGGTGGGTCATGGTCGTGACGTTGCCCTGAGCGCTGTCGACCTCGTGGCTGACCGGGTTGTTCAGGTAGCGCTTGACCAGCGTGCCGATCTCGTTCTCCATCGTGGCGGAGAAGAGCATCCGCTGGCCGCCGGCCGGCACCAGGTCGAGCAGCTCGGTGACCTCGGGCAGGAAGCCCAGGTCGGCCATCTGGTCGGCCTCGTCCAGGACCGCGACCTCGACCTTGTCCAGGGAGCAGGCGCCGCGGTTGATGATGTCGCGCAGCCGGCCCGGGGTGGCGACGAGGATGTCGACGCCGCGCTCCAGGGCGTAGATCTGGTTGCCCATCGACGTACCGCCGCAGACGACCTTGATCTTCAGGCCGAGGACGTCGCCGTACGGCTGCAGCGCGTCGGCGACCTGCATGGCCAGCTCGCGGGTCGGGGTGAGGATGACGCCGCGGGGGCGCTTCTTCTCGGTGTGGCCGCCGGACAGCTGGGTCAGCAGCGGGAGACCGAAGGAGAGGGTCTTGCCGGAGCCGGTGCGGCCGCGGCCGAGGATGTCGCGGCCGGCGATGGCGTCCGGGATGGTCGCCGCCTGGATGGGGAACGGGGTGGTGACACCGTTCTGCGCCAGCTTGCGGACGATCTTCTCGTCCAGACCCAGGTCCGCGAACGTGAGCTGCGGCTCTTCGGGGGCCTGCGGCTCATCGACGACGGCCTCGGCGGACTCGACGACCTCGATGGCCTCGGTGGGCTCGACGACGGCGACGGCCTGCTCGTCGTGTGCGGGCATGGCGGACTGATCAGTGGAAATGGACATGCGAAATGCGAAACCTTCCGGAGTCTCGGCACGCGCCCAAACTCCGTGTTGTTTCACAAAAGACCGCCTCAATGCGGTCAGCCACGGCAAGGAGAGAACGCGCCACGCGACGCGCTTCGTCCCCTTCGGAGAAGAGGATCCGGTGGGCGCCGGGCAAATGGGATCAAACGATCTACCACCATACGCACCCGATCCCCCTGAAGGCAAATGCGCTACCGGGCGGCACCGGTCCGATACCGCCACCTGCCCGCGGATCGACCGCCGATCGCCCGCCGATCGTCCGGTTTCCGCCGGTCAACGGCTGATCCGCGCCCCTCTACGCCCCTCTACGACTCCGGGGTGCCCGACTGCGGATCGGTCTGCGCGGGGCTGCTCGGGGGCGGGTCCTGGCTCGGCGTGGGCGTCGGGTCCGGCGCCGGGGTCGTACGGGAGGGAGCGGTCGTCGGCTCCGGGGAGCCGGAGGGCCGGGGCGGGGCCGGGCGGGGCGGGCTGCCCTCCGTGGGGCTCTCCGACCCCGGGCGCCCGCTGCCCGTCGTCGCGCCGCTCGCCGGGGCCGTCGGGGTGCGCTTCTCGTCCGCCGACGGGCCCGCGCCGTCCGACGGCGCGGCGCGACGGCCGTCCTTCATCGGGCCCGAGGAGCGGCCCATCCGGCGCGGCCCGCCACCGGGCGCGTCGGCCGTTCCGCCGTCCGGCTGGGCGTCGCTGCCGTGGTCCCCGGCGGCGCGGCCGGAGGGCCTGGGCTTCGGCGCGTCCTCGCTGACGCTCATGCAGCCGGTGAGCGAGACGGCGAAGGCGGAGGCCGCGGCCACCGCGGCGGCCGTACGGGCCAGGGAGCGGGCCGTGCGCGCCGCCGTACGGGGCGAGACCGAGCCGTCGGCGGACGGGGGCGAGGAGGCGGAGGAGACGGAAGCGGCAGGAGCGTCGGAAGGGCCAGGAGTGGCCGAGGAGACGGACGGCAGCGGCGGGGCGGGCGGCGCTGCGGACCGGGGCGGACGACTGACGGGGAGCGGGCGAGGCACGGGCGGGACCTCCGGATCCGGAGCGGACACGCGGGACAGGTGCACTGCCCAACTCCCGCCGCCCACCGGAGGACACGCGCGGGACGCCGTCGCGTGCGTACGGAACCGGCGGCCGGCCCTGAAGGGGCTCACCCGTACCCGAGCGCGTGCAGCCGTTCGTCGTCGATGCCGAAGTGGTGGGCGATCTCGTGGACGACCGTGACCTCGGTCTCGGTGACGACGTCCTCGCGGGTGTCGCACATCCGGAGCGTCGGGCCCCGGTAGACGGTGATCCGGTCCGGCAGCACGCCCGCGTACCACTCGCCCCGCTCCGTCAGCGGCGTCCCTTCGTAGAGCCCGAGCAGGTCGGGATCGTCCGCCGGGGGCTCGTCCTCGACGAACACGGCGACGTTGTCCATCAGGCGGGTCAGCTCCGGCGGAATCCGGTCCAGCGCTTCGCCGACCAGTTCCTCGAACTCCTCGCGCGTCATCTCCAGCACAGCGCCCATTGTGGGTCACGGAGCCGCTCGGAGCCGCCGCTCTCGCGCCGGCCGCGCCCACCACGTTCCCGCGCGCACTCCCGTACTCCGCTCCCGTCCGCGCTCCGCTCCCGCCCGTACTCCACTCGTCACCGCCCCCACTTATGCCTCAACCCTCGGCATAACGGGTCCCGCATACGGGCATACGGGCACAATGGCCCGCACCGCGCCGTCCGGGGGGCCGCCCCCCGGCTCCTCCGTGCCCCGGCTGCTCCGCGCCGCGTACGACCGCGTCCGGAGCGCCCCAGCCGCCGCCCTGCGGCACTACCGCACCCACCACCAGGCCCCCACCCTCACGTTGACGCACCCGCCGCACCCGTACGCCCGCGCTCTCGGACTGATCGTGGTGACCCTGCTCGGCGCCTGGCTCGGCCTGCTGATCGTCGGCAGCGTCCGCGCCCCGGTGGGGCCGGTGGACACGACGATGACGCTGCGCCCGTCGTTCACCGGCGGCACGAAGATCAGCGTCTCCCCGCTGGGCGCGCTGGAGCTGCGGAGCCACCACGCCCCGATACGGCTCGACGTCGACGTGGACCAGCTGGACCCGGCCCGCGCGCAGGCCCTGGTCGATCACCCGGAACGGTTCTCCGGGCTGCAGGCCGAGGTCACCCGGGACGTCGAGCGCGGCACCGCCGACCTCGCCTTCCGCTCCTGCGTGGCCGTGGTCTCCGGCGCGACCGCGCTGGGCCTCGCGGTGTACCGCAGGCCGCGCCGCGCGCTCGCCGCCGGCGGCCTCGCCCTCGTGCTGCTCGCCGCCTCCGGCGGAGCCGCGTACGCCACCTGGAACCCCAAGTCCGTGCTGGAACCGCGCTTCTCCGGACTGCTCTCCTCCGCGCCGTCCGTGGTCGGCAACGCCCGCTCCATCGTGAGTGAGTTCGACGTGTACCAAAAGGAGCTGGCGCGCCTGGTCACCAACGTCACCAAGCTCTACGACGTGACGTCCACACTGCCCGCGTACCAGCCCGACCCCACCACCGTCCGCGTCCTGCACGTCTCCGACATCCATCTGAACCCGGCCGCCTGGCAGATCATCAAGTCCCTGGTGAAGCAGTACGACATCGACGTGATCATCGATACCGGCGACACCATGGACCACGGCACGGCCGCCGAGAACCACTTCCTGGACCCGATCGGCACGCTCGGCGCGCCGTACGTCTGGGTGCGCGGCAACCACGACTCGATGAAGACGCAGAAGTACCTCGCGCGGAGCAAGAAGCTGAAGAACGTGAAGGTCGTGGACGAGGGCACCTCCGTACGCGCCGGGGGCCTGCGCATCGCGGGCGTCGGCGATCCGCAGTTCACTCCGGACCGCTCGGTCGCCGCGTCCGGGGACGGCGCGGAACGCGCCGCGGGCCGGCGGCTCGCCGAATCCCTGCGCACCCTCTCCCGCGCCCGCACCCCCGCCGACATCGCGCTGGCACACAATCCGGTCGCCGCCGCCGAGACCGACGGCCTGGTCCCCCTCGTCCTCTCCGGCCACGTCCACCACCGCGACAACCGGACACTGCGGCACGGCACCCGGCTGATGGTCGAGGGCTCCACGGGCGGCGGCGGACTGCGCGCGGTCGAGGGCGCGACACCCGAACAGGTGCAGGCGTCGGTGCTCTATCTGGACCGCGAGACCCGGCACCTCCAGGCGTGGGACGAGATCACGCTCGGCGGGCTGGGCCTGTCGAAGGCCGAGGTCAGCCGCCATCTCCCGGCCGACAACCGGCCCGGCGCCACCCCGTCGCCCACCCCTTCACCGACCTCACCGACCCCCCGTTCGTAAACCGTTTTGGCGAACCGTCCCCCCATCCCATATGCTTCTCACGTCCCCGACGGCGCCGACAAAGCGCCCAGGTGGGCCATCAGCCCTCATCGTCTAGTGGCCCAGGACGCCGCCCTTTCAAGGCGGTAGCACGGGTTCGAATCCCGTTGGGGGCACGCAACACCATGTGCGAGACTAGTGCTCGCACAAGCTTGGTCCTGTGGAGCAGTTTGGAGTGCTCGCCACCCTGTCAAGGTGGAGGCCGCGGGTTCAAATCCCGTCAGGACCGCTGAGGTTTCACGTGAAACCTCGTGGCTGGGTAGCTCAGTTGGTACGAGCGTCCGCCTGAAAAGCGGAAGGTCGCCGGTTCGACCCCGGCCCCAGCCACCACCGCTGAAAAGCGAAAAAGCCCCGACGGGATCTCCCGCCGGGGCTTTTTGTTTGCCCGGCTGGCCCCCATCCGGTCCGGCCGCGCTCCTTTGCGATCCGCGGTGCGGCGATTTCTGGCATTTGATGGGCAATGATTACGCAGCGTTGCGGGCTGGAGCAGGATGCCTCCCAATGCACGCGGTGGTTGCGCGGGCCGGGCCGAGGAAGGGCAGTCGTCGTGACGACGGAGCAGCGGCAGGTGGGGAATCTGCCCCAGTCCCGGACGGAGACGGTCGGTCGCGCGGCGGAGCTGGCGGAGATTGAGCGGCTGTTCGAGGAGTCCTCGCCCGAGGGGCCGGTGCGACTGGTGACGCTGACCGGGGTCGGCGGAGTGGGGAAGACCCGGGTGGCGCTGGATGCGGCCGCCGCGCTGCAACCCCGCTTCCGTGACGGGGCATGGCTGGTGGAGCTCTCCCCGCTGCGCCAGGGCGCCCTGCTGGCGCACACCATCGCCGAAACCCTGCCGCTGGCCGACCAGACCACCCGCCCGATGATCGACGTACTGGCGGAGTACCTCGCCGAGCGGGAACTGCTGCTGGTGCTGGACACCTGCGAGCACCTGACCGATGCCTGCGCGCTGGCCGCCGAGGCCCTGATGCGGGCCGCGCCCGGCCTGCGGATCCTGGCCACCAGCCGCCGCATCCTGGACGTGGTGGGCGAACGGGTCCTCATCATCGAGCCGCTGCCGGTACCCGAGGTCGATGACGCGCGGGCGGGCACGGCGGACGCGGTGGTCCTGCTGATCCTGCGTGCCCAGGAGGCGGTGCCCGGGTTCACGGTCACCGATGCCGACCGCGCGGACCTGGTACGGCTGTGCCGGCGGCTGGACGGGCTGCCCCTGGCCATCGAACTGGCCGCGGCCCGCCTGCGGGATCTGCCGGTACGGGAGCTGACCGCCCGCCTCGACGACCGCTTCGCCGTCCTGGGCGACACCGACGGCGTCGCCCACGACGCCGAACCTCCCTGGCATCAGGCACTGCGCACCGCGATTGGCTGGAGCCACCAGCTGTGCACCCCCGCCGAACGGCTCCTGTGGGCCCGGCTGTCGGTCTTCGCCGGCAGCTTCGACGCGGACAGGGTCCGGCAGGTCTGCGCCGACGACCACCTCCCCGCCCGGCAGATACCCGCCGTGCTGGGCACGCTGGTGGAGAAGTCGATTCTGATCTGGCAGCCCACCGGGGGCGGCGAGCGCTACCGGATGCTCGACACCCTCCGCGAGTACGGCGCCCACTGGCTGCGCGGTCTCGGCGAGGAGGACACGCTGCGCCGCCGCCACCGGGACCACTACCTGGCCCTGGCCCGCCGGGGCGACGCCGCCTGGATCGGGCCCTACCAGTTCGCCTGGTTCGACCGGATGACCGCCGAGCACGACAACCTCCGCGCCGCGCTGGACTGCAGCCTGACCGAATCCGAGGGCCGTTCCGAGGGCCATATCGCGCTGGAGATGGCCGCGGCGCTGTGGTTCTTCTGGCAGGAATGCGGGTTCGTCAGAGAGGGCCGGCACTACCTGGACCTGGCCCTGGCCACCGACACCGCCCCCTCGCCGGCCCGGGTGAAGGCCCTGTACGCCTGCGGTCTGGTGCTGCTCTACCTGGGCGATCCCCCCGCCCTGGAGGAACGGGCCGCCGAGTGCACCGCCCTGGCCGCATACTTCGGCGACACGGAGCGGAGTTACGCGGCCGCCACCGGGCTGCGGGCGTCGGTAATGAGCGGCGACCTGGAGCAGGCGGTGTCCCGGGCCGAGGCCCTGCTCGCCACGGACTGGCGCGAAAGAACACTCACCTTGATTCCCCTGTCGGCCCTGGTCCTCCTCACCCACTCGCTCGTCACCGTGGGCCGCTTCGAGGAAGCCTTCGCCTGGCTGGACGAGCTGAGCGCCGCCGGCGAGCGCAGCGGCGAGCGCAGCATGTGCGCCTGGGGCGACTTCGTCCGCGCCGAGGCCGAGCTGGCCCTGGGCCGGTTCCCGGAGGCCCAGGAGCGCGCCCGGGCCGCGCTGCTGGTCAAACACCGGCTGCGCGACGGTGTGGGCACCGGCCTGGCCCTGGAAGTGCTGGCGCGCGCTGCCGCCGCCACGGGCCGGCACCAGGACGCCGCGTGGCTGCTCGGCCTGGCCGCGCAGCTGTGGGAGACGCTCGGCCGGCCACAGCCGGGCTCACCCGCGGTGAACGCCGCCCGCCAAGTCTGCGAACGCCGGACCCGCGAAACCCTCGGCGAGGACGCCTACCGGCACGCCTTCGACGCCGGCCGCACCACCGATCTGAACACCGGCATCGCCCACGCCCTGGACCCCGCCGCTGCGCCGCCTCTCCTCCGGTAACCACTGCCGGCGGGCTCACGCCGCATGCTCGCGGCCCGTCGGCCGGCCGCCCGGGTGGCGGTGGCGCCAGGTCCAGAAGACCGTGCACGAGAGCAGGGACCAGCCGGCCAGTACCAGGTACGGGAAGAGGTGCTGGTGGCCGGGGAAGTAGACGGCCGTGTGCTGGGCGTTCACCGAAGCGCCCGGGGGCAGCCACTGGCCGATGTGGCCTAGTACGGACGGCAGCAGGGGCCAGGAGACCGCGCCGCCGGACGAGGGGTTGCCCAGCAGCACCATCAGACCCCAGGTCGGCACCATCGCCCAGCGCCCGATCAAGGTGTTGAACATCGTGAAGACCATGCCGGACGTGAACATCGTGAACGCCAGGATCAGCCAGGAGTGGACGAAGGGCAGGCTCAACGCGCCCAGCAGCCAGTCCACCACCGCGGCGATGGTGAATCCGCCGAGCAGGGCGTAGGCGAGCGTGTACGCGATCCGCTCGGCCGGATTCAGCGCGCGGGCGTGCACGCTCAGCTGGATGGCGCCGACGAAGCCGACGATCACCGCGGCGAGCGAGATGTAGAAGAGCGCCAGCCCGCGCGGATCGCCCTGCTGCAGCGGCCGGATGTCCTTGATCGTGACCGGGACGCCGGTCTTCTTGCCCACCTGCGGCGCGGCCTGGGACAGCAGCTGGCCCACCGTGGCGCCCGAGGCGCTGGACAGGTCCATCCGTACGCCGGACCGGTCCGCGGTGATGATCGTGAACGCCTTCTGCTCGTCGACGGCCTCGCGGGCCTTCGCGTACGTCGGGTACTCGTGCAGCTCCAGCGAGGCGTTCAGGGCCTGCTCCATGCCCTGGACGAACTTCTTGCCGCCGGCGTCGTCCGGCGGGCCGACCACCGCGGCGGGAATGCGGTGCGGGGTCGGGTTCGCCATGGAGAAGGTGTACGAGCCGGCGAAGAGGCCGGCGGCGGTCGCCAGGATGAAGATCAGGACGGTCGCGGGCAGGAACGGTGACTTCTTGAAGGCCGTCCACTTCTCGGCCGCGGTCCGTGGTCTGCCGTGCGCGCCGTGTGCGGCGGACGCACCGGGGCGGCCGGTGGGCTCGGCGTCGTGATCATCGGACATGAGAACACGCTAAAGCACCCATCGCGGACATTCTCTCCGGCCGGCCCCGGCGCCTCCCCGAACGCCCGGATCCCGCCGTCCCGACCGTCTCCGGCCCCTCCCGGCCGCAATTCGTTCGCCAGTCGTTTCGGCGAGGTGAGATCCTGGACCGCGTATGTCCAGTCAGCCTGCCTCCGCCGCGGCCCAGGGCGCCACGCCCGAGGGCACTTCGCCCACCCTGTCCGCCCTGGGAGCGCAGCTCCCCGAGCTGATGCTGCGCGACCAGCAGCGGCTCGGCCGCCGGCTCGACGGCGCGCGCCGGATCCGCAAGCCGGAGGCCCGGGCCGCCGTGCTGGCCGAGATCGCCGAGGGCATCACCGAAGCACAGCTCCGCGTCGAGCAGCGCCGGGCCGCCGTCCCGGAGATCACGTATCCCGAGCAGCTGCCGGTCAGCCAGAAGAAGGACGACATCCTGGAGGCGATACGTGACCACCAGGTCGTGATCGTCGCGGGTGAGACCGGCTCCGGCAAGACGACCCAGATCCCGAAGATCTGCCTCGAGCTGGGGCGCGGGGTGAAGGGCCTGATCGGGCATACCCAGCCGCGGCGGATCGCGGCGCGTACGGTCGCGGAGCGGGTCGCCGAGGAGCTGAAGAGCCCGCTGGGCGAGGCGGTCGGCTGGAAGGTCCGGTTCACGGACCAGGTCGGCGGGGACACCCTCGTCAAGCTGATGACGGACGGCATCCTGCTCGCCGAGATCCAGACGGACCGCGAGCTGCGCCAGTACGACACGATCATCATCGACGAGGCGCACGAGCGCAGCCTGAACATCGACTTCCTGCTCGGTTACCTGGCGCAGCTGCTGCCGAAGCGGCCGGACCTGAAGGTCGTCATCACCTCGGCCACGATCGACCCCGAGCGGTTCTCGCGGCACTTCGGGGACGCGCCGATCGTCGAGGTCAGCGGGCGCACGTATCCGGTGGAGGTGCGGTACCGCCCGCTGCTGGAGGAGGGCGGGGACGACGCCGACCGGGACCAGATCACCGCGATCTGCGAGGCGGCGGACGAGCTGCAGGCCGAGGGGCCCGGCGACATCCTGGTCTTCCTCTCCGGCGAGCGGGAGATCCGGGACACGGCGGACGCGCTGACCAAACGGCTGAACCGGGGCGGCGCGATCGCCCAGAACACCGAGGTGCTGCCGCTGTACGCGCGGCTGTCGCACGCCGAGCAGCACCGCGTCTTCCAGCGCCATTCGGGCCGGCGGATCGTGCTGGCGACCAACGTCGCCGAGACCTCGCTGACGGTCCCCGGCATCCGGTACGTCATCGACACCGGCATGGCGCGCATCTCGCGGTACAGCTACCGCACGAAGGTGCAGCGGCTGCCGATCGAGCCGATCTCGCAGGCCAGCGCCAACCAGCGCAAGGGCCGCTGCGGCCGGCTCAGCGACGGCATCTGCATCCGGCTGTACTCGGAGGAGGACTTCGAGTCCCGGCCGGAGTTCACGGACGCGGAGATCCTGCGGACCAACCTGGCGTCGGTCATCCTGCAGATGACCGCGGCCGGCCTCGGCGACATCGAGAAGTTTCCTTTCATCGACCCGCCGGACCGCCGCAACATCAAGGACGGCGTGCAGCTCCTCGAAGAGCTCGGCGCGATCGACCCGAAGCAGAAGGACCCGAAGAAACGGCTCACCCAGATGGGCCGGAAGCTCTCCCAGCTGCCGGTGGACCCGCGCCTCGCGCGGATGGTGCTGGAGGCCGACCGCAACGGCTGCGTACGCGAAGTCGTGGTCATCGCCGCGGGGCTGTCCATCCAGGACCCGCGCGAGCGGCCCGCCGACAAGCAGCAGCAGGCCGACCAGCAGCACGCCCGCTTCAAGGACGAGACCAGCGACTTCCTGGCGTACCTGAACCTCTGGCGGTACGTCAGGGAGCAGCAGAAGGCGCTGTCCTCGTCGGCGTTCCGCCGCATGTGCCGCAATGAATTCCTGAACTATCTGCGGATACGTGAGTGGCAGGACATCTATACGCAGCTGCGCACGGTCGCCAAGACGATGGGCATCCACCTCTCCGAGGAGGACGCGGCCCCCGAGCACATCCACACATCCTTGCTCGCCGGTTTGCTCTCGCATATCGGATTGAAGGACACGGACGCCAAGAACGAGTATCTGGGCGCCCGCAGCGCCAAGTTCGCGGTCTTCCCCGGCTCGGCGCTCTTCAAGAAGCCGCCGCGCTGGATCATGTCGGCCGAGCTGGTCGAAACGTCCCGCCTGTGGGCGCGGGTGAACGCGCGGATCGAGCCGGAGTGGGTCGAGCCGCTCGCCCAGCACCTGGTGAAGCGGACGTACAGCGAGCCGCACTGGGAACAGAAGATGGCCGCGGTGATGGCGTACGAGCGGGTCACGCTCTACGGCGTACCGATCGTGGCCCAGCGCAAGGTCAACTACGGCCGGATCGACCCGGAGACCTCGCGCGACCTGTTCATCCGGAACGCCTTGGTCGAGGGCGACTGGCGGACCCACCACCAGTTCTTCCACGACAACCGCAAGCTGCTGGGCGAGGTCGAGGAGCTGGAGCACCGGGCCCGGCGCCGCGACATCCTCGTGGACGACGAGACGCTCTTCGACTTCTATGACCAGCGCATCCCCGAACATGTCGTGTCCGGGGCGCACTTCGACTCCTGGTGGAAGAAGAAGCACAAGGAGGAGCCCGAACTCCTCAACTTCGAGCACTCGATGCTCATCAACGAGACCGCCGAGGCCGTCACCAAGGACGACTACCCGGACTCCTGGCGGCAGGGAAAGCTGAAGTTCAGGGTCACGTACCAGTTCGAGCCCGGCGCCGACGCGGACGGCGTGACCGTCCACATCCCGCTCCAGGTGCTCAACCAGGTATCGGCCGAGGGCTTCGACTGGCAGATCCCGGGCCTGCGCGAGCAGGTGGTCACCGAGCTGATCCGGTCCCTGCCCAAGCCGATCCGGCGCAACTACGTGCCGGCGCCGAACTTCGCGGCCCGCTTCCTGGACTCGGCCGTACCGCTGCAGGGCCCGCTGACCGCCTCGCTGGCGGCCGGGCTGCAGCGGATGGTCGGCGTGCCCGTCCAGGCGGCCGACTTCGACTGGTCCAAGGTGCCGGACCACCTGAAGATCACGTTCCGGGTGGTGGACGAGCGGCGGCGCAAGCTCGCCGAGGCCAAGGACCTCGAAGCGCTGCGGCTGAAGCTCAAGCCCAAGACCCGGGCGGCGATCTCCAAGGCGTTCGAGCAGGCCGCGCAGAAGCAGGCGGCGCAGAAGCAGGGCGGGCAGCCCGGCAAGGACGGTGCGGACGCGGGCCCGGTGGGGCCGGAGCAGCGCACGGGCCTGACCTCCTGGACGATCGGCACGCTGCCGCACACCTTCGAGACGCGGCGCGCGGGCCAGCCCCTCAAGGCGTACCCGGCGCTCGTGGACGAGGGCAGCTCGGTGGCCGTACGGCTCTTCGACACCGAGGCGGAGCAGCGGAGCGCGATGTGGACCGGCACCCGCCGGCTCATCCTGCTCAACATCACCTCCAATCCGGCCAAGTTCGCGCAGAGCAAGCTCACCAACCAGCAGAAGCTGGCGCTCTCCAGTAATCCGCATGGCTCGATCCAGTCGCTCTTCGACGACTGCGTGACCGCCGCGGCGGACCGGCTGATCGCCGCGCACGGCGGCCCGGCCTGGGACGAGGAGGGCTTCAAGAAGCTCTTCGACGCGGTGCGGGCCGACCTGGTCGACGCCACGATGAAGACCGTGCAGCAGGTCCGCGAGGTACTGGCGGCCTGGCAGGCGTGCCAGCGGCGGCTGAAGGACACCACCTCGCCGGTGCTGCTGGACTCGGTCACGGACGTCAGGGAACAGCTGGCGGCGCTCATCAAGCCGGGCTTCGTCACGGAGCACGGCGCCAAGCGGCTGCCGGACCTGATGCGGTATCTGGTCGCCGCCGACCGCCGGCTGCAGCAGATGCCCACCAACGCCGAGCGGGACCGCTCCCGGATGGCGAAGGTGAAGGAGATGCAGGACGAATTCGCCTGGCTGCTGGAGCAGTTCCCGGCGGGGCGGCCGGTGCCGCAGCAGGCACGGGAGATCCGCTGGATGATCGAGGAGCTGCGGGTGAGCTACTTCGCGCACGCGCTGGGCACCGCGTATCCGATCTCCGACAAGCGGATCGTGAAGGCGGTGGACGCGGCCGCTCCCTAGGCGGCGCGGGGCCCTTCCGGTGTGTGCTGGGTCACCGCCGGGCGCCGACCAGGGCCTTCCCCGGCAGCGAGTTCGACCGCACCCCCTGACCTGCTGTAGAGTCTTGCTTCGCAGCCACCGCGCAAGCGGAGGAAGCAGCAAGGTCCTGTGGAGCAGTTTGGAGTGCTCGCCACCCTGTCAAGGTGGAGGCCGCGGGTTCAAATCCCGTCAGGACCGCAGCAGAAAGGGCCCGCATCCGATCAGGATGCGGGCCCTTTCGTCGTACTCGGCTCGTGCTCAACTCGGGCTCGGCTCGGCTCGGACTCGGTTCCCGCACGACTCGCACTCGGCATGTACTCGGCTCCCGCTCGGCTCGGACCAGGTCCGTACTCGGCCCGTACCCGGTGGCCGATTTTCGACCCTTCCCCCGGCCGGTTCCGGTCCCGCCCCCGCTCGCGGACGCCCGCTCGAGCACACTCCGGAAGCCCCCGCGACCAAGATCGTCTCTACGGGGGCGCCAGCGGCCGCCGCACGCGCCAGGCGCTCTTCGGCGCCCGGGAGCCCCTCTGCGGCCCGTACGCGGCGCGTGACGGCTTCTTCGCGGCCACAGGGCCGCGGCCGGGCCCCGCAACCTCATTTCCGCGCCCGCGAACCGCGGCTCCGCGCCCGCGATCCGCCGCGGGGACGAAAGTCCGCTCCCGAGGTGACCAATGACGCCTCCGTCATCGCCCGTGCGGTGAGAGGGTGTTGAGAGGCGCGATGACCGCCGTGCACTACCGCAGCGGGCGCCAGGGGGACAACCGCTGGCCGCTGTGACGGGTGTCACCGGATGAGTTTTGGGATCAGGGGAACTTACGCCCTGCCTACAGGCAGTCAATTTAATATGTGCAATTGCACCGCTCATCCGGTGGCCCCTCGGCAAGTACCGCCGAGTACGGGCCCGCAGTTCCGGAACCCCCGTGGGCGGTGACCACGAGCGGCGCCCCGGCCTGCACACGGAGCGTCAGCGACACGCCCGGCCGGCGGGGGCGGGCGAGCGGCCCAAGGACACATGAGCGCACAAAAAAGATCGCGCTGGACCCGGCGGAGTCCAGCGCGATCGATGACGTACCCATGCTGCGCGGGTGCGGCGCCTGTTGGGGCAGGCGCCTCGTCATATGGAGCTTTGTGGTGCTCTATGGGCATGTCACGGGTTGGGGGACCCGGAAATGCCCGGTCATGCGTGTTTTCAGGCCTCGCTGCGCTGCTGGGGAATGCCCGCCAGCAGTGCGCGGACCTCAGCCTCGCGGTAGCGCCGATGTCCACCGAGAGTCCGGATGGACGTGAGCTTGCCTGCCTTGGCCCAACGGGTCACCGTCTTGGGGTCGACACGGAACATCGTGGCAACCTCGGCAGGGGTCAGCAGCGGCTCGGCGTCAGGGGTGCGAGCGGTCATGAGCGGCCTCCTCGGGAGAACCGAACCATCACGGTTCTTTCCTCTAAATTCTGCACCTTGACCCGCGTTGCCCGAAATGGCGGACGCGGGCCGAGTCGGTTATAGGACGAACGGCTTGTCCTCGGCACTACAACTACACCATCTGTCCAGCCGCGTCGGCCAAACCGATGGAATTGCCCTCTCAGGTGTTCAACCTCGGCGGAAGCCGATGGACCGTGCCATAGCGGACAGTCACGCCCCTGTGACGATCAGTCACAACGTGACCAGGCGTCACCAGCCCCACCAAGAGGTGCAATACCGATCTATCCGCCCTTAGTTGGACGGAAGGAGCCCCAGTCAGGCTCCTTGTCCTATTTTGGCACGAGGGTGGTAGTTGGTGGCAAGGCCCGAAGTCAGTGCTTTAGGTCACGCTTGTGCGAAAAGACCGGATCGGGACCTACGTCCCCTACATCCGAACCACCGCACCGTGATCACACAGCACCGCACAGAAAACCCTCAACCACCGCACAGGGATCGCCTGCAGCCCACCACCTGTAGGCACGCACCGGTACGCCCGCCGGGGGCGCACAACGGAGGCGCGCGTCATCACGACACGTGCCTCCGAAAATGATCACCCAAGCCCGCGGTCAGCTCGCGTACTGCCGCTCCCGGACCGCACGCCAGCGGTCCGACAGCTTCTCGTACGCCGCGCCGGCGCGCTCCCCGTCCCCCTCGCGCAGCGCCGTGAGCCCCTCCGCCACTTCCGCGGCGGAATGATCCTCGGCGAGCTGCCCCTCGGGGACGGCGTGCACCAGCCCCCCGTAGTCCAGCTCCACGAGGGCGCGCGGGTGGAATTCCTCCAGCCAGCGCCCCACATCTACCAGGCCGTCGATCAAGGGCCCCTCTTCGAGCGCGTCCTTGAGCGTGCGCAGGCCGCGCGCGACCCGGCGTCTGGCTTCCACCATCGGCGTGCGGTAACGCAGCACGAGCCCTTGGTCACTCTTCGTGTACTCCCGCTCCGCGTCGTCGAAGAGCACGAACCAGCGCACCGGCACGTGCCACGTCGCCGTGCGGATCCAGGGGCGCGCGTCAGGGTTCAGATCAAGCCACCGCTCGTAGTCGGCGGCGGCCTGCCGGCGGACGACCGGGGGCAGGGCGGCGTCCAGTACCGGCGCGGGAAGCCGCTCGGGCAGCTCCTCCAGCGCCTGCCAGCCCCGCAGCCGCGTCCGCCAGGGGCACACGCACGTCACGCCGTCCACGACGGCGATGAACGCGTCGGCGCTCTCGTGCACGGGGACCGCGACGGGCGGGGTCGCCAGCAGATCGGCCAGCGAGCGGCGCAGCTCGTCCTGGGCGGTGGGCGTGGCGTCCCGCTTGGCGTACTGCGCCCAGTGGGAGCGCTCCGGCTCGGGGAACGCTGCCAGCGGCTCGTAGACCCGCAGATACGCCGCATACGGGACCATCACCGACGACGCCAAGGCCACGCCCGCTCCATTCTTCTGTCGGTCCCTCTCCGGAGGACCGCAAGGGAAGTCCGCCGCGGAGGAGTCTGCCAAGGGGGAGCAGACAGCCGGGAGTTGCCCCCGGCGAGCGGCCCGGCATGCGCAAATCGTCCCATGCCCGTCCCCCACTAGGGGGTGATCCTCCGCACTGTGCCGATCAGCGGGCGTCGAAGGTCATACGCTTCCCCCGACCGGCCCTCCCCCCGCTTCTCCCTGCCACAAGCGGGGGGAACGACACGAGGGCGTCCACCGCGACTATGGGAGTCACCACAGTGACCGACGTACGTCCTTCCTCCGAGCACTCCGTGCCGGGGATCTCCGCAGCCCACACCGACGGCGGTGTGCTGCACACCCTGTTCCGGTCCGATCAGGGCGGCCATGAGCAGGTCGTGCTCTGCCAGGACCGCGCCAGCGGCCTCAAGGCCGTGATCGCGATCCACAGCACCGCGCTCGGCCCGGCCCTGGGCGGTACCCGCTTCCACCCGTACGCCTCCGAGGAGGAGGCCGTGCTGGACGCGCTGAACCTCTCCCGCGGCATGTCGTACAAGAACGCGCTCGCGGGCCTGGACCACGGCGGCGGCAAGGCCGTGATCATCGGCGATCCCGAAGTGATCAAGACCGAAGAGCTGCTGCTCGCCTACGGACGCTGTGTGGCCTCTCTCGGTGGCCGTTACGTCACGGCCTGCGACGTCGGCACGTACGTCGCGGACATGGACGTGGTCGCCCGGACGAACCGCTGGACCACCGGCCGCTCGCCCGAGAACGGCGGCGCCGGCGACTCCTCCGTGCTCACCGCGTACGGCGTCTTCCAGGGCATGCGCGCCGCCGCGCAGCACCAGTGGGGCGACCCCAGCCTGCGCGGCAGGAAGGTGGGCATCGCGGGCGTCGGCAAGGTCGGCCGCCACCTCGTCGAGCACCTGCTCGAAGACGGGGCAGAGGTGGTCATCACGGACGTACGGGCCGAATCGGTGGAGCGAATTCTGGCCACCCACCCGCAGGTCCGCGCGGCCGTCGACACCGAGGCGCTCATCCGCACCGAGGGCCTGGACGTGTACGCGCCATGCGCGCTGGGCGGCGCGCTCAATGACGACTCCGTACCGGTTCTGACCGCGAAGGTGGTGTGCGGCGCGGCCAACAACCAGCTCGCCCACCCGGGCGTGGAGAAGGATCTCGCCGACCGCGGAATCCTTTATGCGCCCGACTATGTGGTCAATGCGGGTGGTGTCATCCAGGTGGCCGATGAGCTGCACGGGTTTGATTTCGACCGGTGCAAGGTGAAGGCCGGAAAGATCTTCGACACCACGCTTTCAATATTCGCGAATGCGAAGGCAGACGGCATTCCGCCGGCCGCGGCGGCGGACCGGCTCGCCGAACTGCGGATGGCGGAGGCACGCTCCGCGTGACCGCCGCCACGCTCCCCGGCCGCCGACGGTGACCGTGGGGTTCCTACAGTGACACGCTCGGTGGGCGGTGAAGGAGACATCCCTCACCACCCACCGGCGGGTCGCCGGACGTGACACGTTAAAATCGCAGCTGACCAGCGGGTACGGGGCGTCCCGCGAGTCATGCCGGGCGGCCGGTGGTGCGGGCGACGTACCGTATGGCCGCGGAAGCAGGTACCGTTAAAGCCCTACGGGCCGGACTCTCCGTCGAGAGTCCGCTCTGAATCATGAACGCGTGTCAAGACTCTGGGGCCGTCGAGCCCCGTCGTTGAGGGGGTCGAGCCATGGGGCGCGGCCGGGCCAAGGCCAAGCAGACGAAGGTCGCCCGCCAGCTGAAGTACAACAGCGGTGGGACTGATCTCTCACGCCTGGCCGAAGAGCTGGGTGCATCGCCGCAACAGCCGGCACAGCAGCCGCCGAACGGTGAGCCGTTCGAGGATGACGAGGACGACGACCCGTACGCACGGTACGCCGACCTGTACAACAACGATGACGATGAGGAGGACGAGGGCGACTCGTCCGACCAGCGTCGTCGCGCCTGACGCCGCCGCGCGCTCAAGGCAACAGCAGCATCACGGACCCGGTCCGGGGCATCGCCCGGACCGGGTTCTGTGCTGCCCTGCGGTCCTGCGGGGCCTGCGTCAGCCGGCGTAGTCACCGGTCAGGGCCACGGCCTCGGCCTGGTCGCCGCGCTCGACGATCTCGCCGCTGACCCAGGCGTCCATGCCGCGGTCCGCGAGAGTGGCCAGCGCCACGTCCACCGACTCCTGGGGCACGACGGCCATCATGCCGACGCCCATGTTCAGGGTCTTCTCCAGCTCCAGGC
This sequence comes from Streptomyces sp. NPDC053542, assembly GCF_044544685.1. NCBI lineage: Bacteria > Bacillati > Actinomycetota > Actinomycetes > Kitasatosporales > Streptomycetaceae > Streptomyces > Streptomyces sp. NPDC053542. The sequence continues at coordinate 45,834 of NZ_JBITXL010000005.1, forward strand.
GCTCGACCGAGCCGGCCGTGCCGACCAGGTCGAAGACCGCGCCGGGGGTCCAGGTGGAACGGTCGATGGTGGCGTGCAGCCCGTCCGGGATCACCCGCGCGAGGTTGGCCGCGAGGCCGCCGCCCGTGATGTGCGAGAAGGCGTGCACGTCGGTGGTGCGGGTGAGCGCCAGGCAGTCCAGCGAGTAGATCTTGGTGGGCTCCAGCAGCTCCTCGCCCAGCGTGCGGCCGAACTCGGCGACCTCCCGCTCCAGGTCCATGCCGGCGCGGTCGAAGAGCACGTGGCGAACGAGCGAGTACCCGTTCGAGTGAAGACCGGAGGACTCCATGGCGATCACCACGTCACCCTTACGGATACGATCCGCGCCCAGCACGCGGTCGGCCTCGACCACGCCCGTACCGGCCCCGGCGACGTCGAAGTCGTCCTCGCCCAGCAGGCCCGGGTGCTCGGCGGTCTCGCCGCCGACCAGCGCGCAGCCGGCCAGCACACAGCCCTCGGCGATGCCCTTCACGATCGACGCCACCCGCTCGGGGAAGACCTTGCCGACGCAGATGTAGTCGGTCATGAAGAGCGGCTCGGCACCGCAGACGACCAGGTCGTCCACGACCATGCCGACCAGGTCGTGGCCGATCGTGTCGTACACGCCCATCTTGCGGGCGATGTCGACCTTGGTGCCCACGCCGTCGGTCGCGGAGGCGAGCAGCGGGCGCTCGTACCGCTTGAGCGCGGAGGCGTCGAAGAGGCCGGCGAAGCCGCCGAGCCCGCCGACGACCTCGGGGCGGGTGGCCTTCTTGACCCACTTCTTCATGAGGTCGACGGCGCGGTCGCCCGCTTCGATGTCGACGCCCGCGCTCGCGTAGCTGGCACCGGCAGGAGATTCAGCAGACATGGCTGAGAGCTTTCGTGTCGTCTTGCAGGGGTTCTACGGGCGACGCAGCGCGTCGGCGCCGCCGACCCCGGCGGTGAGCGTCTGCACACCGTCCACGTCGGACGACGTCCGGCCCTCGGTCTCCGACTCCAGCAGGTGCTTGCCGAGCAGCTCCGGGTCGGGCAGGTCCATCGGGTACTCGCCGTCGAAGCAGGCGCGGCACAGGTTCGGCTTGGCGATCGTGGTCGCCTCGACCATGGCGTCGATGGAGATGTACGAGAGCGAGTCGGCACCCAGGGACTTGCCGATCTCCTCGACCGAGAGGCCGTTGGCGATCAGCTCGGCGCGGGTGGCGAAGTCGATGCCGAAGAAGCACGGCCACTTGATCGGCGGGGAGGAGATCCGGACGTGGACCTCGGCGGCCCCGGCCTCGCGGAGCATCCGTACCAGCGCGCGCTGGGTGTTGCCGCGGACGATCGAGTCGTCGACGACCACCAGGCGCTTGCCGCGGATGACTTCCTTGAGCGGGTTGAGCTTCAGGCGGATGCCCAGCTGGCGGATGGTCTGCGAGGGCTGGATGAAGGTCCGGCCGACGTAGGAGTTCTTGACCAGGCCGCTGCCGAACGGGATCCCGCTGGCCTCGGCGTAGCCCACCGCTGCCGGCGTGCCGGACTCCGGAGTAGCTATCACCAGGTCGGCGTCGGCGGGCGCCTCGGCGGCCAGCTTGCGGCCCATCTCCACGCGGGAGAGGTACACGTTCCGCCCGGCGATGTCGGTGTCGGGACGGGCGAGGTAGACGTACTCGAAGACGCAGCCCTTGGGGCGGGCCTCGGCGAAGCGGGTCGCGCGCAGGCCGTCCTCGTCGATGGCGACCATCTCACCGGGCTCGATCTCCCGGATGAAGCTGGCGCCGCAGATGTCCAGCGCCGCGGTCTCGGAGGCGACCACCCAGCCGCGCTCCAGGCGGCCGAGGACCAGCGGGCGGATGCCCTGCGGGTCACGGGCGGCGTACAGGGTGTGCTCGTCCATGAAGCACAGCGAGAAGGCGCCCTTGACCTTCGGGAGGACGCGCGGCGCGGCCTCCTCGACGGTCAGCGGCTTGCCGTCCTCGTCGACCTGGCCGGCCAGCAGCGCCGTCACCAGGTCGGTGTCGTTGGTGGCCGCGACCTGCGTCGCCCGGCCGCCCTCGCGGGGCAGCTCGGCGACCAGCTCGGCCAGCTCGGCGGTGTTCACCAGATTGCCGTTGTGGCCCAGCGCGATCGAGCCGTGCGCGGTGGCACGGAAAGTCGGCTGGGCGTTCTCCCACACGGACGCACCGGTGGTGGAGTAGCGGGCATGGCCCACGGCGATGTGGCCCTGGAGAGAGCCCAGGGAGGTCTCGTCGAAGACCTGGGAAACGAGCCCCATGTCCTTGAAGACCAGGATCTGTGAGCCGTTGCTCACTGCGATGCCCGCGGACTCCTGCCCGCGGTGCTGCAGCGCGTACAGCCCGAAATAAGTGAGTTTGGCGACCTCTTCTCCCGGGGCCCAGACACCAAAGACGCCGCAGGCGTCCTGGGGACCCTTCTCACCAGGGAGCAGGTCGTGGTTGAGTCGTCCGTCACCACGCACATCAATGAGTCTAGGGCAGGTACGGGATTCATCCGAACCGGGGATGGCCGGGAACCTGCGCGATGTGCTTGACGTGAACACACGGTCGGCACCCGGCTCCGGGCCGCGCAGCCCCCACAGCCCCTGGTACAGCGCGCGTCGCGGCAGTGGCCGGGACGAAGATCCTTATCCGCATCTCACATCGGGTGAGAAGCGTCACTTCCGCGCCATGCCGGACCGGCCGGACGAAGAGTCCCTCTTTGGAGGGGTTTCGGAGTCGAGCCCCGCGGCTCAGGCGTCACCGCATTCCCGAACGTTTCCGCCCAGCAAATAAGGCGCTCAGGAGAGCACCGGAAGGTACTCCCCCAGATCGGCCCGCTCGCCGCTCGCGCTGACCGCCGCGTCCGCCAGCGCACCGGCCCAGGACGTACGCCCCGTCGCCAGCCGCAGCCAGGTCAGCGGGTCGGTCTCCACGACGTTCGGCGGGGTCCCGCGGGTGTGCCGCGGCCCCGCCACGCACTGCACGACGGCAAACGGCGGCACGCGTACCTCCACGGAGCCGCCCGGCGCCTTCTCGGCCAGCGCGTCGGCGAGCAGCCGGGTCGCGGCGGCCAGCGCCTGCCGGTCGAACGGGATCTCCGTACCGGTCGCCGCGGCCAGGTCGTCGGTGTGCACGACCAGCTCGACACAGCGGGTCACCAGGACCTCGTCCAGCCGCATCGCCCCGGTCCTGATCGCCAGCAGCCGGTCGTCGGCGGCGCCGGCCACCAGGGCGGTGTACCGCTCGTGGGCCCGGTCCAGCAGCGCGACCGGGTCCTGCTCGGCCGCCGTGTCCCGCACGTACTCGTCGATCTTGTCGGCGTGCGGCGCCGTGGCGAACGGCCACTCGGCGAGCGTCATCTCCTGCCGCGCCGGCACGGGCCGCTCCAGACCGGCCGCCACGTGCTCCAGCGCCATGGAGAGATGCACCACGAGTTCCCGTACGGTCCACTCCCCCAGCCGCGTCGGCCGCGCAAACTCCTCGGGGCCGAAGGCCGCTACGGCCTCGCGTACATGGGCGAACTGCGCGGTCACCGCGGCCCGGGTCTTGGCGGGGTCGTACTTGCGAGGACGCTTCTTGGCCGGTGGCATGAGCGCGAGCCTAACGCCGACGGGCGGTGCCCCCCACCGGATTTCTCCGGCGGGGACACCGCCCGTGACGCGGGAAACGATCAGCCGAAGATGCCCGGGATGGTCTCCTCGTGCGCCGTGCGCAGCTCGCTCAGCGGAATGCTGAACTGGCCCTGGACGTCCAGGACATCACCGTCGACGACGCCGATGCGGGTCACCGGGAGGCCGCGCGCACCGCACATGTCGGTGAAGCGGAGCTCCTCGCTGCGCGGTACCGAGACGACCGCGCGGCCCGCGGACTCGGAGAACAGCGTGACGAACGGGTCCTGGCCGTCGGGGATGACGATCCGGGCGCCCTTGCCGCCCTTGAGGCAAGACTCGACGAGGGCCTGGACCAGTCCGCCGTCGGACAGGTCGTGCGCCGCGTCGATCATGCCGTCGCGGGACGCCGAGATCAGGATCTCGGCGAGCAGCCGCTCGCGCTCCAGGTCCACCTCCGGCGGCAGACCGCCCAGGTGGTCGTGGACGACCTGCGCCCAGGCCGAGCCGCTCAGCTCGTCGCGGGTGTCGCCCAGCAGGTAGAGGAGCTGGCCCTCTTCCGCGAAGGCGACCGGCGTACGGCGGGCCACGTCGTCGATCACGCCGAGGACGGCGACGACCGGCGTCGGGTGGATGGCGGCCTCGCCCGTCTGGTTGTACAGCGAGACGTTGCCGCCGGTGACCGGCGTACCGAGCTGCTGACAGCCGTCCGCGAGACCGCGGATGGCCTCGGCGAACTGCCACATGACGGCCGGGTCCTCGGGCGAACCGAAGTTCAGGCAGTCCGAGACGGCGAGCGGCTTGGCGCCGGTCGCGGCCACGTTCCGGTACGACTCGGCGAGCGCGAGCTGCGCGCCGTGGTACGGGTCCAGCTTCGCGAAGCGGCCGTTGCCGTCGGTGGCGATGGCCACGCCCAGCCCGGTCTCGGGGTCGATGCGGATCATCCCGGAGTCCTCCGGGCTGGCCAGCACCGTGTTGCCCTGCACGAAGTGGTCGTACTGGGAGGTGATCCAGGACTTGGACGCCTGGTTCGGCGAGGCGACCAGCTTGAGGACCTGCTCGCGCAGCTCGTCGCCGCTCTCCGGACGGGCCAGCTTCGCGGCGTCGTCGGCCTGCAGGGTGTCCTGCCACTCGGGACGGGCGTACGGACGCTCGTACACCGGGCCCTCGTGGGCCACCGTGCGCGGGTCGACGTCGACGATCTTCTCGCCGTGCCAGAAGATCTCCAGCCGGTCGCCGTCGGTGACCTCACCGATGACGGTGGCCGTGACGTCCCACTTCTCGCAGATCTCCAGGAAGCGGTCGACCTTCTCCGGCTCGACGACCGCGCACATGCGCTCCTGCGACTCGCTCATGAGGATTTCCTCGGGCGAGAGCGTGGAGTCGCGCAGCGGTACGTCGTCGAGCTCGACGCGCATGCCGCCGGAGCCGTTCGAGGCCAGCTCGGAGGTGGCGCAGGAGATGCCGGCGGCGCCGAGGTCCTGGATGCCGACGACCAGCTTCTCGGCGAACGCCTCCAGGGTGCACTCGATGAGCAGCTTCTCCTGGAAGGGGTCGCCGACCTGGACGGCGGGACGCTTCGACGGCTTGCTGTCGTCGAAGGTCTCCGAGGCCAGGATCGACGCGCCGCCGATGCCGTCGCCGCCCGTCCGGGCCCCGTACATGATGACCTTGTTGCCGGCGCCCGACGCCTTGGCGAGGTGGATGTCCTCGTGCCGCATGACGCCGATGGCACCGGCGTTGACCAGCGGGTTGCCCTGGTAGCAGGAGTCGAAGACGACCTCGCCGCCGATGTTGGGCAGGCCAAGGCAGTTGCCGTAGCCGCCGATGCCCGCGACGACGCCGGGCAGAACGCGCTTGGTGTCGGGGTGGTCGGCCGCGCCCATGCGCAGCGGGTCCACGACCGCGACCGGGCGGGCGCCCATCGCGATGATGTCGCGGACGATGCCGCCGACACCGGTCGCGGCGCCCTGGTACGGCTCGACGTACGAGGGGTGGTTGTGCGACTCGACCTTGAAGGTGACCGCGTAACCGTTGCCCACGTCGACGACGCCGGCGTTCTCGCCGATGCCGACGAGCAGCGCGTCGGTCTCCGGGGCCTTCTCACCGAACTGCCGGAGGTGGACCTTGCTGCTCTTGTACGAGCAGTGCTCGGACCACATGACCGAGTACATCGCGAGCTCGGCGCCGGTGGGACGGCGGCCGAGGATCTCGCGGACCCGCTCGTACTCCTCCTGCTTCAGGCCCAGTTCGGCCCAGGGCTGGTCGACGTCGGGTGTCCCGGCGGCGTGCTTGACCGTGTCCAGCGTCATGCGTTGACCAACTTCTTCAGGATCGAGGTGAAGAATCCGAGGCCGTCGGTACGGCCCGTACCGATCAGCGGCTCGACGGCGTGCTCGGGGTGCGGCATGAGGCCGACGACATTGCCGGCCGCATTGGTGATGCCGGCGATGTCCCGCAGCGAGCCATTGGGGTTGACGTCGAGGTACCGGAAGGCGACGCGGCCCTCGGCCTCGAGCTCGTCGAGGGTGCGCTCATCGGCGACGTAACGGCCGTCGATGTTCTTCAGCGGGATGCTGATCTCCTGGCCGGCGGTGTAGTCCGCCGTCCACGCCGTGCCGGCGTTCTCCACCCGCAGCTTCTGGTCGCGGCAGATGAAGTGGAGATGGTTGTTCCGCAGCATCGCACCGGGCAGCAGGTGCGTCTCCGTGAGGACCTGGAAACCGTTGCAGATACCGAGGACCGGCATGCCCGCCTTGGCCTGCTCGATCACGGTGTCCATGACCGGCGAGAAGCGGGAGATGGCACCGGCGCGCAGATAGTCGCCGTAGGAGAAGCCGCCGGGCAGCACCACGGCGTCGACCTGCTTGAGGTCCTTGTCCTTGTGCCACAGCGGCACGGCCTCGGCCCCGGCGAGCCGGACCGCGCGCTGGGTGTCGCGGTCGTCCAGCGTGCCGGGGAAGGTGATGACTCCGACCCGAGCACTCATGAGGTGGCTCCGGCGGGCTCGTCGACCCGTACGACGAAGTCTTCGATGACGGTGTTGGCGAGGAAGGTCTCGGCCATCTCGCGGATGCGGGCGAGGGCGGCCTCGTCGACCGGGCCCTCCACCTCAAGTTCGAAACGCTTGCCCTGACGTACGTCGGAGATGCCCTCGAAGCCCAGACGCGGCAGTGCACGCTGCACCGCCTGTCCCTGCGGGTCGAGGATCTCGGGCTTGAGCATGACGTCGACTACGACGCGTGCCACTGGCACTCCCGGTTTTGTGTGGTGCGGCTGGGTTTATCCGGGGACACCCCGGACCCCGACTCGGTTCCTTCACAGTACCTTGCCGAAAAATCTACGCGCATAGATGTGTACTCGGCCGATCACGTTCAGGTATCGGCTGTTGTGAACACCCGGGAAAAATCCTCGAAAAGATCGGCAGTCCTGATTGCGCGATGACACGCTGAGGAAATTAACTGGGCTTCACAATGCATTGCTCATCGCTGTACAAATGAAAAAGCATTGATCCCAGACATCCGGATCTGTGGCATCTCCCCATGTCAGCACGGAGATGCCACGCGAAAGGACCGATATCCGTGGCGCAGCGCGTAGTAGTCACGCTCTCCGATGACATCGACGGCGGAGAAGCCGCAGAGACGGTCGCCTTCGGATTGGACGGGAAGACGTACGAGATCGACGTCAATCCCGCCAATGCGAAGAAACTGCGCGAGGTGCTCGCTCCGTACGTCGAGGCCGGCCGCAAGCGCGCGAGGTCGGGCAAGGCGTACCGGCACACCTCGGTCGCGGCGGACCCCGCCGCCGTGCGGGCCTGGGCCCGCTCGCACCAGATGGACGTGCCCCCGCGGGGCCGCATCCCGAAGAAGGTCTACGAGGCGTTCGAGGCCGCCAACAGCTGAGTCCGGTGCCGGCGGGCAGCCCCTGCCGGCAGCGGACTTGCGCTGCACCCCCCTTGATCAGCTAAAGTCTGGAGCACGCCGAGGGGCGAGGCCGACAGGCCCCCGCCCCGAGGAGTCACGCGGGTGTAGCTCAGTAGTAGAGCGCCCCCTTTCCAAGGGGGAGGCGCAGTGTGCGATCCCTGTCACCCGCTCTGACAGTCTCGACCAGTCCTCTGGATCAGGTAGAGTAGCTGTCGCGCCGCTCGGTGAAAGCCGGACGGATGCATGCGGACGTAGCTCAGTTGGTAGAGCGCAACCTTGCCAAGGTTGAGGTCGCGAGTTCGAGCCTCGTCGTCCGCTCAGGGAAAGAAGACCCCGGTCATCGCGACCGGGGTCTTCTGCTTTTCCCGCGTGATCTTCTGAAGCCGCGCGATCTTCTGAATTTGATCTGTGGCCGTGGCCACATTCCGCTCCCTCGCCCGCCGGACGGCACGAGCACCCCGCGCGGTTGGCTATAGTGGTTCTCGCACCGCGCGCTTCGGCGCCGGGCAGGCGGACGTAGCTCAGTTGGTAGAGCGCAACCTTGCCAAGGTTGAGGTCGCGAGTTCGAGCCTCGTCGTCCGCTCCGCATGAGAAAGGCCCCGGTCATCGCGACCGGGGCCTTTCTCATGTACGGGCACAGCCGTGTACGGGCTCAGGGCGTGCCCGGTGCGGACACGCCCTGAGTGCTCAGGACCACGTGTGGCCGGTGAGCCGCTCGTACGCCTCGATGTACTTCGCGCGGGTCTGCTCCACGATCTCCGCCGGCAGCGGGGGCGGCGGCTGCTCGCTCGTGCGGTCCCAGCCGGAGGCCGGCGAGGTCAGCCAGTCCCGGACGAACTGCTTGTCGAACGACGGCTGCGCGCGGCCCGGCTGCCACTGATCGGCCGGCCAGAAGCGCGAGGAGTCCGGTGTCAGTACCTCGTCGGCCAGGGTCAGCACCTCGGCGCCGTCCTCGCCGGCGGCGAAGCCGAACTCGAACTTGGTGTCCGCCAGGATGATGCCGCGCTCACGGGCGATGTCCCGGGCCCGGCCGTACACCGCGAGGGTCGCCTGTCGCAGCTGCGTCGCGGTCTCCGCGCCGACCTGCCGGGCGACCTCCTCGTAGGAGACGTTCTCGTCGTGCTCGCCGACCTCGGCCTTGGTGGCCGGGGTGAAGATCGGCGCGGGCAGCTCGGAGCCGTCCTCCAGGCCCTCGGGGAGCGCGAGGCCGCAGACCGTGCGGGTCTGCTCGTACTCCTTCAGGCCCGAGCCGGTGAGGTAGCCGCGGGCCACGCACTCGACCGGCACCATCCGGAGGGACTTGCAGACCAGGGTGCGGCCCGCCCAGTCGTCGGGGGCGCCGGCCGGGACCTCGGTGGAGATGACGTGATTGGGCGCCAGGTCGGCGAGCTGGTCGAACCACCACAGCGAGAGCTGGGTGAGGACCCGGCCCTTGTCGGGGATCTCGGTGGGCAGCACCCAGTCGTACGCGGAAGTGCGGTCGCTGGCGACCATGATCAGGTCGCCGTCGGTGTTCTCGTAGAGGTCGCGCACCTTGCCGGTGTGGAGATGGACCAGGCCCGGCACCTCCACGGGTTCGGGCTTTTCAACGAATCCGGACACGCTGCCTCCGCGTAGGTTGATCCAGGAGTCGTTCCGATTCTCGCGCATGCGGGCGCCCGGCAGCGCTTCAGGGTGGGCCGATGCGGCGCACGGCAGGCGCCGCACGCCCTCCGCCCCCTCGGGTGCTCGGTGCGCGCCGCGCCCCGGGACCTCAGTCGCGTTTGCAGATGCGGTCGAGAAGATTGGCGGTGGCGCGCTGGATTCTCTCGTCGATGTGGCCCGGCCGGTCCAGCGCGGGCGACCACGCGAAGGTGCCGGAGGCGAAGACCAGGGCGCCGCTGGGAGCCCGGTACAGGGACGTCTCCTGGTGCCGCCGGACGCCGTCCCCGTCGCGGTACGGGGAGTGCGCCAGCAGCACCCGGCTGACGTGCTCGGGCAGGCTCGTGCGCGGGAAGTACCGGTCGGCCTCCCCGGCGACCAGCCCGGCCAGCTCGTCCCCTTCGTGCGCGCCGGTGGCCTCCCACAGCCAGTGCTCGCCGTTGCGGACGACCAGCGGCGCGGGCTCGGGCACCCGGCCCGCGTACTGGATGCCCATCAGCTGCTGCTCGGGGCGGCCCAGCTCGCGCCAGAGCGCCGGGCGCCCGGGCCCCTGGCGCTTGCGGCAGGTCAGCAGGGAGTCCGGGCCCGAAGGCGACGGGGACAGCTCGACCTGCCAGTACATGGTGTTGGCGGAGAGGAAGACCAGGGACGTGCCGGTGTCGCGGGCGCGCTCGACGGTCTTCCGCATGGGCACCGACCAGTACTCGTCGTGCCCGGGGAAGACCAGGCCGCGGTAGCGCGTCGGGTCGACCCGCCCCGCGTGCAGGTCACGCGCGTCGGCGTACGCGAGGTCATAGCCGTACCGTTCCGCCCAGCGGATGAAGTCGTAGGCGTGGCCGACGTGCAGCGGGAGGCCCGCGCCCGCGAACGGGCGGTCGAAGGAGAGCGTGACGGCCGCGTCGCTCTCGCCCAGCAGCACGCCGTCCTCGTCCCATGCGTGGTACAGGCTGGCGCCCGTCCGGCCGTCCTCCGGGTAGAGGTTGTACGCCTGCCACGTGACGTCCGGGAGGAGCAGGAGCAGATCGGCGGGGCGGTCGTCGCGGACGGTGAAGGGGACGTGGCTGCGGTAGCCGTCCTGGGTGGTCAGCACGGCGACGTACGCGCCGACGTTCCAGTACTCGGGGATCTGCAGCCGCCAGGAGAGCCACCAGTGGTGGCAGGAGACCGTGCGGTCGGCGGTGAGCGGGGGCGGCTGGACGATGCCGGAGAGCCGGGGGCTGGTGGTGATCTTCGAGGCGCCGGCCGCCGCGTAGTGGCCGATGCGGTAGACGTCGATGCTGAACGGCTGCGGCGGGTCGACGGTGATCCGGAAGTCGATGGCCTCGCCGGGGGCCACCGCGCCGGTCGCGGCGAAGCCCTTGATCTGGCGGTGCACGTCATCGGCGGTACGGGGGCCCGCACAGGAGCGGGGCAGCGGGACGGTCGCCTCTCCGTGGGCGAGGACCGGATCGACGTACCAGGGAACGACCCTGCCGGAGTCGAAGTAGTTCTCGCTGCCGCGCAGCCAAGGAAGCGGGCCCTGGCCGAACGGGTCCGTCACGGCATGCGCGAGGGCCCCGGACTCCCAGCGCCGGATCTGCTGTGTGCCCACGCTCCCACTCCCCTCCCTCGCCCCACCGGTCGGTACGCCGTCGGGTCCCTGGCGTGCTGCCGACTTGTTGGTCGTTGTGCTGTTGGGTCGTCCTGCTGAGTCGTCCTGTTGGTCCGCGAGTTCGTTCGTACGAGAAGCGGCGAGTACCCCCAGCACATCACATTACGCACTTGGACCGTCACCCTTCGTCGTGAATTTACGAGCGGAAACGGCCGAAAGGTGAACTGGGGCAGAACATCCAGCCGGAGTTATCGGACAGATTGGGCGTCCGATGCGGCGGATACGGGGTGTGAGCTGCGCACATCGTGGCGGCGTGGGGACGCGTGGGGACGCGTGGGGATGTGCGCGGACGTGTGGGTCCGGGTGCGGGGCCGAGCAGCGCCGTGCGAGGACATGCAGCGCCGGGCGGGGCCGGGCGGGGCCTTGCGGGGACGCTTCGCCGGCGGGCGGCGGAGGCGGCGGGGGCCGTGATCAGACGAGACGTACCGGCTTGTCGGGGCGTACGCCCAGCTCGCCGAGCCAGTCGCGGAGCGGCTCGGCGTCGCCGTCGTCCACCAGGCTGCGGACCGAGTGGCCGACATCGTTCCGGCGGGCCCCGCCGACCAGCAGCGCGGGTCCGTCCAGCCAGTCCAGTCCCGGAGCGGCGCCCGCGGTGTCCACGGCGGCGCAGCAGACCATCGCCGTGACGTGGTCGGCGAGCAGCTCGCGGCCCGTGCGGGGCGCCTGCAGCGGGAACAGCGGGACGCCGCCGTCGACCAGCCCGTCGCCCCACGGCACGCCGGGGCCCGCCGCCCCGGCGGCCTCGGAGCCGGCCGTGCGGGCCGCGGCCTGGCGGTCGGCGGTGGCCCGCTCCTCCCGCTCCAGCTCGGTCACCAGGCGCGCGGCGATCAGGTCGCTCGCCCCGGAGTCCCGCGCCAGCCGCTCGATGATCCGCGACAGCGTGGGCCCGGCCACGGTGGACTCGGCACCGGCCCGCGGGGGGACCGTGCCGGCCAGCCGCACCCGGCCGGCGAGGCGCTCGCCCATGGCGTCCGCGGTGCCCGCGGACTCCTGCACGGCCACCGGCTCCGGCCGGTCCTCCGGGTCCGTCGTGCTCAGCGGTTCCGTCGGGCGTACCGGCTGGGCCGGCTGTGCCGCTCCGTCGTCCTCGTGCGTACCGTCCGGGGGCGTGAGCGCGGGGAGGTCGTCCAGGACGCGGTGCAGGCGGGCGGCCTCCAGTCGCCACTTGCGGTCGACGACCTCCTCCGGATAGCGGTCCCAGGCCACCGGCGACCAGTCGGGGCCGCTCTCGGCGGGGCCGCCGTGGAAGAGCCGCGCGGCCAGCAGGGAGGCGGCGCGGTCGATGGCGCCGGGCTCCTCCAGCAGGTCACAGGCCGGGCGCTCGCCCAGCCGGGAGGCGAAGCCCTCGGCGAGGCGGTCGCGGCGGGAGAGCTCGGTGAGCGCGGAGACCACGCCGGCGTCCAGCCGGGAGGGCCAGCGGCCCATCCGCCAGGCGGGCAGCGCGACCCGGGTGAGCAGCCGGTCCCAGCCCGCATACGCCAGGCCCACCTGCTCCTGCGCGACGATCCGCAGGCCGTAGTCCACGCCCTGGGCGCGCTCGGAGGCCGCGGCCGCGACGCCCCGCTCCATCTGCGCGGCGTGCTCGCCGCAGCCGCGCAGCAGCAGCCGCGCCACCCGGCCCACGAAGCGCAACGGTATGCCACGCAGCGTGCCCCGGGCGCGGGCTGCGACCGCCACGGCGGCGTCCAGTCCGCGGACGAAGCGGCGCGCTGCCGCTATGTCGGGGTGCGCCGAGGGGCCCGTACCGGCGACGACCGGCGCCAGCAGGGCGCGCAGCTCGGCGACCCGCATCCACCACAGGAACGGGGAGCCGATGACCAGGACGGGCGCCGGCACCTGCCGGCCCGCCCCGGCCGGGGCGTCACGGGTCGCGGCGCGGCCGGACGCCGGGCCGCCGCCGAGCGGCGTCTGCGCGCGGTGCGTACGGTCCTCCAGCCAGCTGTCGCAGTCCGGGGTGAGCGCTATCGCGGAGGGCGCGGGGACCTCCAGCCGGTCGGCGAGATCGCGCACCAGCCGGTACAGATCGGGCGCGGACTCCTCCGCGACCGGGACGGTGGGGCTGAGCGCGGGCCTGGCCCGGGCGACCACCGCGGCGACCAGCGCCGCCAGCAGCAGCACCGCCACCGCGAACCCCGCCACGATCCAGCGGGCGAGGACCCAGCCCCCGGAATCGGAGCCGAGCCCACCGGTCGCTGCCCCGGCGAAGAGCACCACGGCCAGCGCGGCCGGCAGCACGGCCGCGCCCAGCGCCGCGCCGCGGATCCGCAGCACCGCGAGCGCCCGGGCGCGCGCTGCCTGTTCGCCTGCCTCCGGACCTGCCACGAGCCTGTACACCCCCTGCTGTCCTGCTTGAACGGGACGGAGAGAACACGGGACGGAAGAGACCGGGCAACGTGCCCGCGGACACTGGCGACCGTCGGCGCGCTGCTCACTCTCCACCACTCTGGCACCGGCCACTGACATCGCAATGCCGGTGAGCCACTTGCCGGACGTCTCGGGGCAGCCGGCCCGGAACCGGAAAGGCCACCGGAGCGGGCACCACAGGACGCTTGCGCGGAACCCTAGTTGGGGCACCGTCGCACGTCAGCCGTTAACCGGTTTGGTCACTCGATGGAATGGCTTTGGGTAAAGCAAGGAACCGGCCACGCGAGCGGCCGGTTCCTCGGAGAGCGGGGCCGGCCTCCTGACGGAGGCGGGCCTGGGGCGGTGCGGCGCTCAGCCGGCCTGCTCAGCGGCCCTGGCGTCCGCTGCGGCCTTGGCGGCGATGTCCGTCCGGTGGTGGGACCCCTCCAGGGAGATCCGGCCGACGGCGGTGTACGCCCGGTCCCTGGCGGTGGCCAGGTCGGACCCGGTGGCGGTGACGGACAGCACGCGGCCGCCGGCGCTGAGCACCCGGCCGTCGGCGTCGTACCGGGTACCGGCGTGCAGGACGTACGACTCCGGGGCATCCTGCTCGGCCACGGCGTCCAGGCCCGTGATCGGGTCGCCCGTGCGCGGCGCGTCCGGATAGTTGTGCGAGGCGATGACGACCGTGACGGCCGCGCCGTCGCTCCAGCGCAGCGGCGGGAGGGCGGCGAGGTTGCCGGTCGCCGAGGCCATCAGCAGGCCCGCGAGCGGGGTCTTCAGGCGGGCGAGCACGACCTGGGTCTCCGGGTCGCCGAAGCGCGCGTTGAACTCGATCACGCGCACGCCGCGCGAGGTGATCGCCAGGCCCGCGTACAGCAGCCCGGAGAACGGCGTCCCGCGGCGCCGCAGCTCGTCCACGGTCGGCTGCAGCACGGACTGCACGACCTCGTCGACCAGCTTCGGGTCAGCCCACGGCAGCGGGCTGTACGCACCCATGCCGCCGGTGTTCGGGCCCGCGTCGCCGTCGAGGGCGCGCTTGAAGTCCTGGGCGGGCTGGAGCGGCACGACGGTCTCGCCGTCGGTGATCGCGAAGAGCGAGACCTCGGGGCCGTCGAGGAACTCCTCGATCACCACGCGGTCGCAGGCCAGCGCGTGCGCCCGGGCCGTCTCGACGTCGTCCGTCACGACGACGCCCTTGCCGGCGGCGAGGCCGTCGTCCTTGACGACGTACGGGGCACCGAACGCGTCCAGGGCCTCGTCGATCTCGGCGGGGGTGGCGCACACGTAGCTGCGCGCCGTCGGGACGCCGGCGGCCGCCATGACGTCCTTGGCGAACGCCTTGGAGCCCTCCAGCTGCGCGGCCTCCGCCGAGGGGCCGAAGACCGGGATGCCGCGGGCGCGCACGGCGTCGGCGACACCGGCCACGAGCGGCGCCTCCGGGCCGACGACGACCAGCTCCGCCCGCAGGCTCACGGCCAGCTCGGCCACGGCCGCGCCGTCGAGGGCGTCCACCGGGTGGAGCTCGGCCACCTCGGCGATGCCGGCGTTGCCGGGAGCGCAGTGCAGCGCGCTGACGTCGGGATCGAGGGACAGAGAGCGGCACAGGGCATGTTCGCGGGCGCCGCCGCCGATGACGAGGACCTTCACAGGAGCAGGGTAGTCGCCCCTTGGGCAGAGACACGAAACGGGCCGTGGCCGTCCTTTGGACGGAGGCACGAAGCGGCTGGTCGGCGGGGAGCGCCCGGGGGCGGTGGGCCGCACCCCGGCGCGGTGGGCACAGGTGACCGAGTACCACCGCGAAACCGGCCCCAACCTGTGTACCTAGGCGGGGCCCATGGGGTGTAGCAACTCTTTCGAGTGAGGGCGGGAACTGGCCTATACCTGATCCCGCGCCACTTCCGGGCGGAAATAGCTGGATTCTGGCGGCAACGCCAGCCGTTCGGCGGTAGGAAGGGTGTCTGCGCGCCACGGCCGACTCATTCGCATCGCGCGCACCGCACGTATCTTCAACAGGGAGTGCACGGGTGAGCCAGCCGGAGATGCAGCCCGAGAGGCCGCCCCAGGGGCCTCCTCGGGCGGATGGCGAGGACGCACAAGGGCGGGATCGCGGTGATCTAGCCGGCCGTGCCTTTCCGCTCGGTGACTGGGGAGAGCCGGCCGAGCGCCTGGACGAGCTGTACCAATGGGCCGAGACCGGCGCGCTGCACGTCATCGACTGGTACCTCGCCGACCGCGTCGCCAAGCGGCGCGCCGCCCGGATACTGCGCGCCGGCGCCGCCGCCGGCGTCTCGGCGGGGGCCCTGCTGCCCCTGCTCGGCGTGAGCGGCGCCCTGGACCGCGGCGCGGAGTACGGCTATCTGGCGCTGCTGCTCGCCGCCGTCTGCGTGGGCTGTGACCGGTTCTTCGGCGTGACGGCGGGCTGGATGCGGGACGTGGCCGCCGCGCAGGCGGTACAGCGGCGACTGGAGGCGCTGCAGTTCGACTGGGCGTCGGAGAGCGTCCGGGAGGTGCTCGGCCCGACGGAGGGCACCGCCTCGGAAGCGGCCGAGCGCTGCCTGACCGTGCTGCGCCGCTTCCACGAGGACCTCGCGGAGCTCGTGCGCTCCGAGACCGCCGACTGGATGATGCAGTTCCGTACGGGCCCGGTGCCGACGGCCAGCCAGGCGGCACCGGCCCCCTGGGGCCCGCCGCGCCAGGCGGCCGCGCCGGACCGCGCGGGCCGGATCGTGCTCCCCCCGGGCACCCGCCCGAACATGCCCCGGCAGCGACCGCCGGAGCCGCCGCGGTGAGGGAGCCGCCGCGGCGAGGGAGCTTCCGAAGGAGGGAGCTTCCGGGTACGGGAGCTTCCGGGTGAGGGAGCTTCCGCGGTGCGGGCCCGGTCAGCTGAAGACGATCATCGACCCCTGGCCGAGGCTGCGGGTGGCCGCCGCGTGCAGCCCGAGCCAGACATGACGCTCCCGTGCGAACGGGCTGTCGTCGGCCCCCGTCGTCTCCGCCCGCTCCTCCAGCGTCGTGGGCCCGCCCGGCGGAGCCGGCGTGGCGGGCGGGTTGGCCGGATCGATGCCGATGGCCGGTGCGACCACTTCGAGCTCTCGCAGCAGTCCGTGCGAGGACCCCAAGGGCCCGCCGCCTTCGAGCAGTTCCTCGTTGGCGAGCGGGTGCGGGAAGTCCACGGGCACGTAGGCGCCCGCGTGGTCGTAGTGCCACACCAGATGCGATTCCTGGGCCGTACTCTCGAACATCTCCAGCAACTGCTCGTAGTCGCTGCCCAGTTCGTCCACCGGTGACACGGCGAGCCCGCAGACCTGGAGGAGGTACGCGCGGCGCAGGAAGTGCAGCGCGTCGTAGTCGAAACCGGCGACCGGCGCGACGTCCCCCGACAGGCCCGGCATGTAGTTGAAGATCGGCACGGGCGGCAGTCCCGCGTCGGTCAGCGCTTTGTCGTAGGCGGCGAGCTCTTCGGAGAAGGGGTTGTCGGGGCTGTGGCACAGCACGTCGACCAGGGGGACCAGCCAGAGGTCACACGCCACAAGTTCTCGCTTCCGTTCGGTTCCGTTCGGTTCGGTGCCGGCAGACCAGGCGATCGAAGACCGAGCGATCGACCGGTATCGACAAAGCCGATGGTCGGGACAGCGTAGTGCTAGGCGAGGTTCTCGACGAGGGCGAGGGAGTGGGCGTTGTACTCGCGCACCAGGCGCTGCGCGGTGACCAGGTCGCGGTGGACGACCGCCGCCGCCAACTCCTGGTGCCCCTGCCACAGATGCTCGCGCAGGTCGGCCTTGTCACGCAGCATCGGCACGGCGAACACCCAGCCCTGGATCCGCATCCGGTCCAGGAAATCCGCGATGTACGAGTTGCCCACCAGGTTCCCGAACTCGCGCCAGAACCGCAGGTCGTAGCCGATCAGTACGTCCAGGTCGCCGCAGCGCGCGTACCGCTCCGCCTCCTCGGCGCGGCGCCGGAGGGAGACGAGCGTGTCCTTGGTGACGCTGCGGGCCAGCTCCTCCGCGCTCGTCCGGAACACGCCCTCCACGACGAGCGTGCGCGCCTCGACCATGGCGCGGTAATCGGCGGCCGTGAACGTGTGGACGCGGAAACCGCGGTGCTGCTCCACGTCCAGGAGGCCCTGCGCCGCGAGGTCGAGCAGCGCCTCGCGCACGGGGGTCGCGGAGACCC
Organism: Streptomyces sp. NPDC053542; assembly: GCF_044544685.1. Lineage (NCBI taxonomy): Bacteria > Bacillati > Actinomycetota > Actinomycetes > Kitasatosporales > Streptomycetaceae > Streptomyces > Streptomyces sp. NPDC053542. The sequence continues at coordinate 63,178 of NZ_JBITXL010000005.1, forward strand.
CGTACTGCTCGGCGATCTCCTTGACGGTGAACTGGCGCCCCGCGGGCAGCCGTCCGGCCAGCACCTCGTCGCGCAGCGCGTCCGCGATCTGCTGACGCAGGGTGCTGCGCTGGATGACTCCGCTGACGGGCCCGGCGGGCATCGTGTCCGTCTCCTTCCGCGACCGCACGCGGAATGCGGCCTTCGCCCTCACGATAGGCGAGGGCCGCACGAGACGGATGAGGCAGTGGGTACGAAAGGGCGAGTGGCGGTGGTTTGCCCTGGTGAACGCGAGGGAGCGAGCGCCTGCACGCCCCCTCGCGCAACCGGTCGTCCGGCCGCGGCCGTGGTGCCGGGCCGGCCGGCCGGCTCGGTCAGACGGTGTACGCGTCTGCCGTGGTCAGGGCCTCGTCGAGGGCTGCCAGGCCCTCCTTCGCCTCCGTCTCGGTGACCGTGCACGGCGGCACGACGTGCGTACGGTTCATGTTCAGGAACGGCCACAGGCCCCGCTCCTTGCACGCCGCCGCGAACTTCGCCATCGGGGCGTTGTCCGCGCCCGACGCGTTGTACGGCACCAGCGGCTCATGCGTCGCACGGTCCTTGACCAGCTCCAGCGCCCAGAAGACGCCCATGCCGCGCACCTCGCCCACCGACGGGTGGCGCTCGGCGATCTCCCGCAGCGCCGGCCCGATGACCTTCTCGCCGATCTCGGCCGCGTTCTCCACGATCCGCTCCTCCGCCATCGCGTTGATGGTCGCGACCGCGGAGGCGCAGGCCAGCGGGTGGCCGGAGTACGTCAGGCCGCCCGGGTACGGGCGCTGGTCGAAGGTCGCGGCGATCTCCGCCGAGATCGCGACGCCGCCCAGCGGCACATAACCGCTGTTCACGCCCTTGGCGAAGGTCATCAGGTCGGGCACGACGTCGAAGTGGTCGAGCGCGAACCAGCGGCCCGTCCGCCCGAAGCCCGCCATGACCTCGTCCAGGATGAAGACGATGCCGTACCGGTCACAGATCTCGCGGACCCCGGCGAGGTATCCGGGCGGCGGGACCATGATGCCGGCGGTGCCCGGAATGGTCTCCAGGATGATCGCGGCGATCGACTGCGGGCCCTCGTAGGCGATGGTGTCCTCGAGGTGGCGTAGTGCGCGCTCGCACTCCTGCTGCTCGCTCTCCGCGTGGAACGGCGAGCGGTACAGGTACGGGCCCCAGAAGTGCACCACGCCGGCCGACGCGGTGTCCGAGGGCCAGCGGCGCGGGTCGCCCGTGAGGTTGATCGCGGCCGCGGTGGCACCGTGGTACGAGCGGTACGTGGAGAGCACCTTGGACCGGCCGGTGTGCAGCCGGGCCATGCGCACGGCGTTCTCGACCGCCTCGGCGCCGCCGTTGGTGAAGAAGATCTTGTCCAGGTCGCCGGGCGTGCGCTCGGCGATCAGCCGCGCGGCCTCGGACCGCACGTCCACGGCGAAGCCCGGCGCCAGGGTGCAGAGCTTGCCGGCCTGCTCCTGGATGGCGGCGACGACCTTCGGGTGCTGGTGACCGATGTTGGTATTGACCAGCTGCGAGGTGAAGTCGAGGTAGCGGTTGCCGTCGTAGTCCCACATGTACGAGCCCTCGGCGCCCGCGATCGGCAGCGGGTCTATCAGGCCCTGCGCCGACCAGGAGTGGAAGACGTGGGCACGGTCGGCGGCCTTCACGGCCGCGCCGACGGCGGGGTCTGCTTGCGTCGTGGTCACGGTCACTACCTCGGATCGCTCAGGGCCGCCAGGAAATCAGGAACGCGAGAACGCTGGGCTGCGAGAACGCGGGAACGCGGGCGGCGGTCGCTCTCAGCCTAAGGATCACCACGACCGCGCCGGTACCGACAGTGTGTATGGCACTCACCACGCGCTCTGACAGGTTGTCGATCGTCACTCGGGGCGATCGAGAACTACGGACCGCGATCGGCCACCGCCGGCTCAGGCGACCTCAGTCGTCATCGTCGTCGTCATCGTCGTGGTCGATGTCGTGGTCCGCTATGGGTACGGCCTTGGGGCGGCCGTCGTCGCACCGCACCGCGTACGTGAGGTCGTCACCGTCGTCCAGCGGCTCGAACTCGATCGTCGCGACGGCGGAAGGGCCCCGCTTCACGGAGTCCATGTGATAGCCCGACGCCGGGCTCCACACCGTGAGGTACACCGTGCCGTCGGGGCGGCACTCGGCGGTGGCGCTGCCCCCGGTGACCTTCACCGTCCCCACCCGCGCGGCCTCGCCGGCGGTAGCGGACGCGGAGGCACCGCTGCCCGGCTCCGCGGAGCCGGAACCAGAGCCGGGAGGCTGTGCCGAGGAGTCGGAGCCAGGAGGCTGCGCGGACGTACGCGCGGCCGCGAGCTTCTGGCGCACCCCGTCGTCATCGAGCGGCTCGGCCCGGCTGTTCCGCGCCCCCATGTCGGCGTTGGCCAGCGACCACGCACCCAGCCCGCCCGCTCCCGCGAACGCGCAGACCCATACGGCGGTCACCACCGCGCTTCGCCACTTCATCGCGCGTCCCCCCTTTCCCTTCCTCGTCGATGCCTCGTCCCGGCCTCGGTCTTTTCTCACTCTGCCTGCTCGACCCCGCCCGCTTCGGTTTTCCACAGGACGGATTTCGCGTCCCGCCGTGATCACCGGCTCGATCGGGTGAGCCGGTTGTCCACAGCGCACCGCCCCAGAGCGCACCGCCCCACGGCTTCCTCGCCACGGCGAAGCGGCGCGCGAGGCGCCGCAGCGAGACGGCGCGAGGAGGCGCCGCAGCGAGACAGCGCGGCGAGGCGGCGCGGCGAGGCGGCGCCGACCAGCCACGATCCAGACTCCCGCACCGTTCCCTAACGCCCGGTTAAAGCGGTCCCAAAGCCTCCGGCCGACCGCCCGGACAGGGATCATCGCTGGTTACCGTGGCGGCATGTCCCACCTGCTCGTCGTCGAGGACGACCCCCAGCTGCGCAGTGCGCTCGTGCGGGCGCTGCGTGACCGCGGCCATGCCGTGGCCACCGCCGCGACCGGGATGTCCGGCCTCGACGCTGCCGTGACCGACCGCCCCGACCTCGTCGTCCTGGACCTCGGACTGCCCGACGTGGACGGCGCGCAGGTCCTGCGGATGCTGCGGGCGGTCAGCGACGTACCGATCATCGTCGCCACCGCGCGCGACGAGGAGGGCGACATGGTGGCGGTGCTGGACGACGGCGCGGACGACTACATCGTCAAGCCGTTCGGCGCCGCGCAGCTGGACGCGCGGATCAAGGCGGTACTGCGCCGGCTGGGCACCGCGGAGCCGGAGGCGCCGCTCCGGGTGGGCGGGCTGGTCCTGGACTCGGCGGCGCGCGAGGTCGTGCTGGACGGCGCGCCGCTGGATCTCACGCCCCGCGAGTTCGACCTGCTGCTGTACCTCGCCCGGCGCGCCGGCCAAGTCGTCTCGCGCCGGGAACTGCTCGCCGAGGTGTGGCAGCAGCCGCTCGGCGGCGCGGACAAGACGGTGGACGTCCATCTCTCCTGGCTGCGCCGCAAGCTCGGCGAAACAGCGCAGAAGCCCCGCTATCTCCACACGGTCCGCACCGTGGGCGTCAAGCTCGCCGCCCCGGAGGAGGCCGTCGCCGAGGACGGCCGGGGCAGCGGGGCCAGTGGCCCGCGGATTCCGGAGTAATCCCGATGCGTCTCCGGATTCTCCTGGTCACGGCCGTGACCACCGCGCTCGTGCTCGCCACGCTCCTGGTACCGCTCGCCCTGCTCACCCGTAGCCACGCCGCGGACCGGGCCACCGCGGACGCCACCGCCCGCGCGCAGTCGCTGGCCGCGGGCATCGGTACCGCGCTGGCACACCCCGGCCCCGAGGGCAGCCGGGCCACCGCCGCGTCCCTCGTGACGGCCGCCAACGGCGCGGATCTCCCGCGTACTTCGGTGATCCTCGCCGACGGGACCGTGCTGGGGCCACCGGCGCGCGTCACAGATGCCGTGCGCCTGGCGCGTTACGGGCGTGCGTTCGCGTACGCGCCCCCCGAGGGCGGCCAGACCGTACTGGTCCCGGTGCAGGGCACGCCGGGCGGCACCGCCGTCGTCCATGTCGCGCTGACGGACGAGCAGTTGTACGCGGGGACCCTTCCCTCGTGGCTGGCGTTCGCCGGGCTCGGCGCCGGGCTCGTACTCCTCGGCCTGCTGGTCGCCGACCGGCTGGGCGCGCGCCTGGTCGGCTCGACACAGCGGCTCGCCAAGGTCGCCGACCGGCTGGCGGCCGGCGATCTGACCGCACGCGCCGAGCCGGACGGACCACCGGAACTGCGCCTGGTGGCAGGCCAGCTCAACCACCTCGCCGGCCGCATCGAGGGGTTCCTCACCGCCGAACGGGAGAACGCGGCGGACCTCGCGCACCGCCTCCGCACCCCGGTCGCCGCGCTCCGCCTGGATGCGGAGGGGCTGCGCGACCCGGCCGAGGCGGAGCGGATCGCGGCGGACGTGGCGGCGCTGGAGCGCAGCGTGGACGAGGTCATCCGTACGGCGCGCAAGCCGCTGCGGGACGCCACGGGGCTCACCGGCGCGGGCGGTCCGTCCCGTGGCGGGGCCGGCGAGCCCTCCGCCGACCTGGCCGCGGTGGCCCGCGAACGGGCGGACTTCTGGCGCCCGTTGGCCGAGGACCAGGGGCGCACGCTGGACTTTCACGCCCCTGATGCGCCGGTGTACGTACGGGCGGACGAAGCGGAGCTGGCAGCGGCGGTCGACGCCCTCATCGGCAACGTCTTCGACCACACCCCGGAGGGCGTGGGCATGCGCCTGTCCGTGTCGGCCGCGGCCGGCCGCCCCGGCGGCCTGCTGGTCATCGAGGACGACGGGCCCGGCTTCCCCGAAGGGCACGTCCCGCAGCGGGGCAAGAGCGGCGGCGGCTCCACCGGTCTCGGCCTGGACATCGTCCGCCGCGTCGCGGAGGAGTCCGGCGGCCGCACGGAGCTGACCTCCGCGCGGCGGGCGAGCGGCGGGGAAGACACCCCGGAGAACGGCCGGGGCGCCCGCGTGGAGGCCCACCTCGGGGGGCCATCGACGTAGCGCCCGCCCGCGCCGCCCCGCACCCGACGCGCACCCCGCCACCGGCGCCCCGCGCCCCCGCGCCCTCAGGCCGCGTACGGCTCCGTCGGGGTGAACACCCGCCGGGTGGCGCGGCGCCAGGCGTTCGCGGTGAGGTCGGGGCGGAGGGCCGAGAGCGCGCCGCAGTACTTGGTGAATTCGGCCGGGCGGACGCCATAACCGTGCAGCAGACGGTCGGCCTCGGTCAGATGGCCGTCCGTCTTGGACTCGACGAGCACCAGCCCCCCATCGGCACGTACCGAGCGCCCGGTACGCGGATCGCGGCACACCATGCCCGCGTCACAGGTGATGCGCTGGCCGTCCGCCACGAAGGTCGCGCGCTGGTAGTCGGTGACGAGCGAGGTGGCGAGGTCCGTGGGGGCCGTCATGTCGTACGTACGACGCAGGACCGAGGCGAGGAACTCGCGCGGGGCCCGGTCCAGCGCGGTGTCGCCGGGCAGCATCGGCTGCCGGAACTTCACCGTCTCCCCGCGCCCGCTCTTGAGCTTGATCTCGAACTGGCGCTCGCCGGTGTCCTCGTACAGCCGCTCCCGGATCTTGAAGCGGAGCCGCCGCCCCTGCCGGTGGTCGTGGAAGGCCCGCAGGTCGGGCGTGTCGTAGTACAGGGAGTTGTACCGGAACCAGCGGCGGCCGTTGATGCACAGCGACTTGAACGGTCCGCCGGGCCGCTTCGGGTCGGTCAGCCGGGCCGCGAAGTCGGCGAAGATCTCGATCGGCACGAGGTAGCTGTTGTCGTGGCGGGCCAGCAGCTCGGCGCGGGCCTGCACCTCGGCGAGGGTGATGGGATGCGCGGCCAGTGCGGCGCGCCCGATGGCACGTACGGCGGGGTTCACACGGTCTCCTTCGAGGCGTTGGCGGTACGTCCGGAGGGGAGGTCGGTGGTGCGGTCGGCGCGGCGCGGGTCGGTCGTGTCCGCGAACGTCTTAGGGGAGGTCCCGTGAGGCGTCTCGTGAGGCAGCTGGTCGGGGGACGTCTCGTGAGGCGTACGAGCGGCAACGACGGAACGTTCCCTCTCGCGGTAGCGGACGTCCACGACCATCACGTCCCGGACAAAGTCCACCTGCTTGACGGTCCAGTCGAGCGGCTCGCCCACCCGGCGGGCCAGATCGGCGCGGAGCGCGGCCGGATCCGGGTGCACGGTGTCGAGCGTGACGACCGTGCGCCGGCTCCGGGTCAGCAGCCTGGGGTGGTCGGCGCACCAGATGACGAAGAGCAGCAGCACGGTGAAGAGCGCGGCGAGCCCCAGCTCCAGCTGCGGCAGCCCGCACAGCAGGCCCAGGACCAGGGTGGTGAAGTAGTACGCCACCTCCTCGTGCTGGATGGAATCCGACCGCAGCCGGATGATCGAGAGCACCCCGAACAGGCCGAAGGCCAGCGCCGTACCGCCGCTCCCGTTGACTCTCGCGAGCGCCGCGACGACCGAGAACAGGGCGACGTTGAGCGCGAGATAGGCGGGCACGAGGTCCCGGCGCCGGTGCCGCGGGTAGTAGATGGCGAATGTCAGCGCGCACACCGCGGCCAGGTCGAGACCGAGATGGGCGGCCAGCTGTCCGAAAGTGATCATTGCTTTCCCTGTCCGGTCACGAGTGACCGACCTGCCCGGTGGCCACGTTTCCTGCGATTCGCTCCCCTCGCGTGGCGCGGCGCAGCGCGGCGCGGCACGGCGACGGCGGGAGGCACAGGAAGAACGTAGGAACCGGCGGGTTAAGCGCGCCCCTGTCGAGCGTTAAGGAAAGCCTGGGGAAAGCCATTAACTCACCTTCCCCATACGGCTACTCTCGCCACACACAACTCAGCCGTGCCGGGACTGCTCCCGCCGCATGGAGCCGAGCCGTGCGCAGCCGTACGCAGTCGGAGGGGGACGCCGCATGTCCATGAGTCGCCGAGGCTTCGTCGCCGCGGCCGTGGCCGGGTCCGCCACCGCCCTGCTCGCCCCCGGAGCGGCCGCCCGCGCGCTGACGTCCCCCACCGCTCCCGCCGCCGGCCGCCCTTCCGCGGCGGCCGACCCCGCCCGGTGGATGGCCGCGCTGCCCGACGGCACCCCGCTGACCCGGCTGACCCTCCCCGGCACGCACGACACCTGCGCCACCGACCCGATGAACGGCACGGAGTGGTCGCACACCCAGAACATGGGCATCCCGGAGCAACTGCGGCGCGGCATCCGCTTCTTCGACATCCGCTGCGGCGCGCCGCCCCCGGACGTGCCCGGCGAACTCGGGATCTACCACGCGTCGTACTACCAGGACATCACCTTCAACACCGTCCTCGATCAGTGCCGCGACTTCCTGCGGGCTTCGCCGGGCGAAACCGTGCTGATGCGCGTCAAGAACGAGCACGGGCTGACCGATGCGCAGCTCAGTGCCAAGTTCGGTGAGTATCTGGGAGCCAAGGGATACGGGGATCTCTTCCTCATCGAGCCCGCACTTCCGGCGCTCGGCGCGGCGCGCGGCAAGGTCGTCCTCATCACGCAGTTCGCCTCCGGGCTGCGCGCGCCGCTCTGGCCCGCGGGCGACAACGGCACCTTCTCCAACGAGTGGTTCGAGCTGCAGGACCACTACGCGACGTCGGTCGACACCAAACGGCAGGACATCCTGCGGCACTTCGACGCCGCCGCGGCCCACCAGGACTCCGGCCGGCTCTACCTCAACTTCGCCAGCCTCGCGCCGGACGCCGCCAACGGCTTCCGCTGGCCCAAGCACCTCGCGGACGCGGTCATGCCGGCCGTCCTGGACTACCTCGACGGCCACCCGCGGCCCGGTGTCCACCTCGGAGTCGTGGTCATGGACTTCCCCGAATTCCACCCCCCTGCTCTCGAATCGCTCATCGCCCGCAACTTCCCCTCGAGTACGGCAGCCTGACCAACGCACCCGCCGGCCCGATCGTTCCCGCCTCGTGACGCCCCGGCTGCCACCCGGCGATCCCCCGCGGCCTACGCTCGGCTGACGATGCCGGAACGGCACGGGACGCGACGGCAACGGCAGAGGGAACGGGGAGGGTGCCGCGCATGGACGGCCTCAAGGGACTGACCACCGAGGACCCGAGGACCATCGGCGACTACCGCCTGCTCGGCCGGCTGGGCACCGGCGGCATGGGGCGGGTCTACCTCGCGCGTTCCGAAGGCGGCCGGACTGTGGCCGTGAAGCTGGTCAAGGCCGAACTGGCGGTCGAACAGGAGTTCCGGGACCGGTTCCGGGCCGAGGTCGCGGCGGCGCGCCGGGTGGGCGGCCGGTGGACCGCGCCCGTACTGGACGCCGACACCGAAGCGCAGGTGCCGTGGGTGGCGACCGGGTACATCGCGGGCCCGTCGCTGAGCGAGGTCGTCGAGGGCACGTACGGGCCGCTTCCGGAGTACTCGGTCAGGCGGCTCGCCTACGGGCTGTCCAGCGCGCTGCTCGACATCCACGGTGTCGGCCTGGTGCACCGCGACCTCAAGCCGTCCAACGTGCTGCTGACGATCGACGGCCCGCGCGTGATCGACTTCGGCATCGCGCGGGCGCTGGACGCGGTGAGCGAGCACACCCAGACGCAGGCGGGCATGGTCGTCGGCTCGCCGAGCTTCATGTCGCCCGAGCAGGTACGCGGCGAGCGGATCACGCCGGCCAGTGACGTCTTCTGCCTGGGCTCGGTGCTCGCGTACGCGGCCTCCGGGCGGATGCCCTTCGGGTCGCTGGTCTCGGGTGTGCACTCCGTGATGTTCCGCGTCGCCGAGTCCGATCCCGACCTCGACGCCGTACCGGAGTCCTTGCGGGAGCTGATCGGCAGCTGCCTCTCGAAGAGCGCGGCCAAGCGGCCGGCCCCGGAGGAGCTCATCTCCGTGATCGGGCCGGTGAGCAGCGGCGGGGCGGCCGCGCCCTGGCTGCCGGCCGAGCTCATCGCCCGGCTGGGGCAGCACGCCGTACAGCTGCTGGACACGGACACGCCGCCCTCGGGGCAGCCGGCGCGTCCGGGGCGCGCGGAAGCGCCCACCACGGTCCTCCCGGCGGGACCCGGGCCCGGACCGGCATCGAGTACGGGATCAGGCAGCGCACCCGCACCCGTGCGGCGGCGCCGCTGGCCCCTCGCCCTCGGGGGCGTCGCCGCGGTGCTCGCCATGGCCGGTGTCGCGGCGGTCACCGTGCCGGCGCTGGGCGGCGGCACGGGGCACGAGGGCGGCTCGGACGTCCCCGCCGGGTACGTGGGCACCTGGACCGGCGAGGTGGAGCGGGACGGGGTGCCCACGGGGCAGCAGCGGCGGTTCGTGATCTCGCACGGGAGCGTCGGCGAAGTGGTCGCCAACAGCATCAGCCTCGGCGCCACGTACGAGTGCAAGAGCGACGGGAAGCTGGTCTCGGCGTCGGACACCGAAGGGCTGCGGCTGGACACCACCGTGGTGAGGTCCGCACCCGAAGGACGGTGCTCGGCACTGGGAGAGCACAGCCTCAAGCGGGGGCCGCAGCGGAACACCCTCGTATGGAGCGCGGCGGGGCGCACGGCGACGCTGCGCCCCGCGGGCCACGAGGTGGTCCCGAGTGCGTACCTGGGCACCTGGGAGCGCCCGAACGCGGACGGCGTGGGCACTCAACGGGTGACGATCGAGCGCACTCCGGTGGGCAGCCCCGCCGTGACGATCGACGTACGGGGCAGCGGCGGGCACTGCACGGCGCGCGCGGACTTCTACTCGGCCGACGGGAAGCTCTCCGTCGGCCCCTCTGTAGTGCAGCGCCGCGCTCCGGGGTGCGCGGCCAGCAGCTCGTCCGTCTTCAGGATCGCGGGCGACGGCTCCCTGGTGCGCGAGTTCCGCGGAAACGACAAGCAGCCGCGTACCTACACGAAGGTGCGGTGAACGCGGCTGCTGACCGTCACGGTCGGCCCCTACGGAGCCTGACGCGCGCCTCACGGCCCCTACGGAGCCCGACGCACGCCTCGGTCCCGTCAGTCCAGGAACGAGTTGATCTGGATCGTCTCGTCGCGGCCCGGGCCGACGCCGATGGCGGAGATCGGGGCGCCCGACATGTCCTCCAGCGCCTTCACGTACGCCTGCGCGTTCTTCGGGAGCTCGGCGAAGGTCTTGGCCTTGGTGATGTCCTCGGACCAGCCCGGCAGCATCTCGTAGACGGGCTTCGCGTGGTGGAAGTCGCTCTGGTTGTGCGGCAGCTCCTCGACCCGCTTGCCGTCGACCTCGTAGGCGACGCAGACCGGGATCTGCTCCCAGCCGGTGAGCACGTCGAGCTTGGTCAGGAAGAAGTCGGTGAGGCCGTTGACGCGGGTCGCGTAGCGCGCGATGACCGCGTCGAACCAGCCGCAGCGGCGGTCACGGCCGGTGGTCACACCGCGCTCGCCGCCAATACGGCGCAGGTCCTCGCCGTCCTGGTCGAACAGCTCGGTCGGGAACGGGCCGGCGCCGACACGCGTGGTGTACGCCTTCAGGATGCCGATGACCCGGTTGATCTTCGTCGGGCCGACGCCCGCGCCGGTGCAGGCACCGCCGGCGGTCGGGTTCGACGAGGTCACGAAGGGGTACGTGCCGTGGTCGACGTCCAGGAGGGTGCCCTGGCCGCCCTCGAAGAGGACGACCTTGCCCTCGTCGATGGCGTCGTTGAGGATCAGCGTGGTGTCCGCCACGTAGCCCTTGATCTGGTCCGCGTAGCCGAGCATCTCCTCGACGACCTGCTCGGCGACCACCGCGCGGTGGTTGTAGAGCTTGGCCAGCACCTGGTTCTTGAAGTCGAGGGCCGCCTCGACCTTCTGGAGCAGGATCGACTCGTCGAACAGGTCCTGCACGCGGATGCCGGTGCGGTTGATCTTGTCGGCGTAGGTCGGGCCGATGCCGCGCCCCGTGGTGCCGATCTTCCGCTTGCCGAGGAAGCGCTCGGTCACCTTGTCGACGGTGATGTTGTACGGCGTGATCAGGTGGGCATTACCGCTGACCAGCAGCTTGGACGTGTCGACGCCGCGCTCGTTCAGTCCGCTCAGCTCGGAGAGCAGGACCGCCGGGTCGACGACGACACCGTTACCGATCACCGGGGTGCACCCCGGCGAGAGGATCCCGGAAGGGAGCAGGTGCAGCGCGTACTTCTGGTCGCCCACGACGACCGTGTGGCCGGCATTGTTGCCGCCCTGGTAGCGCACTACATAGTCAACGGAACCACCGAGCAGGTCGGTGGCCTTTCCCTTGCCCTCGTCACCCCACTGAGCACCGAGCAGCACAAGTGCGGGCACAGGCGTACACCCCTTCCGGGCGGGGCATGTCCAACGTGCGAGCGGCTCACTGCCTGGTGCAGCCGCCGCGCGAGCCGTCGACCGGTGCCCCGGATAGACGAAGCCCCTGGCGCAACAACGACAGGGGCTCTTGCACCGAGAGATTACCGAATATTTCTCTCGGGCGACGAACAGGACAGTCCCGGGCGCCCGGCCACCGCCGGGGTACGGGGGCCCGCGGTGGCCGCTACGACTGTTTTGTCCCCCGTCCCGTCCGAGTCCGTTCCCCGAGAGAACGCAAGCCCTAGGAAGGACCGAGGTGTCGGCTCCAGACCTTGCCGGGCGCTCCCTGCTCGTGGTCATCGACCCGGTCGCCCGCCGTGTGGACGGCGAGTCCGTGCGTATCGCCAAAGACGTCCTGTGCGCGGCCGCGACCACGAAGATCTGCTTTCCGGACGACCCCGGGGAATTCGCCCGGGTGCTCGCCCGAAGGGGGCAACGCCGCCCCGTGGTGATCGGCGACGACCGCGCCCTCCTGCGCGCCGTGGAGCTGCTCCACAAGGAGCGCGAGCTCCCTCGCGTGCCTCTCTCGCTGGTGCCCGTCGGGATGCCGTCCGCCACCGCGCTGAGCCGTGCGCTGGGCGTCCCCGCGGACACGGTGACCGCCGCGCGCGCCGTCCTGGACGGCCAGGAGCGCGTCCTCGACCTGCTCGCCGACGACAGCGACGGCATCGTGCTGGGCGGCCTGCGCATCCCCGGCGGCGATCCGGCCGAGCAGCCCGCGCAGCCCGCCCGTACGGCCGCTGAGGAGCCGACGGTGCCCGCGCAGCGCCCATGGTGGGCTCCGGCGGCGCGGACCGCCAGAGCGGCTCTCTCGCTGCTCACGGCGCCTGTTCCGGGCGGCGGGCGGCGCGATGCCCGGGTGCCGCCGCGGCTGCGCGTGGAGGCGGACGGCGTCGTACTGGCGGACCTGGACCGGCCGGTGCACCGGGTGTCGGTCGTGCCTGTGGGGTGCACGGCCCCGGAGGGCGCGGCGCCGGGGGACGGGGCGGCGTATCCGGCCCAGGAGCACGAAGGACTGGCCGAGGTGATCGTGCAATGGCAGGCCACGGAGGCGCCGGTACGGGTACGGGCGCGGGCCGTGACGGTGTCCGGGCCGGACTTCCGCTACCGGGCGGACGCGGTGATCGGCGGGCCGGTCAGGACGCGGACGTGGACGGTCCAGCCGGCCGCGTGGCGGCTGACGCTGCCCCGGACGTGATGCTTATCACCCTCCGTGAGGCGCCACCCTCTCCGGTCGCGCCAGTTATCCACAAGCTGTGGATGATGGCCGCGGCTTCGCCCTGTGTCCGCACACGCTCTCAGAGGCCCGGGGTGACCAGCCGGGTTTCGTAGGCGAAGACGGCGGCCTGGGTGCGGTCGCGGAGGCCGAGCTTCACCAGGATGCGGCTCACGTGCGTCTTGATCGTGGATTCGGCCACGACGAGATGGGTGGCGATCTCGCCGTTGGAGAGGCCCTGGGCGACCAGCACCAGGACCTCGGTCTCCCGTTCGGTGAGCTCCCCGATGCGTTCCTGAGCGGGTGGCCGGGGCGCGCCCAGGCGGGAGAACTCCGAGATCAGCCGCTTGGTGATGGCCGGTGCGAGCAGCGCTTCGCCGGCTGCCACGATCCGTACGCCGTCCGCCAGCTGCCCGGCGGACGCGTCCTTGAGGAGGAAGCCGCTGGCTCCGGCGCGGAGCGCTTGGTACACGTACTCGTCCAGGTCGAAGGTGGTCAGCACGAGCACCTTGGCGTCCGCGTCGGCGGCGACGATCTCGCGGGTCGCTTCGAGGCCGTTGACCTCCGGCATGCGGATGTCCATCAGGACGACGTCCGGGTGCAGGGCGGCGACCTTGTGGACCGCGTCGCGGCCGTTCACCGCCTCGCCCACGACTTCGATGTCCGGCATCGCGTTGAGGAGGACGGAGAAGCCCTCACGGACCATGACCTGGTCGTCGACGATCAGGACCTTGATCATGCTTGCGGCCTCTCCGGGGAGACGGGGGAGGTGGCGGGAGTGGGGGATGCCGTGGCCGGTGTCGCGTCCGTCCGTGCGGATGCCGCCGGGAGGAAGACCGTGACCTCGTATCCGCCGTCGGACGTCGGGCCGTTGGTCATGTCGCCGTTGAGCATGCCGACACGTTCGTGCATGCCGAGGATGCCGTGGCCCGCGCCGGGGGACGGCTTGGCCAGGCGGTTCGGGGGGCCGTTGACGATGCGCAGGCCCAGACCGCCCAGGACGTAGGCGACTTCGACCCGCGCCTCCGCGCCCGGCGCGTGCCGGAGCGTGTTGCTCAGCGCCTCCTGGAGGATGCGGTACGCCGACAGTTCGACGCCCTGCGGCAGCGGCCGTACCGCCCCCGTCACCACCGCCGCGACGGTGAGCCCCGCGCCGCGCACGCTCTCCAGCAGCGCGTCCAGATCGGCGAGGGTCGGCTGCGGCGCCTCCGGACCGGCGAAGGCGTCCGGGTCCTCGGAGCGTACGACGCCCAGGATGCGCCGCAGTTCGGTGAGTGCCGCCACGGCGTTCTCGCGGATCGTCGAGAAGGCGGTGGCCAGTTCGGGCGGGGTGTCCCGCATCCGGTACGGCGCGGCCTCCGCCTGAATGGCGATCACCGACATGTGGTGCGCGACGACATCGTGCAGCTCGCGGGCGATGGTCGCGCGCTCCTCCAGGAGGGTGCGCCGCGACCGCTCCTCGGCGGTGACCGTACGGGTCTCCACGACCTGCTGCCGCTCCTCGCGCCAGGCACGTACCGCAGCGGCCGCCAGCAGGACGACCCCGCTCATGACCGCCAGCGGCGCCAGCACCGACGCGCCCCCTTCGCCGACCAGTGCGATCCCGGGCGCGAGGACGGCGAACGTCACCGCCCACATGCCCGGTGCCAGGCGCGGCCGGGTGCGCAGGACGACCAGCACCATCGTGCCGATATGGGCGACGAACGCGACCTCCCAGGAGAAGTCGCCCGCCAGCAGCCCGAGGCAGACGGCCAGCAGCGACACCCAGAACGCCCCGACCGGGCGGACGAGCGTCATCACCGGCGGCCCCGCGACGAGTACGCCGAACACCAGCAGCAGCAACGACGGGGCGAAGCCGCCCGCCGTGGCGGAGACGGCCAGCAGTACGCAGGCGGCGAAGCCGATGACGAGCGCGTGCGGGAGCCAGCGCAGGCACCGGCCGATCCGGGGCGGCAGCCAGGGCACCCAGCCGGCCGCCTTCGCCTCGTCCAGCGGGAGCATCGGACGGAAGGCGAAGGCATGGGTGAACAGATCCTGGCGCAGGCCGCGGAGCGCGCCGCTCGCCATCCGGGCTTCGGGAGGCGGCGCCTGAGGGAGCGGCGCTTCGGCGCGCCCGGCGGCGCCCTGCATGCGGCGGGCGCCGTTGACGTACTGCGGTGTCTCGTTCACGACTACCACGGTAGGTACGGGGACGGGCGGTGGCGTCCGGCCCAGTGGGGATCTGTGCGGATCCGTCTCAAGTACTACATGTCGCACGCGCCCGCCGGCGCAAAGCGCCGTTTCACGTGAAACGGCGCCTCTCCTCAGAGCTCCACCAGGAGTTCCTCCAGCCCCCGGATCACGAAGTTCGGCTTCCACGACGGGTCGCCGGCGAGGCGGAGGGAGGGGGCGGCGCGGAGCAGGGATCCGAAGGAGGCGGCCAGTTCGAGGCGGGCGAGCGGGGCGCCCAGGCAGTAGTGGATGCCGGCGCCGAGGGAGACGTGCGGGTTGTCCGCGCGGGTCAGGTCCAGCTCCTCCGGCCGGTCGAAGACCGCCGGGTCGCGGTTGGCCGAGCCGAAGAGGAGGGCGACCTCCGCGCCGCGCGGGATCACCGTGCCGTCGATCTCGATGTCGTCCAGCACCCAGCGTTCGAAGAGCTGGAGCGGCGTGGCGTACCGGAGCAGTTCCTCGACGGCGGTCGGCAGCAGCGCGTCCGGTGCGGCGCGCAGCGCGGCCAGCTGCTCGGGGTGGCGGAAGAGGGCCAGCCAGCCGTTGGCCGTGGTGTTGACCGTCGCCTCGTGGCCCGCGTTGAGCAGCAGGACGCAGGTGGAGATCATCTCCTGTTCGTTCAGCCGGTCGCCCTCGTCGTGTGCCGCGATCAGGGCGCTGATCAGGTCCTCGCCCGGCGACTTCCGCCGGGCGGCGATCAGTTCGCGCAGGTACGCGGAGAATTCGAGGGACGCCTGTACCGCGCACCGGGCCGTCTCCTCGTCCGGCTTCAGCTCGTACATTCCGCAGATGGCGGCCGACCAGGGGCGCAGCAGCGGCCGGTCGGCCGCGGGGATGCCGAGCATCTCGGCGATGACCGCGACGGGCAGCGGTTCGGCGATCGCGGTCAGCAGGTCGCCGCCGCCCGCGGCGACGAAGTCGCCGACCATGGAGTCCACCAAGTCACCGATGACAGGCGTCAGTTGCTCCACCGTGCGGGGCGTGAACGCCTTCGACACCAGGCGGCGCAGACGGGTGTGGTCCGGCGGTTCGAGGTCGAGCAGGCCGTTGTCGTTGAGGACGTGGAAGGGCTCGTGCGCGGCCGGGGGCGGCGTGCGGCCGAACTCCTCGTGGGAGAAGCGGTGCAGATACGTACGGCCGAGGCGGCGGTCCCGCAGCAGCGCGCTGACGTCCGCGTGCCGCGGTACCAGCCACTGGTTGCTGGGCGGGAAGTAGTGCACGCGGCCCGCGTCGCGCAGCTCGGCGAAGCCGGGGTAGGGGTCGGCGACGAACTCGGGCGACCAGGGGCGGAAGGCGGCTGCGGCGGGCATGGAGGGACGGTACCGCCGGTCACCCGTCATGCGGCAGGGTGCCGCAGCGCTGCCACCAGCGCGGCGAACGCCGCCGTCCCCGGGGTGACGGCCGCGTAGTGCCCGACACCGGGCAGCTCGCGCAAGGCGGGCGCGGCGGTGCCGGTGCCGCCGTGCGCCGCGACGTACCGCCGCGACAGTTCGACCGGTACATCGGGGTCGTCCGTACCGTGCAGCACCGTCACCGGTACGCGGGGCGGCAGCCGTACGGGGTCGACCTCGGCGATGCGTTCCGCGATGCCGTTGGCGGTACGTTCCGCCGCCGGCAACGGGGCCCCGGTCAGGAACTCCGCCACCGCGCCCTCGCTGAGCCGGAGTTCGTGGGCACGGGCGAGGTCGGCGACCGGGGCGAGGGCGACGGCCGCGGTGACCGGGCCCGGCCGGGCGGCCGCCCAGAGCGCCAGGTGGCCGCCGGCGGAGTGCCCGGCGACGACCACGGGGGCGCCCTCGGCCGCATCGGCAGCCGCCACCCGGACCGCGTTCGTCACATCGTTGAACGTTTCCGGAAAACCGCCGCCTCCGCCGGCTCTCCGGTACTCCGCGAGGGCGACCGGCAGCCCCTCCCGGGCCAGCGCGGCGGCCAGCGGTGAGAGGTGCGTCCGGTCGTAGGCCACCCGCCAGAAGCCGCCGTGCAGCAGCACTACCAGCGGGGCGGACGGCGCCTCCGGTGACAGGTACAGGTCGATCACCTGGTCGGGATGGTCGCCGTACGCGATGCGGCCGTCCGGCGGTACGGGCGCGCAGGCCAGCAGCGCGGCCTCCTCGTCCGCCGCCGCGCCGCCGCCCGCCGCCGTCCCGCCAGCCGCCCCCGTGCCGCTCATACCGTGGTCGGCCCCTGCTCCATGACGCCCGCGGCGACCGCGGAGGCGCTGCCGTCGCCCGGTACGTACGCCACCACCTCCGCGAGGACGCGGGCCGCGCGTTCCGCGTCCGCGAAGGACGTGTAGAGCGGGGTGAAGCCAAAGCGCAGCACGTCGGGGTGGCGGAAGTCGCCGATCACGCCGTGCCGGATCAGCTCGCCCATCACCTCTCCGGCGCCCGCGCACTCCAGCGCGACCTGGCTGCCGCGCTCGTCGTGCGGCTCCGGCGTCACCGACCGCACCCGGTCGCGCGGCACGTACGCCCGCACGCACTCCAGGAAGAAGTCACTCAGCGCGAGGCTCTTGGCCCGTACGTCCTCGATGGCCACGCCCTCCCAGACCTCCAGCGCGGCCTCCAGGGCGAGCAGCGACAGGATGTCCGGGGTGCCGACCCGGGCGCGCTCGATGCCCGCCGCCGGTACGTACTCGGGGTCCATGCCGAAGGGATCGGCATGCGAGTTCCAGCCCGGGAGCGGGGAGTCGAAGCGCGGCTGGTGCTCGGCGCGTACGTACAGGTATGCGGGCGCGCCGGGGCCGCCGTTGAGGTACTTGTACGTGCAGCCCACCGCGAGGTCGACGCCGTGCGCGTCCAGGCCGACCGGCAGGGCGCCCGCGCTGTGGCACAGGTCCCAGACGGCGAGGGCGCCCGCCTCGTGCAGCGCGGCGGTGATGCCGGGCAGGTCGTTGAGCCGGCCGGAGCGGTAGTCGACGTGGTTGACCAGGGCGGCGGCGGTACGGTCCGACACCTCGGTGGGGATCTTGCCCGCCTCCACGGGGCGCAGGGTGCGGCCGGTGAGCCGCGCCACGGATTGCGCGATGTAGCCGTCGGTCGGGAAGGTCGCCGCGTCGACCAGGATCTCGTCCCGGGGGACGCCGTCCACCGCCGGGCCGGTCTCGTCGGCCATGCGTACGGCCGCGACCAGCGCCTTGAAGACGTTCACGCTGGTGGAATCGCCGACCACGACCTGGCCGGGGGCCGCGCCGAGGAGCGGGGCGATGCGGTCGCCGATCCGCTCGGGCGCGGTCCACCAGCCGGACTCCGACCAGGAGCGGATGCGCAGCCCGCCCCACTCCCGGGCGACCACCTCGCGGACCCGCTCGGGGACCGCCTGCGGCAGCGCGCCGAGGGAGTTGCCGTCGAGGTAGACCGCCTCGTCGAGGACGAATTCCGCGCGCTTGCCGCGCAGCGGGTCCTCGGCGTCCAGCTGAGCGGCCCGGGCGGCGAGGTCGTCGCGGACGACGGCCGCGGCGACGGTGCGGGCGGCCAGCGCGCCGCCCTCGGCAGGAGTATCGATTCTCTCGGTGGACACGCCGGCATCGGCGCTCTCGTTCTGCTGCACCTCGTTGTCACCCTCCGCGCGGACAGCGCCGCATCGCTCGGTCGTGAGGAGCCACTCGGACCCGGCTTCCTCGTCGGTGAGGAGCCACTCGGACCGGGCTTCCTCGTCGGTCGTGAGTGGCCGCTCCGTCACGAGTGCCCTCTCAGGCGGGGCCGAGTGCCCCTGCCCGGCAGCTCAGACATGGCTGCGTGCCGTCCACAGCTCCGGAAAGACGTTTTTGCGGGCCCGCTTCTCCAGCCAGGCCACCCCGGAGGAACCGCCCGTCCCCATCTTGGCGCCCATCGCGCGGCGGGTCGCGACCAAGTGATCGTTGCGCCATCGCCAGACCAGTTCGGCGACGTCCGTGAGGGCCTCGCCCAGCTGGACCAGCTCGCTCGCCGGGTCGCCGGCGTAGATCTCCGTCCAGGCCGCCTCGACGGCCGGGTGCGGCTCGTACTTGAGCGTGGGATCGCGGTGCAGCACGGACACCGGGATGGCGTACCCCCGGCGGTCCAGCAGCCGCAGCACCTCGTCCCACAGGCTCGGCTCGTGCAGCGCCTTCTCCAGCTCGGCGTACTCGCGGGGCGCGCCGCGGTGCGGGACGAGCATCGACGCGGACTTCTCACCGAGCAGGAACTCCAGCCGCCGGTACATCGCGGACTGGAAGCCGGAGCCCTCGCCGAGCGCCCCGCGGTAGGCGTTGAACTGCGCCGGGGTCAGCCGGGCCAGCGGCTTCCACGCGGCGTTCAGGGCCTCCAGCTCGTACGTGGAGCGGCGCAGCGCTTCCAGCGCGGTGGGCACGTCCTCGCTGCGCAGGGCCTGCGCTGCGGTGTGCCACTCATGGACGATGACGGTGAACCACAGCTCCATGACCTGCGTGGTCACCAGGAAGGCCATCTCTCCGGGATCGTCGGAGAGCAGGTGCTGGGCGTGGGTGAGCATCTCGGCCTGTACGTAGTCCTCGTACGGCGTGGTGCCCTTGAAGTCCAGGTTCGGGTCCGCCTCCGCCTGCCCGAACGGGCAGCCCGCGGCCGGCTGCGGGGCCGGCTCCGGGGACGGGGACGCCTGGGACGCTGATGACGAGTGCGACATCAGAACTCCTCGTGATGCATGCCTCCGGGTAGCGGTCCGCCCCTTCCTGTCGGCATCGGAGCCCCGGTCCCCTCGTCAGGCCCGGCTCACCGGACCTGTTGCGCATCTTCCGCAACTCGCCGGGGTTTGGCAAGGGCCGACCCGGCCGACCCGGAGGCCCTCCAACGGCTCAGGACCGGCCGGAACACATCGGCCGGCCAGCCCTGAGCGGTCATGTCGGTGGGGCTTCCCTCTCAGGAGAGCGTGTCGGCCGCCGTCGGCGAGGACTCGCGCAGGAACGCCGTGCAGCGCTCGTACTCCTCCTGCTCGCCGATCGCCTGGGCGGCGCGGGCGAGCGCATGCAGGGCCCGCAGGAAGCCGCGGTTCGGCTCGTGCTCGAACGGGACCGGGCCATGGCCCTTCCAGCCGGCCCGGCGCAGCGCGTCCAGGCCGCGGTGGTAACCGGTACGGGCGTACGCGTACGACTCGACGGTGCGGCCGGCCTGGAAGGCGTCGTCCGCCAGCTGCGCCCAGACCAGCGAGGACGCCGGGTACTTCGCGGCGACGTCGGCCGGTGCGGTGCCCGCCGCGAGCAGCTCGCGGGGCTCCGGGTCGTCGGGCAGATGGGTCGGGGGCGGTCCCCCGAGCAGGTTCTCGTGAATGGCCATGGTTCCAAGTCTGCCTGGTACTCGCGGTCGGCGACGCCCCGGCGGTGGCCCTTCGGCCGGGCGCACGGAGGACCGGGTACGCGCGCGGAGGGCCCCGTACGCGTGATCTGATGCGTACGGGGCCCTCCGGCGTGCTCCGCTGCGCGCGACGGTGCGGCGCGCGGCGGCGTTACTTGATCTTGGTGCCCGTGGAGCGCAGGTTGGCGCACGCCTCGGTGACGCGCTTGGCCATGCCGGCCTCGGCCAGCTTGCCCCAGCTGCGCGGGTCGTAGGTCTTCTTGTTGCCGACCTCGCCGTCGACCTTCAGGACGCCGTCGTAGTTGCGGAACATGTGGTCCGCGACCGGGCGGGTGAAGGCGTACTGGGTGTCGGTGTCCAGGTTCATCTTCACGACGCCGTTCTCCAGCGCGGTGGCGATCTCCTGCTCGGTGGAGCCGGAGCCGCCGTGGAAGACGAAGTCGAACGGGGCGGTCTTGCCGTACTTGGCGCCGACGCCCTCCTGGAGGTCCTTGAGGAGCTCGGGGCGGAGGACGACGTTGCCCGGCTTGTAGACGCCGTGCACGTTGCCGAAGGAGGCGGCGAGCAGGTAGCGGCCCTTCTCACCCAGGCCCAGCGCCTCGGCGGTGCGCAGCGCGTCGTCGACGGTGGTGTACAGCTCGTCGTTGATCTCGTGGGTGACGCCGTCCTCCTCGCCGCCGGTCGGGGTGATCTCGACCTCGAGGATGATCTTGGCGGCGGCGGCCTTGGCGAGCAGCTCCTGGCCGATGGCCAGGTTGTCGGCCAGGGTCTCGGCCGAGCCGTCCCACATGTGCGACTGGAAGAGCGGGTTCTGGCCCTTGGCCACGCGCTCGGCGGAGATGTCGAGCAGCGGGCGGACATAGCCGTCCAGCTTGTCCTTGGGGCAGTGGTCGGTGTGCAGCGCGACGGTGATGTCGTACTTCGCGGCCACGACGTGCGCGAACTCGGCCAGGGCGACGGCACCGGTCACCATGTCCTTGTTGTACTGACCGCCCAGGAACTCCGCACCGCCCGTGGAGATCTGGATGATGCCGTCACTCTCGGCCTCGGCGAAACCGCGCAGCGCCGCGTGCAGCGTCTGCGTCGAGGTCACGTTGATGGCCGGGTAGGCGAACTTGCCTGCCTTCGCCCGGTCGAGCATCTCGTTGTAGATCTCGGGGGTTGCGATGGGCATCTGTCCGCTCCTTGTGTGTGCGGGTACCGGGTACGTTCTGGGCCCTGACCAGGGGGCGACGTCATCGTCGCGGCCCATCTTCCCAGACTTGCCGGATACCTCCACATCGCGCTTCCACCCGGACGGCGCAAGGGGCGGGCTGTTTCACGTGAAACAGCCCGCCCCTCGGCGAAAGAGCAGGTCAGAGCGGTGTGGGCCAGAGCCCCGCCCGACGCGCCCGATCTCTCAGGCGAGATCCAGGTCGGTGAGCCGGTACCCGGTGATGTACTTCAGGCCCGCCTCGGCGATGGCCGACTCGGCACCGCGGTCGACGATCGTGGCGACCGCGACGACCTCGGCGCCCGCCTCGCGGGCCGCCTCGACGGCGGTCAGCGGCGAGCCGCC
The DNA here is from genome assembly GCF_044544685.1 of Streptomyces sp. NPDC053542. Lineage (NCBI taxonomy): Bacteria > Bacillati > Actinomycetota > Actinomycetes > Kitasatosporales > Streptomycetaceae > Streptomyces > Streptomyces sp. NPDC053542. The sequence goes on from NZ_JBITXL010000005.1 coordinate 84,749, forward strand.
GGTGGTGGAGGTGTCCTCGACGACCAGGACACGGCGGCCCTTGATGTCCGGGCCCTCGATGCGGCGCTGCATGCCGTGCGTCTTCTGGGCCTTGCGGACCACGAAGGCGTCCAGCTTCCGGCCGCGCGCGGCGGCGGCGTGCAGCATCGACGTGGCGACCGGGTCGGCGCCGAGCGTGAGCCCGCCGACCGCGTCGTAGTCGAGGTCGGCGGTGGCGTCCAGCATCACCTGGCCGACCAGCGGCGCGGCCTCGGCGTCCAGGGTGATCCGGCGCAGGTCGATGTAGTAATCGGCTTCCTTGCCGGAGGAAAGCGTCACCTTGCCGTGCACCACGGCCTTGTCCTTGATCTGCTGCAGCAGCTCGCCGCGCACGTCGTCACTCATGCGCACGAGCCTAATAGGACCTCAGGACAGGGTGCGCCACGTCCAGGTCGTGGAGATCTCCAGCGGGTCGATGGGGGTGACCAGGCGCGGGTGGGTGTTGAGGCCGTTGGGCGGGCCGGACTGCGGCTCCACGCACACGGCCGCCTCCTGCTCGTCGTACACGACCACCCACTCCGCGCGGCTGGCGACCTTCAGCTCCAGGCGGCCCGGCCAGGTCAGGGTGACATCGACGCCCATCGGCATGCCGAAGCAGTCGTCCCAGGGGCCGGGGCGGGGGTCGATGCGGCGGCCGGTGGGGAGGTGGTCCTCGCCGCGCTCCTCCTGCCACTCGGGGTCGAAGTCGATGCGTACGCCCTCGCCGCCGTCACCGAGGTCGCGGAGGAACCAGGGGTGCCAGCCGGCCTGCGCCGGGAAGGAGTCGCCGTACGTCTCGACGCCCATGGTGAGCGTCAGCGAACCGCCGTCCTCGGCCAGCTCGACCAGCTGGGTGACCTTGCCCGGGTACGGCCAGGGGTCGGCCGGGTCGTCCAGGTCGTAGGTGAAGGCCGCGGTGGTCCCGGTCGTGCGGGCGGTGCGCCAGGAGAGGTTGCGGCCGTTGCCGTGGATGGCGTGCGGCGGGGAGTTCAGCGGCATCTGGTGCGTCTCGCCGCCGTTGCGGAACCGGCCGTGATCGATCCGGCCGCACCACGGCACCATCGGGAAGCAGCCGTACTTGGCGCCCTGCCGGAGCAGTTCCGTGCCGCCGATCCGGAGGCTCTCGATGCGGCAGCCGTTGTCCGGGCGGACGGCCACTTCGGTGTCACCGGCGGCCAGCCGTACGGTACGCGCCACGCGCGGCTTGCGGGCGGGCTCTGCGGGGTTCTCAGTGCTCACGGATCGACCTTAGCGGTGCGTCACGGGCACGGCGGCCCGGGCACGCGCGTCCGGGCGCCACGGAGGCGGCGGAGCGGAACCGGCCCCGGCGGCAGCGCGGGCCCGGCGTCAGCGGCGGCGGCGCAGTGCCCGGCCGACCACCACGGCGGAGGCCAGCACCACGGCGGCCGCGGGCGCCGCCCAGCGCAGCGTGGCCGAGGCGGAGGAGGTCTCGGGCGCGGGCACGGGGGCGTAGCGGCCGCGCGGCGGGGCGTGGTCCACCTCCTCCGCGCTGCGGCCGATCATCGTGCGGCGCGCGTGCGCGGCCTCGGCGGGCGGCTCGGCCGGGATGCCGAGCTCGTCCTCGGCGAGCGGGTCCAGCGAGGACGGCGGGATCTCGCTCTCGAAGACACCGGCCCGCGGCGACACCTCCGCGAGGCCCCCGGCGCCGTCCACCTCGTCGGTGTCGTCCTCGTCCGCGTCGTCCGTGCCGATGACGTCGGCCGGATCGTCCTCGGCGCCCGCCTCCCTCAGGCCCGCGCCCTCCAGGTCCCCTTCCAGGCCCTCGTCCTCCAGGCTCTCCTCGTCCAGAGCGTCTTCCAGCCCCGCCTCGTCCTCTTCCCCGGCGGTCCCGGCGCCGGCCGGCTCCGCCGCGAGCACCGAAAGGCCCTCCACCGCCGTGGTCGGCCCCGCCGCCGCGTCCGGCCCGGCCTGCTGCCCCGCGACCGGGCTCGTCGTCAGGTCGTCGGTGAGGGTCGTGGCGAAGCGCTCCAGGAGGCGGCGGCCTGCCGTGCGGGCGGCGTCCTCCGACGCGTCCGCGAGCCGGCCCTCGGCGCGCACGGCCGCGGTACAGGACAGCGTCGTGCCCTTGCCGCCCTCGTCGGGCGCCACCCGCACGGTCAGCTCCAGCTCGGCGAGGCCGTCGCCGCGCACCTCCGTGCCGTGCGCCACGGCGTCAAAGGCGTCGGGCTCGTCCTCGCGCGGGGTGACCCGCAGTGACCCGCGGTAAGTGATGGTGGAGCCGCCGACCCGCAGCCGCAGCCGGCCCTCCGGAACCCCGGGGGCGGCGTCCGCGTCGAGCTGGGCGCCCGGGACGCAGCGGGCCAGACGCTCCGGCTCGGCGAGCGCCTGCCGCACCGTACCGACGGGAAACGGAACGTACACCTCGTGCTCCATGAATCGGAGCCTAATTCGTTTCTAAGCGCTGCGGAGCCCCCCGGGGTAATTCCGTAGCTGCGAGTCGGGGTCCGTTACGCCTCATCGGAGCTTGGCTGCGACGAAGCCCCTGGGTAGATCGTGCGGACGGGCCACGTACTCGCAGTGATGACCTGCGCAGGCACCGGACGGACACCTTCACACCCCTAGGCGATCAATGCCTTGCCAAAGAGCGGTGACGTTCGGTGCCTGTCCAGGCCATCGCTGGCAGGGGTTCTGCCTGCCCTGGTGACGTGGTGGCGTGAGCCTGCCGCACGGTGACCTCCCGGTATACGCGAGCCGTGAGAGCTCTGAGCAAGATCGAGGCCCGTGCGGTGAGCTGGTGCCGCGAACGGCTGGTGAAGTGTCGGACCCTCCCGCAGTGGATGGAGTCCTTGAATTAGGGCGACGCGTGGCCCCACACGGCGCACGACCAACACGCATACCGGAACGGAACAGGGGGCGGCACACCATGCTCTTCTGCGGAATCGACTGGGCCGAAACCCACCATGATGCCTCCCTGGTCGACGAGGACGGCCAGCAGCTGGCCCGGCTTCACATCCCCGACGACGCGGCCGGCTACCGGCTGCTGCTGGACCTGCTCGCCGAGCACGGCGACAGCGAGGAGAACCCGATCCCGGTGGCCATCGAGACCGCCCGCGGCCTGTTGGTCGCGGTCCTGCGGACCGGCAAGCGTCTGGTCTTCGCCATCAACCCGATGGCTGTCGCCCGCTACCGCGACCGGCACGTGTCCCGCAAGAAGTCCGACGCCGGGGACGCCCTGGTGCTGGCGAACATCCTTCGCACCGACATGCACGTCCACCGGCCGCTGCCACAGGACAGCGAGCTGGCCCGGGCCATCGCGGTGCTCGCCCGCGCTCAGCAGGATGCGACCTGGAACCGGCAGCAGCTGGCCAACCAGCTCCGCTCCCTGCTGCGGGAGTACTACCCCGCCGCCCTGGACGCCGTCGCCGTCTGGAGGAACGGGCTGTGCCGGCCGGAGGCCGGCGAACTCCTGCAGCTCGCGCCCACCCCGGCTCGGGCCGCCGCCCTCACCCGCAGCCAGATCCGGGCCGCGCTGCGGCGGGCCGGCCGCGCGCGGGGCATCGAGGCGGAGACCGAGCGGCTGCGGGAGGTCTTCCGCCGCGACCGGGCCCACCAGCCCGCCGTGGTCGAGGAGGCCCTGGGCCGGCAGATGCTCGCCCTGCTCGGCCAGCTCACCGCGGCCTGCACCGCCGCCGATGACCTCGCCCAGGCGGTGGAGGAAGCCTTCCCCCGACACCCCGACGCCGGCATCTACCTCAGCTTTCCCGGGATCGGCGTCCAGCTCGGCGCCCGGCTGCTGGCCGAGATCGGGGACGACCGGGACCGGTTCGCCAACGCCCGGGGCTTGAAGGCTTACGCCGGGGCGTCCCCCGTCACCCGCGCCTCCGGCAAGAAGCACAGCGTCACCCGCCGACGGGTGAAGAACGACCGGCTCAACCACGCCGGCTACCTGTGGGCCTTCGCCGCCCCGAACGGCTCGCCGGGGGCGAAGGCCCACTACCGCCGACGCCGGGACGAGCACGGCGACTGGCACGCCGCCGCCCGCCGCAACCTCTTCAACCGCCTGCTCGGACAGCTGTTCCACTGCCTGGCCGAGCGGGAGCCCTTCGACGAACGGATCGCCTTCCCCGTCCCGCTCGCCGCTGCGGCCTAGGACAGCGCCTTCTTCTTCACTGGACCACCGTGCTGACCATCAGACTTGTCTTGATCGCAGCCGAGTCTTGTGGATCACGCCCTGACCAGCCACGGAGAGCTGATAGAGCTTATTGATCAGCTGCGCGACAAGGTCCTGGCCATCCTCGGACCCCAGTAGCTCCCATGGGCGGAGCAGTGCAGCTGCTTCCTCGGCAGCTGCCCTCCGCCGTCGTCGGCGCAGCCGCTGGTCAAGGTGGAGCGCCCCGCGCGCAGCGCGGGTCGAACGACCTTGACCAGCGGGGAGCCGCGGCGACACTGGGCCCGCGAGGAAGCGCAGAGGGCTTGACGGCCTAGCGACGTGAAGTGTCTACCCAGCGGGCCCCTCCCCGTGCCCGCTCCCGCACAACTTTCTCCGCATACCGTCACCGTCCGGGCCACGCCATCCGGCCGCCGCGGCCGGTCGCCTCACCCGCCGCGGCCCGCCGCCTCACCCGCCGTACCGCGGGTGCACGAGCGTCGAGGGCGGGAGCCCGGACAGACGCGTACGGGCCAGGGCCAAGTGGCCGGAACGGAGCAGCGCCGGGGTCAGGGCGCGCAGCGGCGGCGCGGCGGGCGAGAGGCCCAGATGCGGCGTGGCGCGGCCGGCCAGGAAGAAGCCCCAGTGCGGCCGGCCCGGCATCCCGTACGGGACGCTGCGCAGGCCCGCGGCGCGCAGCGTCGCCCCGACCGTCCAGAAGCCGCGCGGCCTGGCGCGCGGCGGGCCCGCGTGCACCGCGAGCCGCCCGTCCCGGGCCAGCACCCGGGCCGCGAGACCGTAGAACTCCTGGGAGTACAGCTTGGTGCCGGCGGTGAGGCGGGGGTCGGGCAGGTCGGCGAGGACCACGTCGTACGGGCCGTCCCTGCGCACCTCGCGCCGGGCCTCCCCGCGCAGCCAGTCGAAGGCGTCGGCGACCGCCACGCGGACCCGCGGATCGTCCAGTGACCCGCGGTTCAGCCGGGCGAGGCCGGGGTCGGTGCGGGCCAGGTGGACCAGGCCGCTGTCGCGTTCGACGACGGTGACCGAGTCGACGTCCCGATAGCGCAGCAGCTCGCGCGCGGCGAGGCCGTCGCCGCCGCCGAGCACCAGCACCCGGCCGTGCGGGCCGCCCGCCATCGCCGGGTGGACCAGCGCTTCGTGGTAGCGGAACTCGTCCCGCTCGCTGACCCGCAGCCGGCCGTCCAGATAGAGCGCGAGCGGCGCGCCGGAGCGCCCGGCGCCCCGGCCCGCGTGCCCGGCGCCGCCCGTGCCGCCGGTCAGCACGACTTCCTGGACGTCCGTCCGGACGGCGACCCGCGGCCCCGTGCCGTACACCGCCTTGCGCGCGGCCCCCTCGAAGGGTCCTGCCAGCACCGTGCACGCCGCGAGGAGCACGAGGACGAGCGCGTTGGCCGCCAGCAGTGACCGGCGCGCCCGTATGGAGAGGTCGCGGCGGAACAGCCCGAGGACGAGCGCCGCGCCCGCGACCGCGTTCACCCCGCCCGTGACCAGCGCGCCCGTCAGCTGTCCGAGCAGCGGCAGCAGCAGGAAGGGGAAGGCGAGGCCGCCGACCAGGGCGCCGACGTAGTCCGCGGCGAAGAGGTCGGCGACGGCGCCGCCCGCGTCCTGGTTGCGGATGCGCTGGATGAGCGTCATCAGCAGCGGTACCTCGGCGCCGATGAGCACGCCGATCACCAGCGAGAAGCCGACGAGCGCGGGCCGGGACTGGCCGAACCACGCGAAGCACGCGTACAGCGCCATCGCCGAGACCCCGCCGGTCAGGGCCAGCGCCGCCTCGACCGCGCCGAAGCCGACCGCGGCCCGGCAGCGCAGCCGCTTGGCCAGCAGCGAGCCGACGCCCATCGCGAAGACCATCACGGAGAGCACCACGGACGCCTGGGTCACGGAGTCGCCGACCAGGTAGGAGGAGAGGGCGACCAGCTCCAGTTCGTACACCAGTCCGCAGGCGGCGCAGAGGAAGACGACGGCGAGGACGAGCAGCCGGCCGAGTCCGGCCGGCACCGGCAGCCGTGGTGGCCTGACGATCTCCGGCGGCTTGCGGGGGCCGGAGGTGAGGGCCGCTGGCGGATCGATCATGTTGCGAACGCTACGTGACGGCCCCGTCGCGGCTCGTCACCCACAAGAGCGCATTGGCCGCACGCGGGGACGACGCGGGACCGCTTCCGCGCGCCCGCTCACAGCGCCGCCACCGCCCGCACTCCGACTCTCGTACGGGTCGCCACCAGCCGGCCCTCCTGGGGGTAGGCGTGCCACGTGCGCCAGCGCACCTGGCCGCTCTCCCGTTGCGCAAGCATCGCGGTGAACGCGTGCGGCGCGCCGGGGAAGGTGCCGGCGAGTCCGTACGGATGCTCGGCCACCAGTGCGAGCAATTCCTGTGCCCGGCCCGCGAACGAGCCGTGGGACAGCGTCTCCACGTGCGCGGCGAACTCGTACTCCCAGTCGCCGATGCGCTTCGCCACGCCGAGCGGGAGCGGGGTGCTGCTGCCGGGCATGCACGCCACGGTCTCCGAGCAGCTGCCGTGCTCCTCCTCCAGGAGCACTTGGTGCGAGGCGCCGAGCAGCCTCAACTGGACCTTTACGTCATCCAGTTGCAGGTCGAGGACGGCGAGGGCCGGCAGCGGCTCGCGGCCGAGTGCCCAGGCGAGGTCGGCGGCTCGGGTGTCGGTGTAAGCGGTCTTGATGGTGGTGAGCATGGGTCGGCTCCGCAAGCACGCAGTGGATGGTGGGCCGGCCCGCCCCGGAGGAGGACCAGGGATACGACTTACCGGCTGCCGGCTCGTGACCACGTGGGGTCCGAGAACTGGTGGATTCTCACAGAAGAGGGAATCATGAAACTCCGGGCGCCCACAGCCTTTTTACCCATCTTCGCCGGGTTTCCATCCCTCAGAGGGCCTCCCAGTTCAGTTGTTCAACAAGCTTGCGCCTGGCGGCTGTTGAGAACCGCCAGGCGCATATGCGTCAAGTCATGGGCCGGTTGCATGTTCCGCACCGTCCCGGCGCGCGTCCGGCTCGGGGCGCGCGGGGGACCGGCTCAGGAACCACCGCCTCCGCCACCACCGCAGCCGCCGCCACCGCCGCCGCCTCCGCAGGACGAGCCGCCCCCGCAGGACGACCCCCCGCCGCAGGACGAGCCGCCGTGGTGGTGGCCGTGATGGCCGCCGCCCGACCCGCCGTCACCGGCCCACCAGCTGGCCCCGGAGGAGGAGGCCCCGCTGCCGTCCGGGGACCACCTGCTCCTCCTGCGGCCCTTCGGCGACTCATTGGCCGCGGCCGTCCGTGCCATCCACACCGCGGCCGCGACAAAGGCACAGATCACCAGGAAGATCACTACGCCGGTCATGCGCTTCACCCCCGTCTTTCGGTTCTTGCGTGCGGGTCACATGCCCGGCCCCGCCGATTCGAAAGCGGAGTTGAGGAACTCCAGAGGTTCGGCGGAGGATGGCGGCCATGGGACGACCGCTGCTCAACCGCCGCCTGGCCGAATTCGGCACGACGATCTTCGCCGAGATGTCCGCGCTCGCCGTGCGGACCGGCGCGATCAACCTCGGCCAGGGATTCCCCGACACCGACGGCCCCGAAGAGGTACGCGAAGCGGCGGTGCGCGCCCTGCGCGACGGCCGCGGCAACCAGTACCCGCCGGGCCCCGGCATCCCCGAGCTGCGCACCGCCGTCGCCGCGCACCAGCAGCGCTGGTACGGACTGACGTACGACCCCGACACCGAAGTGCTGGTCACGGCGGGCGCCACCGAGGCCATCGCGGCGTCGCTGCTGGCGCTGCTGGAGCCCGGTGACGAGGTGATCGCGCTGGAGCCGTACTACGACTCCTACGCCGCCTGCATCGCGCTGGCCGGCGCCACCCGCGTCCCGGTCACCCTGCGCCCCTCCCCCGAGGATGCTTCCTATGCTCTCGATCTGGACGAGCTGCGGGACGCCGTCACCGACCGCACCCGGCTGATCCTCCTCAACACCCCGCACAACCCCACCGGCACCGTGCTCAGCCGCGCCGAGCTGGCGGCCATCGCCGAGCTGGCCTGTGAGCGCGACCTCCTCGTCGTCACGGATGAGGTCTACGAACACCTGGTGTTCGAGGGCGAGCACGTGCCGATGGCGTCCTTCCCGGGGATGCGCGAGCGCACGGTGACCATCAGCAGCGCCGGCAAGACGTTCTCGTTCACCGGCTGGAAGGTCGGCTGGGTGACCGGCACGCCCGAGCTGGTCGGCGCGGTCCGCTCCGCCAAGCAGTTCCTCACCTATGTCTCGGCGGGCCCCTTCCAGTACGCGGTCGCCGAGGCGCTCGCGCTGCCGGACGGCTACTTCCACGGGCTGCGGGAGGACCTGCGCCGCAAGCGGGACATCCTGTCCGACGGGCTGGCGGAGGCCGGCTTCCGGGTCTTCCGGCCGAGCGGGACGTACTTCGTCACCACCGACATCACCGCCCTGGGCGAGAAGGACGGGCTGGCCTTCTGCCTCGGCCTGCCCGAGCGCTGCGGCGTGGTCGCCGTGCCGAACTCCGTCTTCTACGACGACAAGGAGGCGGGCCGCAGCCTCGTCCGTTTCGCGTTCTGCAAGCAGGACGAGGTACTGCGGGACGCCGTCTCACGCCTTCAGCGGCTGTAGCCGCGGCGCGGTCACAGGCTCAGCATCTCCAGGGGTGCGGCGCGGGTGATCTCGTCGATCCGGCCGGGCGTGAGCCCGGCCCGGCCGAACCATTCCGCGCTGGCCGTCAGCCAGGGCGCGATGTCCGGCTGGGAGGGCTGCCCGAGGTCGGAGCTGTAGACCGTCCTCGGAAGGGCGGACAGCACCTCGGCGAAGTCCTCCCAGCCCTGGTACTCCAGGAGGTACGTGAGCGCGGTCTGCTCGGTCCACACCTGTTCGGCGGCGGCGACCTCCACCAGGTCCTTGCAGGTCAGCCCGGTCATCGGGTTGGCGGGCTGGTTGAGCATCAGCCGCAGGTCCAGCCGTACGGCCTCCTCCACCAGCAGCCGTACCTCGTGGCCGTCCGCGTGGCCGGTGGAGATCACCACCGGCAGATCGCGGGCGGCGCGCAGCAGTTCGCGGACCTCGGGGCGCAGCTCCCCGCGCCCGTCGCCGACGGTCAGCGGGCGCTGGCCGTCCTTGAGCAGCGGGTGCGCGGGCGTACGGGCCAGCCGGCTGCGGTGGCTGCGGCCGGTGACGGTCGGCAGGTGGACGAGCAGCCGCAGGCCACTGTCCTCGCCGTGCTGGATGACGGCCTGCTCCACGGCGCGCGGGTCGAAGCCGCCGGCCAGGTCGTTGAGGACGAGCGAGCCGGAGACCGGCAGGCCCTGCTGCCGGGCCTCCCACGCCTGGGCGGCGGTCGAGCCGAGGTGGTTCTTCAGGACCACCCAGCCGCCGTGCTCGGCGTAGACCGCGCCGGCGCTCGCGGCGGTGTGGCGGCGCAGGTAGGCGTCCGGTCCTACGTGGTAGTGGACGTCGACGAAGCGGGCCGTGCTCGCGTCAGTCACGCGCGCCCCCGTCCTCCCACGGCCGCGCGTAGCCGAAGCGGGCGCGCGCCTCGTCCAGCCGGCTGCCGCCGAGCGCGGCCTCCCGGATGCGGGACTCGGTACGCTCCACGGCCTCGGCGCGCCGGACGACCTCCTCGACGAGCGCGGCCGGGATGCGCAGCGCCCCGTTGTCGTCGGCGACGATCCAGTCGCCGGGGGCGACCGTCGTACCGGCCACGTCGACCTCGGCGCCGGTGCGGTCCAGGACCGCCCGGTTCTTGGCGCTGACCATCGTCACACCCGTGCTGAACAGCGGGTATCCGGCGGCGCTGCTCTCCTTCACATCGCGTACGGAACCGTGCACGACCGTGCCGGAGATGCCGCGGTGCTGGGCGACGGCGGTGAGCAGGGAGCCCCAGTTGGTGCACTCCAGGGTGCCGCCGTTGTCCACGACCACGACCGACCCTGCCGGTACGTCGTCCAGGTAGTTGGCGGCGTTGTGGAAGGTGGTGGTGTCGTCGACGGGGCGGTAGCGCACGGTGAAGGCGGGGCCGCAGGCGACGGTGCCGGGGGTGCGCGGCCGGATGCCGGGCAGCACGCACGGCGGGGTGCGCAGGCTGTCCATGGCGTCGGAGAGCGCGGCGGTGTCCAGCCGGGACAGCCGCGCGCGCAGCGCCTCGGTGTCCGCGGGGGTGACGGTGGCGGTGGTCATGCGGTTCCCTCCGTGAGGTGGCGGGCGGTCGCCCAGGCGGCGAACTGGCTGATGTACGTGGTCACTTCGGCGCCCCGGTTGGGCACCGTCAGCTCCCGCGTGGTCTCGCCCGCCGCGTCGCGAACTGTGCAGGTCAGGGTGAGGGTGCCGGTGTAGGTCGTCCGGTCGCCGCCCGCCCAGGTGCCCGACAGGGCGACGCGCAGCGAGTCCCCGCCGCCGGTGGTGTCCCGTTCGCGGGCCAGCTCGGCGGCGAAGGCCCCTTCGGTCAGCCGGTCGTCGAGGTCCAGGGCAAGGCCGCGCGCGTCCAGCAGCAGGGCCAGCTCCTGGACGGCGGTGCGGTCCCGGTCGGTGACGAGGTACTCGGCGAGCGCCGCGTCCAGGCGCTTGGCCAGCTCGTCGGCGGCCTCGGGCGGGCAGCCGAGCCGGATGTCGACGTACGGGTAGTGCCAGCGGTACGCGGGCTTGACCGGCACCCCGTACTCCCGCACCAGCGCGTCGACCAGGGCCGCGGCGTCCGCCTCGATGATGCCGAGGGTGCGCCGGAAGACGGTGGTCGTCGCGGGCGGCTCGGGGAGGTGCCGCAGCCCGTCGCGCAGCACGTCCGCCAGCATGGGCAGGCACTCGCGCGGCGGCCCCGGCAGCATGATCACGGTGCTGCCCTGGGCCTCGGCCTTGCAGCCCCACGCGGTCCCGTTGGCGTTCGGCAGCAGCTCGGCGCCCTCGGCGAACAGCGCCTGGCGGCGGTTGTCCTCGTGGACGGCGACGCCGAAGCGGGTGAGCCGCTCCACCACGCCCTGCCATGCCTCCTCGCGGTGGACCAGCGGGCGGCCGAGCGCGCGGGCGACGGCGCCGCGGGTCACGTCGTCGGAGGTCGGGCCGAGCCCGCCCATGACCACGATGACGTCGTCCCGGCCGAGCGAGGGCCGGACGGCGTCGGCGATCGTCGCCTCGTCGTCGCCGATGGTGTGCCGGACGCGGACCGGGATGCCGCGCTCGGCCAGCATCCGGGAGGCGTTGCCCGCGTTGGAGTCCTCCAGGTCGCCGCGGAGCAGTTCGTCGCCGATGGTGACGACGGCGGCGGTGGGGGCGTGCGGCACCTCGCGGCAGGCGTCGAGGACCGCGGCGGCCGCTTCGGTGGTGGTGGCCGAGCCGCCCAGGTCGTAGGTGACCCGGTCGCGGCGGCGAGTGACGTGGCGTACGGCGTCCTGGATGCTGCCCGCGGCGTCCTGGAAGCCGAGGTGGTCCAGCATGAGGCCGATGGTGAGGAAGGCCGCGGCCGGGTTGGCGCGCTGCCGCCCTGCCATCGCCGGAGCGCTGCCGTGCACCGGCTCGAAGTAGTTCCCGTGCTCGCCGATGTTGGCGCTGGGCGCCAGGCCCAGACCGCCCATCACGCCGCCGCCGAGGTCGGAGAGGATGTCGCCGAACATGTTCTCGGCGACGAGCACGCCGAAGCGCTCCGGGCGGCGCGCCATCCACAGCGCGACCGCGTCCACGTTCAGGACCTCGTACGGGATCTCCGGATAGTCGGCGCCGATCGCCTCCAGCCGCTCCAGGACGTACGCGCTGGAGGCCCGCAGGACGTTGGGCTTGTCGGCGAGGGTGACCCGCTCGTAGCCGTGGCCGCGCGCGGTCTCGAAGGCGAACCGCAGGATGCGGTCCAGGCCGTGCGCGGTCTGCAGCCGGATGCTGGCGGTGGCGCCGTCCCGGCCGCTGCGGCGGGCGTTGGGGTGCTCGGCGACCAGCGGCCACATCGCGTCCGGTACGTGGTTCCAGTCCAGGCCCGCGTACAGCCCCTCGGTGTTCTCCCGTACGACGCAGAAGCGGTACGGGGTGCCGCCGCCGAGGTAGTTCTCGACCGGGCGCAGGTTGGCGAACAGGTCCAGCCGCTGGCGGAGCTGGATGATCGGGGAGATGTACCGCGGGTCGCCCGCGCGCAGTTCGGGAGCGAGTTCGGCGAGCGCTTCACGGCGCGGCTTGCTGGTGGTGGCGCCGAGCAGCACGGCGTCGCTGCGGCCGATGAGGTCCCAGGTGCGGTCGGGTACGGGAGTGCCCTCGGCGCGCCAGCACTCCCAGCCGATGTCGCCGAATTCCAGGTCGATGGGCAGGCCGAGGGCCTCGATCACCGGCAGCGCGGCGTCCAGGACCTCCGGCCCGATTCCGTCGCCGGGCAGTACTGCGACGGTCTTGCGGTTCATGACTCTTCAGCTCCCAGGAAGCGGGCGACGGCCTCGTTGGTGAGACCGGGCTGGTCGGCGTGCGGGCGCATCCCGGCTCCCGGGATGCCCGCGAGGCGGTGCGCGGGCAGCGGCCCGGTGGTCAGGTGCCCGCGCTGTACGAGCAGGGACTGCTCGCCGTACACGTGCAGCAGCGGTCCGGGGAAGTTCCGCACGGGCTCCCGGGCGTCGGCGTCGTGCAGCAGCCGCAGCCCGGTGGCGAGCCGCCGGCCTGCCAACTCCTCGTCAGGCGCGGGGTGTTGCGGGGCTACGGGCTGCGAAGGCGCGGCGCCGGGCCCGCGGACGACCTCCTCCAGGAGGCGCAGCGCCGCGGCCAGGCCCTCGGCACCGACGGCGGCCGCGATCCGCTCCAGCTTGGTGTTCAGCTCGTCGTCGGCCACCGTGGGGCCGGAGAGCAGCAGGACCTTGGCGCGGTGCGTCCACTCCCGGTCGAGCAGGGTCTGGACGATCGCGCCGCCCAGGGCGTTGCCGGCCAGCACGTCCGGCGCGGCCCCGTCGTCTTGGAGGCGGCGGGCCCAGCGGTTGGCGAGCGCCTTGAGGTCGTCGCCGTCGCGCAGGAGGGAGAGGGTGTCGTGGACCGTCACCCGGTGTCCCGAGGCGAGCAGCGGCTCGGCGGCCTGCCGGAAGAACGCGCCGTTGTCCCAGCGGGCCATGACGGGTCCGAGGACGACCGCGTGGCGCGGCGCGCGGGGGTCGCCGAGGACGGCGGTGGCCGGAGCCGGCGCGGCGGTGCGCGCCGGCTCCGGGTGCGGGGGCCGCGAGGTCACCGGGCGCCCGCCGCGGTCAGCTCGCGGGCCGCCGAGAAGGCGTCGCCGATCCGGTCCACGGGGAGCTTGGCGCGCTCCTCGACGGACAGGTCGAAGTGGCCCAGGACCAGGTCGGGCAGCGGCAGGGACGGCCGCGCCTCCTCGAACTCGGCCTCCATGCGGTGGGCGAGGCTCAGGACGCGGCCGAGGTCGTACCCCTCGGACCGGCCGTGCCGGCCGAGGTAGGCCAGCCACTGCTCGGTGACGAGGTTGCCCGGCCCCTTGCCCATGCCCAGGACGGACGAGTCGATCCAGGTGGCGCCCGCGTCCACGGCGGCGATCGCGTTGGCCAGCGCCAGCCCGAGGTTGTTGTGGGCGTGCAGGCCGATGGCCGCGTCGGTCACCGAGCCGACCAGGGTGACCAGTTGGCCCACCTCGTGCGGCAGCATGGAGCCGTTGGAGTCGGCCAGGTAGACCACGTCGGCGCCGGCGTCGCCGGACATCGCGGCGAGTTCGACCAGCCGGCGCCGGTCGAGCTGGCTGACGCGGGTGATGTTGACGGTGGTGGTGAAGCCGAGGTCCGCCGCCTTGCTGAGCAGGGCGAGGCCGGACTCGGGCGCGCCGGCGGGCAGGCAGAACCGTACGAGGCGGATGCCCGCTTCGTACATGCGCGGCAGGTCGTCGCCGGTGATGTTCTTCGGGTGCAGGATCATGCAGAGGCGCTCGGGGGGCACCACCTCGGCCACCGCGCGGATGTAGTCGTCCGCGCCCACGCCGGTCCGGCCGATGCCGGGCTGCGGCTTGAACGAGCCGTTGCGGTAGCCGATCTCGACCCACTCCATGCCGGCCGCGACGCTCTCGCGGGCGTGGTGCAGCACGTACTCGAGCGGGAAGTCGAAGTTGTTGCGGTATCCCCCGTCGCGCAGCGTCACATCAAGATTGATGACCATTACCCCTCCATGTATGGCGCATACAATTGTGGGGTGCGCATGCCGTGTGCATCCGGCCGCGAAGAAGACGCGGCCGGATCGAATTGCGATTGACACGTTTTTATTCCGCGGGATCCCCCTGTAACAAATCCCGCATCACCCCGTTGATGAACTTCTGGGTTCAACGCCGCTACGGCCGGATAATGCTTCGGCGCGACGGAACAAGAAGTTCGACACCGCAGAATCTATCGCATGTTCGCGGCGCAACCTCCATGCCTGGGCAAAGACTTTCCCAAGCGGAGTCCGGACTCGCCCTTTCATTCCTCGGCGTCGGTCCGGCCCTCCCTCGCAATCCGCCGGCGGACCTGTGCGCTGGCCGACACCAGCAATTCCTGCCGCGCCGGATCCGCGTTCTCGCGCAGCGCCAGGGACATCCGGATGGTGACGGGCGCGCCGTCGAGCGGGAGCAGCGCGATGCGGCGGGAGGAGACGGTGCCCGCCGCCGTCGGGTACATCAGGGTCCAGCCCGGCGTGCCGGCGCCGATGTCGGCGAGGGTGTCCTGGAGCCCCGTGGAGGGCGGCCCGAGGGTCACCTCGAAGCCCGCCGTGCGGCAGGCGGCGACCACCGTGTCGTACAGGACGGGATTCTTTTCGCGCGGCGCGATGCGCAGCGGCAGCCCGGCCAGGTCGGCGAGGTCCAGCCGGCCGCGCCCGGCCAGCGGGTGCGCGGCGGGCAGCGCGACCACCAGCGGGTCGTACCACAGCGTGAGAAGCCGCAGGCCAGGGGCGCTGTCGAGGCCGCGTACGAAGGCGGCGTCCAGGCGCCCGGCGCGCACCTCGTCCAGCCGGGTGTGCGCGTCCAGGGTCTGGAATTCGAAGCGGGTGCCGGCGCCGTCCGCGGGCAGCGCGTCCAGGAAGTCGTCCAGCCGCTCCCCCAGCGCGGAGCTGATGCCGACGCGGAGCGTGGCCTCGCTCTGCGCGGCCAGCCTTCGGGCCTTGGCGGCGAAGGTGTCCAGCGCCTTGAGCAGCTCGCGCCCCTCGGGCAGCAGGGCCCGGCCGGCCGGGGTGAGCGTGACGGTGCGGCGGGAGCGGTCGAAGAGTTCGGTGCGCAGTTCGCGCTCCAGCCGGCGCACCTGCTGGCTCACCGCGGGCTGGCCTATGTGCAGCCGCTCGGCCGCCCTGCCGAAATGCAGCTCCTCGGCCACCGCAACAAAGTATTGAATCTGACGCAGCTCCACAGGATCCCCCTTTTCCTGCGGGCGATCCCTTTGTGTGAACGATGCGGAATTCAGGTCGCGGGATCGCCGCGGGGCAATCCTTGCACACCTCGCGGCGACCCCCGCCACC
This sequence comes from Streptomyces sp. NPDC053542, assembly GCF_044544685.1. Lineage (NCBI taxonomy): Bacteria > Bacillati > Actinomycetota > Actinomycetes > Kitasatosporales > Streptomycetaceae > Streptomyces > Streptomyces sp. NPDC053542. Next base: position 100,326 of record NZ_JBITXL010000005.1, read on the forward strand.
GGGCCGAGTCCGGCCGGGCCGGGCACCTCTTTATTTACTCGGCGGTAGCCTTCTGCAAATCTCCGCTCCGGTTCTCCGCAACCGGTACCGGAACAGCCGTGGATTCCTTCGCCGCCTGCCGCGCCGCCCTCGACAGGAAGAAAGCGAAGGCCGCGATGCCCACCGCCGACGCGCCGATGACGAACCAGCCCAGCGCGAAGAGATCACCGGCCGGCAGCCGGCTGGAAAGGAAAATTCCCAGCGAGGCGCCCAGCAGCTGGAGCGCGCCCATCAGCCCGGAGGCCGAGCCCGCCGTCGAGCGGAAGCTCGTCACGCCCGCGCTCATCGACAGCGGCAGCAGGAAGCCGTTGCCGAAGGTCATCACCGGCATGAAGACCAGTACCAGCAGGCCCCAGGGCGCGCCGGCCCCGCTCAGCCCCAGGCCCAGCATCATCAGCGCGCCGGCGAGGAAGAAGCCGTGCCCCACCCACAGCAGCCGGTTGACGGCCCGCTTGCGGAGCAGCGTGCGGGAGGTGAGGTTGCCCGCGACGTACGCGACGGAGACGGTGATGTAGCAGTAGCTGGTCGTCTCGGTGGCCAGCCCCATCTTCTCGAAGACCAGCGGGGACGCGGCCAGGTAACCGAAGTAACCGCCGTACGCCACCGCCAGGTTGATGGTGTACGCCCAGAACAGCGGGCGGGTGAGCAGCTTGGGGTAACTCTTGAGCGTGGCGGCCAGGTGCTTGCTGCGCCGCTCCGGCGGCAGGCTCTCGGGAATCGCGGTGACCATCACGACCAGCGTGGCGAGACCGATCAGCGCGGTGACGACGAACGGCGCGCGCCAGGAGACGTACGTGGTCAGGTACCCGCCGACCAGCGGCGCGACGGACGGCGAGACGCCCACGATCGGCATGACCGTGGCGAACATCCGGGCCGCGTCCTTCTCCTCGTACAGGTCGCTGATCACGGCGCGGCCGAGCACCATGCCGGAGCCGGCGCCGAGCGCCTGCAGCAGCCGGCCCGCGCCGAACACCTCGACCGTGGGCGCCACCGCGCACACCAAGGAGGCCAGCACGAACAGGCCGAGCCCGGAGACGATGACGCGCTTGCGTCCCCACGCGTCCGAGATCGGCCCGTAGACCGCCTGCGAGACCGCGATGCCGATCATGAACGCGCTGAACGTCCACTGCACGGACGCGACCGGGGTGCCGAAGGCGTGCGCGGTGGCGGGCACGCCCGGCAGGTTGATGTCGGAGGCGAACAGGCCGCCGGCGTTCAGCGAGCACAGGACGGCGAGCAACAGCGCGTAGGGCGTGCGTGCCGGGGCGGTCTTCATGACAACTGACAACTTCCTTGTCTCAAGGGTTACTCGGCGGCGACAGTCGCCTGGGCGATCTCGGCCCCGGCCAGCCGTCCGAACGTGAGCGCGCGCAGCACCGAAGTGGCCTCCGGGGAACGGCCGTAGGAGAGGCCGGCGGTCTCCCCGACGGCGTACAGTCCCTCGATCGGTTCGTCCCGCTCGGTCAGCACCCGCGAGCGGGCGTCGGTACGCACCCCGCCGAAGGTGAAGGTGAGGGCGCAGTGCACCGGCCAGGCCAGGTACGGCGCGGTGTCCAGCGCGACGGCCCAGTTGGACTTCGGCGGCACGAGGCCGACGGTGTGCCTGCCGTCCGGCCGGGCCGGGTCGAACGGCGCGCTGGGCCGGCAGGCGTCGTTGTACCGGGCGACCGTCCAGCTCAGCTCGTCCGGGGAAAGGTCCAGCTTGCGGGCCAGCGCGTCGACGGTCGGCGCGGTGATCGGGTCCTTGTCCGTCAGCAGCGACCGCTCGTGGCCCTCGATCCGCAGCAGCTTGGCGTCGCAGATCAGGTACGCGGACTGCCGGGCCTCCCGCCAGATCCGGTACGCGACGTCCTCGAAGGTCTTGTCCGGGGTGTCAGCGCCCTCGTCCAGGAAGCGCCGTCCGTCCGCGTTGACGAGGATGCCGTACGGATACGCCATGACCAGCGCCTCGGCCTGGTGGCTGCGCGGGTCCACGGGCTCGCCGTGGAAACGGTCGTACTGCCCGCTGCGTGCGGCGCCCACCGCGACGGCCATCTCGATGCCCTCGCCCCGGTTGTTCCTGCCGCCGGGCGCGACGGTCCGCAGTGTGCCGCCGGTGGGCCCCAGGTGGCGTTCCAGCAGCTCCCGGTTCCCCTGGAAGCCGCCGGACGCCAGGACGACCCGCCGCGCGGCGATGTGCCGCGGCCGGCCGCCCTCCTCGACGTGCACCCCGCGCACCGCACCGAAGGCGTCGGTGCTCAGCGAGATGGCGCGCGTCCCGTAGGCGATCGAACCGCCCAGCCGCTCCAGCGACTTGGCGAGCCCGTCCACCAGCGCGGCGCCGCCGCCGGCCGGCGTCAGCCGGGGCCCGCGCGCGGTGACGAAGCAGGTCGGGCGGGTCTCGCACTCGACCCCGTGCCGGTCGGCGAGCCAGCGCACGGTGGGCTCGGCGTTCTCGGCCGGCCTGCCGTCCGCCGTGAGCCGGAGGAAGGAACCGCTCCAGGCGGTGTTCCCGCCGCGGTTGTACCGGCTGGAGCGCTCCAGGACCAGGACCCGCCCGCCCGGGGCGTTCTCGGCGAAGCTCACCGCGGTCGCCAGGCCGCCCGCCCCGCACCCCACCACCACCAGGTCCAGCGGACCGGCGGCGCCGGCTGCGGGCTCGGACGAGCGGACGGCGGTGTCGGGCACATCGCTCACGGCGGCTCTGCCTCTCCTGTTCTGTGCGGGGCCCCGGGGCCTGGAACCGGCGCGGGTCAGCGCTTGGCGGCGCGCGCGGCGAGCGTCTCGCCGGCGATCGACCAGCTGTCGGTGCCGATCTCCTGCACGGTGACCCACACGCTCTCCGGCTTGCTGCCGGTGGCCTTCACGTAGGCGTCGGTCAGCTCGCGGACCAGCTCGGCCTTCTGCTCGGCGGTCTTGCCGGGGGTCTGCTGCACGTGGATGAGAGGCATGGCGGTACTCCCAGAAGTCGGGGCGGATGTGATGGATCAAGTCCAGCACCCGGCCCCGGGCCGACCAAGACGCAATCCGACCTGGCACCGATCACGGATCGTGATGCGTCCTGCCGCGGTCGGCATACGGAAGGGCCCCGGAGCACTGTGCTCCGGGGCCCTTCCGCAGAACCGTCGTAACAGGCTTACGCCTCGTCGTCGGGCTTCTTCGTGTCACCGTCGATGTCGGCCTCCAGGCCGAGCTGCTCGACGAGCCACTTGTCGAACTCGATGGACGCGCGGATCCAGCTGACCGTGCTGGAGACGAAGTGCTCCAGCGAGACACCGGTGCCGACCAGCATCGACGCCTCACCGATCAGACGGACCGTGCCGTCGTCGTGGGTGTGGGTGTACGCCTTGGGCCACAGGGTGCGGCGGTTCCAGTCGTCGATCGCCTCCAGCAGCTTCGCCTTGAGCTCGATGCCGTGCGGGCGGTCGTAGAACGTGCGGACGGAGAAGATCTGCTGCTCCTCCTCGCCGCGGAACATGAAGTACGTGCGGAACTGCTCCCACGGGGCGGCGAGGTCGCCCTCGTCGTCGACGACGTACTTCAGCTCCATCTGGTCAAGGAGCTGCTTGACCAGGTCCTGATCGGGCACGATCGGCCCTTCAGGCCCGGTCGGCTGCTGTTCGGGCTGGCCCCCGAAATTCGGAATCGAGGACGGGTCGATAGTCACCGTGGAAGTCCCTTCGTATGGTCCTCGCCATCCTCCCTTACACCCGCCCCGTCCTGGCAAGCGGACGGGGCGGGTCGGGGGCCGGCGCCTACGGCGAAGGGCGGGGCCGGACCGGTCAGACCGCGGCCAGCGGCTCCCGCTCGGCCGCCACCGACAGGTGATCGCCGTCCACGTCCACCCGTACGGTGTCGCCGTCGCGGATGTCGCCCGCCAGGATCGCCCGGGCGAGCTGATCGCCGATGGCGGTCTGGACGAGGCGGCGCAGCGGCCGGGCGCCGTAGGACAGGTCCGGCTGCGACTGCTCCGGCTTGTCGATCACCGGCTCCTGGCCCAGCCACGCCAGCCAGGTCAGCGCCGCGTCCGAGACGTCCAGGGTCAGCCGCCGCTCGGCGAGCCGCTTCTGCAGGTGCGCGATCTGGATCTGCGCGATCCGCTGCAGCTGGTCCGTGCCGAGCGGGTGGAAGACCACCGTGTCGTCCAGCCGGTTCAGGAACTCCGGGCGGAAGACGGAGCGGACCGTCTCCAGCACCTTCTCCTTCTTCTGCTCCTCCTTCAGCAGCGGGTCCATCAGGAAGTTCGACCCGAGGTTGGAGGTCAGGATGAGGATGGTGTTCCGGAAGTCGACCGTGCGGCCCTGGCCGTCCGTGAGCCGTCCGTCGTCCAGCACCTGGAGCAGGATGTCGAAGACCTCGTGGTGGGCCTTCTCCACCTCGTCCAGCAGCACGACGCTGTACGGGCGCCGGCGCACGGCCTCGGTGAGCTGGCCGCCCTCCTCGTACCCGACGTAGCCGGGCGGCGCACCGACCAGGCGGGCCACGGAGTGCTTCTCGCCGTACTCGCTCATGTCGATGCGGACCATCGCCCGCTCGTCGTCGAAGAGGAAGTCGGCGAGCGCCTTGGCCAGCTCGGTCTTGCCGACGCCGGTCGGGCCGAGGAAGAGGAACGAGCCGGTCGGGCGGTCGGGGTCGGCGATCCCGGCACGCGTACGGCGCACCGCGTCCGACACCGCGCGCACGGCCTCGGTCTGCCCGATCAGCCGCTTGCCCAGCTCCTCCTCCATGCGCAGCAGCTTCTGGGTCTCGCCCTCCAGCAGGCGGCCCGCCGGAATGCCGGTCCAGGAGGCGACGACGTCGGCGATGTCGTCCGGGCCGACCTCCTCCTTGACCATGGACTCCTTGCTGGCCTCCTGCTCGGCCTCGGCCGCGGCGGCCTCGTCCAGCTCCCGCTCCAGGCCGGGGATCTCCCCGTACAGCAGCTTGGAGGCGGTGTCGAAGTCACCGTCGCGCTGGGCGCGCTCGGCCTGGCCGCGCAGCTCGTCGAGCTTCTCCTTCAGCTCACCGAGGCGGTTCAGGCCCTGCTTCTCCTTCTCCCAGCGTGCGGTCAGCCCGCGCAGCTCTTCTTCCTTGTCCGCGAGGTCCTTGCGCAGCTTCTCCAGCCGCTGGACGGAACCGGCATCGGTCTCGTTCTTGAGCGCCAGCTCCTCCATGCGCAGCCGGTCCACGGACCGCTGCAGCTCGTCGATCTCCACGGGCGAGGAGTCGATCTCCATGCGCAGCCGGGAGGCCGACTCGTCGACCAGGTCGATGGCCTTGTCGGGCAGGAAGCGGGAGGTGATGTACCGGTCGGAGAGGGTGGCGGCGGCGACCAGCGCGGAGTCCGCGATCTGGACCTTGTGGTGCGCCTCGTACCGGCCCTTGAGGCCGCGCAGGATCGCGACGGTGTCCTCGACGGTCGGCTCGGCGACCAGCACCTGCTGGAAGCGCCGCTCCAGCGCCGGGTCCTTCTCGATCCGCTCGCGGTACTCGTCGAGCGTGGTCGCGCCGACCATCCGCAGCTCACCGCGGGCGAGCATCGGCTTGAGCATGTTGCCCGCGTCCATGGCGGAGTCGCCGCCGGCGCCCGCGCCGACGACCGTGTGCAGCTCGTCGATGAAGGTGATGATCTGGCCGTCGCTGGACTTGATCTCCGCCAGAACGGTCTTCAGCCGCTCCTCGAACTCACCGCGGTACTTCGCGCCCGCGACCATCGCGCCGAGGTCCAGCGCGACCAGCCGCTTGTCGCGCAGCGACTCGGGCACGTCGCCCTTCACGATGCGCTGGGCCAGCCCCTCCACGACGGCGGTCTTGCCGACGCCGGGCTCGCCGATCAGCACCGGGTTGTTCTTCGTACGCCGCGAGAGCACCTGCACGACGCGGCGGATCTCCTGGTCCCGGCCGATGACCGGGTCGAGCTTGCCCTCGCGCGCGGCCGCGGTGAAGTCCGTACCGAACTTCTCCAGCGCCTTGTACGTGCCCTCGGGGTCGGGGTTGGTCACCCGCTGGCCGCCGCGCGCCTTCTCGAAGGCGTCCAGCAGCCTCTTGGCGGAGGCGCCCTGCTGGTCCAGCAGCTCGCCGGTGGCCCCGCCCTTGGCGGCGATGCCGATGAGCAGGTGCTCGGTGGAGATGTAGTCGTCGCCCAGCTCCTTGGCGCGCTGCGAGGCGTCCGCTATCACGGCGAGCAGCTCGCGGTCGGGCTGCGGCGGGGCCACGGTCGAGCCCTGGATGCTGGGCAGCGCGGCGACCCGTCGCTCGGCCCCGGAGCGCAGCGCCGCGGCGTCCGCGCCGACGGCGGCCAGCAGGTCGGTGATGTTCTCGTTGTCCTGCCCGGCGAGCAGCGCGAGCAGCAGATGGGCCGCCGTCATGTCCGCGTTGCCCGCGGTCACGGCCCGCTCGTTGGCGGCGCTCAGCGCCTCCCGGCTCTTGTTGGTCAGCTCGGCGTCCACGTGCTCGCGCTCCTCCTCATACCTCTGGCCTGCATGTCCACGGCCCTCGCGGACCCATCCTGCCTAGCTCAACATGCGATAAGTTGAGTCTATTCCACTCAAGGCCAAAACGCCGACTCAAAAACCCGTCCACCGCCCTTGGGGTGCCCGCTGGCCTCCCGCCCACTCCTGTGCGGGGCCGGACCGGGCCCGCCGTAGGGTGCGGGGTATGGCTCAAGATCTGCGGAATCCCGACCCCGAGTACCTCGGCTTCTGGCGGGAGCGGCATGTGTGCACGCTGACCACGCTGCGCCCGGACGGGACGCCGCACGTGGTGCCGGTCGGGGTGACGTACGACCACGAGCAGGGGCTGGCCCGCGTCATCACGAGCCGGGGCAGCACCAAGGTCCGCAACGTCCTGGCGAGGGGCGACGGCGGCGCGCGCGCCGCGGTCTGCCAGATGCAGGGAAAGCGGTGGGCGACCCTGGAGGGGCTGGCAACGGTCCGTACGGACGAGGAGAGCGTGCGGGACGCGGTGGAGCGGTACGCGGTGCGGTACGAGCGGACCCCGCGGCCCAACCCCGAGCGCGTGGTCATCGAGATCCGGGTGACGAAGATGCTCGGGCGGGCATGACCGTCCGTGGGTGACCGGGCCGATGGGTGACCGGGTCCGCCCAGGATGTGGTCCATTCCGGACCAAAGACGTCAGCTGGAGGCCGAATGAGGTCGGTAACGCGCACCAGCAGGGCGTACGGAATCGCGTCCACGGCTCCCGATCCGCACCCACGCGCCGAGTCCTGCCCGCGCTGCGGCGGCCTGCTCGCCGTCAACCAGGACGGATGGAAGATCTGCCACGCCTGCGGCTATGCCTCGCCGCCCGGCACCGCGTCACCACCCCGCTCCGCCCCCAGCGGTATCGTCACCCCCACAGTCGTCAGGGCCTGTGTCCAGACCTCGAGGTGCCGGGGGGCACGATGAATGCGGTGCGAGTGACGGCGATCGCGTGCTTGATGCCGCTGTCCGAGCTGGACGACGATCCCTTCCTGGTCGACGACCGCCGCCAGCACGAGATGTGCTCGCAGTGGGCCGCGGACCGCGACTACCGCCTCACCTGGCGGCTGAGCCTGCACCATCTGCGTGCCGACCACTGCGCCCTGTGGCAGGACGTGGAGGCGGGCCTGGTCGACGTCTTCGTCGTACCGAACCGCCGTGCCCTGGAGAACGCCGTCGACTCCGCCGAGGATTTCACCGCCCGGTGCGCCGCGGCCGGGGTCCGGCTGGAGACCGCCGACCTCGCCGAGCCGGTCTACACCGCGGCGATGAAGTCCCATGTGCACCGCCGGCTGTCGATGCCGACGGCCGGCTACAACGGCTGCTGAGAACGCGGGCTGCGGAGAGCGCGGGCCGTTACTCGGACGTCCGCTTCGGGCGCCACACGACCAGCGCGCTGGTCTGCTGCACGTCCTGATACGGGACCAGGTCCCGGCGGTAGCTGGCGTGCACCGCCGCCTCCCGCTGCTGGATCGCGGCGGCGGCGCCCTCCACCGCGCTCTGCAGCTCGGCGACCCGCTGCTGGAGCGCCGCGACCTGGTTCTCCAGTTCGATGATGCGCTTGATGCCCGCGAGGTTGATGCCCTCGTTCTGCGACAGCTGCTGCACCTGGCGGAGCAGCTCGATGTCGCGGGCCGAGTAACGCCGACCGCGCCCGGGCGTACGGTCCGGTGAGACCAGGCCGAGCCGGTCGTACTGGCGCAGCGTCTGCGGATGCAGGCCGGAGAGCTGAGCCGCGACAGAGATGACGTACACCGGCGACTCGTCGGTCAGTTCATAGGGGTTACGACTGCGCCGCCCGCCCCGGCTGTCCATCATCAAGCTCCCTTCGCGGCCTGATAGAGCTTCTCTCGCGGGTCCTCACCCGCGGTCGCCTCGCGATACGCCTCGAGCGACTCACGCGCCTTGTCGCCGAGGTCCTTGGGCACGACCACCTCGATGGTGACCAGGAGGTCGCCCCGGGTGCCGTCCTTGCGCGCCGCGCCCTTTCCGCGGGCCCGCATCGTCCGGCCGTTCGGCGTGCCGGCCGGGATCTTGAGGGTGACCGGCGGACCGCCCAGGGTCGGCACCTTCACCTCGCCGCCGAGCGCGGCCTCCGGGAAGGTGACCGGCACGGTGACGGTGAGGTTGTCGCCCTTGCGGCCGAACACCGGGTGCGCGTCGACGTGCACGACGACGTACAGGTCGCCGTTGGGCCCGCCGCGCTCGCCCGGGGCGCCCTTGCCGCGCAGCCGGATCCGCTGCCCGTCCGAGACACCCGCGGGAATGCGCACCTGCATCGTGCGCGAACTCCTCGCGCGCCCGCTGCCCTTGCACACCTCGCACGGGTCCTCGGCGATCAGGCCGCGGCCCTTGCAGTCGGCGCACGGGTCGGTGAGCGAGAAGCCGCCGCCCGCGCCCCGGCTGACCTGGCCGGTGCCCACGCAGGTCGGGCAGACCCGCGGGGTGCCGTTCTTGTCGCCGGTGCCCGAACACGCCTTGCAGGGCGCCGGGCTGGACATCCGCAGCGGGACCGTGGCCCCGTCCACCGCCTCGGTGAAGCTGAGCGTCACCTCGGACTCGATGTCCTGGCCGCGGCGGGGCTGCGTACGCGTACCCGCGGCGCCGCCCCTGTTGAACAGGCCGCCGAAGACGTCCCCGAGACCACCGCCGAAGCCGCCGGCGCCCGCTCCGCCCTGCGCGCCCCCGAAGAGGTCACCCAGGTCGAAGTTGAAGCTGCCGCCGCCGGCGCCGCCGGGACCCGGCCGGAAGCCGCCGTTGCCGAACAGCGCCCGCGCCTCGTCGTACTCCTTGCGGCGCTTGGGGTCGCCCAGGACGTCGTTCGCCTCGGAGACCTCCTTGAAGCGCTCCTCGGCCTTGGGGTCGCCCTTGTTGGCGTCCGGGTGGTTCTCCCGGGCCAGCTTGCGGTACGCCTTCTTGATCTCGGCGTCGGTGGCGTCCTTCGGGACGCCGAGGACCTTGTAGTAGTCCTTCTCGACGAAGTCCTTGGTGCTCATCCCCGACGTCCCTCCTCCCGTACTGTCCTGCTTCTCACGTCAGCCCTCGTCCGGGCCACCGCTCTCCTCGTCGGATTTCTCCTCGGACTTGGCGCCCTGGGCCCCCGGCTGAGGCTCGGCGACGGCGACCCGCGCGGGGCGAATCGTTCGCTCGCCGATCCGATACCCCGGCTGCAGGATCGCAACGCACGTCGTCTCCGTGACGTCCGGTGCGTACGAGTGCATGAGCGCCTCGTGGATCGTCGGGTCGAAGGGCTCGCCCTCCTTGCCGAACTGCTGCAGGCCGAGCTTGGCCACGACCGTCTCGACCGACTCGCCGACCGACTTGAAGCCGCCGACCAGCTCGCCGTGCTCGCGGGCCCGGCCGATGTCGTCGAGGACCGGCAGGAGCTCGGACAGGAGGTTCGCCGCGGCGATCTCCTTGACCGTCACCCGGTCCCGCTCCACCCGCCGGCGGTAGTTCTGGTACTCGGCCTGGAGGCGCTGGAGGTCCGCGGTGCGCTCGTTGAGCGCGGTGCGCACCTGGTCCAGCTGGGCCACCAGACCGGCGTCCTGGTTCGCGTCCCCGGCCGGGGCCGGGCCCGCCTTGTCGGCGGACCCGGCGCCCTGCGCCGCATCGTCAGTGGCTGCGGCGTCAGAGGGGACGTCAGGCTTCTCCTCGAAGCCCGGGGTCTCCTCCGTCACGCGGCACCATCCTTCTTGTCCTTCTCGTCGTCGACGATCTCGGCGTCGACGACATCGTCCTCGGCCTTGGCCTGTTCGCCACCGGCGGCACCCTCGGCACCGCCCGCGGCCTGCGCGCCCTGGGCGTCGGCGTACATGGCCTGGCCCAGCTTCTGCGAGACGGCCGCGACCTTCTCCGTGGCGGTACGGATCTCGGCCGTGTCCTCGCCCTTGAGCTTCTCCTTCAGCTCGCCGACGGCGGTCTCGACCTCGGTCTTCACCTCGGCGGGGACCTTCTCCTCGTTGTCCTTGAGGAACTTCTCCGTCTGGTAGACGAGCTGCTCGCCCTGGTTGCGCGTCTCGGCGGCCTCGCGGCGCTTGTGGTCCTCGTCCGCGTAGCGCTCGGCCTCCTCGCGCATGCGGTCGACCTCGTCCTTCGGCAGCGAAGAGCCGCCGGTGACGGTCATCTTCTGCTCCTTGCCCGTGCCCAGGTCCTTCGCGGTCACGTGCATGATGCCGTTGGCGTCGATGTCGAAGGAGACCTCGATCTGCGGGACGCCGCGCGGGGCCGGCGGCAGACCGGTCAGCTCGAACATCCCGAGCTTCTTGTTGTACGCCGCGATCTCGCGCTCGCCCTGGTAGACCTGGATCTGCACGGACGGCTGGTTGTCCTCGGCCGTCGTGAAGATCTCGGACCGCTTGGTCGGGATCGTGGTGTTGCGCTCGATGAGCTTGGTCATGATGCCGCCCTTGGTCTCGATACCGAGGGACAGCGGGGTGACGTCCAGCAGGAGGACGTCCTTGACCTCACCCTTGAGGACACCGGCCTGCAGCGACGCACCGATGGCGACGACCTCGTCCGGGTTGACGCCCTTGTTGGCGTCCTTGCCGCCGGTCAGCTCCTTGACGAGCTCGGCGACGGCCGGCATACGGGTCGAACCGCCGACCAGGACCACGTGGTCGATCTCGGACAGCTGGATGCCGGCGTCCTTGATGACGTTGTGGAACGGGGTCTTGCAGCGGTCGAGCAGGTCGCTGGTGAGCTGCTGGAACTGCGAGCGCGTGAGCTTCTCGTCCAGGTGCAGCGGGCCCTCGGCGGAGGCGGTGATGTAGGGAAGGTTGATCGTCGTCTCGGTGGAGGACGACAGCTCGATCTTCGCCTTCTCAGCGGCCTCGCGCAGGCGCTGGAGCGCCATCTTGTCCTTGGACAGGTCGACGCCGTGGCCGTTCTGGAACTGCTTGACCAGGTGGTCGACGATGCGCTGGTCCCAGTCGTCACCACCGAGCTGGTTGTCGCCGTTGGTCGCCTTCACCTCGACGACGCCGTCGCCGATCTCCAGCAGCGAGACGTCGAAGGTACCGCCACCGAGGTCGAAGACCAGGATGGTCTGGTCGTCCTTCTCCAGGCCGTACGCCAGCGCCGCGGAGGTGGGCTCGTTGACGATGCGCAGGACGTTCAGGCCCGCGATCTCGCCGGCCTCCTTGGTGGCCTGCCGCTCGGAGTCGTTGAAGTACGCCGGGACGGTGATGACCGCGTCCGCGACCTTCTCGCCGAGGTAGGACTCCGCGTCCCGCTTCAGCTTCTGCAGGATGAACGCGGAGATCTGCTGCGGGTTGAAGCTCTTGTCGTCGATGTCCACCTTCCAGTCGGTGCCCATGTGGCGCTTGACCGACCGGATGGTCCTGTCGACGTTCGTGACCGCCTGGCGCTTCGCGACCTCGCCGACGAGCACTTCACCGTTCTTGGCGAAAGCGACGACGGACGGCGTGGTCCTGGCGCCCTCGGCGTTGGTGATGACGGTGGGCTCACCGCCTTCGAGAACACTGACGACGGAGTTCGTCGTGCCCAGGTCGATGCCGACCGCACGTGCCATTTCGATTCCTCCAGCTGACATTGAGTGGAACTGGCTCAAGGGTGCACCAGAGATCCTGCCCTGTCAAAGGACCTGAGCCACGGACGCTCAACTCTCCTGCCGAAGATCTGCGCAGCGCGACATTTCCGCAGGTCACAGCGGTACGGAGAACCGGAAGAAGCAGCGCCCGGCATGCGCGGACGCGTCAACGACACCCCCACCCTCCCTCTCCCGGGCGACCGCCGCATCTCCGGCGTGTCGCGCACACGCGAGTACGGAGCGCGGTGCGGGACCCTTAGGTCACCCTCAGCGACGCAGATCACCGCTGCGCCCGGTACAGCGGGGCGTGAATAGTGGGTAATCTCGGAGGGATTAACTAAGTTACTGCTTAGTAGTCAGCTTGCTGGTTAACGAGAGAGCACCGAAAGAACCCGCTCACGCAGGCCCGAGGAGCCACCCATGCAACTCGCCGCGATCATCGTGTCGCTGGTCCTAATCGCGGTCGGCGTCGCACTGTTCGGCCGCGCCATTGTGCAGATCTACCGCTACATGCGGCTCGGACAGTCCGTACCCGCCGGTTCACGGACCAATGACCCCACGCAGCGCACCGTCACGGTGGTCAAGGAGTTCCTCGGCCACACCCGGATGAACCGCTGGGGCGTCGTCGGCGTCGCGCACTGGTTCGTCGCGGTGGGCTTCTTCTCGCTGCTGCTGACGATCGTCAACGCCATCGGCCAGCTGTTCAAGGCCGACTGGCTGCTGCCGGTCATCGGCGAGTGGGCGCCGTACAACATCTTCGTCGAGTTCATCGGCACGATGACGGTCCTCGGCATCCTGGTCCTGATCGCCATCCGGCAGCTGAGCAAGCCGGGCAAGCCGGGCCGCAAGTCCCGCTTCGCGGGCTCCAACTTCGGCCAGGCGTACTTCGTCGAGGCCGTCATCCTCATCGTCGGCGTCTGCATCTTCATGCTGCACGCGCTGGAGGGCGCCCAGCACCACGTCGACAGCTACGAGGCGTCGTTCTTCATCTCGTACCCGGTGGTCTCGTGGCTGGAGGGCCTGGACGTCTCGACGCTCCAGAACCTCACCTACTTCTTCGCAGGGCTGAAGATCGCGACGTCCTTCATCTGGATGATCACCGTCGCGCTCAAGACCGACATGGGCGTCGCCTGGCACCGCTTCCTGGCCTTCCCCAACATCTGGTTCAAGCGCGAGTCCGACGGCGACGTCGCGCTGGGCGCCCTGCTGCCGATGACCAGCGAGGGCAAGGAGATCGACTTCGAGGACCCGGGCGAGGACGACCAGTTCGGCGTCTCCCAGGTCGAGCACTTCTCCTGGAAGGGCCTGCTGGACTTCTCCACCTGCACCGAGTGCGGCCGCTGCCAGTCGCAGTGCCCCGCGTGGAACACCGGTAAGCCGCTCTCCCCCAAGCTCATGATCATGGCGCTGCGCGACCACGCGCACGCCAAGGCCCCCTACCTCCTCGCCGGCGGCGGCAAGGACATGGAGGGCAATGAGAAGGCCACCGAAGAGCAGCTGAAGGACGTCCCCAAGGCCGCTCTCGAAGAGGCCGAGCGCCCGCTGGTCGGCACCCTCGAGGAGAACGGCGTCATCGACCCGGACGTCCTGTGGTCCTGCACCACCTGCGGCGCCTGCGTCGAGCAGTGCCCGGTCGACATCGAGCACATCGACCACATCGTCGACATGCGCCGCTACCAGGTCATGATCGAGTCCAGCTTCCCCTCGGAGGCGGGCACGATGCTCAAGAACCTGGAGAAGAAGGGCAACCCCTGGGGCCTGGCCAAGAAGCAGCGCCTCGCCTGGACCAAGGAGGTCGACTTCGAGGTTCCCGTCGTCGGCAAGGACGTCGAGGACCTCACCGAGGTCGACTACCTGTACTGGGTCGGCTGCGCGGGCGCCCTGGAGGACCGCGCCAAGAAGACCACCAAGGCGTTCGCCGAGCTGCTGCACATCGCGGGCGTCAACTTCGCCATCATGGGCGGCGACGAGAAGTGCACCGGTGATTCCCCCCGCCGCCTGGGCAACGAGTTCCTCTTCCAGCAGCTGGGCGCGGAGAACGTCGCCACGCTGAACGCGGCCTTCGGCGAGGACGACGAGGACGAGTCGACCAAGAAGCCGAAGTCCAAGAAGAAGATCGTCGCGACCTGCCCGCACTGCTTCAACACGATCGCGAACGAGTACCCGCAGCTGGGCGGCGAGTACGAGGTCATCCACCACACCCAGCTGCTGCAGCACCTCATCGACGAGGGCAAGCTCACCCCCGTCACCCCGGTCGAGGGTCTGATCACCTACCACGACCCCTGCTACCTGGGCCGCCACAACAAGGTCTACACGCCGCCGCGCGAGATCATCGCCAAGGTGCCGGGCCTGCGCAACGAGGAGATGCACCGCCACAAGGAGCGCGGCTTCTGCTGCGGCGCCGGCGGCGCCCGCATGTGGATGGAAGAGCGCATCGGCAAGCGCATCAACAACGAGCGCGTGGACGAGGCCCTGTCCCTCAACCCGGACATCGTCTCCACCGCCTGCCCGTTCTGCCTCGTCATGCTGACCGACTCGGTCAACGGCAAGAAGAACGACGGCAAGGTCAGCGAGAACGTCCAGGTCGTCGACGTGGCCCAGCTCCTGCTGGACTCCGTGAAGACCCCGGCCGACCCGGCCGGCGAGGCCGAGCCCGCCGACGAGCCGGAGCCCGAGCCGGTGAAGTAACCCGCTGTACGTCTCTTCGTACGCCCTTCGACGGCCGGTCCCGCAGCGCGCGGGGCCGGCCGTCGTCGTCTGCGCACCCGGGTCCCGCGCCTGCTGCACACCGTGTCCGGAACCGGATGAACGTACGGACGCACGACGTATGTCCGTGCGACGATGAGGCGCCGGATACGGATGGGGCGCTGGGGGGCGAAGTGCGGTACCGGGGATCACGAGCGGCACGCGCGGCGGGAGCCGGGCTGTGCTGCGCACTGCTGGCGGCCGGCTGCGGCCTGCTCCCCTCGGGCGGCGGCGCGCGTTCCACGGCCCACCACCCCGCTTCCGGCCCCCCGGCACGGCCCGTCCCGCACGGCAAGGGCAGCAAGGCCGCGGACGACTTCAACGGCGACGGCCACCCCGACCTCGTCCTCGACACGCTGCTCAACCCCGACGACAGCCACGACGACGACCCCGGCATCGGCATCGTCTACGGGTCGGACCGCGGCCTCGACCCGGCCGTGCGGCGGCTCCTCACCCCGGCCCGGCACGCGGCGCCCACGGACGGCGTCGTACCGGCCGTCTTCGACGCCGAGGCCGCCTGCGACCTGGACGGCGACGGCTTCACCGACCTGGTCGTCAGCACCGACCCGCCGTACGACGGCCAGGGCCGCCCGCCCGTGCCCGTACAGATCCTCTTCGGCTCCCCGGAGGGGCTCACCGCGCGCGCCGTGAAGCTGCGCATCCCCGACCGCGCCAGGTTCGGCAACGAGTGGCCCGACCAGCCGGTCTGCGGCGACTTCGACGGGGACGGCGCGGCTGATCTGGCGGTCACCGCGTCCGGGCCGCGGGCCGGCTTCCTGCGCGGGCCGTTCAGCCGCGCGGGCGCGCCGGAGGGGGCCGGCGCGCCGCTGGACATCCCCGGCACGGCGCTCGCCGGACTGCCGGCGCCCGTCGACGTGGACGGGGACGGCGCCGACGACCTGCTCGTACGGTCCGGGGCTCCGGGCCGCCGCGCGCCGGGGCGGCTCGCGCTGGGCGGCGCGCGGGGGCCGGCCACGGCGGGGGCCGCGCTGCCGGCGGGGTACGAGGCGGCGTTCGGGCGGTTCGACGGCGGCGCTTCGGCCGACGCGGTGGTCGCCGGGGGCGGCCGGCTCGCCGTCCGGTACGGCGTCGGCACGGCGGCCCCGCGGAGCGCCACGGTCCGGGTGGCGGGGCGGTCGGTGGCGGCCGGGGACGTGACCGGCGACGGCCGTACGGACCTGGTCGTGTCCGGCGGCGCGGGGCGTCCCGTGCTCCTCCTCGGGTCGGCCGCCGGCCTGCGCGCGGACCGCGAGCGGGCCGTGCCGAAGGCCCCCGGTATGCCCGCCGCCGCGCGCACGGCGGTGCTCCGGCTGGCCGACTACGACCACGACGGGCGGGCCGACCTGGTCCTCCGCACCCGCTCGGGCGGGCGGGACGCGGTCACGGTGCACCGGGGGACGGCGTCGGGCTTCGCCTCCCGGCCCGCGGTCTCCTTCAGTACGGCGGCATTTACGGAGTGAGCGCGTTTTTGGAGTGAGCGCGCCGGCCCCCACTGACCAGGCGCGTCCGGCGTGCAACCCTCCTGCCCCCTCGTGGGTCTTGTGATCGCCAACTGCCGCTGGACTCCCGGTGAATGCCCGGTGACGCGCGGCGGACGGCACTCATCCGGACGGGATGCGCCCGCATCCCGCATGCAGCAGGAGAACAGCGTGCCCAAGCACCTTCGTACGGCCCTGGCCACCGCGGCGGCGGCGGCCCTGACCGGCGGTCTGCTCACCCTCTCCACCGGCGCCGCGGCCGCCGCCGGCAGTGGCCTGCAGGGCGACTTCAACGGCGACGGCTACCGCGACCTCGCCGTTTCCGCACCCGCCGCCACCGTCGGGGGCCACAAGAACGCCGGCGCCGTCACCGTCCTCTACGGCTCCGCCGACGGCGTCTCGGCCGGCCGCCACGCCACCTTCACCCAGGACACCACCGGTGTTCCGGGCGCGGCGGAGACCGACGACAACTTCGGCCTGGCCACCTCGGCCGGCGACTTCAACTCCGACGGGTACGCGGACCTCGCCGTCGGCACCCCGTACGAGGACGTCTCGGGCGACACCGACGGCGGCACCGTACAGATCCTCTGGGGCTCGGCGTCCGGCATATCGCGCGCCGCCACGGTCCCGGACCCGGCCCCGACCAAGCACGACCGCTTCGGCAACGCGCTCGCCGCGGGCGACTTCGACGGGGACAGGAAGGGCGACCTGGCCGTCGGCACCAGCTCCGCGACGCTCCGCGTCTTCAAGGGCGGCTTCACCTCGGCAGGCGTCGCCGCATCCAAGTCGGCGGTCGCGCTGCCGATCCTCGGCGGCTCCGACACCGGCATCCTCCAGCTCACCGCGGGTGACGTCACCGCGGACGGCCGCACCGACCTGGTCGTCGACGGCTTCGAGAACGCCGCGGACGACGGCGAGAACCACTACAACGCCAACTACTACGTGCCCGGCTCGGCCTCCGGGCTGTCCGGCTCCGCCGCGCGCAAGCTGCCGGCCGGCTTCATCACCGCCATCGGTGACACGGACGGCGACGGCTACGGCGACCTGGTCACCGGCATGCACTGGGACGCCGACATGGCGCCCGGCAGCACCAAGGGCGGCAAGGTCAATGTGATCTACGGCTCGGCGAGCGGCCCCACCAGCCGGATGGACACCATCACCCAGGAGTCCGGCGCGGTCCCGGGCGGCTCCGAGAACGGCGACAGCTTCGGTTACGAGGTCTCCCTCGGCGACATCGACGGCGACGGCCGGCAGGACCTGGCGATCGGCGCGGCGGGCGAGGACATCGACGGCGTCACGGACACCGGCTCGGTGACCGTGCTGCGCGGCTCCGCTTCCGGCATCGACACCACCAACGGAGTCCAGTACTTCCACCAGGACATCCCGGGCGTGCCCGGCGCGTCGGAGAACAGTGACCTCTTCGGCACCGAGGTCTTCCTCTCCGACACGAACGGTGACGGCAAGGCCGACCTGTCCGTGGGCGCGAGCTACGAGAACGACGGCAACGGCGCGGTCGTCTCCCTGTCCTCCGACGGCACCCGCATCGGCACGGCCGGCGCCCGCTCGGTGACGCCGGGCGCGGTGGGCGTGCCGACCACCGGCCGGCCGCAGTTCGGTGCCATCGCCGCGGGCTGACACCGGACCCCGCACGGCCCCTGCGCGCGGCCCGCGGCCGCCCCGCCGGGAATCCCCTAGGGGATGTCACAGCTCGGCAGCAATGCCCGTCCTGTCCGCACTCTCCCGCCTGCGACCCGCTGGGACCAGGTACGTTCGAAGCGTGGCTGGATTCAGGATGGGTCGCGGGCGGAACTCCCGCACCGCGCAGCAGGGGCAGCAGGGTCAGGCCCCGTACGGTCAGCAGGCTCCGCACGGTCAGCCTGCCCCGTACGGAGCACCGGCGCCGTACGGTCAGCAGCAGGCGCCGTACGGCCGGCAGACTCCGCCCCCCGCACAGGGACAGTGGCAGCAGCAGGCTCCCCACGGCGGCGCTCAGGGCGCCGGCCAGTACGGCGAGCCCGAGTACTTCGGCGACCAGGGGCACGCCCCGCAGCAGCCGCCCTACGGCGGTGGCAACGCCCGCTCGGACGCACCGGGCCACACCCAGCAGTTCAGCGTGGGCGACGCGCCGGACGCGTACGGGGACGGCCAGTACGGCGGCCAGTACGACAACGGTCAGTACAGCGGCGGCAGTACGTACCACGCAGGCCAGTCGGCGGCCCCGCCCGCCGGCCCGCGCCTGCCGTGGAAGCAGCTGCTGAGCGGCATCGTCCGGGAGCCCGACCAGACCTTCTGGCGGATGCGCGACTACGCCGTGTGGGGCCCGGCCCTCGTCGTGACCTTCGTCTACGGCCTGCTCGCGGTCTTCGGCTTCGACGCCGCCCGCGAGGACGTGCTGAACGCCACGCTCTCGCAGAGCATCCCGTGGGTGCTGATCACCGGCGTGATGTTCGTCATCGGCGGGCTGATCCTGGGCGCGGTGACGCACACCCTCGCCCGGCAGCTCGGCGGCGACGGCGGATGGCAGCCGACCATCGGCCTGTCCATGCTGATCATGTCGATCACGGACGCGCCGCGGCTGCTCTTCGCGATGTTCCTGGGCGGCGACAGCACGCTCGTCCAGGTCGTCGGCTGGCTGACCTGGCTCGCCGCCGGCTATCTCTTCACCACGATGGTCCGCAGGTCGCACGACCTGCCCTGGCCCAAGGCGCTGGGTGCCTCGGCGATCCAACTGGTCGCCCTGCTCGCCCTGGTGAAGCTGGGCACGCTGTAGCGGCAATCGCCGCCACACCGGCAACACATCCTGATGCAGCAGGGCCCCGTTCCATCCGGAACGGGGCCCTGCTGTTCATCAACTGACTCTGCTCACACGCCGTTTCACGTGAAACGCTGTGTCACCGCATGACCACACGACTGTTTCACGTGAAACGCTGCGTGGCCGACCCATCACACTTCTGCAGTCGCACACGGTCCTTCGCCGAGGCCAGCGTCAGGCACAGCTCCCGGGCCGCCTCCGGCCGGATGCTCTGCGTCGCCGCGTCCTTCACGAACCGCTGGTTGGCCGCGCCCGAGCAGTTCCACAGCACCAGTCCGGCCCCGGCCTCGTACTTCGCCCCCGGCACGTCCAGGCACCGGTCCTGCGTCAGCTCCACATGCACCGACCGCCGGCCGCTGTCGTACCACCAGCCCTGGTTCCGCTGGTCCTTGCAGTCCCAGCCGCCGACGGCCGTGCCATTGCGCGAACTGCCGCCGGTCGCGTCCACACAGCTCCCCGTGCCGGCGTTCTTCAGCGGCCGGTACGCGTCGTCCCAGGCCCCCGCGTACAGCTCCGGCTTCCCCGTGCTCGCCGGGTCCGCGCAGGACGCCTCGCGCAGCCCGGACGCGTAGAGCTGGGTGAGGCAGGAAGCGAACGCGGCGTGCCCGCGCGCGTTCGGGTGGAAGGACTGGCGCACGGAGTTGGCGTCCGGCGGGAAGGGGTGGGAGACATCGACGTACAGGCCGCGCGCCCAGGCGTCCTCCATGCACACCTCGTGCCCGTGGAAGAGCCGCGAGTTGTCCAGGTACACCGCGCCCGACTCACGTGCGGCCTTCCGCATGCCCTCCTCGAAAGCCGGCACGGCGGCGTTGCGCCCCCACGCCGAGTCGGAGGTGTACCCCGTACAACCACCCGGCAGCTTTCCCGGGAAATCGGGGTTGTCCTCGATGTCCGGCCCGATCGGGCTCGGGTATCCCATCACCACGAGCTTGTAGTCGCCGTCCGCGTACCCGGCGTCCCGCATCACCGTCCGCAGATCACCGACCGTCTGCTCGACCTTCGGCACCAGCCCGTCGACCCGCGCCTGCCACCCCGGCGCGTACTTCGGCTCGCAGGTGCCCTGCAGCAGCAGCCAGCGCGTGACGCAGTCCGTCATCACCGGCCCGAACTGCAGGTCGTCATTGGCCCCGGCCACCAGCACGACCATCTTCAGCCGGGTGTTCCTGGCCTTGATCGCCAGGCTGTCGCTCTGCACCAGCTCATCGGCGTACTGCTTGCTGCCGCCGATCTTGATGTTCCCGGTGTACGCGCCCGAGCAGGACACGTTGTACGTCACATCCGCGGCGACGCCGGTCCGGTGAATGGCCGCGTCCGGCGACCGGTGACACCAGTTGTCCGGCCCGTTCGTCCCCGGCTCGTACGTCCCGACGCCCTCGCCCGAGATCTCACTGTCCCCCAGCGAGATCAGCGAGGTCTTGCGCTGCGCCATCGGGCGTTCGGCCGGATCCCCGTACAGCCGGGTGGCCTCCTCGGCCCTGATCTTCTCCAGCTCGGGCGGCAGCGGCTTGCTGTCGGCCGCCGCGGCCCCGTACGGCGGCTGGGCCGCCACACTCGTCCCCGTACCGGCGGCGGTCACACCACCGGTCAGCACCATCACCGCGGCGGCTGCGGTCACCAGCCGCCGCCCACGTCTCGCGCGCACCATTGGGCCTCCCCTCCGGTCTGCTGTTACCGCCGGTTCTACTCGTAGGTAGACACCGGCGGAACACCAGTCACAGGATTGGCCCGATTTCGCCCTGCGCACCAACTGGCCCGCAGAGCAAGGCACTTCAGACGCCTCTCAGGCACCTCTCGGCACCTCTCAGGCGCCTCTCAGGCGTCGAGAACCTGACCCTCGCGCCGCACGACCGGCGGCTCGACGCTCCACGGGAAGTTGATCCAGTCGTCCGTGCGCTGCCAGACGTACTCGCACTTCACCAGCGACTGCGACTTCTCGTAGATCACCGCGCTGCGGACCTCCGCCACGGTGTCCTTGCAGAAGTCGTGGACGAGCTTCAGCGTCTTCCCGGTGTCGGCGACGTCGTCGGCGATCAGCACCTTCTTGTCGCTGAAGTCGATCGCGTTGGGCACCGGCGCCAGCATGACCGGCATCTCCAGCGTCTCGCCGACCCCCGTGTAGAACTCCACATTCACCAGGTGGATGTTCTTGCAGTCCAGCGCGTACGCCAGGCCCCCGGCGACGAAGACCCCGCCCCGCGCGATGCTCAGCACCACATCGGGCTCGTACCCGTCATCGGCAATCGTCTGCGCCAGCTCACGAATGGCGGTGCCGAAGCGCTCGTACGTCAGATTTTCCCGCACGTCAGTCACGTATCTCTCTCAGCCCTCTAGCGATTCCCCATCGCATCCGCCGTACGGTCCTCAGACCTGCGTACGGTGGAAGTTCTTGTACGAACGCGAGGGCGTCGGCCCGCGCTGGCCCTGATAGCGGGAGCCGTACCGCTCCGACCCGTACGGAAACTCGGCCGGCGAGGTCAGCCGGAACATGCACAGCTGCCCGATCTTCATGCCCGGCCACAGCTTTATCGGCAGCGTCGCGACATTGCTCAGCTCCAGCGTGACGTGCCCGCTGAACCCGGGGTCGATGAACCCGGCCGTCGAATGCGTCAGCAGCCCGAGCCGCCCCAGCGAGCTCTTGCCCTCCAGCCGCGAGGCGAGGTCGTCCGGCAGCGTGATGACCTCGTAGGTCGACGCCAGCACGAATTCGCCCGGGTGCAGGATGAACGCCTCGTCCCCCTCGGGCACGACCTCCCGCGTCAGGTCCAGCTGCTCGACGGCGGGGTCAATGTGCGGATACCGGTGGTTCTCGAACACTCGGAAGTACCGATCGAGGCGCACATCAATACTCGATGGCTGAACCATCGACTCGTCGTAGGGATCGATACGCACCCGGCCCGCGTCGATCTCGGCCCGGATGTCCTTGTCTGAGAGAAGCACGCCACGAGGATACGCGCCCGGTACTCCCGCCTCCGCATCCCGCTTCCGCCCCGGCACCCCGACCCGCCCCCGCGCCCCGTCCGGACAGCCGCGAGGGCCCGGCCCCCTTCCGGGGACCGGGCCCTCGCCACCCTCGCTAGCGCTTCTCCATCTGTACAGGGACCGCGTGGCGCAGCCGCGCACAGCGCGGGCACCGCAGCAGCCGACCGGGGCCGAGCCGGTCGGTGGTCTGCATCGGGAACGAAGCGGTGCTGAACACGTGCCCTTCGGCACAACGGACGACGGTGCGCTCCATCAAGTCCCTCTCCCAAACGCATGGACAACAAAAGCCACATTAGGGGATGAACTGGGCGCACTCCCAAGCGGCACTCCGAACCGGGGAAGAGTCCCACCGTACGCCTCAACTCCCGCACCCCGCACCGCTTACCGCCGCGCGTCGCGCCCGGACATGACAAAAGCCTCACGGTCGAATACACCGGAGGCCAGGGATGAGGTACAGTGTGCGACGATGCACCGCCCTGCAAGATCAGGCGGTCGCGCGGGTGTAGTTTAATGGTAGAACATGAGCTTCCCAAGCTCAGAGCGCGGGTTCGATTCCCGTCACCCGCTCCAGAGTTGAGGCCCAGGTCGGAGACCTGGGCCTTTGTCGTTGTCCCGGTCGGGGCGAGCGTTCCGTGCCCGGTGCGTGCCCGATCGGTCTTGGTCGCGGGCTGCTG
>NZ_JBITXL010000005.1:123139-157629 GCF_044544685.1 Streptomyces sp. NPDC053542
GCGTGCGGGAGTGGGCAGCGGGCTTGTCGTTTTCGGCAGGGCGCGGTCCGGTGGCGTCATCTTCGATCGATTTCCCTTTTGCCGGCACGCCGCGTGAGCGTTCCGTGCCCGGTGCGTGCCCGATCGGTCTTGGTCGCGGGCTGCTGCGTGCGGGAGTGGGCAGCGGGCTTGTCGTTTTCGGCAGGGCGCGGTCCGGTGGCGTCATCTTCGATCGATTTCCCTTTTGCCGGCACGCCGCGTGGTGGGAGTCGTCAGGCTGCCTTTGTTTCCTGGGGTTGGTGGTCAGAGGCTCGGAGGGACGAAGTGACCATGCGGGGGCAGGGCGCGGGGAATCTGCCTGCGGAGACGACGGAGTTGATCGGGCGGCGGGCGGAGCTGGCGCAGGTCCGCCGGCTGTTCATGGATGCGCGGCTGGTGACGCTGACCGGGGTCGGTGGGGTGGGCAAGACGCGGCTGGCGCTGCGGGCCGCGTACGAGGCGCAGCCGTCCCTACGGGACGGGGCCTGCTGGGTGGAGCTCTCCCCACTGCGGCGCGGCGGCTCCCTGCTGGCGCACACCATCGCCGAGGCGCTGACGCTGGCGGACCAGACGACGCGCCCGATGATCGAGGTGGTGTCCGAGTACCTGGCGGACCGCGAGCTGCTGCTGGTGCTGGACACGTGTGAGCATCTGGTGGACGACTGCGCGCTGATGGCGAAGGCGTTGCTGGCGGCGGCGCCGGGGCTGCGGATCGTGGTGACCAGCCGCCGTCCCCTGGGCATCGCCGAGGAACGGCTGCTGACCGTCGCGCCGCTGTCCGTGCACGGGGACGAGGACGAGGGCAGGGACGTCGGGGAAGCGGACGCGGTTGCCCTGCTGGCTGCCCGTGCGGCCGAGGTCGTACCGGATTTCACGGTCACCGACGCCAACCGGCCGGGCCTGCTGCGACTGTGCCGGCGCCTGGACGGGCTGCCGCTCGCCCTCGAGCTGGCTGCCGCCCGGCTGCGCGAGCTGTCCGTGGCCGAGCTGACCGACCGGCTGGACGACCGCTTCGCCGTCCTGGGTGAGACGGATGAAGTGGTGGACGAAGCCGAACCTCCGTGGCATCAGGCGCTGCGTACCGCGATCGGCTGGAGTCACGAGCTGTGTTCCCCTGCCGAGCGGCTCCTCTGGGCCCGGCTGTCGGTCTTCGCCGGCGGCTTCGACGCCGAGGCGGCCATGCGGGTGTGCGCCGACGCGCACCTGCCCGGCAGCGAGATCCCTGGCCTCCTGGAAGCCCTGGCCGACAAGTCCCTCCTGATCTGGCAGCCGACCGGGGGCGGCGAGCGCTACCGGATGCTCGACACCATCCGCGAGTACGGCGCCGGCTGGCTGCGCGGCCTCGGCGAGGAGGACGCACTGCACCGTCGGCACCGGGATCACTTCCTGCGCCTGGCCCGGGCCGGTGACGACGCGTGGATCGGCCCCGACCAGTACGCCTGGTTCGGCCGGGCGACCGCCGAGCACGACAACTTCCGCGCCGCGCTGGAGTACAGCCTGGCCGCGCCGGAAGGCCGCCACGATCATGCCGCACTGGAGCTGGCGAGCGCGCTGTGGTTCTTCTGGTACGGCTGCGGCTTCACCAAGGAGGGCCAGCACTTCCTCGACCGGGTGCTGGCCGCCGACACCGCGCCCAGCCCGGCGCGCGTGAAGGCCCTGTACGTCTGCAGCCAGGTGCTGCTCTACCTGGGCGACCTGACCGGCATCGAGGCCCGGTCCACGGAGTGCGCCGCGCTGGCCGCGCGGTTCGGCGAGACGGAACGGACGATGGCGACGGCCGCCGAACTGCGGATGGTGGCCATGCGCGGTGACTCGGTACGGGTGGTGACCCTGGCCGAGGATCTGCTCGCCACACCGTGGCGCCGCAAGCCGCTCACCTACATCCCCCTGCTGGCCCTGGTGATGGGCGCCCATGCGCACGCCAGCACGGGCCGCTTCGACGACGCCGTCGCGATGCTGGACGAGCTGACCGCCGTCTGCGAGGAGCACCGCGAGCTCTGCTTGCGCGCCTGGGGCGACCTCGTACGCTCCCAGGCCGAGGTGGCCCGCGGCCGGCCCCGCGAGGCGCAGAAGTACGCGCGGGCGGCGCTGCGGGTCAAGCACCAGCTGCGCGACGGCGTCGGCACCGGCATGGCCCTCGACTTCCTGGCCCGGGCAGCGGCCGCCACCGGGGAAACGGCGCGCGCCGCCTGGCTGCTCGGCCTGGGCCGGCAGGTCTGGGACGCCCTCGGCCGACCGCAGGCCGGCGTCCCCACGCTGACCGCCGCCCTCCACGCCTGCCGGCAGCAGGTCCGTGCCGCCCTCGGCGAACCCGCCTATGAGACCGCCTTCCGTACCGGTTACGACACCGACCTCGATGCCGGCGCCGCACGCATCCTCAGCGATCCGGACTTCGCTCCGCCGCCGTCCCGCAGCCCGGCCGGCTGACCGCCACGGTCACCGGGCCCGGCACGGCCGGACAGCCGCGGCAGTGGTGATCGCGGTGCGTCACGGCGAGCGCAGCGGCGGTTGCCGGCTTCCGCCCTCGCTGCACGCCGCCCGGCCGGGCGCCCCGCCGAGAAGGCCGATGGTGGGCTGGACGAGGAGCAGGGTGAGGTCGTCCTCCGTGCGGCCCGCGGCGTGCTGGTGGAACAGGTCGAGCAGGCAGCCGAGGGCCTGGTCGATGGAGGGTGCGGAGAGGGCGGCCTTGACCCGGTGGTCGACCGGAAACATGGTGCCCTGGGCGTCCCGGGCCTCGGTGAGACCGTCGGTGTAGAACAGCAGCCGCTGTTCGGGGCTGAGCGCGATCCGCTGCAGGCACGGCCGCGGCGACAGTCCCAGGGGCGGGGACGGGCTCGGCGGCTCGAGCAGCTCCAGGCGACGCCCCGTACGGATCGGCGGCGGATGGCCGCAGTTGACCAGGCGGACCCCTTCGGGCACGAAGTCGGCCAGCAGCAGGGTGACGAAGTCCTCGTCGCCCAGGTCGGCTGCGATACGGCTGTCGAGCGTACGGGCGAGGCGGGCCAGGTCGGGTTCGGTGGCCGCGGTCTGCCGGAAGGCGCACAGCACGGCCGCACCGACCCGGGCCCCGTCCACACCGTGCCCCCGCACGTCCCCGATGATCACCCGGGGGCCGGTGGCGGTGAGCGTGACGTCGTACAGATCGCCGCCGAGGAGCGCGCCCTCGGTGGCGGAGCTGCTGCGCACGGCGAGCGCCAGGCCGCCTATTTCGCTGGGGAGGGGCCGTGCGAGGGACCGCTGGGTCAGCTCGGCGATACGCGTCATCCGGGCCAGCGCGGCCTCGGAGGCCGTACGCGCGCGGCACATCAGGACCGCCCACAGGCCCCCGGCGGCCACGAACAGGACGCGCAGCGCGCGTTCGAGCAGGGCCGACGACGGACCCGTGGTGCCTCCCGTGCCGGGAAGCACCACGGCGAGCAGGACCGCGGCGAGGCCGAATCCGACCGTGGCGCGCACGGACAGCCGGTACGCCGCCAGCAGCGGCCCGGCGAGCAGCAGCCCGGAGAGCGACTCCACCGGGCAGCCGACGGCACCCGCCGCGACGCCCGCTTCGGCCATCCCCGCGGACAGCAGCCAGCCACGCTCCGAGCGCACGCGCACACCCCCCTGACGGTCGCCCTCCCCGGGAAGCCGGAATATCCCGCACCCTCTCAGAAGCGATGCGCACAGAGAGTCACTTGCACGCTATCGGTCATGAGACGGCACACGACGCACCCGAGTGCGAACGGTTACGACCGGTCTCCGGGGAAAGCCCTGAAGACCGGTCGGTCGGCGGGTCCTCCAGCCGGTCGGCGGTCAGTCGACGGGGAAGGTCCGGATGGCGGCGATGTCGAACTGGAGACGGACCTTCTCGCTCACCATGGCGCCGCCCTGGGCGAGTTTGGCGCTGTACGTCAGGCCCCAGTCGGTGCGGTTGATCGTAGTGGTGCCGTCGAAGCCGACCCGCTCGTACCCGAACGGGTCGGTGACGTGCCCGATGTAGGTGAGCTCCAGCACGACGGGCCGGGTGATGTCCCTGATGGTGAGGTCGCCGGTCATGCGGTAGAGGTCGTCGTCCGCGAGTTCCACGGCGGTACTTGTGAAGGTCATGTGCGGGTAGCTCGCGGCGTCCAGGAAGTCGCGGCCGATCACGTGCGCGTCGCGCTGTTCCACACCCGTATCGATGCTGGCGGTGGAGAGGGTTATCTGCGCCTCGGAGCGAGCCGGGTCGCGGCCGTCGAAGTAGAGGCGGCTCTCGTACGACGTGAAAGCGCCGCGCACCGTGGTCACCATGGCGTGCCGGACGGAGAAGCCGATCCTGCTGTGCGCGGGGTCGATCATCCACTCACCGGTGAGCGCCGCGAAGCCGGGATCCGGCAGAACGGCGAGGTCGGAGGGGGCCGGAGCGGCGGGGGCTGCCGCGCGGCGGGAGGAGGAGCTGCGGCCGAACAAGTTCATGGGGCACGTTGCTACTTCAAAGTAAGAACGGGCGCAACCCCTGTTCAGAGGCGCGGAATCCGAGACTCCGGCGAGGAGTGGCGCACCCGTGCCCCGAGTACACCGGTCGTTAGCACGGTGTTAGTGGATCAGCAGCGGGGGCGGCGAGTGTGGGTGGTGCGGGACGGAAGGACCGGCCGCACCGACGCCACACCAGGGGGACACCATGTCGCACCGCACCCGTCGCCACGGCCGCAAGGCCGCCGCCGCGGCACTGCTCGCCGCCACCGCGCTCGCCCTCACCGCCTGCCAGAGCGGCGAGCCCGGCGCCGCGGGGGCGGACTCGTCGGCGTCCGCCGACAGCTCCGCAGGGGCCGCAGGTGCCGCCGAGGACTCCGGCACGCACGCCTCGTCCGGCGGGCAGCAGGCCACCGGGAGCGGCGGCGCGTCCGGTACGGAAAGCTCGGCCGGTACGGACAGCGCGTCCGGTACGGACAGCCCGGCCGGTACGGGCAACTCGGCCGCCCGCTGCACCACGGCGGACCTGACGGCCGGCTGGGGCTCCGCGGGCGGTGGCCGCCCCGACATGACCAGCAGCGACCAGCAGACCGCCACCGTGTGGTTCAAGAACAAGGGCGGCGGCGCCTGCACGATCAGCGGCTTCCCGGGCGTACAGCTCAAGGGCGCCGACGGCACCACCTGGGACCTGCGGCGCTCCGGGAAGAAGCCGGTGGCGGTGGTGCTGAAGCCGGGCGCCGACACCCACTTCACCTTCCAGCTGCTGCCCTCGACCAGGGACGACGACCGCAAGGTCGAGCCGGCCACCGTCGTCGTCACCCCGCCGGACGAGAAGCGGCACTTCGCACTGAAGTGGCCCTACGGCGGCGCCGTCCTGGACCAGTCGGGCGCCACCCACCCGGGTACCTTCGTGAACCCGGTGGGCGCCTCCTGAGACCCGCTCAGCGCCTCCTGACCGGACCGGAAGCAGACCGTCTCACGGGCCCGTCGTGACCGGCCTCACCGCTCGTGAATGTGCTGGTCCCGCCCCGCCTGGTACACCCGCGCCGAGCCGGAAGCCGTGGCGTGCTGGGTGATCACCGGCGCCGCCGGGGCCTCCTCGGGGGCGACCTCGGCGAGCAGGGCGCGCAGGTCGTCGGCGACGTCCGGGCGGGCGGCGAGGAGCCGGCGGATGCGGCCCTGCCAGTCCCGGCGCAGCTCGTCCTCGGTCTCGTCGTCGGCGGCATCGCGGGCCGCCAGTAGGTCCTCGCGGGCGGCCTCCAGCTCGGCCGAGACGGCGTCGGCGCGCTCGGGGCGAGCGCGCCGCCACAGTCGCACGACGCCCTCCCGTACCCCCTGCCACGCCTCCGTGGCCATCAGCGTGACGAGCGTCGTGCCGGCGGTGCCCGCCAGCGCCGCGATCTCCGGATCCATCGGCCGTCCCCCTCCGCGTACAGCACCTGCTCAGATTCTTTCCGTCCGCACGGTACGGGACGGCGTCCGGGTACGCAGGCAGTGCGGACGCATTGCTCTCCAGCTCACGGGTACCGCGTACCCGGCCCGATCCTGCGTTGCCGGGCGGCGCCCCGGATCCCAGCATGGGAAGGGTCGGTTCGACGGGAAAGCCGGAGAAGGGTTGATTCATGCGGGATGCACCGGGGACCGGGACGGCGACGGAGAGCGGCGAGCGGGCGGGCCCGGTGCCCTCCGGCGTGACCGCACCGTCCGGTACCGCGCTGTCCGACGAGGACGTGCGGACGCTGGACGCCCACTGGCGGGCGGCGAACTATCTTGCCGCGGGCCAGATCTACCTGCTGGGCAACCCACTGCTGACCGAGCCGCTGGCACCGGAGCACATCAAGCCCCGGCTGCTCGGCCACTGGGGCACCTCGCCCGGCCTCAACCTCGTCTACACCCACCTCAACAGGGTGATCGTCGAACGCGACCTGGACGCGATGTGCATCTGGGGCCCCGGGCACGGCGGCCCCGCGGTGGTCGCCGGGTCCTGGCTGGAGGGCAGCTACTCGGAGATCTACCCGGACGTCGGGCAGGACGCGGCCGGGATGGCCCGGCTGTTCAAGCAGTTCTCGTTCCCCGGCGGGGTGCCCAGCCATGTGGCGCCCGAGACGCCGGGGTCGATCCACGAGGGCGGCGAGCTGGGGTACTCGCTCTCGCACGCGTACGGGGCCGCCTTCGACAACCCGGACCTCCTGGTGGCCTGCGTCGTCGGCGACGGCGAGGCGGAGACCGGGCCGCTCGCCACCTCCTGGCACTCGAACAAGTTCCTGGACCCGGTGCACGACGGTGCCGTACTGCCGATCCTGCACCTGAACGGGTACAAGATCGCCAACCCGACGGTGCTCGCCCGGCTGCCCGAGGAGGAGCTGGACGCGCTGCTCCGCGGGTACGGCCACGACCCGGTCTACGTCACGGGTGACGAACCGGACACCGTGCACCGCGAGCTGGCCGCCGCCATGGACCGGTCGCTGGACCGCATCGCGGAGATCCAGCGCGCCGCCCGGGACGGTTCCGCGGCCGCGCCGCCCGCCCGGCAGCCCTGGCCCATGATCGTGCTCCGTACGCCCAAGGGCTGGACCGGCCCGCGCAAGGTCGACGGCAAGCCCGTCGAGGGCACCTGGCGCGCCCATCAGGTCCCGCTCGCCGCCACCCGCGAGAACCCCGACCACCTGCGCGAACTGGAGCGCTGGATGCGTTCCTACCGCCCGGAGGAGCTGTTCGACGAGCGGGGCGCGCCGCGCCCGGACGTCCTGCGCTGGGTACCGAAGGGCGAGCGCCGGCTGGGCGCCAACCCGCACGCCAACGGCGGCCGGCTCACCCGCTCGCTCCCGATGCCGCCGCTGAGCGAGTACGGCGTACCGGTCAAGCACCCCGGTACCGAGCTGCGCGAGCCGACCAAGGTCCTCGGGCAGCTGCTGGAACGGGTCATGGCCGACACCGCCGAGAGCCGCAACTTCCGCGTGGTGGGCCCGGACGAGACCGCGTCGAACCGGCTGCAGGCGGTGTACGCGGCATCCGGCAAGAACTGGCAGGACAAGCTGCTGGACACCGACGAGGACCTGGCGCGGGACGGCCGGGTGCTGGAGATCCTCTCCGAACACACCTGCCAGGGCTGGCTGGAGGGCTACCTCCTCACCGGCCGGCACGGCCTCTTCTCCTGCTACGAAGCCTTCGTGCACATCGTCGACTCGATGGTCAACCAGCACATCAAGTGGCTGAAGGTCACCGGCGACCTGACCTGGCGCCACCCGATCCCCTCGCTCAACTACCTGCTGAGCTCGCACGTCTGGCGCCAGGACCACAACGGCTTCTCGCACCAGGACCCGGGCTTCGTGGACCACGTGCTCAACAAGTACCCGCCGGCCGTACGGGTCTATCTGCCGCCGGACACCAACACCCTGCTCTCGGTGGCCGATCACGCGCTGCGCAGCCGGGACTACGTCAACGTCATCGTGGCGGGCAAGCAGCCCACCTTCGACTGGCTGGACATGGACCAGGCGATCGCGCACTGCGCGCGGGGCGCGGGCGTGTGGGACTGGGCGGGCACCGAGCGCGCCGGCGAATCCCCGGACGTGGTGCTGGCGTGCGCGGGCGACGTGCCGACCCAGGAGGTGATGGCCGCGGCCGCGCTGCTCCGCGAGCACCTGCCCGACCTCGCCGTACGGGTGGTCAACGTCGTGGACATCGCGCGGCTGCTGCCCAGCGAGGACCATCCGCACGGCATGAAGGACGCCGAGTACGACGCGCTGTTCACCCCCGACAAGCCGGTGATCTTCGCGTACCACGGCTACCCGTGGCTGATCCACCGGCTCGCCTACCGCCGTACCGGCCACGCGAACCTGCACGTGCGCGGCTACAAGGAGCACGGCACCACGACCACCCCCTTCGACATGGTGGTCATCAACGACCTGGACCGGTACCGGCTGGTCATGGACGTCATCGACCGGGTCCCGGGCCTCGCCGTACGGGCCACGGCCCTGCGCCAGCAGATGCAGGACGCCCGCACCCGCCACCACGCCTACATCCGCGAGCGGGGCACGGACATGCCGGAGGTGGCGGACTGGAAGTGGCCGTACTAGAGAACCGTCACACGCTGACGCGGTCACCCGTGGCGGCGGCCCGCTCGATCCCGTCGAGCAGCCGCTGCCTGCGGGCGGCATGCGCGAAGTCCGGTACGGCGGCGGTGCCGTCGGTGAGGTCGGCGAGGATCCCGGCGTACTGGGCGCCGACGTTGTACGGGGCGCGGTCCAGCACGTCACCGAGCGCCGGGGTGTCGTAGTAGCGGCCCGGTACGGGCAGTTCGGCCAGGCGGGAGGTGTCGCCACGGGCGCCGCGCACCGTGAGCACGGCCTGCTGGAGGTGGCCCGAGTCGCCCGTGACGACCAGGTCGCCGTCCGTTCCGTTGATCTCCCAGTGGAAGTCGGTGCCGCGCGACAGCCCGCCGCGGAAGTGCACGGACGCCACCGCGCCCGAGGTGAGCTGCCCGCTCACCGCGATCTGGTCCGCCGCGGTCATCGGCGCGGGGCGCCCCGTGCCTTCCTCGTACACGGTCCGGCGCCGGGTCGCGGTCACCGCCGACAGCCCGGTGAACTCGCCCAGCACCATGGCGAACGCGTCGATGGTGTGCCCGAAGGGGATGGTCAGCATGGTGGCGCCGTTCGCCCGGTCCAGGACGTACTCCACACCCGGCCGGTACTCAGCGCCCCAGCCGCGTCCCGAGGCCACCAGGCTGGTCGAGAGCACCTCCCCCACGTACCCGTCGGCGACCAGGTCACGGAGGTACCGGACCGCGGGCGAGGTGCGCGCCTGCAGCCCGGTGAAGGTCCGCACGCCCGCGGCCGCTGCGGCCGCCGCCAGTTCCTCCGCCTCCGCCACACCGTTGCCCAGTGGCCATTCGGACAGCACGGCCTTGCCGGCCCGGACCGCGGCCAGTACGGCCTCGCGGTGCAGCGGCACCTTCACGCTGACCACCACGAGATCCACCTCGTCGCTGCGGACCAGCTCCTCGGCGCTCCCGAAGGCGAGCGGGACGCCGTACTTCTCGGCGGCCGCCCGCGCCGACGCCGCGCTGCTCGCCGACAGGGCGCGTACCTCGAAGCCGGGCAGGCGGCGGAGTGCGGGCAGATGGGCCTGCGCCGCCCAGCCGCCGCGCGCGGAGAGACCGATGATGCCGACACGGACCGGTGCGGTGGGGTTCGTCATGGCGGGGACGCTAGGCGCAGGGCCCTGATAACCCGCAAGGGACCTTGCTATCTTCTGGGAACCATGACTGCACAGCGAGGGATTCACCCGCGTACGGACCAGGATCCGCGGCACGACGTCTACGCACTGCTCTGCCCCGGCCGGGCCGTCTTCGAGCTGCTGGCCAACAAGTGGACAGGGCTGGCGATCACCGCGCTGGAGGACGGCCCGCGCCGGTTCGGCGAGCTGCGCCGCAAGCTGGAGGGCGTCAGCCCGAAGGTGCTCACCCAGACGCTGCGCCGGCTGGAGGATCACGGCCTGGTCAGCCGGACCGTGTACGCGGAGGTCCCGCCCCGCGTCGAGTACGAGCTGACCGAGCTGGGCCGGGGCGCGCTGGAGCCGCTGGCTCATCTGCGGAGGTGGGTACGCGCCAACACCGGCAGCTTCGCAGGAGAAGATGCCGGTGTCGGACGCGTGACCGGCGGGCGGACGCCGGCCGCGTGACCGGCGGGACAGGCGCCGGCCGGGGGACCGGCGGGACAGGCGCCGGCCGGGGGACGGGTGGGGCGGGCGCCGGACCGCAGTCCTCCGGCGCCCGCCGCCGCCCGGTTTTCGGAGATGCCCGACGAGGGCTGCCGGGCCCGCCGGGCACCTCCGGGTTCAGGGGACCGGAACCAGGTCCCAGGCCGGGAACGGGTCGTCGTACGCCGTCCAGGCCGCGGGGCCGTCGGCCAGTTCGCCGGCGGTGAGCAGGGCGTCGGCCAGTGCGTCGCGCAGCGCGTCGGGCCGCAGGCCGGTACCGATGAAGACCAGTTCCTGGCCCTGCACGGCGGGCCGGTCGTCGTGGGAATGCCCGTCACCGTGCTCGTGGTCGTGCACGCCCGACGGCTCGAAGCGGGCCACCGCGCCCGCCTGGGACCACAGCCCGGTGACATCGGGACGGGTGGCGAGTGTGAAGAAGCCCTTGGAGCGCAGGACGGTGCCGTACGTACCGGCGTCCAGCGGCCCGGTGATCAGATCCCACAGGCGGCCGGGATGGAAGGGCCGCGGGTCGCGCAGCACCACGGAGGAGATGCCGTACTCCTCCGTCTCCGGCACATGGTCGCCGTTGAGCTCGGCCACCCAGCCCGGCGCCTGCTCGGCCTTCGCGAGGTCGAACAGGCCGGTGCCGAGGATCTCTTCGGGGTCGATCCGGCCGCGTACGGTGCGCCGGACGCGGGCCGCCGGGTTCAGCCGCCGCAGCGTGGCCTCCAGCCGGTCCGCCTCCTTCGCGGAGACCAGGTCGGTCTTGTTCAGCAGGATCACATCCGCGAACTCGACCTGGTCGATCAGGAGATCGCTGACCGTGCGCTCGTCGTCCTCCACCGGGGCCACACCGCGCTCCACGAGGTCGTCACCGCGGTTCAGTTCGTCGTTGAAGTTCACCGCGTCGACGACCGTGACCATCGTGTCCAGGTTCGCGATGTCGGTGAGCGTCGCGCCGTCATCCCTCGCGAACGCGAAGGTCGCGGCGACCGGCATCGGCTCGGAGATGCCGCTGGACTCGATGAGCAGGTAGTCGAAGCGGCCGGCGCGGGCGAGCCGTTCGACCTCTTCGAGCAGGTCGTCGCGGAGCGTGCAGCAGATGCACCCGTTGGTCATCTCGACCAGGCGCTCCTCGGTACGCGAGAGCGCGGCGCCGTCCCGTACCAGGGAGGCGTCGATGTTGATCTCGCTCATGTCGTTGACGATGACCGCGACGCGCAGGCCCTGGCGATTGCCGAGCACGTGGTTGAGGAGGGTGGTCTTGCCGGCGCCGAGGAAACCGGAGAGCACGGTGACCGGCAGCCGGCCGTCGGGCGGCGTGTGGTTCATGCCGAGGACGGTAGCAGATGATAATCATGTTCAACAAGGGGTCGCCCGGCAGCGCCACGCGGAGGGAGCGGGGCGTCCGGGCGCCCACGCGTCGCGGCACACCTCGTGACGCATGGGTGGAATCCGGCACGGACGGGACGTCAAAACATTGTCGCGACGCGGAAGTTGCTCGCCGGTAGGAAGCGGATAGGGTTCTTCCGATCTTCGCCTATCCTGCGCCCGCAGGGCCCGTTTGCCATGCCGCGACCGCCCGAGGACCCGTTTGATGACAGCTCAGACACCCGCCCGTCCGCAGCGCGCGCCCGTGGTCGCGGCGCTGTACGCGTTCCTCGTCGCCCTCGTCGTGACCGGCGGCGCCGTCCTGTGGGCGGTTCTCGCGGGCCCGGCGGCGCTGCGTACCGGGCTGGCGTGGGGCTGCGGCACGGTGGCGGTGGTGCTGAGCGTGCTGATGGCGGTCACGGTGTACGCGGTGCGGACCGCCGCCCGGCACCGCGCCCGGATCGCGGAGCTGTCGGCCGCCGCCGACCGGCTCGCGGACGAGACGCTCCCCGCGGTCGTGGCCCGGCTGCGCGACGGCGCCTCGGTGAACACCGCGCTCGGCCACACCCCGATGCCCGCCGACGAGGCGCACCGCCGGATCGTGGAGACGCTGGCCACCGAGGTCGGCCGCGGCGAGCGGATGCGCGCCGCGGCGATGTCCGCCTGCGCCAGCGCGGCGGGCCGCGTCCAGGCGCTGGCCACCAGCATGCTCGCCGACCTGCGCGAGATGGAGCACCGGCACGGTGAGGAGGTCCTCGGCGACCTGCTGAAGCTGGACCACACCACCGCGCAGGCGGGCCGGCTGGCGGACAGCATCGCCGTACTGACCGGCGCCCGCTCCGGCCGCCGCTGGAACAAGCCGATCGCCATGGAGAGCATCCTGCGCGGCGCGATGGGCCGGATCAGCGCCTACCGCCGGGTGCGGCTGCACAGCAGCAGCACCGCTGCGGTGGCCGGGCACGCGGCCGAGGGCGTCATGCACGCGCTCGCCGAGATCATGGACAACGCCACCTCCTTCTCGCCGCCCACCTCGACGGTGCACGTGTACGTCGAGGAGGCGCAGGCCGGTGTCGTGGTCAGCGTCGAGGACAGCGGGCTGGTCATGACCGAGACGGCGCTGCGCAGCGCCGAGGCGGCGGTGTCCGCGAAGACGCTGGACCTGATGTCGCTGTCCGGCACCCGGCTCGGCCTCGCCGTCGTCGGCTGCCTGGCCGGCAAGCACGGCCTGACCGTCTCGTTCCGCCCGTCGGCCCGCGGCGGTACGAGCGTGGTCGTGCTGATCCCGCAGCAGCTGATCTCCCAGCCGCCGCCCAGGCCGGCCGGGGACCGGGCCGAGGCCCCCGAGATGCCCGTCGCGGGGCTCCGCGCCGCGCACGACGCGCAGGCGCACGAGGTGCACGAGCGGGACGCGCACGAGCTGCCCGCCGCCCGCGGGCGTGGCGCCGGCTCCGTGCGGGAGACCACCGACCACCGCCCCACCGTCCCCGACCGGGACACGGGCGCCGCGCGCGACGGGGGCGCGTCGCGGGGCCCGGACGACCCGCACGGCGGGAGCGCGCCCCAGGACCGGGGCGCGGCCGCCGTGCCCGCGCCGCGCGGAGCCGATCCGGCGCCCGCGACGGAGTACGGACCGAGCGGACTGCCCAAGCGGCGCCGCGGCCAGACCCTGGCCGGCGCGCCCATCCCGCAGGTCCCGCAGGCCACCGGACGCGGCCGCGGCCGCTCCCACGAGGAGTCCGCCGCGCGGCTGCGCTCCTTCCGCCGGGCCGTGCAGGGCGAGGCCCCGCCCGCCCGGCCCACCGCCCCCGAAAATGCCCCGAAGGACGATCCCCGATGAACACCACCGACAACCGCCTGGACTGGCTGCTGGAGAACCTCCTGCAGAAGACGCCGGGCGCCCGGCACGCGCTGGTGCTGTCCCGCGACGGCCTCAAGCTCTGCCACTCCCGGGACCTGAGCGTCGACCAGGCCGACCAGCTGGCCGCGATCGCCTCCGGAATCCAGTCGCTGTCGCACGGCGCGTCCGTGGAGTTCGGTGACGGCAGCGGCGGCGTGCGGCAGGCGATGACCGAGTTCCACGGCGGCATCCTCTTCATCGTCGAGGCCGGGCACGGCGCGCACCTGGCCGTGGTCGCCGTCGAGGACGCCGACGTCGGCGTGATCGGCTTCAACATGAACGAACTGGTCGAGCAGATCGGCGAGTACCTCAGTGCCGCACCCCGCGAGGACGGCGGCGGCCTGCCGGGCCGGCCGGCGTGAGCCCGCTCGGCCCGGACGACGACCCGGACCGCCTCTACACCGTCACCGGCGGCCGCAGCCGGGCCGCCGGCAGCCGCTTCGACCTGGTCACGCTGATCGTGGCCGAGTGCGAGCCGGCGCCCGGCATGCAGTCCGAGCACGTCCGGATCCTGGAGCTGGCCCGGCGCCCGACGGCGGTCGTCGAGCTGTCGGCCGCGCTGCGGCTGCCGGTGAGCGTCGTACGGATCCTGCTGACCGACCTGCTCGACACGGGCCGGATCACCGCCCGCCACCCGCGCACGGCCGCCCGTGCCGAGCTGCCCGAACCCGACCTGCTGAAGGAGGTGCTCGATGCACTCCAACGTCTCTGACGCCGCGGCCGGCGCCGCCCTGGAGGAGGACGTACGGGCCCCGCTGCACCAGTCCACCGACAACGGCCTGAAGATCGTGATCGTCGGCGGCTTCGGCGTCGGCAAGACCACCATGGTCCGCTCGGTCAGCGAGATCCGCCCCCTCAACACCGAGGAGACGATGACCCAGGCGGGCGTCGGCGTGGACGACCCCGCCGGCGTCGAGGCCAAGTCGACGACCACCGTCGCCTTCGACTTCGGCCGCATCACGATCAACGACCGCAACGTCCTGTACCTCTTCGGCGCCCCCGGCCAGGAGCGTTTCTGGTTCCTGTGGGACCGGCTCTTCGCGGGGACGCTGGGCGCCGTGGTGCTGGTCGACACCCGGCGGCTGCACGACTCCTGGTACGCGATCGACCGCCTGGAGGCGCACGGGATGCCGTTCATCGTCGCGCACAACGACTTCGGCGGCGAGCAGCACACCCTGGAGCAGATCCGGGACGCGCTGGACCTCTCCCCGCACGTGCCGCTGGTCTCCTGCGACGCCCGCGACCGGGAGTCCAGCAAGCAGGTGCTGATCTCCCTCGTCCGTCACCTGTACGCGCTCGCCGCCCAGTAACCCGACCAGTAATCCGCCCAGTGACCCATCGCACGACCCGAGTTCAGGAGGGTGCACCGTGACCGAAGCGCCGCAGACCGGCGGCTGCCCCGTGACCGCCGGGGCCGTACCGCTGTACGGCGAGGGGCTGAGCGGCGATCCGGCCCGGCTGTACCGGGAGATGCGCAGCCGGCACGGCGCGGTCGTACCGGTCCTGCTGGACGGCGGCTTCCCGGCCTGGTTCGTGATCGGCTACCGCGAGCTGCACCAGGTCACCTCCGACCCCGAGCTGTTCGCCCGCGACTCGCGCCGCTGGAACGCCTGGGACCAGGTGCCGGACGACTGGCCGCTGCTGCCGTTCGTCGGGTACCAGCCGTCGGTGATGTTCGCCGAGGGGCCCGAGCACCAGCGCCGGGCCGGGGCGATCAGCGACGCGCTGCTGGCCATCGACCAGTTCGAGCTGCGGGGCATCTGCGAGCGGATCGCGGACGGCCTGGTCGACGCCTTCGCCGGGCGCGGCGAAGCGGACCTGATGGCCGAGTACGCGCTGCGGCTGCCACTGCTGGTCGTCGCCGAACTGTACGGCGCGCCGACGAGCGAAGTGCCGGACCTGGTACGGGACATCGCCGAGTCGCTGGACGTGGGCGACGGCGCGATCGAGGCGCACCAGCGGGTCGCGGACCGGATGGCGCGGCTGGCCCGCGTGAAGCGCGGGCGGCCGGGTCCCGACATCCCCTCACGGCTGCTCGCCCACCCGGCGGGGCTGACCGACGAGGAGGTGGTCATCGACCTGCTGGTGGTGATGGCCGCCGCGCAGCAGCCGACCGCCAACTGGATCGGCAACACGCTGCGGCTGATGCTGACCGACGACCGGTTCGCGGTCAGCCTGACCGGCGGGCGGCGCAGCGTGGGCCAGGCGCTGAACGAGGTGCTGTGGGAGGACACCCCCACGCAGAACTTCATCGGGCGCTGGGCGGCCCGCGACACCCAGCTCGGCGGCCACCGCATCAAGGCCGGTGACCTGCTCGTACTGGGGCTCGCCGCGGCCAACAACGATCCGCTGGTGCGGCCGGACTTCACCGCGGCGCACGCCGACGGCAACCAGGCGCACATGGCGTTCAGCCACGGCGAGCACGCCTGCCCGTACCCGGCGCCGCAGCTCGCGGAGGTGATCGCGCGGGCGGCGGTGGAGGTACTGCTGGACCGGCTGCCCGACGTGGTGCTCGCGGTGCCCGACAAGGACCTGGTCTGGCACCGGTCGCTGTGGATGCGGGGGCTGACGGGGCTGCCGGTGACATTCACGCCGACGTATACGCCGGGGCCCGCCTGAGAGCCTGTATCTGAGGTCCTCTGTCCGGGACGTGGGCCGTACGGGGTGTGCCCGTACGGCCCTTTTGCCGTCCCGCCTCAGACCACCGGCAGGAGTCAGCCCACCGGCGTGAAGCGCACCGGCAGCGCGTCCAGGCCGCGGGTGAAGACGCCCTGCTCGCGCGGGGTGGCGCCGTCCTCGATCGCCACGTCCGGCAGCGCGTCCAGCAGCTGCCCGACGCCGGCCTCCACCTCGGCCTTGGCCAGCAGCGCGCCGACGCAGAAGTGCCGGCCGAGCGCGAAGGCCAGGTGATCGGCCGCGGCGGAGAACGCCGTCGTCGTCTTCAGGTCGTCGCGGAAGATGTTGAAGGTGTCCGGGTCCGCGTACCGCCGCTCGTCCCGGCCCGCCGCGCCGATCAGGCAGGTCACGGTGGCCCCTGCGGGCACCTTGCCGCCGCCGATCACGACGTCCTCCGCCGGCTGCCGCATGATCATGTGCACCGGGGGCGTGTACCGCAGCGTCTCCGCGAAGGCCCGCTCGATCAGCGACCGGTCCTCCCGCACGGCGGCCAGCTGCTCCGGGTGGCGCAGCAGGTTGTGCATGACGCTGGAGATCGCCTTGTCGGTGGTCTCGCCGCCCGCGGCCAGCAGCAGGCTGCAGAACGCCTTGATGTCCTCGTCGCTCATCGCCGTGCCGTCGATCTCCGCGGTGCACAGCGTGGAGAGCAGATCGTCGCCGGGGTTCGCGCGCCGCTCCCGGATGACCGGCAGCATGTACGCGGCGAACTCCTGCTGCGTCCGCAGCCCCGCCTCGGCCACCTCCGGGTCTTGGCTCAGGTTGCCGAGGAAGCCGATGATCGCGGTGTACCAGCGGTGGAAGCGGTCGTAGTCGCCGCGGTCCAGGCCGAGCATGTCGACGATGACATTGACCGGGAAGCGGGTCGCGAACTGTGCGACGAGGTCGGCCCGGCCCGCGTCGCGGAAGCCGTCGATCAGCTCGCGCGCGTTGCGCTCGATGACCGGCTGGAAGGTCTCCTGGAGGGGGACGCCGCGGAAGGCGGGGGCCACCAGCGCCCGGCGTACGGAGTGCTCGCGGCCGCTCATCTGCAGGATGGTCCGGCCGTGCACCGGCTCCAGCTGCCAGTCGTAGTTCTCGGTGGTGAACACCGGGTCCTTGAAGGCCCGTTCGACGTCCTCGTACCGGGAGACGATGTAGCTCCGGGTGGGCTCGTGGTGGAGCAGCGGGAAGTGGTCGCGCAGGACGCGGTACGCGGCGTACGGATCCACCGCGAACTCCGGCGACAGTATGTCCGGCGCTTCGCGGTTCGCTTCTCGGTTCGGCGCTTCTCGGTTCGCGGCCAAGAACGCTCCCTGGGAGTGTGTGGGTGGGGGTGCTGCGGTCCCCACCAAGATCGTTCCTGCCCGGCGCCCTTTCAAGGCCGCATCCGGACTCCGTTCGGACGCACCGCGCTGACCTGCGGAGATGTCCACCAACCGGGGGAATGACAACGGGTACCGATGCAGCCTTTGGATCTTTTGCCGAAGTGCGGTTTGCTTCGTTCGAGCGCCTTTGCGGCAACATGCCGCCCGACGCAGGAGGGAGTGGGCCATGACGGGGCACGCCCACGCACACGGTGATCACTCGGGCCACTCGCACGCGGTCTCCGCGGACGCGGACCGCCGCTGGCTGCGGGCCGCGCTGATCCTGATCACCGCCTTCATGGCCATCGAGGTCGTGATCGGCTTCATCGCCCGCTCCCTGGCGCTGATCTCCGACGCCGCCCACATGCTCACCGACGCCGCCTCGATCGTGCTCGCGCTGATCGCCATGCGGCTGGCGGCCCGCCCGGCGCGCGGCGGCTACACCTACGGCCTCAAGCGGGCCGAGATCCTCTCCGCGCAGGCCAACGGCGTCACGCTGCTGGTGCTGTCGGTCTGGCTGGCGTACGAGGCCATCCACCGGCTCGTCGAACCGCCCGAGGTCACCGGCGGCCTGGTCCTCGTCACCGCCCTCGCCGGGGTCGCGGTCAACCTCGTCGCGACCTGGTTCATCTCCAGGGCCAACCGCTCCAGCCTGAACGTCGAGGGCGCCTACCAGCACCTCCTCACCGACCTCTTCGGCTTCATCGCCACGGCGGTGGCCGGTGCGGTCGTGCTGACCACCGGCTTCGCCCGGGCGGACGCCATCGCGTCGCTGCTCGTGGTCGCGCTGATGCTCAAGGCCGGGATCGGCCTGGTCCGCGACTCGGGCCGGATCTTCATGGAGGCCGCGCCCGCCGGGGTGGACCCGGACGCGCTGGGTGACCGGCTGGTCGCCGCCGACCAGGTCGTGGAGGTCCACGACCTGCACGTCTGGGAGATCACCTCCGGCGACCCCGCGCTCTCCGCACACGTCCTGGTGGCGCCGGGCGGCGACTGCCACAAGGTCCGCCGGACGCTGCAGGAGCTGCTCGCCGCGGAGTACGGCATCACGCACGCCACTCTTCAGGTCGATCACCTGGGCGAACAGGACGGCGGCGGGGAGCTGCTGCGCATCGGGGACCGGCAGGAACCCCACGCCGCTGACCAGCCCGCCGGCGCCCACTGCGCCGACACCCACGGGCCGGTACACCGGGCGGGGCCGCACGAGCACTGATCAAGCCCCACGAGCACGGAACGGCAGTCCGAAACGACGCGTCGACGTGCAGCGCGGCGCCGGACTTCCGCGTGCCTGTGATGAGGTGGTGGTGTCGGGATACTCGGGACGGGTCCCGATTACTTGGGACGGGTCCCGATTACTTGGGACGGGTCCCGATTACTTGGGACGGGTCCCGATTACTTGGGACGGGTCCCGGTTTCACGTGAAACGGAGGAGACATGGCAGCGAGCGCGCCGGCCCGCACCGGTGCTCCGCCCGCACGCCGCGTGCCTGCCCGCCACCGCCTGCGCGCCACCGTTGCCACCGTGCTGCTGGTCCTCGGCTGCCTTCTGGCCCCGCCGGGCATCGCCGCGGGCTGGGCGCGCGCCGAACTGACCGACACCGCCCGCTGGACCGCCACCACCGCGCCACTCTCCCGCGAGCCGGCCGCTCAGCGAGCCGTGGTCGCCGCGATCACCGACGGGGTGATGCGGCGTGTGGACCTGACGTCGCTGGTGAACACCGTGCCGCCGGCCGAACGGCCCGCGGTACGGGCACATTTCACCCGCGGGATACGGGATTTCGTGGCCACCCAGATCCGCGGGGTGATCACCGCGCGCTCCTTCCCGGCCCTGTGGAACCGCGTCAACGGCTCCACCCACGCCTCCCTCGTCGCGGCGCTCTCCTCGCCCGG
Source organism: Streptomyces sp. NPDC053542 (assembly GCF_044544685.1). Taxonomy (NCBI): domain Bacteria; kingdom Bacillati; phylum Actinomycetota; class Actinomycetes; order Kitasatosporales; family Streptomycetaceae; genus Streptomyces; species Streptomyces sp. NPDC053542. The sequence goes on from NZ_JBITXL010000005.1 coordinate 142,468, forward strand.
TGACCGGGCCGTGCGGCTCGATCTGAAGCCCGTCATCGACCGTGCCCGGGCCCGCCTCGTGCACACCGTGCCCGCCGGCGCCCGCCTCATCCAGCGGGTACACGTCTCCGGCGCCACGATCGTCCTGCTGTCGCCCGGCCAGGTGGACCGGGCCCGTGGCCCGTACGAGGCGGTGCGGACGCTGGGCCGGCTGCTGCCTGCCGCCGCCGTGGTGTGCCTGGCGGCCGGGCTGCTGCTGGCGCCGCGCCGCCGCCGGGCCCTGATCGGTACCGGGCTGGGCTGCGTGGCGGGCGGCGCGCTCCTCCTGGCCGCGTTCGCCGCCGCCCGCGGGTACGCCCTGGACGCGCTGCCCTCGGCGGTGCCCCGGCCGGCCGGCTCGGTGGTGTACGACACGCTCACCGCGAACGCCCGGCTCGGCGGCCGGCTGCTGCTGGCCGCGGGGGTCGTCGCGGCGCTCGCGCCAGTCCTGCCGCGAGCGGTGCTGCGTCGGGTACGTGCCCGCTCCGCGCTCAGAGGCCGATGACGGTCTTGCCCTGCGCCCGGCCCGTGCGGCTGCGGGCGAGGGCCGCCGGGGCGTCCTCCAGCTGCACCTCACTGGTGATCAGGACGGTGAGCCGGCCCGCGTCGAGGTGGTCGGCGAGGATGGACAGCAGCTGCGGCGAGGGGCGGTTGGCGAAGTTGAAGCCGCGCAGGTTGTGCTCGATGAGCATGTCCGTGTCGGCCGCGCCGACGGTGGACACGACCGTGCCCCCGTCCCGTACGACCTGCGTCATGTCCGCGAACGCCGCCTCCCCGCTGACCAGGTCGATCAGGATGTCGACGCCGTCCGGGTGGGCCGCCAGCACCTGCTGGGCCACCGGGCCCTCGGTGTGGTCCACCGTGGCCGCCGCGCCGAACTGGCCCATCAGCTCCGCGCTGCCCGCCCGGGCCGTGGCGATCACCTCGGCGCCGCGCTGCGCCGCGAGCTGCGTGACGAACGTGCCGACGCCGCCGGTCGCGCCCACGACCAGCACCCGCTTGCCCTCCGCGACCCGGGTCTCCTCGACGAGGTTGTACGCGGCCGTGCCGGCCGTCGGCACCGCCGCCGAGGTCGCGTACGTGACGTTGCGCGGCGCGGGGGCGACCGCGTCCTCGGCGGCGACGGCGTAGTCCGCGTACGAACCGCCGCCCCTGCCGAGCAGTTGGAACTGCCCGAAGACCTGGTCGCCGACCGTGCAGCGGCGCACGTCGGGGCCGACCGCGACCACCTCGCCGGCCCCGTCGGTCCCCAGGACCAGCGGGAAGGAGTGCGGCACGGCGTCCTTCAGCATGCCGTCGGCGATCTTCCAGTCGATCGGATTGAGCCCGGCGACCGCCATCGCGACCAGCACCTCGCCGGGTCCCGGCTCGGGCTGTGGCAGGTCCATCAGCTCGGGCTCGGCCCCGAAGGCACTGACTGCTACGGCTCTCATCGTGGCGTTCCTTCCACCTCTCCGTACCCCGGCCCCTGTCCGGCCCCTGCCTCCAGGGATCGTAAGCACGCCGGTGCCGCCCGGCGCGGCAGGCGAAGGGCCGTGCCCCGGAAGCAACTCGTACGGCCGTCCCCGGCGGCGGCCTTGGCGCGGCGGCAAGGGGTTTGGCGCACGGCCGGTGCGGTTACCCCTCCCCCTCATGAAGGGCGACAAGGGCGACAAGGCAGTCGGGCGCCCCCGAAGCGGGCGCGCCAAGGACGAGGAGACCGTACGGGCGGGCCGGCGCACCGTCGCGATCAGCCGCCCGGACAAGGTGCTCTTCCCCGACGACGGCATCACGAAGCTGGACGTGGCCGAGCACTACGGGGCCGTCGCCCCGCGCGCGCTGCCGCATCTGCGCGGCCGCCCGCTGATGATGGAGCGCCACCCGGACGGCATCGGCGGCCGACCGCTGATGCAGAAGAACGCGCCGGACTACTTCCCGGACTGGGTGCATACCTCCGTCCAGGAGAAGGCCGGCGGCAAGGTCACACACGTCGTCTGCGACGACGCCGCGACGCTCGTGTACCTCGCCGGGCAGGCGTCGCTCACCCAGCACCGCTGGCTGTCCCGGGAGGACAGCCCCAACGACCCCGACCTGCTGATCGTCGACCTGGACCCATCGGAGGGCGCGGACTTCGAGGACGTGCGCTGGGCGGCCGGGCGGGTCTGCGCGCTGTGGGACGAACTCCGGCTGCCGGCCCGGCTGATGACCACCGGCTCGCGCGGCCTGCACGTCATCACGCCGCTGGACGCCAAGTCGGACTACGACGCGGTACGGGACTTCGCGCACCGCGCCGCCGAACTGCTCGCCGACCGCCACCCCGACCGGCTCACCACCGAGCAGCGCAAGGCCGACCGCCCCACGAAGGGCGGCCGCGGCCGCGTCTACCTCGACGTACAGCGCAACGCCTACGCGCAGACCGCGGTCGCGCCCTACAGCGTCCGTGCCAAGCCGGGCGCGCCGGTGGCCATGCCGATCACCCGCGAGGAACTGGACGACCCGGAGCTGCACGCCCAGCGCTGGACGCTGCGTACCGTGCCCGAGCGCCTGGACGCGGCCGACCCGTGGTCCGGTGACGGCTGGCGCGGCCGGTCGGTGAGCGCGGCGGCGAAGCGGCTGCCGGAGGAGTGAGGCTCCCTCCGCACGGACGGAGCAGGCCGCCTGTCCCCCCACGGCAGGCGGCCGGCTCCGTACCGGCGGACCGGACGGCTCACACGCCGATGTCGTCGCCGTCCGTGCGCCACACGCTGACCACGGACGGGCGGACCAGCGCGCCCGGCCCGTCCGGCCAGTGCGACGCGGGCTCCTCGACGCTCGCGCCGTCCACCTCGCCCGGGTGCTGCACCGCGACCAGCACCCGCCGCTCCTGCACGATCGGCCCGCAGGTCTCGGCGCCGGTCGGCACGGTCAGGAACTGCCGCACCTGGCCGCGGCGGGGGCCGGTGGTGGCCACGCCGAAGAGGCCGTCATGGCTGCCCAGGGCGTTGCCGTCGGTGGAGATCCACAGGTTGCCGTGCACATCGAAGGTGATGTTGTCCGGGCAGGAGATCGGGCTGACCTGGTCCTTGGGGAAGCCGCCGAAGTACGTCGACGGGTCCTCGGGGTCGCCGCAGACGAGGAAGAGGTTCCACGTGAAACGTCCGGCCGCCGGGTCGTTGCGGTGCTCGGTCAGCTCCAGGATCTGGCCGTGCTTGTTCCCGTTGCGCGGGTTGGCCTCGTCGGCGGGTGCCTTGCCGTCCTTCCCCCGGTCGCTGTTGTTGGTCAGCGCGACGTAGACCTTGCCGGTACGGGGGCTGGGCTCGACGTCCTCGGGGCGGTCCATCTTCGTGGCACCCACCTTGTCGGCGGCCATCCGCGTGAAGACGTACACCTCCTCGGCGGTCATGCCGGGGACGTGCGAGGTGGTGCCGGTGGCCAGCGGGATCCACTCGCCGCGGCCGTCGAACTCGCCGTCCTCGGGCAGCTTCCCCGACCCGTCGATCTGGCCGGCCGGGCTGTCGCCGGTGAACTTCGCGACGTACAGCGTGCCCTCGTCCAGCAGCGTGCGGTTGTGCTCGCGGGCCGCCGCGCTGTTGCCGCGCTTCATCCGCTTGGCGGAGACGAACTTGTAGAAGTAGTCGAACTTCTCGTCGTCACCCATGTAGAGCACGGGCCGGCCGTCGGGGGTCAGCCGCGGCTCGGCGGCCTCGTGCTTGAAGCGGCCGAGCGCGGTGAGCTTGCGCGGGGTGGAGTCGGGGTCGAACGGGTCGATCTCCACGACCCAGCCGAAGCGGTTCGGCTCGTTCGGCTCCTTCGCGACGTCGAAGCGCCGGTCGAACCGCTCCCACTTCCGCTCGCTGGCGCCGCCCTTGAAGCCGTACCGCTTCAGGCGGGCGGCGCTCTCCGGGTCGCCAGCCTGGTCGCCGTGGGCGAAGTACTGGTTGAAGTTCTCCTCGCCGGACAGCACGGTGCCCCACGGCGTGATGCCGCCGCCGCAGTTGTTGAGCGTGCCGAGGATGCGGGTGCCCTCGGGGTCGGCGGAGGTCTTCAGCAGGTCGCTGCCGGCCGCCGGGCCGGTCACCTCGAACGGCGTGGTGCCGGTGATCCGGCGGTTGAGGTGGTGGCGGGGCAGCGCGGTGAGCCGGCCGCTGCGCCGCTCCTCCTGCGCGGCGAGCACCGTCAGGCCGTGCGCCTGCAGCCCGATCTCCGCCTGCTCGCGGGTCGGGTTCTCCGCGTCGTACCCGGCGAACATCAGCGCCTCGTCGGTGTACTCGTGGTTGATCACGAGCAGCTGCCGGTCCCGCTCGCCCGGCAGGTCCAGGACGGCCATGTAGTCGTTGTTGTAACCGAACTGGCCGGCCTGCGCCTTCGCGGACTGCCGGTCGGCGTCGAACGCCGGGGCGCCGCGCAGCACCGGGTCGCCCCAGCGGACGACGATGTTCTGCTCGTGGCCGGCGGGGACGGTCACGGTGTCGGCGGTGTTGGGCGCGACGGCCGGGAAGCGCAGGCCGCGGGCGGGGCGGGCGTGCCGGGTGGCGGTGGCCGCCGTACCGGAAGCGGCGCCGGACCCGGCCGCGGCGGCCTGCGGGGCCGCCGGCCCGGTCAGCGCGGCGCCGGTGGCGGCGGCGACCGTGACGACGGCGCTTGCGCGCAGGACGTCGCGGCGGGAGAGCGCACCCGCGATCACGTCACCGACGTAGGCGTTGCCGCTGGTGTTGGGCGTCTCGTGGAAGCAGGCGTCACCGCAGCGGTAACGGCAGGTCATGGCCGAACGGCCACCCGGGTGAGAGCCGATCAGCGGCAGCAGCTTGCGCACGGTGTTCCTTCGGTAGGGGGTGGCGACAGGTGGTGACGGTGTGTCGGTTGATCAGGCGAGACGGTATGGGTGCAGTCCCGACACGCGGCGACAAAAGGATGAACTGACGGTGAATCCGGGTGGCTTCGGCTCGTACCGGCGCACGACGCGCGGGGTCCCACGATGCGACCGGGGCTGGCCGCTACCCTTTGGTGTCCGTCCAGGTCAGCACGCGCCTCGCTCAAACGGACATTCGCCGCACCCAGCACATACGCACGCCACCACACGCACGAGAGGTACGCCGATGGGCATTCGGAGTCTGCTGCGCAACGCTTTCGGTCGCTCCAAGGCGGCCCGTAACGAACCGGATGCCGTCGCTGCGCCGGAGGCCACCGACGCGGCGGCCATTCCGGAGGCCCGCGAGGAGTCGGCCCCCTCGGCGGAGGCGGTGGCCGACGCGGTGGCGGAGACCGCACCGGCCGCGGAGACGGAGGTCCCGGCGGCCCGCTCGGAGCAGGCACCGGCCCGTCCGGAGCCGGCATACGCGGAGACCGCACCGGCGGCGGGCGCCGCGGTACTCGCGGCCTCGGCCTCCTCCTCGTCCGCCGCCGATGTCTCGGACCTGGTGAGAGAGGCGTTCGACCGCCCGACGGCCCCGAAGCCGGAGGCTCCGGAGAAGCGGGCCGCGGAGACGGCGGTCGTGGAGACGGCGGCTGCGGAGGCGGCGGCACCGGAGGCGACGACCGAGGTCGAGGCCGAGGAGCCGAAGGACGCGAAGAGCGACGAGGCAGCGGCCCAGCCCGAGGCAGCGCCCGAGGCCGAGGCCAAGGTGGCGGCCGAAGTCGCCGAGCCGGTGGCCGTCGAGACCAAGGCCGAGGCAGAGACCGAGGTACAGGCTGCGCCCGAGGTACAGGCTGCGCCCGAGCCGGTGACCGCCGACGCCGAAGAGACCGAGGTCGAGGCCCCGGCCGAGGAGCCGAAGGCCGAGCAGCCGAAGGCGGAAGCCCCGCAGGCCGAGAAGCCGGAGGTCGAGAAGGTCCAGGCCGAAAAGGTGACGGCCGACGAGCCGAAGGCCGAGGCCGAGCCCGAGGTCGTCACCGCCCCCGAGCCCGCCCCCGAGCCCGCCCCCGAGCCCACCCCCGCGGCCACCATCCCCGCCGCCCGCACCGAGTCCCCCGCTGCGGCCCCGACCGAGGCCACCACCGAGCCGGTCGCCGCCGAAACGGCCCCCGCGGCCGCGTCCGCCCTCCCCCTCGACAAGATCGAGGAGGTCGCGCCCGGGCTGGTCAGCCTCTACAAGGACGCCGGTGCGGCGCTGGAGAAGCACGGCCTCACCACGCAGCACGCCGCCGTCTACCTCGTGCTCGACCGCTCCGGCTCGATGCGCAACTACTACAAGGACGGCACCGTCCAGCACCTCGCCGAGCAGGCCCTCGGCCTCTCCGCGCACCTCGACGACGACGGCACCGTCCCCGTCGTCTTCTTCTCCACCGACGTCGACGGCACCGCCGAGCTCGACCTCACCTCGTACGAGGGCCGGATCGAGGAGCTCCACGCGGGCCTGGGCCACATGGGCCGCACCAACTACCACTGGGCGATCAAGGCCGTCGTCGACCACTACAAGAAGTCGAAGACGACCGTGCCCGCGTTCGTGATCTTCCAGACCGACGGCGCCCCCACCTCCAAGCCCGCCGCCGAGAAGGCGCTGTGCGAGGCGGCCGAGCTGCCGATCTTCTGGCAGTTCATCGGCTTCGGCGACCCCGAGGCCAAGGGCTTCGACTTCCTGCGCAAGCTGGACGACCTCACCGTCCCGGAGAAGCGCAAGGTCGACAACGCCGGCTTCTTCCACGCCGGCCGCGACCCGCGCGCCCTGGCCGACGCGGACCTGTACGCGCAGCTGATGATCGAGTTCCCGGAGTGGCTCACCGAGGCCCGTGCCGCGGGCGTGCTCAAGAAGGGCAAGAAGAGCAAGAAGAGCTGACCCGGCACGACCGGCGCACGGCCCGGCGGCTCCCACGGGGAGCGGCCGGGCCGTTCCGCTGCCACGGGGCCGGCCGCCACGGGGCCGGCCGTCCCGCTTCCCGCCTCAGTCCGCCGTCGTGTACGCGATGAACAGCGACCACGCCGCCGGCGAGAAGGTCAGCCACGGCTCGTCGCCGTCCACCCGCTTCGAATCCCGCACCTGCACCGGTCCGGCCCCGGCGGCGATCGCGACCTCCACGCAGGCGGCGTCCTCGTACTCGCTGTAACTCGACGTGAACCACGTCGCCCCGTCACCCATGGCCCCTCCGCCACCCCTCGATGCCGCGCATCGCTTCCCCAGGTACTCACAGCATCCCCGGTCGCCTGCACACCATGCGTACGCGTGGGGGCGGCCCTGAAAGGGGGCGCGGTGACCCCCTTCCGGGCGAGTACGATATTGGCGTTCCGTAGTGCAAAAAATCACTCACCGTAGCGACTTGGGAGCAGCCGGCAATGGCTCGACACCTCATCACCAGCGCCCTTCCGTACATCAACGGGATCAAGCACCTGGGCAACATGGTGGGGTCCATGCTCCCGGCCGATGTGTATGCGAGGTACATGCGGCAGCGCGGGCACGATGTGCTGTACATCTGCGCGACCGATGAGCACGGCACCCCCGCCGAGCTGGCCGCGAAGGACGCCGGCCAGTCGGTCGACGCGTTCTGCGCCGAGCAGCACGACGCGCAGAAGGCGATCTACGACGGCTTCGGCCTCGCCTTCGACCACTTCGGCCGCAGCTCCTCGCCGGAGAACGTCGAGCTCACCCAGCACTTCGCGCGCAAGCTGCACGAGAACGGCTTCATCGAGGAGCGGGCGATTCGCCAGGTCTACTCGAACGCCGACGAGCGCTTCCTGCCCGACCGCTACATCGTCGGCACGTGCCCGCACTGCGGTTACGACAAGGCCCGCGGCGACCAGTGCGAGAACTGCACCCGCGTGCTGGACCCGACCGACCTGATCGACGCCCGCTCGGCGATCAGCGGCAGCAGCGACCTGGAGGTGCGGGAGACCAAGCACCTCTTCCTGCTCCAGTCGAAGCTCCAGGGCGAGGTCGAGAAGTTCATCGACGAGGCCGGTGAGGAGTGGCCGACGCTGGCCTCCTCCATCGCCCGCAAGTGGCTGACCGAGGGCCTGCACGACCGCTCGATCACCCGCGACCTGGACTGGGGCGTGCCGGTGCCGGCCGACGTGTGGCCGGACCTGGCCGCCGAGGGCAAGGTCTTCTACGTCTGGTTCGACGCCCCGATCGAGTACATCGGCTCGACGAAGGAGTGGGCGGACGTCGACCCGGAGAACCGCGACTGGAAGTCGTGGTGGTACGAGGCCGATGACGTCCGGTACACGGAGTTCATGGCCAAGGACAACGTGCCGTTCCACTCCGTGATGTTCCCGGCGACCCAGCTGGGCACCCGCGAGCCGTGGAAGAAGGTCGACTTCCTCAAGGCGTTCAACTGGCTGAACTACTACGGCGGCAAGTTCTCCACCTCCCAGCGGCGCGGCATCTTCACCGACGCGGCGCTGGAGCTGCTGCCCGCCGACTACTGGCGCTACTTCCTGATCGCGAACGCGCCGGAGTCCGACGACACCTCCTTCACCTGGGAGCTCTTCTCCTCCTCGGTCAACAAGGACCTGGCGGACACCCTCGGCAACTTCGTCAACCGCGTGCTGTCCTTCTCGCGGAAGCGCTTCGGCGACGAGGTCCCGGCGGGTGCCGAGGCCGGCGAGGCCGAGGCGAAGCTCGGCGAGGACATCGCGCGGCTCCTGGCCGAGTACGAGGGCCACATGGAGGCCCTCCAGTTCCGCAAGGCCGCGGCGTCGCTGCGCGCCCTGTGGAGCACGGGCAACTCCTACCTGGAGGAGAAGGCCCCCTGGCTGGAGATCAAGACCGACAAGGACGCGGCCGCGCTCACCCTCCGTACGGCGATGAACCTCATCCACCTGTACTCGGTGATCTCCGAGCCGTTCATCCCGTCCTCGGCCAAGGCCATGCGCGGTGCGTTCGACCTGGCCGACGACACGGCCCTGTGGGTCACGGCGGACGAGGCGAAGGCGCTCTCCTCCGTCCCGGCCGGCACCCCCTTCACCGTCCCCCCGGTCCTCTTCGCCAAGATCACCGAAGACGACCTGACGGCCTACAAGGAGCGCTTCGGCGGCGAGGAGTAAGCCCCACGGAATGACGCAGGGCCCGGAACCACAAGGTTCCGGGCCCTCCGTCATGCTGCTACGCGGACGTTCCGCCGTACGGATGCCAACCCGCCGTCCGCACCGTGAAGCCCATGGGATCCGGCATCGCGATCTCCTGCCCGAAGATCCCCTTCGCGGTCTCGACGTAGTGGCGGCCGTCGAGCTGGAGCAGGTGCCAGGTGGCGTCGTTGGGGTCGACGATCAGGTAGACGGGGATGCCGGCCTCGGCATAGCGCTCGCGCTTTTCCTCCCAGTCGCGCCTGATGGCCGTACGGGTCGTGGAGACGGTCTCGACGACGGCCTGGATGATCTGCGCGGGCCAGTCGGCCTCGTTGTCGGCCGGGCAGTCCTCAGCTCGGATGACTACGGCATCGGCACGTGGCCGGTAGTCGTCCGCCACGAGCAGCCCTCGCTCGTTCCATGCTTCGAACGGCTCCGGGGTGTGGCGCACAAAGGTGCGTCCAGGCAGATCATGGAAATGCCCGGGATTGGCCTGCATGACCAGCTCACCGTCGAGCAGCTCTACGCGCAGCCCATCGGGGACATCCAGCTCGTGCCACATTTTGATGAGCGCGTTGTTGTCCACTGAAGGTCCTCCTGCCGACCGCTCTCGTGCCCAGCATAGGGCGCGACCACACACGAGGGGCCCGGAACCGCAGTGCGGTTCCGGGCCCCTCGTGTGTGGCTGCCGCTTACTTCACCTGCGGCTTGCGGATCGAGAGGTGGAGTTCCTTGAGGCGGGACTCCTCGACCTCGCTGGGGGCGCCCATGAGGAGGTCCTGGGCGTTGCCGTTGAGGGGGAAGGCGATGGTCTCGCGGATGTTCGGCTCGTCGGCGAGGAGCATGACGATGCGGTCCACGCCCGGGGCGATGCCGCCGTGCGGCGGGGCGCCGAACTTGAACGCGCGGAGCATGCCGCCGAACTCGGCCTCGACGGTCTCCTTGTCGTACCCGGCGATCGAGAACGCCTTGTACATGACCTCGGGCTCGTGGTTACGGATCGCGCCGGAGGACAGCTCGACGCCGTTGCAGACGATGTCGTACTGCCAGGCGAGGATGTCCAGCGGGTCCTTGGTCTCGAGGGCTTCGAGACCGCCCTGGGGCATCGAGAACGGGTTGTGGGAGAACTCGATCTTGCCGGTCTCCTCGTCCTTCTCGAACATCGGGAAGTCGACGATCCAGCAGAAGCGGAAGACGCCCTCTTCGAAGTGGCCGGCGCGCTTGGCGGCCTCGACGCGGACCGCGCCCATGATCTTCGAGACCTCGTCGAACTCGCCCGCGCCGAAGAAGACGGCGTGGCCGGGCTTCAGGTCCAGCTTCTCCACGAGCGCCTTGACGTCGTCCTCGGTGAGGAACTTGGCGATCGGGCCGCTCAGCGCGTTCTCCTCGCCGACGCGGACCCAGGCCAGGCCCTTCGCGCCCTGCTCGACGGCGTACTCACCGAGCTGGTCGAAGAACTTGCGCGGCTGGTCGGCGGTGTCCGGCACGGCCAGCGCGCGGACGTGCTTGCCGGCGAACGCCTTGAAGCCGCTGCCCGCGAAGACGTCCGAGACGTCGACCAGCTCGAGCTTGGCGCGCAGGTCGGGCTTGTCGTTGCCGTACTTGAGCATCGACTCGCGGAACGGGATGCGCGGGAACGGCGAGGTGACCTCGCGGCCGCCGCCGAACTCGGTGAAGAGCTCGGTCATCAGCTTCTCGACGGGCTGGAAGACGTCCTCCTGCTCGACGAAGCTCATCTCGATGTCGAGCTGGTAGAACTCGCCGGGCGAGCGGTCCGCGCGGGCGTCCTCGTCGCGGAAGCACGGCGCGATCTGGAAGTACCGGTCGAAGCCCGCGATCATCAGCAGCTGCTTGAACTGCTGCGGGGCCTGCGGCAGGGCGTAGAACTTGCCGGCGTGCAGACGCGAGGGGACCAGGAAGTCGCGCGCGCCCTCGGGGGAGGTCGCGGAGAGGATCGGCGTCGCCATCTCGTTGAAGCCGAGCGTCACCATCTTCTGGCGGATGGCGGAGATGACGGCCGTACGCAGCATGATGTTGCGGTGCATGCGCTCGCGGCGGAGGTCGAGGAAGCGGTACTCCAGGCGCTTCTCCTCGTTGACCCCGTCCTCGGCGTTGATCGTGAAGGGGATCTGCTCGGCGGCGCCGAGCACCTCGACCGCGGAGACCTCGATCTCGATCTCGCCGGTGGGCAGGTCGGGGTTGATGTTGTCCGCGCCGCGGGCGCTGACCTTGCCGTCGATGCGGACGACGGACTCCTTGGTCAGGGAGCCGAGCGCTTCGTTGGCGGGGGTGCCGGGGCGGGCGACGAGCTGCGTGATGCCGTAGTGGTCGCGCAGATCGATGAAGAGGATGCCGCCCAGGTCACGTCGATTGTGCAGCCAGCCGCTGAGGCGGACGTCCGTGTCGACGTCCGCGGCCCGGAGCTCGCCGCAGTTATGGGACCGGTACCGATGCATCGCTCATCCAAGTCGTCGCGAGTCGAGGTGGGGCACGGGGGAGGGAGGCCGGGGTCGGCTCCCGGTCGGCACCCGATGATCACCCCAGGATTGGCATAACCGCTCCAGGTTACCGCTCCGCCCCGCCGCTCCGGATCGCCATATCCACGACAAGACTCCCGCGGACTGCGCAAAGGAACACCATGGGACCAGGGTCACGTCCATCGCACTGGTGAGCCCCCGTGAAACCAACCTAAAGTGATGCAATGCGCACCAAGGACGTCCTGGCGGCCATCGGCACCGGCCTCTGGCACTGGGACCACGCAGTGGGCAAGGTCAGGCTGGACGCCGAGGCGGCCAGGCTGCTCGGGCTGCCCGAGGAGCCGGCCGACTTCAGCGAAGCCTTCATCCGCTCCCGTTTTCACGCCGTCGACTTCGCCGAGATCAACGGCGTCGTCCACCTCGCGCTGACCGAGGGCACCCTCGCCGAAGGCAGGCTGCGGGTCATGGACACCGACGGCAAGGTGCTGCGCGTCGTCCGCTGCCGGGCCCGCGTCACGCCGCTGGACAACAGCTACGAGCTGCTCGGCACCCTCCAGGAGGTCCCCGAGCCGCAGCCGGGCACGTCCGCGGCGCGCACCCCCGTCACCGGCGACTGGCGCCGCTCCCGCGAGGCGTTCCTGCTGGACGCGGGCCGCGCGCTGGCCGAGGCCCGCTCCACCGCCGAGGTGCTGCGGGTGGCGGCCGGGCTGTCCATGCCCGGCTTCATGCCCGACGGGCTGGCCGTCTTCGGCATCAAGGGCGACCACATATCGGTCATCGGGCACCACGGACAGCGCCCCGGGGACGAGCAGCCGTTCGTCGACATGTCCCTGAACACCGACTACCCGGCCGCCGAGGTGATACGGACCGGGCGCGCCCTCTATCTCCCCACCCCGGAGGAGTACCGCCGCCGGTTCCCCGCGACCTGGCCGATGGCCGCGCACTTCGACCGCCAGTCCTGGGCCTTCCTGCCGCTGATCAGCGCCGGCCGGACGGTCGGCGCCTGGATGGCCGCCTTCGCCCACCGCGTCGCCTTCACGCCCGACGAGCGCTCGGTGCTCACCACCGTCGCCCGGATGCTCGCGCAGGCGCTGCACCGGGCCGGTGACCAGGAGTCGCAGCTGGAGCTGACGGTCGGCCTGCAGCGCAGCATGATGCCGACGGTGCAGCCGGACATCCCCGGTATGGCGGTGGCCGCGCGGTACGTCCCCACCGGCGGCGGCCTGGAGGTCGGCGGCGACTGGTACGACATGATCACGCTGCCCTCCGGCCGGATCGCCCTGGTCATCGGGGACGTGCAGGGCCACGACGTACGGGCGGCGGGCCTCATGGGCCAGCTGCGGATCGCGCTGCGCGCCTACGCCTCGGAGGGCCACCACCCCGACGCCGTGCTCTCCCGCGCCTCCCGCTTCCTCTCGGGCCTGAACGACACCGAGGCCGAGGGGCTGGACCCGCGCTTCGCGACCTGCCTGTACATCGAGGTCGACCCGGCCACGGGGCTGCTGGACATCGCCCGGGCCGGCCATCCCGATCCCGCCATCCGGATGACCGACGGCACGATGCTGGTGCGGCCGACCGCCGGCGGGCTGCCGCTGGGCATCGAGCCGGACACCGACTACCCGACCACCCGGTTGGTCCTGGAGCCCGGCGAAACCATGCTGGTCTGCACGGACGGGCTCATCGAGACCGGTGGGCACGACCTGGAGAGCGGCTGGGCGCGGCTGCGGGACATCATCGAGAACCACGAGGAACCGGAGTCCGGCGACAGCCTCGAAAAGCTCGCCGACGCGCTGGTACAGGCCGTGCACGGGCCGTCCTCGCACCACACCACCGGTCGGCTGGCCGACCGCCGCGAGGACGACATCGCGATGCTGCTGCTGTGCCGCGAGGGCGGCAGCTGCGCCATCGGCACCGGCGGGCTGGAGCCGCGGGCGCCCGTGCGCCGCACCGTACTGACCATCGCGCAGGCCGAACCGGAGCGGATCTCCGAGGCCCGCAGCCAGATCCGCGACGTGCTGCACGACTGGGCCGACGAGGACCAGATCGACTCGGCCGCCCTGATGGTCTCCGAGATGGTCACCAACGTCCTGCTGCACACCGACGGCGACGCCCTGCTGATCGCCGAGATCGCCGGTGTGAAGGGCTCCCGGCGGGTCCGGGTGGACGTCGCCGACAGCAGCGACGAGCTGCCGCACCGCCGCCGCCCCGGCGAGCTGGCCTCCTCCGGCCGCGGCCTGGTCCTCATGGAGCTGCTGGCCGGCGCGTGGGGCGTGAATCCGCGCGGGGACGGCAAGTCGATCTGGTTCGAGCTGTACGAGGACGCGGCGCAGCAGGCCGCCGCCGTGCCGGACGCGGCTCAGGCCGGGGAGCCGCCGGACGTGTCGCCGGAGGAGCCGCCGGACGGCGGCCCCGGGCTGTCCGGTTCCTCGCTCTCCGAACCGGCCGCGTAGCGCTGGTGGAGCTCTGACAGGATCCCGGTCGCCGCCGCCGTCAGCGGCACGGCCAGCAGCATCCCGAGGATGCCCGCCACGCTCGCGCCCGCGGTGATCGCGAGCAGCACCACGGCCGGGTGCATATGGACGGTACGGCTCTGGATCATCGGCTGCAGGATGTGCCCTTCGAGCACCTGCACGGCCAGTACGACGCCCAGCGCCCACAGCGCGATCACGAACCCGCGGTCGGCCAGCGCGACCAGTACCGCGACCGCGCCGGAGATGAACGCGCCGAGGTACGGGATGTACGCGCCGACGAAGACCAGCGCGCCCAGCCCGACCGCGCCCGGCACCCCCAGGATCAGCAGCCCGACCGTGATGCAGGTGGCGTCGATCAGCGCGATGACCGTCGTCCCGCGCATGAAGCCCTCCACGGCTTCGAAGCCGCGCCGCGCCATCCGCTCCAGCCGCGGCCCGGAGTCGCCCGGCGACCAGGACCGCAGTACGCCCACCGCCTTGTCCGCGTCCCGCAGGAAGAAGAAGGTCAGCAGCAGCGCCAGCACGGCTGCGGCCACCGTCTGGCCGACCAGGCTGAGCCCGGAGAGCAGTCCGGTCGCGGCCCGGCCGCCGAACTTCTCCGCCAGCTGCTTGGCGTTCGCCGTCAGGTCGCCCAGCGAGGTGCCGGAAGCGCCCAGGTACTTGGTGAGCTCCCGGGTCGCCTGCTGCACCGACGACACGATCTGGTCGCCCGTGTCGATGAGCGCCGACACCACGATGTACCCGGCTCCGCCGACCACCACCAGCAGTACGGCGCAGGTCAGCCCGGACGCCAGCGAACGGTTGACCTTCATCGCGACCAGCCGCCGGTACACCGGCCCGAGCAGCGCACTGCCCAGCAGGGCCAGCAGGACGGGCGTCACGGCCGCCTTCAGGGTCACCGTCAGCCATACGGCGACCGCGATCACCGCCGCGACCAGCAGCAGCAGTCCGCACCAGGCCGCCGCCCGGCGGGCACCGAGGGGAAGCAGCGCTTCCCGTTCCTCCATCTTGGTCCGCTTCTGCACGGTCCCAGTCCACCACGTGCCCCGCAGGGGCGCGGGGAACTGCGCGCTCAACCAGACACATCCGGCAGACGGCCGACGCAGCGAACCCCTACGGCGGACGGCTGTGACAGCACGGACACGCGGACACACGGCGGTCCACGCAGCACACGGCCGCGCCCGGCGTTTCACGTGAAACGCCGGGCGCGGCCGTGTGCTGCGTGGACCGCCGTGTGTCC